>CAIWXX010000129.1 GCA_903916735.1 uncultured Acidobacteriota bacterium
CGTCTCATCAGCATCCTAGAAGTTTACCCGAAACGATCCTTTCAGGGTAGTCGTATCGTGAAATTGCAATCCAGCAACAAAGTTGCCCGAGTCACCATCGAGGATGGAGCATCGACTCGATAACAAACGAATCAGCAGGAAAACATCTGCCTCGACCTTCTCCCCAAAAGAGCCGTTCATAATGCCGGATATCATGCACCGGCGGAATGTGCTTCAATGAATTAAAATTGAAAAACATGAATCATAACCTCATTATGATTGGCATTGGATGCCTACTCGGCTTCCTTTTCGGCCTCTTTAGCGTCGGCGGAAGCAGTATTGCCACGCCCATCCTCCGACTCATGGACATTCCTCCTGGACGAATACTGACTTGATCAAGCCTGGAATCCAACTCGCCGAGGAAGATCGAGTCTTGCTTGATTTTAATTTTGTCCCTGGCCATTTCCTCATGGGGATAGAAGCAGGCTGAGATTTTTGCTCACGGATCGGAGAAATATCTCTTGACATGCTAGAATATTGCTCATATAATAATATTCGAATATATCATGACAATAAAAGGAACCGATCTTTACTACCAGTTGCATTCGGAGCTCTGCCACGTATTCACCAGCCCCAAGAGACTAGAAATCATCGATCTGTTGCGCGATGGCGAACATTCTGTCCAGCAACTCGGCGAGATGACAGGCATACCTCAAGCCAATCTCTCCCAGCATCTCGCAATACTCCGACAACAAAAAATGGTTGAGACACGTAGGGACGGCACCTGTGTCTACTACTCCATTGCCGACCGCAGGCTTGTCAAGGCTCTTGATCTTGTCAAGAAAATGCTGGTCGAACGGATCAAGGTGGAAGGAAGAATGGCGGCTGAGCTGGCAGTGGAAATGAAAAAATGAAGAGATAGCATTTTTATCTCAAATATGCATTATTTCTAATATAATAATATGCAAGGATAAAGAAAATGAAATTCCAAGCAAAACCCAAATCTTTTGCCTATGACGTCGACGTCATCTGGACGTCGGAGCGGAAGGGGCGAATCGAGGCCGATGGCAAACCGCCTGTGGAGGTAGCCACTCCACCGGAATTCAAGGGTCATCCCGGCTACTGGTCTCCGGAGGATCTCTTCGTGCAGGCAGTGAACGTCTGCCTCATGTGCACCTTCGTCGGCACGGCCGCGAGGCAACAGATCTCCTTTCTCGACTATCGCTGTCATGCTCGCGGCATCTTGGAAACGGCGGATGGAATGCTGCAGTTTACAGAGATCATTCTCGAACCTGTTATTTCTCTGCCAGCGGGCGTAGAGATCGAGGCCGCTCGCAAAGTGCTTCAGGACGCCAAGCGCAACTGTCTGGTCGCAAATTCAATCACGGCGCACGTGCAGATGAATGAAAATATCATTTCCTGCAAAGTGGTGGAGTCATGAATGGAAAATTGATGTCTTCCTTATTGTTCCTGATGATGCTGCCGTATATGGCGACCGCCGATCAATTATCGCTCAACCAGGCAATCGAACTGGCTCGGTATCACAGCCCCCGGGTTCTCGAGAGTGCGGCGCAAGCCGACGCGGCGAAGCAGGGACTGAGGGAGGCTCGAGCAGCGCGTCTACCCAGTTTTGAATTTCAAGAGGCCTATGTTTACACGGATTCACCCGCCGATGTTTTCGCCCTGAAGCTGATGCAAAAGAGATTCTCATTCCCGGACTTCGTTATGAGCGATCCCAACAGACCGTCGCCGGTCGGTAACTTCATGACCGGCGTCCAGGCCACAATGCCGCTTTACACAGGCGGACGCCTCTCGGCCGGCATCGCCCAGGCGGCTCATATGACCGACGCTGCAACGGCACTCCAGACCAGAACAGCAGAAGCCGTCACATTTATGGTCACGAGCACTTACATGGATGCCTTGTTGGCCGATCGTGTTGTTGAACTGGCAATAAAAGCGCGAGACACCACATCGCGCCACGTCGAACAGGCTCAAGCCTATTTTGATGCGGGCATGATCGTCGAGTCCGACCTTTTGCAGGCTCGAGTGCAGCTGGCTCACATGGAAGAAAACCTCATCACAGCATCGAATAATGCCACACTTGCTCATGTCGGGCTCAATCGTGTCATGGGTGTCGAGCTCGCAAATGATTACCAACTTGGTTCAACACTGACCGATCTGCGCGAACCGGATATGACGCTCGATGCGGCCGAAAAAGACGCGCTCGCGCGCCGCACGGATCTTGTCGCTGTTTCAGCCAAGGTGCATGCCTCCGGGCTCGCCGTGGCACGTGCTCAAGGAGAATTCCTGCCCGAGATTGCGCTTGTCGGCAGCTACAGCCTCAATGACAATCACTTCCTCGGATCACACGGCACCAGCTATAAACTCATGGCGCTCGTTCGATGGAATTTTTGGAATTTCGGCCAGACTCAAGCCCGTGTCGCACGCAGTCGTGACGAAGAACGCGCGGCAAAGGAAGGGCAGCGATCCTATCTTCAACAGGTCGAATTTGAAGTGAGAGATGCATGGCAAAGAGTCAAAGAAGCTCACGCCAGGAAAGATGTTGCATCCGCTGCGGTGGCATCGGCCGAAAAGGCCCTTTCCATTCTTGACGCTCGTTTTGAACAAGGTATTACAAGGATCACAGATCTTCTTGATGTCGAAACAATGCTCAACGAAGCGCGCACGCGTGACATGCAGGCCCGATTCGATTTGCAGCGGTCCATCCATGCCCTTTATTTCGCCCTGGGTCTTCCTCCTGCAGGCCCAAACGAGGAGTAGGTCATCATGATGAAGAAATTGCTTTCGCTCATTCCCGTTCTGTTACTGACATTGAATGCATGCGGGCCATCCGAAGCCCCATCACAACATCATGTCGCACCGGTGGCTGTTCACACGGCGATGGCAGCGGCTTCTGAAGAGAGCACGGTTGTCGAAGCCGCGGGCTCCCTCCAGTCCACTCGCGAAGCCCTCATCTCCAGCAAAGTGATGGGAACGATCACAGAGATCCGCAAGAAGGCCGGCGATATCGCCCACAGTGGTGATATCCTCATCGTGATTGACAGCCGCGATGTCGCGGGGCAGATCCAGCAAGCCCGTGGAGCCTTGGCGCAGGCTATGGCTGCCACCGCGATCTCCGAAACCAATTTTAGACGTTTCGAGAAACTGTTCGCGAAAGGAGCGGCTTCGCAACTCGAGCTCGATCAGGCTCGTTTCCAGTACGAGACAGCCAAGGGCGCAACGTCACAAGCCGAAGGCGCGGTTGCAACCGCCACATCGTACCAGAGCTACGCCGAAATCCCCGCACCCTTCGATGGTCGCATTGTTGACCGTCTCTGTGATGTCGGAGAGATGGCCGCTCCAGGCCGTCCTCTCGTGAAGATGGAAGACTCGCGCCACATTCGATTAGAAGTGGCCGTGACCGAACAGAATCTGCAAACCCTCTCGGTCGGTGCACCGGTACAAGTTCGCGTGCCGTCACTCGACGATCGCGCATTCGCCGGCACTGTTTCCGAAATCGTTCCGGCAGCAGATCCGGCGACGCACAACTTTTTGGTAAAAATCGCCCTGCCGGAGGATACTCGACTTCGCGCCGGCCTCTATGGACGAGCCTTGTTTGTATCTGGAATCCGCACGGTGATACGCCTGCCTCGATCCGCCATTATCACGCACGGAGGGATGACAAGCGTCCTCCTTGTCGACAACAAAAAAGCAGATAGACGAATGGTATTAATTGCCGACGGAACCGGTGATCCTGTGGAGATTCTCTCGGGCCTCTCTGCCGGCGATGAGTTCGTTGTCTCGCCGCCATCCGACATCGAGGACGGCATGCCCGTCGAGGTGCTGCGATGAGCGATCCGCTGGAAAAAGAGGCAAATCCCCTCAAAGTTGTACGGCGTGCACTCGGTCTTTCCGGGCGTACCGCTCAAGCTTTCATCAACTCAAAGCTGACGCCGCTGATCATTCTTTTCGCAATCGCCGTCGGCATCTTTGCCGTCCTGATCACTCCCCGCGAAGAGGAGCCGCAAATCAAGGTTCCGATGATCGATATCATGATCCCCTTCCCCGGCGCATCGGCTCGTGAAGTGGAAGAGCGGGTCGCCACGCCGATTGAAAAGTTACTCTGGGAAATCCCCGGTGTCGAATATGTGTACACGACCTCGCGTCCTGATTTTGCGATGGCCATTGTCCGTTTCTATGTCGGCAAGGATGCGGAAGACAGCCTCGTGAAAGTTTACACGAAACTGATGGCTCATCCTGAAAAGATTCCACCGGGCGCCGGGCCGTATGTCGTCAAGCCTAAATCAATTGATGATGTGCCGATCGTGGCATTGACTCTCTGGAGCGAAAAATATGACAGCTTCGCTCTACGGAAAGTCGCCGGAGAATTGGCCCAGGAGATTAAAAAAATTCCAGAGATTTCCGAAGTCAACCTGATCGGGGGTGAGCGAAGAGAGATCCGAGTTTTGCTCGATTCCAACCGCTTGCGTGGATACGGAGCAAGCGCTCTCCAGATCGCACAGGCCCTTCGGCAAACCAATTGGAATCTGCCGGCCGGATCGCTCACCGAAAACAACCGAGAGGTCGTCCTGACAACCAGCGGCTTTCTACAAACCGCCGCTGATGTCCGCGATGTCGTCATCGGTGTCCGCAACGGTCACACGATGAAAATCGGCGACGTCGCCGATGTGAGAGACGGCCCGTCCGAGCGTTTAACATATGTGCTATTTGGCGCCGGCCCAAAGAAAGCCGTCAAAAAAATTTCCGGCTCTCCCACGTGGGCACCGGCCGTGACGATTGCCGTCTCCAAGAAGAAAGGATCGAATGCGGTTGTGCTGGCGCGTGAGATCGAATCGAGGGTGGATTCGTTAAAGAAAACCATGGTCCCGGCCGATGTTCAAATCACGCTCGCGCGCGATTACGGAGAAACAGCAGCCGAGAAATCAAATGAACTCATCAGCCACATGCTGATCGCCACGCTCGCCGTCGTTCTCCTGATGTTCTTCGCGCTCGGCTGCCGCGAAGCCCTTGTCGTAGCAGTCGTAGTGCCGATGACACTGGCATTGACGCTGGCTGCGAGCGCCTTCTTTGGCTATACGCTCAATCGAGTCACACTCTTCGCGTTGATCTTCGCAATCGGAATCCTGGTGGATGATGCGATCGTGGTTATCGAGAACATTCACCGTCATTTCCAACTGAGATGGACAACGCCGGAGAAGGCTGCTGTTTATGCGACTGATGAAGTTGGTAACCCGACGATTCTAGCGACCTTCACCGTCATTGCTGCGCTTCTGCCGCTGGCCTTTGTCTCCGGGCTCATGGGCCCGTACATGCGACCAATCCCGATCAATGCATCAGCGGCCATGTTCTTCTCGCTTCTGGTTGCGTTCATCGTCACACCATGGGTGACTCTACGGTTGCTTGGAAAGCAAGCGCATGCCGGGACTGAAGCAGGGCCGGAAGCCGAAACGCCTGTTGAGAGGCGAATCCGTCGCGCCTATACCGCCATCATGAAGCCACTCCTCGAAAAGTCATGCTTACGATGGACTGCGCTGGGAAGCGTCGGCGTGCTGCTTCTTATTTCATTGGCGCTTTTCTTCTTCCGTGCGGTACGCGTGAAGATGCTCCCATATGATAATAAGAGTGAGTTTCAGGTCATCGTGGACATGCCTGAAGGATCGACGCTGGAGCAGACCGCGGCTGCAACCAAAGCGCTCTCCGGCATCCTGCGCAATCAACCTGAGGTGACGGATTACGAGGCCTATATAGGCACGGCCGGGCCCATCAATTTCAATGGACTCGTGCGCCATTACTTCTTGCGCCAGGGTCCGAACGTCGCCGACATTCAGGTGAATCTGGCGGCGAAGTCGGAGCGAAGCCAACAGAGTCATCCGATTGCCAGGAGAATACGCCCTCTCCTGCTTACAGTGGCTGAACGCTTTGGGGCTAAAATAAAAGTGGCGGAAGTGCCGCCCGGACCACCTGTCCTGTCGACCATGGTGGCTGAAATTTATGGCCCGGTTCTCTCACGCCAAATCGAAATTGCAAAGGACGTTCGACAGGTTTTTGAAAAAACCGCAGGGATCGTCGACGTGGATTGGTATGTCGAAGATCCGCAAACAAAAATCAATTTTCATATTGATGCGGAAAAAGCATCGCTCTCAGGAATCACGCCTGAGATGATATCGCAGGAGATACGCCTGGCAGGAGCCGGTGCGGAGATAGGGTTGCTCCATTCGGAGCTAGAACGCGAGCCTGTGCCGATCGTACTCGGCGCCGATCGCGGAGCTCGGCAAGGGCTTGCCCATCTTGACGGCGTTTCCCTGCAGGCCCCCGACGGACGAATGGTTCCGCTATCGGAACTGGTACGCACGGAGATGACAGTGCAGGATCGGTCGATTTATCACAAGAATCTGCGCCGTGTCACATACGTGATCGGAGAAGTTGCCGGAGTGGAAGAGAGCCCCGTTTATGGGATTCTTAACATGAAAAATGCCGTCGCGACGATGAAACTGCCTGAAGGGTATTCGATCCAACAGCTCTATTCAGCGCAGCCGGACTCCGAAGACCGCTACCAGCTCAAGTGGGACGGAGAATGGCAGATTACCTACGAGGTTTTCCGTGACATGGGTATCGCATTCGCTGTTGTCATGGTGCTAGTCTACATCCTCGTGGTGGCATGGTTCCGAAGCTTCATCACGCCTTTCATCATCATGGCTCCCATTCCGTTGACGCTTATTGGAATCCTTCCCGGACACTGGCTGACAGGAATGTTCTTCACGGCGACATCGATGATCGGGTTCATCGCGCTGGCGGGCATCATTGTCAGGAATTCAATTCTGCTTGTCGATTTCATCAACCTCGAAATTGAAGGCGGGGCAGCGTTGGATGCGGCAGTCCTCAAAGCCGGGGCGGTGAGATTCCGTCCCATTGTTCTGACGGCTGCGGCCCTCGTTGTCGGAGGCCTTGTCATCGTGCTTGACCCGATCTTCCAGGGGCTCGCCGTCTCCTTGATTTTCGGAGTCATCGTAGCCACAGCGCTGACGCTCATCGTGATTCCACTGCTCTATTACATGTATCTATCAATAACTGCCAAATAGCATGCGCCGACCCCAATCTATGGGTACGTGTGAAGGATCTCTTGAGCTCGATTTATTTTCTTATTCGTTCCCGTACCCGTTCCGAAATCGTGTATTCGTCCCTTTCAACCGAGCCGGGAACAGGAATGGGCACGGGAACGGATTGCTCGTTGCGAATTTGAGCACAGCAGGATGCTTGCTCGCGGATTCGGGTGCTGGAAGGCACTCGTCAAGGAGAAAAAAATGACCATCAACGATTGGCTCCGTGCAATCGCCGGATTCTTCGTGTTCGTTTCGGTTGCGCTGGGTTACTGGGTGCATCCGGCGTTTTTCATTTTCACTGCGTTTGTCGGCCTGAATCTATTCCAATCGGCGTTTACCAAATGGTGCCCGATGATTTCAATCCTCCGAGCGCTCAAGGTGAGCGAATAGAGCGCCCGCCCAACATGACCGCCATCGCCTCGACGTCATAGGAGTCATTTAGTATAGGCGACGCTGATTGCGCGCAGGTCCCCGGCCTTCAAGGGCCCTAACCGAAGCCCGTGCCTGGTTTGAAAGAGCTGTGACAAAAGCCATGCGGGTTGCTGAGAGCCAGACCGCCGCCGAGTGGGCCTGCCGCCGTTGTCAATCAGGCGGCGTCTCCGCGCCCGGCGGGAGCTTGAAGGCGCGAATAAATCGCAGCATCCAGATCAGCATGTAGGCGACAAAGGCCACGATGAGCAGCCAGATGTTCTCGGGGAGAACGTGCGGCTCGGAGACATTGGCTCTGAACGCAAAGTGAAAAACAATGAGGAACAAGGCAATTGTCGCGTTCCCGGATTCGGCCATGTACCGTCCGATCACCTCCCCGGTTTGCGTGCGGCGCTGCGGCGAAAGCCAATACCGCTTGTTGGGGAGGGATATCTTGCTGTCGGGGTACTTCATGATCGATCCCGACAGCGCATTGAACACAAATGCCATGAACGCCACCACGGCGACATAAATACCGACAAAGACGCCTTTGGGCATCGAACCGTTAGGCTTGCCGGCTCCGTTCCAGTGCGAAACAACCTCGTCTGGAAGATCGACGTAAAAATACGCGATCTGGATCGCCGCTGCGAAAAGAAGCACGAGGAGAATTGAGCGTTGAAATCTCATGGACCCATTCTACCAAGTTATCACCGCGCACGCGCTCCCTCAACTGATTTTCATTCGCCGAACCATTTGCCTGTGCCTCAAACGTGAACATCAATCCATTCACCTACCAGCCGCAGAGTAGGTCACAAACTCGGTCTCGGTGAAGCATATGATCTTCAAGCGGAGAGAATCATGCTCATCGTCAACATCCTTATCACGATTTCTCAAATGTAGTCTCATTGGGCGTGATTCGCTTATGTCGACATCGACAACGACATCAACGGTCGGCAGGATCTTGATGAAGAGCGGCAGGCGCTACTTAAACGCTTCCATTCCTGAAAAATCGCGATAGAGATCGAAGCTCTGCAAAATGTGTCGATCATCATCGTTGAGTTCGCCGGTCACCATGCGTGAGATCAGCTCGCCCAATCCAGGTCCGATCATGAACCCCTGACCGCACATGCCGATGGCATTGATGAACCCGGAGAGCTCGTGGCTGCCGCCGACGATCGGAAATCCGTCCAATGTGTTCGGATACTGGCCACGCCATGAGCGGCGCACTTTGAGGTTCGCCAGGCGTGGATACAATGTCACCATCCGTTTCGCCACCATTGGAAAAAAGTCCGATGTCGAATCATTGTCGACACCTACAATGGCAGGTTCGGGAGTGATGCAGAAAACAACCTGACCTTCGGTGTTCTGATAGAAATAATAATTTTTCGAATCCTTCGAGGGCCGCATATCGACGATCATCGGCCCGAAGAATCGTTTGACAGGCTCAGTGATCGCTCCTTCATGATTGTCCGGTTTGATCGAATAGTGCTGCCCAACCAGAGCGGCGATCACCCCACCATTGTTGCCGGCGGCATTGACGATGTATCGGCTGCAGTAAG
>CAIWXX010000130.1 GCA_903916735.1 uncultured Acidobacteriota bacterium
ACCATAATCAATCAGAGGACGGGTCCACTTCCAGAGTCAAAGTGGTAGCTCAGTATGGCCGACTCTGGGTGGTACAGTATACCCGACTCCACGTGGCTCAATTAGCCCGGCTATTGACAGATTTTCGTCGAGCCTTGATCCAGTCCTCCTCAGGCTCGGTAATGGTGAGCTGCATCCCCTTATCCGGCACGCGCGAGGTGAGACGGGCAATCCAATCGAGACGGTCAAAAGACCGTGAAAAAGGTTCGAAGAGGCCGAGAGAAAGCCTTGGTTCCGGCACGAACCGCCTTGGAGCAACAGAACAAGCTATGCTACCATCGACGTACGCCGTGGTCATAGAGACACGAGCTGAAGGTCGCAACTGGCCGGATGTCGGATTCTTGCCGCCATGGCAGCAATCCTCGGCTACATTCTAACTCCTTTTGCCAGGCTCCTCGCGTTCCGGCTCGGCGCCGTAGATCAGCCTGATGATTGAACCATTTGCACTTTTTCCATGAGGGTCCCCGCCGTCCACCCCTTGACATCCGTTTTCCCGGGCATTAGGTTCAGGACATGCCGTTCGCACGCCTATTCATTAATAAAAAACATCCATCGAAAACCGTTATGGGCAACCCCTTCCGGCTCATCTCCGTTTCCTGAGTGTATCATCCGAGGAGAAAATCTTGATGAATCAAACAATGCGCCGCATGATGATCGCCGCCGCTGCATGCCTGATCGGGTACGCAGCGGGTGAATCACCCGCCGCTGGAGCCACATTCAAACTCACTTCGCCGGTCGGAGGCGAGTCCTGGATGGTCGCAACATCGCGCACCATCACATGGGAGGCGGCCGGCGTCAGCGGTCACGTGCTCGTCGAAATTATCAGACATAAAAAGGACGGGACTACTCGCGCATTCGCCTCAGCTGATGCCATCCCTGTTAATAAAGGTCAATGGACGTGGGAAGTACCCTGGGAGATTCCTACAGGGGATACCTACTCTGCCCAGCTCACTCTCCATGATCCGGGCAAGCAGGAAGTGAAGATGCAGGATGCCGGTGGCAGCTTTTCAATCATCAACAATCCGGCTCCCTTCATCATGCTCAGATCGCCCGCAGGCGGGGAGTCATGGGCCGTTTCGACCGCTCACCGCATCTCTTGGGAAATGCACAACCTCAGTGGAGACATCCAGATCAATCTCAACAAGAATGGGCATCCAATCATGCGGATCGCCACCATCCCCGCCGCCGACGCACACATCACATGGACTCCGCCAACCGGACTTGCCGTCGGGTCAGGCTATACATTCACAGTCCGGAGCCCCTCTGCAAAAATTTCCTCGATGAGCCGCTCCTTCCGTATGATTGCCGGCCCGCCGGCGCTCAAGGAATGGACATTCATCGCCTATATCGGCGCGGATAATAATCTTGAGGAATGTGAGTTGGATGATTTCCTCGAAATGGCTCAGGTTGGAAGTGACGCCAACGTCAATGTGCTCGCCGAAGTGGACCGTCACCCCGCATTCGACACCAGGTTCGGTAACTGGACAGATGCCAAGCGCTTTCACATCACCAAGGGGATGGAGCCGACATCCAAAAATGCCGTTCAGGATATCGGCGAGATCAATACTGGGGACGATGAGAGGCTCGCCGACTTTCTCTGCTGGGCCATGGATCACTATCCGGCCAAGCGGTACATACTCATGTTCAGCGACCATGGCTACGGCTGGGAACCCGACGGCAGGGAGCGCGAAGAGTGCAAGCAGGTCGATGGCGGCATCATCAGAGACGATACAGACGGCTTCATCTGGATTTCCACCCGCGGCCTACAGGAGGCGCTGGATGCCGCATCTTCAGAGATCGCTGTTGTCGGCTTCGACGCATGCTCCATGAACATGATCGAGGTCGCCTACCAGTTGAGGAACACAGGCACCAGGGTTTTCATCGCCTCGCAGAATGAAGAAGACTATTATGGATGGGATTATGTGAAACTGTTCTCCGCTCTTCAGGCCCGTCCCTCTGAGATCACGGAACACGAGATCGGCACGCTCGTGGTCGATGACTTCATGGACAAGAATAAGAAGATGTGCCCGAAATGGCCCTGGACGCACACGGCTATAGATATCACGGCCATGCACTCGATAGGCGACTCCATCAAAGCGCTCGTCAGCGCCATCCTGGCGGATCCGGGCGACAAGCCGAGTGTGAAAATGGCAGCCGCCGATGTCATCACCGCCACACGGCAGGCAATCATTCAAGAGCACCACAGCGCGTACATGAACGGCTACGTCTTCGGAACCAACATATTTTTCCCAGCCAGGAAGATGGATAATCGGTACACAGCGAAGGAGCTCGACTTCGTTGCCGACACAACCTGGAAAGCCTTTCTGAGTGCCTATTTGAAGAATGACATGGCATCGACATGGATCGGCAAGGCCAGGAAGAACCTATGGGAGGAGGAAGAGGACGGACACATCGACCTCATCGCCTTCTGCCGTGGGCTTGTTCCGAACTCCGGGGACATCCGTATCAACGTGTCAGGATCGTCCGCTGCACTCGGTTATACAATTCCGCAAGGCAGCAGCATCCTCACCAAAGGAGCCCAACTGAAACTGCAAGCCGTCCTCAATGACGATGAGAAGGACACGAGCTTTGTCCAATGGAAGGTCAGTGGCGATGTCACGGTGGAAGATCCACTCTCGGCTGATACTACGCTCACGGCGCACGGGAACGGCTCCGTCACTGCCATCTTCGCCAGGACCAAGGATTAACTCGTCCATCACGGCGATGACCACTCGACAGTCGCGAGATGGGACTCGCGGCAGGTCGGCCAAAGGCTTCCTCGTCACTGGCAACGCGGTATCTCGCAGCCATTGGATCCCCTCAAAAAGGCACCGCAGAACTTCACGATAAGACGATTGCATGTACAGCGCCAACGCGATGACGTAGTAGACAACCACATGCGCCGGCAAGTCTCGCGGCCGAACGCCGGCTCTGTGGGTCTCGGAGAGAACCGAATACACCTCACACGACGGAACATATTTGGTGATCACACCCAAACTGATGAAGTCGGTGATGCGGCTCCCCGAAGGTAATAGAGAAGAAAGCAGGAACGGATTTTTATTTCAACCAGCGGTGGTTTCATAAGTCATTCTTGCGTTCCTGGCTTCCTGAGAGGAATTCACGATCCTGCCTTATCACAACTTCTGTCATTTTGTGAACAGATTTCAAAATCCGCGGCATAGCCACAGATTTCGGTTGCTCTTTCCAACTGGTAACTCAGCCGGTTCGGCGTTAATATGAGGGCAATCTATGGACCCCGATATATCCGCTGCTTTACAACAATCGGCAGGTGGCCCCTTCATCACACGCCATCCGACAGCATTATTAACATTTTGTTCCCACAAAGGATTGAACGAAATGATGAATCAATTGACCATGATCGCATTTTTCATGGCACTGTTCATTGGCAAAGCCTTGGCCTTGGATGACACTTCCACTGAAATCGAACGACTCAAAGCTGAGAACGCTCTGCTCAAACAGCGAGTCCAACAGCTGGAGATGGCTGTCGGTGAAATCAGACAAATGTTGGGGAAGAGCGAGGCTGTCACGCGGGCTGTGCCACCCGCTCCTGCGCCACTTTATCCAAAACCATCAGTTCAACTTTACGGTCAGGTCGAAATGGACACCACTTACGATACGAACCAAATCAACTGGAGTGACCCAAGCCAGGCGCCGAGTGGAATTGCCACGATCGTCAATGATGAGGATTTCAACCTTTCGGCCGCTCCAAGCCGCATTGGGATGCGTGTTCAGGGGCCTGCGGTTGGCAGCGCAGAGTTGAGCGGCAAGCTGGAAACCGATTTTTTCAGCGGCGCCGGCGGACCGAACTCTCCACATCTTCGGCTTCGGCATGCCTTTATGAAGATGGATTGGCTCCAGAAAAGATTCGGAATTCTGATCGGCCAAACATACGATGTGATCGCTCCATTGCAAACCGACTCAATCAACTGGCCGCTGGAAAACTGGACCGGCGACGTCGGCTATCGGCGCCCACAAATCCAAGTGTCTCAATGGTTTCAGACCGGTCGCCGATCGCGATTGCTATTTCAAGGTGCCTTTTGCCGTAGCATCGGGCCGATCTACAATCCTAAAACAAGCACCGAGGATCTCGATGCAGGCCTCCCGACCATTCAGGGACGCATGGCCTTTGAATGGCCTCTGGGTGGAACCCAAACGAATGGGATGGGACTCTGGGGACATTGGGGACAAGAAAAATTTCGACAATCACCAAACGAATCTGCAGTCGATCTCAAATCGTGGTCAATTGGAATGGATGCCAATCTCTTTTTAACCCCTCAACTTCGGCTCATGACGGAACTATGGAAAGGCGCATTCGTCAATGCATTTCAAGGCGATCTACCCGTTTTGACGGTCAATCAGGGGAGACTGCTCGGCGTTCAGAGCACCGGCGGTTGGGCGACGCTGACAATGGGACCATGGAATGGCCTCAGGTTCAATATCGGCGGCGGCTTCGATGATCCTCTGAACCAGGATTTGAATAAAGGCGATCGTTCACTGACAGCAACCTATTTCGGCAACTTCTTCTACGATCCCAATGCGAGTCTTGAAATAGGATTGGAGTTATCACATTGGCAGACTCGATATATCGACAAGACAGAGGGAGATGATTTCCGCCTGCAGAATTGCTTCATTTATAAATTTTGAGATTCAAATCCGGACGCAGAGAGGCTGAAGTTCCAAGGCGTCGGAACGCCATGAGATTTTATGAGGAGCAACACACCCGCTTCTCTGAGGCCGGGAAACCCCATGTGAGTCGAGTGAGATCAGGATCGACGCAGTATTCTTATGCACTGGTCTGCCGGCTAGTTAGATAGGTCATCCATCCATCATTTGGCAGTTCGCCGGCCTTTAAAAAGAAGCCCGGTGTCTCATCGAGGCGCCGTGTCGTCATTTCACGGCCGCGTACAAGGCGGGACGCCGGATAATGCTTGAGAAAATGCGCCTTTCGTTCATCATATCCTAGTACTGGGAAATATCTTTCCTGGGGAATAATCAGATGTTCCCCGGCTATCCATTCAATGAAGATCCTCGTCACCATCTCAAAGCGATCTTGCGGATACCCTTTCAACTCGGCGCGATAGGTATTTTCATCGTACCAGCAGGAGACACTCTGCAAATCAACCCTCCAACCGTATTTCCGCTTCATGAAGAATTCCCAGAGACCAAATTCGTTGAGAGGGATGTAGCGAATATCATCCTCTGAAGGCGAGCCACCATTGCGAACGAGCGCACATTTAACGAGCCTGATCATGGCCATGGCTTTCCTCTTGTTTCTCATAATAAGCAATACAGATGCCAAAAAAATCGACCACCTTCAATACCGGCATCATATAGATTTGATTAGTCTGAGCCCCGGAGGGATCGAATTCTTCACTCACTGAAATGTATAGCATCTTTACACTAGGGATGACCTAAAATGCCCCCTCCGCAAGAAATATGTTTACAATGTTCCTCGCGCCTGACTTCTGTATTAAAGGTAACTCGCCAAAAGCATTTTTTCCAGGGGCATTTGTTTTTTTCTTCAGGATCAGCAAGTGGAGAATCGGCCGAGTGAAATCACGATTTCACCAAGTGGGCTTTAGGCATGCCAGCCGGGCAGCCGGCTGATGGACCTCCGAATCAAGCCGGATGTACGATATTAACCCGCGCGAAGCCCTCACTCATCTGTGGTTCGTCCGCAAGAAAGAGACACGATTTACTGCCATCCTCGAATCTGCTAACATCCCCGCCGCATGGAAGAACGAACTGGTCAGCAAAGATTGAGCCTCAACCGGCTGGAGCTGGTGGGATTCAAATCATTCTGCGACAAAACGGAATTGATTTTTTCCCCTGGGATTACCGGGATTGTGGGCCCGAACGGATGCGGTAAGAGCAACGTCAGCGATTGCATTGCCTGGGTGCTTGGCGAGCAGTCGGCAAAAAGTCTTCGCGGCGAGAAGATGGAAGACATCATTTTCAGCGGGACTGAGAAACGCGGCCCGCTTGGAATGGCGCAGGTTGCGCTGACACTCAAGACAGGCCTGACTGATCAAAAGGAGCTTGTTGTGGGCCGCCGGTTGTTTCGTGACGGCGAAAGCCAATATTTCTTGAACGGATCCCCATGTCGGCTCCGCGACATTCAGGATGTGATTTTTGATACCGGCATGGGCACAAAGTCCTACTTCCTAATCGAACAAGGCCGCATCGGTCAGATACTACAAGCCAAACCGACCGACCGCAGGCTTCTCATCGAGGAAGCCGCCGGCATCAGCAAATACCGCGCCAAGAAACATGCCGCCGAACTGAAACTGGAAAGTTCACGCCTGAATCTCGAACGAGTGCGAGATATCATCGACGAAGTCCGAAAACAGATGGGATCGTTGAAGCGCCAGGCCGCTCTCGCACGCCGCTATGAACGGCTCGCCAAGGACGCCCGGCGGCTTCACAAACTCCTTCTCACTCGGCAGCTCCGAGCTCTGACATCGGAGATGACAGAAGCTGAAGAAGCGTTCAATCGAACTCGAGATCGAGAGATCGCCCTGGCAACCCGACTTTCAACATCCGAGTTGGAAGGCGAACGAGCTGACATCGAAGCCGTGGAAACGGAAAAGAATTTTGAAAAGCTCCGGGAGTTGGTCTTCACAGTCCAGTTGGCGATTCAGAAGGACGAAGCTGAGATCGCACGTGCCAAGGAGCAGCGCGAGAACTTGCGCCTGTTGATTGAACAGAACCAGCGCCGAGTGGCAGGCCTTCTGGAAAAAGAAGAGCGATTACAGACAATGCTGGCCACACTGGAGGCCCAAGTTCAGGAGATTGAACGAGACATTCGGATCTCCGAGGACGCTCTGCAGTCAGCCGTAGAAACGCAGCGACGAGCCGATGATGCTCTTCAGGGTCTTACCGAACAAAGTCGCGCCCTGCGAACCAGGCAACGCGAAGCCAGCCTGCGCGCAGCGGCAGCAAACAACGAATTGATCGAGATCACTGGTGAGCGTTCAAAACTGGAGGCCGTTGAAAATCGTCTCCACCAGGAGCAAGATCGGCTACATACAAAGATCTCGGAAATCGATGCCAGGGTGAGTCAGATCAGTCATGAGCTGGCGGCTGCTGAAGAAGCCCTCGACATCCTCTCCGCCTCCGTACAGGAACTGGCGGAGACCGAGGGATTCGATAGCGAACGACTCGCAGAAACTGAAACCCGGCTCGCCGACCTGGAACGACGCCGGACAGCGACAGCCAGCCGCCTACAAGCGATTCAGGCCATAGAAAGCGGCCGGGCCCTCGTTCCAGCCAATGTCCGGGCCATTTTGACGCGCCACGCTGAACAAGTATCCACGCCGGGAATCTGCTCGGATTTTATCGAGGTGACCGACCTCTCGCTGGTTTGGGCTGTTGAAAATTGCCTAAGGGCCGTGCTCAGCGGAGTTGTTCTCCACTCAGCAGAAGATGCTCTGCGAACCATTGATTCAATCAAGGAAGTCGGATCGGTCACATACTTGCCCGTCGATTTGCTAAAGGCTGAGTCCGCCGGCAATCCACACCCCTCCTGCTCTCCGCTTGCCGATTTCATCCGAATTGATGAGAGATACCCTCAACTTGCCGCATTGCTCCAGAATATCTATGTCACCGAGACGCTGGAAGAGGCCATTCAGCTGCGTTCGTCATCGACGACTCGGGCTATTTATGCGATTCGCAAGGACGGTTCATGCCTGCTCTCCTCCGGTGCCATCATCGCCGGCAGCCCGGGACAAAACGAAGAAAGCATTCTTTGGATCAAGGCGGAAGCCAAGCGACTGAGCAACGAACTTTCGATGCTGGAAACGGAATCGGCCCCGATCGCCGAAGAAGTGACGGCAATCCGAGGGCAGCTCGAACAGATGCGATCTCGTCTCCGGGATGGCCGGACACGTATCGCCGATCGGGAGCGAGCCATTTTGTTGGAACGACAGCGTCACACACAGATGACCTCCGAGATGAAAGATTCAGAGGAGCACCTGGCAACGATTGGCATTGAGATTGAACACGCATCGCGAGAGCGGCGCCTCGCGGCCGAAAGGCAGGCACAACTCGAGGAACATGGCTCGATCATCGAACAGGAGATGGAGAAGCTGGCGGTCGAGATCGAGGATGCAGATCGTCGGATGTCAGCCGATCAAGAAGCTCGCGCATTGCTTCGTGAAAACGTCATGCGCTGCGAATCAACGCGGAACACGCTCATCGAGAAACGCCGCATTGCTCTCAACGAACGGGATCGCATTCAAGCGGAAACCAGGGATCATCGCGATGAACGCGACGCGTGTTCCAACGAAATGCAGATGCAGGGTATGCAGGCACAGGAACTGGACGAGCGTCGGGTGGGCCTGGAAGAGCAGATCGTCATCCGCATTCGGGACCTTCAGGAAAACGAAATCACGATGCGGGATCGCGAACAGGCGCTTACAGCCATTCGCGAGGCAACAGCCAAAAGGCATGAAGCCATCAAAGTGCTTCGAACCGAACATCAACAGGCCATGGAAACCCGATCACGCGCCGAGCTCGTCAAAGCCGAAAAGGGCCGGGATCTCGCTCACCTCCGCCAAACATGCATGGAGGAGTTTCACCAGACTCCCGAGGAGGTTGCAGCGGAATCCGAGCAAGCGCAGGCAGCGGGGAAAAACCCCGCCTCAGAAGCCGGCATCCAGGAAGAAGCCGACATCCCAACCATCGCTGCGGAACTTGAACGCAAAAAGGCCGAATTGGAAAAGATGGGCGCTATCAACCTCCGTGCCATGGAGGACTATGACCAGGCACAGGAACGCCATGAGTTCTTGACGGCACAGGAAAAGGATCTTCTGACATCGATCGATGCCACCCTTGCTGCGATTAAGCAGATGGATGAAGAAAGCCGTGAGCTTTTCAAGGATGCCTTCGAGCGGATCAATTCGAACTTTGGGGAAGTCTTCCGCGTTCTCTTTGGTGGCGGGCATGCCGAGATGAAGCTCATGGAGGATGAAGATGTGCTCGAAGCCGGTATCGAGATCAGCGCCCAACCGCCAGGCAAGAAGCTCCACATGCTCCTCGCACTCTCCGGTGGCGAAAAGGCACTCACAGCCATCGCCCTTCTCTTCGCCATCTTTCAATACAAACCGTCTCCATTCTGCTTGATGGACGAAGTCGACGCTCCGCTTGATGAAACCAACACCGATCGCTTCATCAAGCTTCTGGAAGCCTATTCAGTGCGGACTCAATTCATTCTCATCACCCACAACGTGAAAACCATGCAGGCAGCTTCGACCTTGTACGGGATCACCATGCAGGAACGCGGCGTCTCCAAAGTAGTCTCCGTCAAGCTGGCGGAGGCCGTGGCAGTTTGAGTCAATTAGCCGGTTTGCCGATATCCATCGGAGCGCCGGCAATCGAGAACCCGCAAGAAGCGAATCTCTTCCAATGATTTCGACCGCCTCCGAACAGATCAAATCGGCGGCCCGGATATGCGGGTTTGATTGCGTCGGCATCGCCGCCTCTGCAACTCCACCATTTCCGGGTATCTTGAGAGACTGGCTCGCAGCCGGGCATCACGCCGGGATGCGTTGGATGGAACGCCGGGTGAAGGAACGCGAGGATCCCTTCGTCTTCGTTCCAGGCAGCCAATCTTTGATCTGCGTCGCGCTCAATTGCTACAGCTCCGAGCCAACCCCCTTTCCGATCGCCCAATATGCACGGAATGTCGACTACCACCTTCTATTCAGGGAAAAACTGGCCGCCCTGGTCAAGAGTATCAAGGACATCTTGCCGGAGTGCTTACCGATCACATGCTGTGACACATCACCGGTCCTGGAGCGCGCCTATGCCGAACGCGCAGGAATCGGCTGGATCGGAAAATCGAGTCAACTGATCAGCCGCAATTTCGGCACATGGCTCCTTCTGGGCGAAGTTCTCATCAATCGGGAACTGATAACTGATCAACCCCATCCCAACATGTGCGGCCTGTGCGATCGATGCATGAGAGCCTGCCCGACGGGCGCCATTGAACAGGAATATGTCGTCGACTGTCGACGCTGTCTTTCATATTGTACGATTGAACATCGAGGATCATTGCCGGAATCAATCACCGGCTCCATGCGAGGGCACTTGTTCGGCTGCGACGATTGCCTCCAGGCTTGCCCCTTCAACAAGTTCGCACGCGAAACAATTGAACCGCGGTTCAAGGCCGGCAACCACCTATCGGCACTCGCTGGATTGCCGACGATGGATGAATCGACCTTCGAGCAACTCTTTTGTAAAACCCCGTTCATGCGAGCCGGGCTGGCCGGCATGAAGAGGAACTTCGCTGCAGCTATGGTATTATGATAATTCCGTGAAAAAGCCGTTTCATAGTTCGGACCGTAGTTCGGACCGAGTTCGGACCGTGTTTTCAATTTTCATTTTTGTTGACAAAAACCGTGTGCCGGTTAGAATAGGAGGCTGAGTCGAGCGGTTCGGATTGAATTTGAGGGTGCACACTACCATGTTATGGCTCGCGGCGTAGGGCGAGCCGCCGTGTTTCTGGATGATGAA
>CAIWXX010000131.1 GCA_903916735.1 uncultured Acidobacteriota bacterium
GCAACGGTCGTCCGCCGCCTGCGGCATGCACAGTCGCCGGCGATTTTATAATAGCTATCGGCGATGTCAAGGCGGCGATTTTTTTGTTCAACTTTTCCCAAAAGTTGATCGGGGAACGTAAAAGCTGAACCTCAAGCGTGGACATCGGATCGCGGCGAAAGGCCGACATCATTGCGAGCCTTCGCCATGTCTAAATGAAAGTCGGCCTGCTTGAGTGTCTCTTGAGCCACTTGCAGAGCCCATTCCGCGCCTTGAAGCACAAAGTAGGTTGATTCGACCGAAACCGCCAGATCCTGAACCGTCGATGCGTATCGCGCATCTGTTGCTTCATATGTCGCTTGTGCGCCTCCCAAACCGGCTTTGCGCAGACCCGAATCCCAAAGCGTGTATTGCCCTGTCAAGGTCGCGCTCGAAGAGGCGATACCATTGTTCCCATTCGCTCCACTCGGCGGCCGCGTGTAGGATTCAGAAAATGCACCATTGATCCCGAGAGTGGGCCAGTAAGCGGATCGGCTCGATCCGACTCTCGCCATCGCCGCTCGACCCGAATGCAGCGCCGACGCGGCACTCGGATTTTGTTCAATCGCGAAACGCACACACTCCTTGAGTGTGAGAGGATGATCCGGCACCGTCGTCGCCGACTGACAAATGGAATCGCCGAGGACGAAAATCATGGCGAGACCAATGATCGTGTGTGCCCATGGTTTGATTAATCGCATT
The DNA here is from genome assembly GCA_903916735.1 of uncultured Acidobacteriota bacterium. Classification (GTDB taxonomy): domain Bacteria; phylum Acidobacteriota; class CAIWXX01; order CAIWXX01; family CAIWXX01; genus CAIWXX01. Next base: position 721 of record CAIWXX010000131.1, read on the forward strand.
ATGGATGCTTCTCCTCAAAAGATAATGGCTGTCAGCGGTCTCTTTCATGCCGATGTTGAACGAACTCGAAGAATTTTCGCTGTTGCGATGGCTGGAGAAGGCGCTTCTGATTAAGCAGATGCTCGGTGAGCGTCAGAAGAATGCGATTATTCACCGCCGTTATCTTCTCCTGTTGTGCGTGAATAGCCTCGGGAGCCGGATTCTCTGATGCCAATAACTCCATCAGCTTGGCCCTCTCCGCATGCAACTCCTTGTCCAGACCATCCATACGACCTCTGAAAACAGCGAAGTTAGCATCAAATTGAGATTTGGCCTGCGATGACATCTGGAGATCCGGGAGCCCCCGCTGTTGATGATGGTGTCGAACGAAGTGGATGGCGAACATCGATAGAAACCCCAGGTTCAAGCATAAGGATGCCAATAACAGAGCATTTCGCCAAATTCGTCTCATGGTATTTTCCTTGTAGCCGCACCAGGACCAGCGGCGCCATTCGATTCCAGGTAAGCCATTTCGAAGGAGTCGGATGGCGCAATTGCAATAGCTTCCTGATATGTCCGTGCAGCGTTTTCTTGAGGCTGAGTCACCCCGGCGATCTGAAAGCCGAAGAGACACCCGACAACAAGAGCCGCCAAAACAATCGCGGCGGCGGCAGCCCATTGCCAAAACGGAATGGATGGATGCGGCGTGCAATTGATCGCCGCAATAATTCGCGGCGCCATATCGTTGAATTCAGGCAGAGGTCGAGTGATGTTCAAGTCGGCGAGCAGATTGAAATGCCGCTGCTGCAGATCGTGACAATCGCTGCATTTGGCGGCGTGAATCGACATCGCCTGATCGCCGGCAAGTTCCTCTCGACTTGAAAGTCGGGCGAGCTGCCGGCGAAATCTTGAACAACGCATCATACCCTTCACACCATATATAACGAATGAAAAGGCAAAATCCTTCGGTGCGATGTTCATGAGCCGTTGGAAAAAAGAAATGATGTTTCATTCAGCAGGATTCGTCTTTGGATCCGCATCCGCATTGAGGACTTGTGCCGTGGATCATCCCGCGTAATATGGCATTGGCACAGCCCACTCCCGACTGGACGTCGATGGCTTGCAACGGACAATTAATTCGGCACGCTCCGCATTCCATACATGCATCCAGATCGCGGATGGTCGCTTTTCGCTCCACCATGAGAAAAACATCGTGTGGGCAGACTTCCAGACAGATACCACAGCCTGTGCATTTTTCATGGTTGATTTTCAAGGAAGCGACGTTGGTAAGGTACTTCATCATATAATTCCCCTCATCGCCCGATGATGATCAGGAGAATCCCGGCAAGTGCCGTTATCGCCATCGGACGAGCGAAGATTCGGATCTCTTTGTTGACGCCGTTTTGAGAAGTGAATGTTGTTGA
>CAIWXX010000132.1 GCA_903916735.1 uncultured Acidobacteriota bacterium
TCGATGCACGCGCTCAGTTCAAGAGGGGTTTCCTCGAGCTCAATTTTGCCGGACTCGATCTTGGAGAAATCAAGGATGTCGTTGATAATGGAAAGGAGCGCCTCCCCACTTGTGCGCACGATCTCGACGTACTGACGCTGCTCGGCAGTAAGGTCAGTGTCCAGCAGGAGTCCCGTCATACCGATGACACCGTTCATGGGCGTGCGGATCTCGTGGCTCATGTTTGCCAGAAACTCGCTCTTGGCCGCATTGGCCATCTCGGACTGAACCGCCAGGCCGTTGGCCAGAGCTGTGGCCGCTTCGAGCCGGCGGTTGGTCTCCAGGAGTTCCGCCTCGACCCGCTTGCGCTCGGTGATGTCGTGCCCGAATCCGATGACTTCGACAAGATTGCCATTCTGATCAAATCGGTTGAGTGAATTCCAGGCAACTATGCGTTTGTCGCCGTCTTTTCTGGTAAGCGTCATCTCGTAGTCAAGCACATTGCCCTTATCAATATCCCTGAATAGCCGCTCAACCTGTTCATACTCCTTGCCGGGATACAGTGTCGCCCACCAGTTTTTCCCGACCAGTTCTTTTGCCTCGTAGTCGGTAACTCGCTCTCCGGCGGAATTGATAGAGTTGCATGTCCCATTGGGTGCTATGCCGCAGACAACGGCGGGCGTACTGCGGATGATGTTAGTTGAGTAGTCTCGTTCTGCCCGCAGCGACTCCTCCATCCGCTTGCGCTCGGTGATGTCACGGATTGTCCCGACAAACGATTTTACCGACCCGTCCGGCATCCGGATGGGCACTGTGTTGATCAGCGTATCGATGACCGTTCCGTCCTTCCGATTCAGGCGGCACGGGTACTCTTTTACAAACCCTTCCTGCTCAATAATCTTCAGAAGCCCCGCGCGCTCTTCCGGATCCTGATAGTGCTGGGCGATCGGCGCCTTTAAAAGCTCCTCCCGGTTGTCGTACCCGAATAACTCCAGTAAGGCATCATTGAAGTCGATCCATTCCCCGCGCGGCGTTGTGATGAAAACGGAGTCCCGGGATGTGGTGAAGAATTCCCGGTATCTGGCTTCGCTTTCTTCCTTGCGTTCGCTCAGAAGGGCGACGAAAGAGGCAACGACAATAAATATGAAAGCGCGTAAACAATCGTCAGCGACGGAAAGATTCGTATTCAGGATAAAATGGCTCATGATGAGGACGGCCGACAGGGTCGCGGCAAAAAAAATCCCCCTTCTCTTCCACCAGACACTGGCCAGTATAATTGGGATATAGAAGAAATGGGTGAAAATGACACCCTTCTGCAGCACCACGTGGGAGTAATAGATGAGAAGACAGGCGCCGATCATACAGAACGCCAGAAAGGTGAGTTTAATGTTTTCTATGTTTTTCGATTGTGATTTCATTTTATCATTCCGATTCCGATATTGGTAAAATCAGACTTCTTGCGAAACTATCCTCACCTAACATTTTTTAGCAGAAATCATGCCGGGGATGCTTTTTCTTTCATCATGTTGAAATAA
>CAIWXX010000133.1 GCA_903916735.1 uncultured Acidobacteriota bacterium
CCAGCTTGCCCCGGCATTTGTACTTTTGAATATGCCTTCACCATTAATGCCGGCATAAAGGATTTTGGGGGTCGTTGGGTCGATCGCAAGAACACTGACAAAGGTTTCCTTTAACCCGGTATTGATGGCTTTCCAACTGGCGCAGGCATCGGTGCTCTTGAAAACACCACCTCCTCCCGTCCCTGCGTAGATGGTTGCCGAGTGTGTTGGATCTACCTGAAGACCATGGACAGTCACACCATTCAATTTTGCATTGGTGGCTTTCCAGGTCGTGCCGGCATCGGTGCTCTTGAAAACGCCTCCGCCGTTGGTGCCTGAATAAATGGCGGCGGAGCTTGCTGCAATAACACTAATGTAACGATTCGTCAATCCGGTATTGATGGCTATCCAGCTGACTCCTGCGTTGACGCTTTTAAAAACGCCGCCCCCGCTCGTCCCCGCATAGATGCTTGCCGGATTCATTGGGTTTATTACAAGGGCATAGATGTAATGATTCGTCAAACCTTTGTTAGCAGGTTTCCAGGTCATCCCGCTGTTTATGCTTTTAAAAACACCTGACCCCTCAGTGCCCGCGTAGATGGTTGTTGGGGTCTTCGGATCGATCCTGAGAGAATAGACATAACTGTTCGTTAGTCCCGTGTTCTTGGCTATCCAGCTTGAGCCTGCGTTGGTACTCTTAAACACGCCGCCATCCATTGTGCCCGCATAGATGGTTGTCGGGATCGCTGGGTCTATCGCCAGAGCATAAACGCGGGAGCTCGTCAACCCGGCATTTATCTCATCCCAGCTTGTGCCGGCGTTTGTGGTTTTGTATATGCCGGACTCGGTGGCCGCGTAAACGGTTGCCGGGTTCGTTGGATCTATCTCAAGAAAATTGACGAAAAGATACGGCGTCCCAGGGCTGACCATCTTCCATTTTGAGCCGCCATTCGTACTCTTGAATAATCCACCACCCCCTGTGCCCATATACACGATCGCCGAATTCGATGGGGTTATCGCAATGGCAGAGATGAAGTGATTTGTCACCCCTGTGTTGATCGCATTCCAGGTCGAGCCTCCATTGATGCTCTTGAAGACACCCATGCCCCAGGTACCCGCATAAACAATTGCCTGATTCGTTGGGTCTGCCCCAAGAGCCCAAATAGGGCCACCATACGGCCCATTCGATGTCCAGATATTATTTCCAGCGGATGCGACGCCGGAGGTGAACAGGATGATACACAGCACGACGCAGGACACAGTCAACATTCGGCGCATTGTTTCCTCCTTATTTGGGAGCCAATTGGTCGTAATTCTAAAGACTGAGATCGACACAGTCAACCCTGAATCCGCAATCACCTCCGATCACCGACCTCGAGTGACCCATTTTGATTCCGGCGATCCGGCAGGGAATGACTTTGACTCGATCAGTTCAATATGCGCATTGGTCGGATTTCGCCTTCACCCCTTTTTGAGCTACACTTGTAATCGCAGTGACGGTTCAAATTGATTCTAAACAGCCCCAAGCGGGGATTCTTCCTCGCAGCAAGCACTGCATCTCGCGTTCCCACATCGACCCGGACGCGCTGAAGGTTCTCTACCGCCTTCACCGGAGCGGCCACGCCGCTTACCTCGTCGGCGGAAGCGTTCGCGACCTTCTTCTCGGGCGAACACCTCGCGACTTCGACATCGGAACGGATGCACATCCCGGACGCTTGCGCCGCTTGTTTCGAAACTGCCGGATCATCGGCCGGCGGTTCAAACTCGCGCACATTCTTTTCCAGGACAACAAGATTATCGAGGTGGCAACATTCCGCCGCCACGCCGAAGCGGTTGCAAGCAAATCGCAACCCGCGCGTCCTGAATTCAACACTTTCGGCACGGCCGCCGAGGATGCGCTTCGCCGTGACATCACAATCAACGGCCTCTTCTACGATATCGCCACATTTTCGGTGATCGACTATGTCGGCGGGCTTCAGGATCTCAAGAACCGCTGCATCCGTACCATTAAAAATCCCACCACCAGTTTTACTGAAGACCCAATCCGGATTGTTCGCGTGATGAGGCACGCCGCGCGCACAGGATTCCGGATTGAGCCGGAAACCTGGAATGAAGTCATGGCTCGTCACAAAACCGTCATGACATGCTCGATGGATCGGCTGCGCGAGGAGTTCTACAAAGACCTCTCTTCAATGAAATTAGCCCCCCTTTTTGAAATTTTCCATGCCTCCGGCTTCCTCTATACTCTCTTTCCCGAATTCGAATTGAGAGGGCCGGGTCGACTTCCTGAGAGAATAGCGTTCCTTCACCGCTTGCTCGACGCAGCGGCCGCCATCGACCGCTGTGTAGCGACATCATTGGAACCGCCGACGCCATCTCTACTGCTCGCCATGCTCCTGATGCCCTATTTCAGCATGAACGCTTGGAGGACGGTTCCGAAGAAGGATCTGCATTTGTCGGCGTTTCTCCACGAGCGCCTCGACGCGCTCCTCGCTCCCCTGCTGCATCGGATCAAGATCCCCCATGATCTTCACGTCGCCATTTTCCAAACCGTCATCATCTGCGAAAAAATCAGGCAGGCCGTTTACTCGAGAGGATCAATCCCTCATTCCCTGTATCCTGCTCAATATTTCCAACAGGGGCTGGCGCTCTATCGAGCCGATCTCGAAAGCCGGGGCGAAACTCGGGAAACAGTCGATCAAGCCAAAATCGCATCAGATGACCAACGACATGTCAGACGGCGGAGGCGGAGAAAGCCGGAACAAAGAGCGCCGGCAGGAGATCATCATTCGCAGAGCAATGAGGCGCGCGGCGTGAACCCCTCAGTACACAAAGACTGACGGGGATTTCCGATTCGGCGCGTGCTCTTATGGCCCGCCGCCGGGCACGTCTCCTTTGGCTGCCTGCATATCCGTATCGGAAGCAGGCGGCCCTTCTACCAGCTCCTCGATCGTCTTGATCAGATCTTCACTTCGGAAAGGTTTGGAGATGTAAGCAGCGACGTCCTGCTCCGAGAGCTGGCTGGCAATTTCTTCAGGGGCGAAGCCGGAGAGGACTGCAATGACCGAATCCGGTGTCAATGACCTCAACCGCTTGATAAGGTCAATCCCATTCATCCCTGGTATGGCGATGTCGATGAGGTAAACCGGAAAGACCGTCCGCGCCGCCTTTTCGAGAGCATCATCACCACTCGAGGCCGTTTCGACATCCCACGCACGTAACGTCAGCAGATCACGAAGAGCATAGAGAATGTCCGGTTCATCTTCCACAATCAGGATGCGCCGTATGGAAACAGCGGGGAAGCGTCTCGGTTTTGGTTTGGCTTTTCCAGACCACGGGTTCACAGGGAGCCGGATGCGGATTGTCGTACCCCCTCCCTCGTTATTTTCAGCAAGAATCTCCCCTCCATGGTTCTTCACGATCCCATGTGCGGCGGCCAATCCGAGCCCCATACCTGGGATGGATCCCGACCCCATCGGTGCCTTGGTCGTATAGAAGGGTTCGAAAACATGCCCGATGACTCTCTCAGGGATTCCAGGGCCAGTGTCTCGAAAAGCTATTTCAATACCCTGATCAATCGGGCGAATGATGACGCTGAGGCGGCCGCCCTTTTCCCGCATCGCATCACGTGCGTTGGCAATGACATTGGCGAATGCCTGGAGAAGCCGCTCGGGCTCTGCGCCCAGCAGTTCGATATCGGAAAATTTTCGCACAACTGTGATATTCAATGTCGAGAAGTCGGATTTGAAGAGTCCCAACGAGGTTTCCACAAGATACCGAATGTCGGTCGGACGCACACTCAGAGCGCTCCGCCGGGCAAAACTCATGAGTGCATCCGTAATTCGTAGTGTTCGATCTGCACACGCAGCCGCAGATTCGGCGGCGCGACGGATTCGATCGGGGGTCGGATTGAGCGCGGCCAATTCCACTTGCCCTCGCACAGCGCACAAAATATTGTTGAACTCATGTGCGATGCCTCCCGCCAGCGTGCCCACAGCAGCCATTTTTTCAGACTCGATCGCAGCCTCCCGGGTCTGCCGGAGTTCCTCGGTTCGATCTGCCACCCTTGTTTCCAGTATGCATTGTTGCTCTTCAAAGTCGGCTCGCGCCTTCGCGAGTTTCACTGTCATATCGTTAAAAATTTCCTGGAGGTGTCCAATCTCGTCACTGCGATGCAACTCAAGCTTTGTTGTCTCGAAGTTCCCCGCGGCGACCTGCGAGAGGGCATCGCCAAGCTGTCTGATCGGCTTTGTGAAGTGCTTCGCAAGAAAATTGGCCATCAGAAGCGAGAGACACACGCCCCCTAAAAAAGCGAGAACCGCCATAAGCTCCAGTTTCCACTCCTCACGATTCACCTCCATCGCATCGATATCGATACCGAGAAGTGCGACGGCCTTATCGTTCGAGTCTCTAATTGGGGCATATCCTGAAAGCCAGGACCCTTTCGCATCACTCGACAATTCACGATCTGTAACGGGGCCATGGATTGCTTTCTGAAGTTCAGGACTGGCGACCTGGTACACTTCGCCAACCCGGCCAAATCTCTCCCGCGGCTCAGACTCGACGTTATTATTTGATTCGGCCTCATCCGCTCCGTCAACGATGAGGAGGTAAGAATTGGGATCCGGTGACCGGCGCATTGCGAAGATAGAATGAATATCAGGATTTGCCTGTTTGATGCGCCGGAGCATCGCTTTGATTTCGGCATACTCGGGCAATTTTTCATCCGCAGGCATCCGCACACGATCGAGTTTCTCCGCATCAACCATCAGGGAGGCGGTTGATACGATGCCGATGAGCCGGCTCCTGAGGTTGTCGCGAGTCACATTCCGCGCTCTGTTATAGAAGAGATTGATCGTGAGAGAAGTGACGAGAATGAGCACGGTGCTCATGCCGAGAAACAACTTGCTTCTGAACCTCATGGCTGTCCCACTCTCAGTTGCGGAGCCGAACGCCGGCTTGATCTTCCACCCACTTTAGCACAGGCAGGGTCGCTGATGCACGCCGAATTCAGATGAGCGCCCGGACATCCGAACGTCGGCCTTTTCGGTGCTTCCTTCTTCAGCGTCCCCGCAATATCTTTCGATATCGTTCCGCTGCGTTGCGAGTGAATGCGTCCACCAACTCCCTGTAGAGGGAAGTCCGGCTGAGCCATGGATAGCTCAACCGGAGAAATATCGGGCCTTTGACATCGAGGAAAAACCGCCGTCGTTCTTCCATTGGAAGAGTCGCACACCCATTCAGGTTGTCGATGAGATCGCATACTTTTAGTGCCCAGGCTTCACGATCGTTGGCGTGACGCAGTTTCTCTACCAACAGCACCCAGCGGCGATTTTTATCGGTATCGTTCGGATCGTGGGTCGCCAAATCAACAAGCCGAACGGTCCGCGTCGAGAAGCCGAGATCGCGGAGCTCCTTGAGGGTCGTCCCGCCGTCTTCGACGATGTCGTGAAGCAAGCCGGCCAAAACAACATCTTGCCTGTAGCCGTGACGCCGAAGCCGCGTCGCCACGCGAAAGCTGTGCAGATGGAGACGCTCAGCCTTCATCCCTTTCCGGAATCCCCTGATGCGTGCGCGAACGAGTTTGGCAGCGACATCACCGAGCCGACGGCGTCCCACGCATCACCTCTTTGTACCGATAGCAATCCACAATATGATCATTGACGAGCCCTGCCGCTTGCATGAAGGCATAGCAGATGGTCGAGCCCGCGAATCGGAATCCCCGGCTGACCAGGTCCTTGCTCATCGCATCGGATTCCGGTGTCGTCGCCGGTATTTCCTTAAGGCTCCGCCGGGCATTTTTCCGCATCGACCCACCGACAAAACGCCATATATATGAGTCAAAGGTGCCGAATTCGCCTTGGATTTTCAAGAAAGCCTTGGCATTCCAGATGGCGGCTTCGATCTTGAGGCGATTCCGGACGATCCCCGCATCTGACATCAACTCATCCATCTTTTTTTGACCATAGCGCGAAATCTTCCGGGCATCAAAATCATCAAACGCACGCCTGTAATTTTCACGTTTTCTGAGAATCGTCAACCAGCTTAAACCCGCTTGCGCTCCATCCAGAATAATCATCTCGAAGAGTTCCTGATCATTGTGAACTGGAACGCCCCATTCACGATCGTGGTAATCAACGTAAATTGGATCACTGACCGACCACCCACATCTGATGATTTGTTCTTTTTGCATGCTCAAGAAAGCCTCACTGTTTTTTCTCATTTCTCAATTAACAGATCGCACAGGATGTAAGAGGGGCTCCTCTCGATTATGTTTCATGCGGCAGCAATTCTCTTAACCATCAAAACGCCTTTACATCATGGCGCCAGTATGGTCGAGGCCTCCAAGCTCTGTCAATCAGAACGAGTGATTTCTTCATGTGCCACGCACTTTGAATGCTAGTTGTCTTTGCGTGACACATCCGAGATCGTTCTCTGGTTCTCATCCTTGATCCACATTCGTTGGAAGACAGCATCCTGGCCCGCATCCAGGAACTCTTTCACCCTGACAAAATTCTCATCTGCCATCTCCATCAGGTAAAAAATGCATTTCTTCCAAGCTTCCACTCAGGGGTTGCACATCAGTAAGTCAGCCGGGTGCAATTCCTTCAGCGTGGCCCACTCGAAAAGTGGCTTGAGGTGAATGAAACCTGTCTGGTCGCCCGGCGGGCTCAGGACGCATACGAATATCTCCATCTCAACGGACAGGAGATGCCAACAGCCGTCTCTCATTATCACGCATGAAAGTCACGACCAACAGCCTTTTGGGGAGTTGTACCCAACCTGGTTGGAGCCAGAACCAAAGACGGTGGCCGCAGCACCCGCGACTCCATACCTCTCAGGAATGCAGGAGGGGAGGAATGCAGGAACGGAAGGTAGTGTGCCGGCTATGGTCGGTTCGTTCCTGGTTTCCTTACTTCCTGCATTCCCAAGAGGTTCGGATGGGATCTTGCATGTTCCGAAGATCTTGCCATTTCGTGTCGACATTTCGCCGTTAAAACACGAATAACCACCTCGCCAAGCATTGAGTGAGGGATTATCCATCAAGGCCACCCGGTGACACATTTGCAGTCGCTCTTGAAATATGAGTTTGATTATTCCTTTCCAGGCGACAGCTCTTTATGATACAAATTGAAGAAAGCTGGAGCGTTCGTGAAGCAATAGATGCTCCGGGCGAATGCAGGAGTTGGATCAATCAACTCTTTGAGAAAAGGGAGACATGGATGTTTAACAAAACCCTGATGAATCTCGTAATCCTTACATCTTTGCTCATTGCAGCACCACTGGCATTTGCCGGGGCTAAGCCGGCTGATGCCCAAGCCATTGTTAAGAAGGGCATTGAGTATTACAAGGCCAACGGAAAGGCCAAGGCTCTCGCGGCGTTCAAGGATCCCACTGGTCCGTTTGTCAAAGGTGATCTCTACATCTACGTTCTGGATCTCAATGGCAAGGTTTTGGTCCATCAGAACGCCAACCTCATTGGAGAAAGCTTCCTGATGCTAAGGGACGCTGACGGCAAAGCGTTCGGATCCGAAATTGCCGAAATTGCCAAGGAAAAAGGAAGTGGCTGGGTGGACTACAGGCGGGAAAATCCCAAAACCAGGATTGTGGAATCCAAAACCACGTATCTTGAAAAGTCGGACGATTTGATTTTCTGCAGTGGCGCCTTCAAACAGTAGGGCATGCAGTCGAATCAAAAAATACCGCGACAAAGGAGGGGAGTGAAGTCGACGTGGCTTCGCTCCCTTTAGATTTTTCAGCCGCCATCGTTTTCACTTTCAAAAGCATCAACTGTTTCCTCAAAATTCCCCTCATTTGTCTGTTTCAAATTTGACCTCCATGTTCCGTGAAGCTAAGATCTGATTCATATGCCACTCATTGATCAGTTCCTTTCCGCCATGCTGAAGAAAGGGGCGATTGAATTTCAGATGCGCCCGGGCGCAAAGCCATTTTTCAAAATGCCGGACGGCGCGCCACAGTCGTTCAGCCGTATCCTGACGGCCCGGGAAATTCTGCATCTTATTAATGAGCTCCGCCCAGAATATGATCGCATTAGCGAGAGTCATATCCGAGAGTACTCTTTCCCATATACGATGTCCGACGGGAGCATTTTTCTTGTTGGCGTTCACCGTGAAAAAGACGCCTTTTTGGTGATCTGCCGTACAGAAGATGCCGTGACGCAGGTTCCTATCGAGTCATCACCTCCTCCTCCAGCCGAGGCGCCCTCGGCGGCCGAGCGGATCGTCATCGAAGCACCGGATCGATTGACCATGGATTTCCTCTTCCATCTCATGAAGGACAGTCAAGCGTCGGATCTGCACCTTTCCGCAAACAATCATCCGGCGATTCGAGTGGATGGAGATATCGTGGTACTGGCTCAGCTTCCCATGCTCTCAGAAGCGCTGGTATTGGAACTGATCAAAGAGGTCATCACTCAGCGCAGTGCGAAGGAATTTCAGGAGACGGGGGATACGGATTTCGCATATGAGTTGCAAGGGGTCGGGCGATTTCGCTCAAATTGCTTCCGGGACCGGCGAGGACCTGGTGCGGTTTTTCGTTTGATTCCGGAAAAAATTGTTACTGTTGAAGATCTCGGACTTTCGCAAAAGATCCAAAATCTGTGTTACCGGAAAAAGGGCCTGGTTCTCGTCACAGGTCCGACGGGATGCGGCAAGTCAACGACTCTCTCGGCTCTCATCGATCTCTGCAATCGCAAGCGGCATGATCACATCATCACGATCGAGGAGCCGATCGAATTCGTCCACGAGAACAAAGAGTGCCTGATCAATCAGCGGGAAGTCGGGCTGCACACAGACTCTTTCAAACACGCACTGCGCGCGGCCCTCCGCGAAGATCCCGACATCGTCCTCGTGGGGGAGATGCGAGATCTCGAAACGATCGCCATCGCCATCGAAACGGCCGTCACGGGGCATCTCGTCTTCGCGACGCTTCACACATCCAGCGCGGCATCGACGATCGATCGCATCATTGATCAGTTCCCCCCAAACCAGCAATCGCAGATCCGCGTTATGCTGGCGGATTCGTTGAAAGGAGTCATCTCGCAAATTCTCCTCAAGAGAAAGGGCGGGGGGCGAGTGGCCGCCATCGAAGTCATGATCGGCACACCATCCATCAGCAATCTGATTCGTGAGGCGAAGACATTTCAGATACCATCGATCATGCAAACATCGCGAGGGCTCGGCATGGTCACGATGAATGATGCGCTGCTCGACCTCATCAAAGAAAATCGGGTTGAAGTCGAAGAGGCGGCACTGAATGCGACGGACAAGGATGGATTCATCGTCATTCTCAAACGCAATAACATCGGGTTCGATCCGGCAATTCTGGCATCCTGATTAAGCCCGTATCTCGATCGACTCGAAAGGGTTCCGAGATCAGACTCCTATCGTGCCCTTTTCTTTCCGTGTGGACAGACATAGAGACACATGCCACAGACTGCCAGCTCAGGGTCACCGGCTCTGAGCGATGTGAAATACCGGTCACATAAACCCGCGTCGTAACGCTTTTCCCTTGGTTCCTCGTCTCGAAACGAACGCCCTGTAAAAGCTTGCACCGGGCAGTTGTCAACGCACTCCCGGCATTCGCCGCATCGTTGCGCCAACGGTTCGCCGGTCGCCGACAAATCTGCAGTTGTCAGGATGCTTGCCCACCGCACCCGAGGGCCGGCTTCCGGTGTCACAAGCAGGCAACTCTTACCGATCCATCCCAATCCCGCGAGATGGGCGGCCATTTTGTGGGAAAATGCAGCACACATTCGATCATCATCAACCCGCTTGGACGCCGGTATCGGCAGGGCTTCAAACCCCATGCGCTGCAGACGGCTGCTCACCTGAGATGCGATGAGATCGAGGCGCTGATTGATGATGTCATATGCATGATGCTTGTAGTTGATGGCGACGGCACGAGTCGCTCTCTGAGGCAATTGGTCAATGATGGAATGAGGAAGAACGATGCCGATGGAAATGGCACGTGGAAAGGCGGCTATGACCGGACCGCCCTGCGCGAGGATAGCCTCCCGCGCACACGCCAAATTCGCTACGCCGAAAAAATCGGCACCCCAGGTCATTGAGGAATCCCGTATCGTGGCATCACCTTTCATGGCATCCTCCCCTGATCCTTTCGCCCGCTCTTATCCGGCACCGTTTCTCATCAACGAAAAAGGGGACACGGCAGGCCGTGTCCCCACGAAGGTGATTTGCGAATATTTTTACTTGACCGCCGCAATGGCTATTTGAACGGCATCTTCAATCAGCTTGGCATCCGGTTCCTTGATGAACCCTTCCTTCATCAAAAGGCCCATGGCCCCTCTGGCTTCCTGGATGTCACGCATGGTTTTCTTGAAAACCTCTTCCCGTGCCATTTTAATGCGTGCCACTCCGTTCTTGATCGCTTCCATTGCCACATCGGCCGCTACCTCGGCGAACACTTCAGTTTCTTCCATCGTCGGCATGATGTAGTCTGGATTGATCCCCTTCTTGTTGGCGAAATTGGCAACCGAATAGGCCGATGCAATAGCCATCTCATCGGTGATCTTGCGAGCGCGAACAATCAAAGCGCCTTTCAGAATTCCGGGGAACCCCATCGAGTTATTCACCTGATTGGGGAAATCGCCGCGACCCGTTGCGACAATATAGGCGCCGGCTTCCTTGGCGGCGTAAGGGTAGATCTCCGGAACAGGGTTTGCGCAAGCAAAGACAATTGACTTCGGCGCCATCAGCTTGATCCAGGAAGGCTTAACGGTATCCGGTCCTGGTTTGCTGAGAGCGATCAGCACATCGGCGCCCTTCATGGCTTTTTCGATATCGTCGATGCAATCCGGATTCGTCTGACGGCAGAGTTCCCATTTGCGATAAAAAGCCGGGTCGGCTTCGATATCTTTACGATTTTTATGCAGAGTCCCCTTCGTATCAAAGATGATCATTTTGTGCGGATCGCCTCCCGCCATGATGATCAACCGAGCGATCGTAGTATTAGACGCGCCGGCGCCGTACGACACAATCCTGACCTTGGAAATATCCTTGTCGACGATACGGAGCGCATTGATCAAGCCTGCCAGAGTCACGCTGCCGGTTCCCTGTGCATCATCATGCCAAACGGGGATGTTGCATTCTTCGCGGAGGGTATCGAGTACCTTATAGCAATTGGGCTGCGAGATGTCTTCGAGGTTGATGGCGCCAAAGCTGGGCTCGACCATTTTTACAAAGTCAATAATTTTGTCGGGATCATGCTGACCCTTGGCATTATAGGAATTGATGCAGAGGGCAACTCCATCAACGCCTCCCAGGTACTTCATCAAAAAGGCCTTGCCTTCCATGACGCCCAAACCACCGGACGGCGTGCAGTCTCCATCTCCCAGTACGCGGGTTGAATCGGATACCACTGCCACCAGGTTGCCCCGGTTGGATAGTTCAAAAGATGTGTCGTTGTTGTCGCGAATGGTGGTTGAAACTTTGGATACACCCGGCGTGTACCACACATTGAACCAATTGAACCCATAAACTCCAGCCTTTGGCATGGTCGCTATCTTGCCGCCATAAAATTTGTGGCTGGTATATGCCAGTTCTTTTAAGAAGACGGTTTTTGCCTTTGCCTGTTGCTCAGGCGTGAAGTTGTCCGGGAAGAGCTGGTTCAGGTTGGCCAAGCTCAGATCGATCTTCTTCATGAAATCCTCCTATGTTTTTACAGAATATGTAAAGATCGGGTGAATCATCCGATGGCTAATAGAGGAAGCATGTCGCGCATGAATCGTGCACGCCACAAGCGCCATCCTGAAAAAGCATTCAAGCACAATCAGGCGGGACTGCTCGGCGGCTGTAGGCGAGCCGACGCGCCCAGAGATTTGAATCAGCGATGTTGGTGAGACGCACTTTCTGGAATTCAAGGAGCGACGAGCCCACATCCGTCCCATCGCGATACGGGGTTGATCCCCCCGGGCTGAGATTCATCTTGGGCTCCTTTTCACAGGCCCTTTTCAGGCCTTGCTCACCGCCGATCGGAATTGGGCGCCTGCCCCCGCTGGCGCAGGAAGTCAAATCATAGTCAACAGAATCGGCAATTGCAAATGCTAATGCCTCAAACCGGAATCACCTGTATCAGGGTTTTTCTCGGCAATGAGCTGAGCCTGGCGAGAGGGGGGATGCAGAGAAAACTGAGTTGTTTTTGTCTCTTTTTTCAAGTGACAGAGGGCGCACTCAATCGTGTCTGCCATCACTGAAATCATTCTTACCCCTATGCTAGAATTCAGGAAGTAGGATCAAACCCAATGAGAAAGAAGCCTTTGGCCAAAATGCTCACTGAGGCCTCCCCCCTCAGGCACGCAAAGAAGGCCGGCCCATCGGCGATTGATATCCTTGCCTGCATTCCTGATGCAGTCTACATTACTGATCCTTTCGGGAAAGTGCTCTACGTCAACCAGGGCTTTTCGGATCTAACCGGGTACTCTGCCGAGGAGATCATCGATCAGAATGTACGCATCCTGAAGAGCAGCCGCCATCCTCCTGAATTTTATAAAACAATGTGGGAAACAATTGCCGGAGGGAAGGTCTGGAGAGGCGAGATCATGAACCGTACCAAGGACGGTATGATCTCGACAACGGAGCTCACTATCACCCCGCTTTTCGGCGGAGACGGAGGAGTCCAATACTACGTCGCCGTTCAGGGCGATGTTACTCGCTATCGTCAGCTGCTCCAGGAGCACACGAAAAGAGAGAGGGAGCTTGAGGATCTCCAATCCCAACTCGCCACGTCAGAGAGAATGTATCGTTCGATTTTCGAGAACTCGGTGGACGGAATCTACCAGACGACAATCGACGGAAAAATCATCACCGGCAATCCGGCCCTCGTCAAGATACTCGGGTTCAATTCCATCGATGACCTCCAGCAATTTGATCTCGGCACGGCCGTTTACCTGGATCCCCAGGACAGGAAGAAGTTCGTCACGAAACTGCTTGCCGAGGGCATCTTTTACGCCGAAGAGCTACCGCTCAAGAGGAAGGATGGTTCGATCATCCTGGTGCAGGAGAGTGCGCGAGTTGTGAAAGATCAGGCAGGCAACCCGCTCTATTTCGAAGGATCTCTGCTTGATGTCACTAATAAGAAGACTGTGGAGCGTCAGCTTTTCCAGGCTCAGAAGATGGAGAGCATCGCCAAGCTGGCGGGAGTCATCGCGCACGACTTCAACAATCTCTTGACCGGCATCATGGGTTACGGATCGCTTCTCATGAACAAGTTCGGTCCGGCTCATGATGCAAATCCCATGCTACAGCAAATCATGAAGACAGCCGAACGCGCTGGAGAGCTCACACAGAAACTCCTCGCCTTCTCTCGACAGGCCATGCTGCAACCAGTGCCGGTGAATCTCAGTTCAATTGTTCGAAGCCTCGTGCCCGCCTTGGAACGAACAATTGAGAAAACTGTTTCCATCGAAACGCAGCTCGACGATTCAGTTCCGACGGTCGAGGCCGATCCTGCTCAGGTACGACAGATCCTTTTGTGTCTGGTTCAGAACGCATCGGATGCTTTGCCGGAAGGTGGAAAGGTCATCATTGAAACCGGATCAGTAGTCTTGGGCACCGATTTTAAAAAGGATCGCCCCTGGGCACGCGAAGGTCGCTTTGTCGCCATTCGAGTGAAGGATGGCGGGATCGGGATGGATGCAGCTACAGTCAAACGCGCCTTCGAACCGTTTTTTACCACGAAGCATGATGTGCCTAGCCGCGGACTCGGGCTATCCATGGCTTATGGAATCGTCAAGAGCCATAATGGGATGCTGGATGTTGCAAGCGAAGTCGGGAAAGGCACAACGGTATCCGTTTTACTTCCGATCACTGAGAGGAAACCGGTTGTCCCCCCGACACCGCCGGCACAGGCTTGGACGGCGGACAGGAACCTGGTCCTGTTGGTAGACGATGAAGCCATCTTGCGCGAGCTTGGCGAAACCGCGCTCACTCTCGCCGGCTACCGCGTCCTGTGCGCGGCGGATGGGTATGAAGCGCTGGATATATACGCTCTTCATGCGCATGAAATCGGCCTCGTCGTTTTGGATTTGACCATGCCGGGCAAAACCGGCGGTGAGGTTTTAACTGAAATGCTCACCAGATACACGGACTGTCGCATTCTGCTATCGAGCGGCTATTCACTTGACGCATCCATTAAATCGCTTCTCGACAAAGGCGCTCTTGGATTCCTCCAGAAACCATATCGATCTCAGCAACTCGTCGAACGAGTGGAGCAACTCATCAAAGGCCCCACTCCGTGCTGAAAGCTCACGCGAGATATCGAGCTGGTCAACGCCGTCCCTTATTTGCCATCGTTCTTATCACGTGTGATGATGAAGCCTGATTCCCTGCAATGAAAATATTCTACCTCGCCTGTGATATTCAACTTGACACAGGGCATGGAGGAGCGACCCATGTTCTGGAGGTCGCAGAAAATCTCGCCGCCCTTGGACATGTCGTTCATGTCTTCGCAAGGGGCAAAGACGCCGCCGGCTCTGTTTCTTATCACAAGACGCCGACATGCATTCCACGATATGCGAGATTCCTCAACAGGTATTTCATCCAATCTTTCCTTGATCGACTTCACCCCGATATCCTCATGGAACGCTACTACAACTTCGGCGGCGAAGGCGCATGGCTGAAAAAGAGGAGCCGTGTTCCCCTGATTTTAGAAGTTAATTCTCCTATGATTGAATACCGAGGATCTCCGAAAGATCGGCTGGATCGTATCCTTCTGTGTCGGCCTTTCGAGCGTTACCGATTGTGGCAAGCTCGATCCGCAGATCTGATTGTGACTCCACTTCCTGCCATCATTCCAGAAGCTATTAATCGCGACCGAATCGTGAAGCTCCCCTGGGGGGCGAATACATCGATGTTTTCTCGATCAGGCCGCGGTCCGTCGATGCGCGCTCGACTCGGGATTCCTGATCACGCCCCTGTGGCCATTTTCACAGGCTCTTTTCGAAAGTGGCACGGTGCTTTTCAGTTTGTCGAAGCCGCGTGCGATCTGATCCAAAGCAGCCTTCCAGAGCTGCGTGTGATCCTTATCGGTGATGGGGAAACCTTGAAGGATGTTCTCCATTACGCGGCGGTTCATGCACCACGGGATCATTTCATCGCCCCAGGGCGTGTCCCGTACACGGAAGTGCCGTCCTACATGGAAGCCGCCGACATCGCGGTCGCCCCATTTAATACGTTGGCGCATCCTTATCTAACACTCGGCTTCTTCTGGTCTCCACTCAAGATCTTCGAAGCGATGTCCATGGAACTGCCGGTGGTGACAATCGATCGCCCGGAATTGCGAGAGATCGTCGGCGACGGCGGGCAATATTATTCTGAGGGCGATTGGAAGGCCATGGGCCAGGCGCTTCTCAAGCTCGCTCGAGATCGTGATCAATGCCGGCGGATCGGGAAAGAAGCCCGTTCGCGGGTTGCGCAGTTTTCCTGGCGCGCCCATTGTGATGCCCTCGCCGGACATCTGGAGAGCATCATTGGAAAGAGCCGTCAGCCAACGTCTTTGTAGAACTCGCCCGTAAGGAATCTCCCTGCTAGCGCAGAGCTTTCTCGAGTGATGAGATCACAATATCGATCTCCTGATCGCTCAGGCTGGGATAGATAGGAAGAGAGAGGATCTCCTGGCAGGCTTTTTCAGAGACAGGCATGCGTCGTAGTGGAAAATCTTTAAGAAATTCCTGTTGATGGAGAGGGATCGGATAATGAATAAGAGTTCCCACGCCCAGCTCTGATAGCTTCGTCTGAACCCTCTCGCGATCGGCGACTCGAATGACGAAAAGATGGGAATTCCGGCCCGGACTTTGCTGAACAATTCGAAGAGGGAGATGGCGGAGGCGCTCGTGATAGATATCGGCGATGCGGTTCCGGCGGTGGTTATCTTCATCGAGAGTCGCGAGCCGCGTGATCAGAACTGCTGCCTGCAGTTCATCCAGCCTGCTATTAACGCCACGAACGGCATGGTGATATCGGCTTACTTGGCCGCCATTACGCAACATGCGTAGGCGGCGACAGAGATCATCATCATCGGTCGTGATGATTCCCCCATCTCCGAGGCCGCCGAGGTTTTTGGTTGGATAAAAAGAGAAGCAGCCCGCGAGGCCGAATGTGCCGAGTTTCTTTCCGGCATGCGTGCTGCCATGAGCCTGGCAGGAATCTTCGATGAGGATTAGATGATTGTCTAGCGCGATCGCCGGAATCTCATCCATCCGGCTGGCATTGCCATAGAGGTGCACCGGCAGGATGGCGCGGGTTTTGCCGGAGACTCGGATCTCGGCTGGATCGATCGTGAGAGTCTCATCGTCGACATCAGCAAAGACGGGAACACAGCCGGCCGCCAGGATGGCAAGAACGCTGAAAGCGGCCGAAATTGGAGTCGTGATAACCTCATCGCCCGGCCGAAGTCCCGCTCCGACGAGCGCCAACTCAATTGCATCCGTGCCATTCGCAACACCGATCGCATGTTTTGATCCGCAATAGGCGGCAAAATGCTTTTCGAATGCTTGGACGCGAGGTCCGAGGATGAACCAACCGCTTTCGATAACCTCGCCAATCGCGTGAAGGTACTCTTCATGATGCCTCAGCGTCTCCCGCCTGAGATCATGAAACTCGACTTTCAGGTGATCAGTCATTTGTCACGGACGGCGCCGGTCGATCATTTGAATTCCCAGCCGCCCTCACGACAGGTACTCGGTTAGGAATTTCTTATAGTACTCGACCGTTTTCATTAAGCCTGTGCGGAGATTGGTATTAGGGTTCCAGCCAAGAATGCGTCTCGCTTTCGAGTAATCAGCGTAATAATCTCCAATGTCTATCACCTTGCGGGCATCGGGGAACGGGACAAGTTCGTAATCATCTCCTCGGCCCGCGCATTCAAGCAGCAATTTTGTGAATTCCAGGAGTGAATAAGGAGGTTCGGCACCCAGATTGATGGCTTCGCCCTCGGCCTCCTCTGAAAGCCCGGCCAGCAACAATGCATCGACAACATCATCTACATAAGTAAAATCCCGTCGTTGAGTGCCGTCTCCATAAATCGTAATCCGTCGTCCCTCCACCGCTTGCCGCACAAACCAGCCGACAAATCCCTGCCGATTATGCTTCACCAGCTGGCGCGGGCCATAGGTGTTTGTCAGGCGCAAAGAGACCGTCCGAATTCCATAGACCTTCTGATAGAGCAGATGATAAGACTCGCCGGAAATTTTATTGATGCCGTTGACGTCCGTTGGATTGAGTGGATGACTTTCGTCGACAGGCAGATGTTGTGGCTTCCCATAAATCTGCCGTGTTGATGCATAAACGACTTTTGCTTCGGGATTTGTGCTACGCAGGGTTTCCAGCAGCACGAGCTGGCTGCGGCAGTTGATTTCCAGATCCGTTGTGGGATCATGCATCGAATCGACATGACTAACCTGTCCGGCCAGATTGAAGATGAAATCGTGATGCTGCACGATATATTTCATCCCGTTGCTATCGCGCATGTCGCAGATGTTGACTTTGACGCGATCTTCAATAGGAGCGATATTGAAGAGGTTTCCCCCATATTCCGGTATCAGTGAATCGACAAGCATAACCTCAGCGCCCAACTCGACTAGTCTGATCGCGAGGTTACTGCCGATAAAGCCAAGCCCTCCCGTGATGAGAACAGGTTTGCCTGCATAATTGCCGAAATCCACTTTGGCCATGAGCCTTCAGCTTATGCTCTTTCGCGCTTCTGCATGCGCGGGAAGAGCGACATTCGGTCATCACCCGATGCCTCATCTTCTTTGTGCAGATCGATGATCTTCTGGAGATTGCCGATGTAGAGAAGGAGTTTCTGTTCGAGGTTGGTCCGAAGAAACCTCAGCTCCGTCGCATCTTCCTGCAATTTGCGCAGCCGTTCGCTGGCCTGCTCGATCACGGCTTCAGCGCGGAGCTCTGCTTCTTTGACAATCAGCGCAGCCTCCTTCACAGCGTTGGCTTTCATCTCATCAGAGACTCGCTGGGCATTAAGAAGAGTATCTTTCAGGATCCGCTCCCGCTCCTCAAAATCCGCCAGCTTCTCGCGGAGTCGGCCAGTTTCGTCTCGGAGCCTGAGATTCTGGCCGATGAGATTCTCATATTCCTCAGACGCGAAATTGAGGAAGGCGCGAACTTCATCGCGATCATAGCCACGGTATCGAATCTTGAAAACCTGGTGCTGTAAATCAGACGGAGTAATTTTCATATTTCACTCCCGCGTTGGTTAATTGAGGCATGGATATGGCTCAAACGTCTCAATACAGGACTCGTCCCTTGAGCATTGCGACGTAATCGAAAATCGACTGTATGAGAAGAATCTTAATGAAGATCAGCAGAAGCGTTGCCACCATGGGTGATAGATCCAGTCCACCCAAACGTCGCGGCGGAACCAGGCGGCGGAGTGGACGAAGAAGAGGCTCGGTTGAACGATAGAGAATCTGAACGAGGGGATTATAGGGATCAGGATTCACCCAGGAAATAAGCGCCCGAATGAGAATAATGATGATCAGAAGGTTAAGAATCATGTCGAGAATCTGAGCCAGTGCACTCAGAAAATTGGCCAGAATGAACATTAAATCCGTCCCCCAAAAATTGCTGTTCCGATTCTAACTATCGTCGAGCCTTCCTCGATCGCGACCTCGAAATCATGGCTCATTCCCATCGACAGATCATGGGCTTCACCACCAAAAAGCATCTGCCCGAGTTTTTGCAAGCGGGCGAAGTATGGTCGGGCATCCTCCGCATCAAAAGCAGGCGGAATCGACATGAGTCCGCAGACTATTATGCCCGGCACCCGTTTCAAATCAGAAAATGACTCGCAAAGCTCCTCCTGCAGAAAGCCGCTTTTTGAAGCTTCATGCCCGATGTTCACTTCGAGCATGATTGGCATCTGTCGTCCAACTCGGCTCGACTCCTCCCCAATACAGCGCGCCAGTTTCAATGAATCGATTGACTGGATGCAATCAAACAGCGCGACGGCTTTGCGCACTTTGTTGCTTTGCAGGTGGCCGATCATGTGAAATTTCACATTGGCCGGGATGACCGCTTTCTTGCGCTCAGCCTCTTGAACCCTGTTTTCGCCAATAAGCCTGATACCCTCTTCGGCAGCTTTGATCACGATTGGAAGATCGACTGATTTCGTTGCCGCGAGTAATTTGACAGAGCCTTCTTTCCGGCCGGCTCGTGCTTCGGCACGCCGGATCCGGTCAACGATGGCGTGTATGTTCGAACGAATATCACTCATCATGCTGGGTCTCGCTGAAGTATACTACATGAAAACCATCAAGAGGCAAGATTACTCCTGCAACAGCATGGCCAAAACCCCGGTTCTGAAAGTCATGCCGCACCAGATCTCTTGATGCAAGAAGACACAACCCAGCTTTTGGTTGACACTTCTTATTGCTATGTAGTACTCTTCTAAGGGACGAAGAGTATTTCGAAATATTGTATTTGCTTCGAATATGAAATCATAGAAAGGAGCCATTGACTATGAAAATCGCATCGAGGAAGGTTGGCGATGTCACAATCCTAGATCTCGAGGGGAAAATCCTCATTGGTGACGGATGCCAGGAAATGCGCGATTCCATTTGCGCGGCCCTTGACAGTGGGAATAATAAGATTCTGCTGAATCTCGCCGGCGTTTCTTACATGGACAGTACGGGCTTGGGCGAGGTAATTCGTAATTTCAAGACTGTTATCGACAAGGGCGGCAAACTGAAACTCCTGAATCTCACCAGCCGGATCCGGGACCTGATGAGCATGACCAAGCTTTTAACGGTTTTCGAGGTCTTTGACTCGGAACAGGAGGCGCTAAAGAGCTTTTAGCGCTCTCTGAATGGCTGTTCCCACCAATCCCAAAGCGGTTGTTACTGAAACTTTGCGCAACCTGCAGGTTGCGATAAAGTCATCTTCCCTCTATTCTATCAGCCACCCAACTGCCTCGAAGACGATCAACACGATTTTTGACCAATTTCAGAAGCATTTTGAGCAAAAAGATGTGTTGGTCATACAAATCCAAAACGGAATGGTATTTTTCGACCGTACCGCCCTCGACAGAGATAATGTCCATGCCAAGAACTTCTCAACGGAGCTCACCGAACGCAATGTCACCGGCATGATGTTTCAGAAGAAGCTCAGTCTCGAAGAGCTCAGAAACTTCATGAAAATCATGGGGATGAAAGCCAGTAAGCTGGATGAAACCGGGGGCCTCCAGAAAGCCCTCGCAAGCGAGAACATTCACAATATCAAAGTCTCGATCTTCGTCCCCAGCCAAGGTACGTCAGTTCCTATGGATATGGATATGCCATTCGGCGGTCTTCCTTTGCTTCCGGAGATGGCAGCCTTTGCTAATTATTTCGTTGGGAAAGAGCAAGGGCTCGGAGGATTTGAAGAACGGTTTTTTCGAGAATCAATGGATAATCCAAAATTCATGGCACAAGTCATTACGCGCGCTGTGCCAGAAGATTCCGAAGGCGAGCACCCTGTTGTTCATTACTTGAGATCCCTCGAAAGGATCGCCGCTAGCTTTTCTCCCAGAGTCGGTGGTAATATTGATGAAATAAAGAAAGTTCTTGTGCCTGTGGCGCTATCTTTTGACGAACAGGTAAAAGATACGATGCTCACTGACGGCCGCGAATACGCAAAATCGACTGGTGCCTACGTTTCGAGCATGTACCAGGATCTAGCAAACGAGATCGTTGCGGATCGAGTTCGATTTGCATATAGCGAGGGGAAATCAAAGGGATCCGAGCTTGGGGATAAGGTCCTCAAGCTTCTCCAGTACGTCGAAACCCCTAAAGCAACAGTACGGATAATCGAACAGAAGCTCAAGGAAGCCGGTATGACCCAGGATGAGATCGGCGACGTTCTGGATCATGTTTATTGGGATGAGTATACCCTCGACGAGAAATTTCGCAGACTGATGTACGGCGAGAAGCCTTGGTCCAAAGATTTCGACAAGGTCTACTCCACCATCTTGGAACTCCTTAAGAGCAACAAGCTGATGGAGGCTGTTGTGCTCTTCCGCAGCTACATGGCCGGACTGCGCACGCCGGATGAGAGTATCAAGCGGGAAATCGCCAGCAAGTGCCTGAAGCTGATCGAGCCTTTCCCACGTGGAGACGATCGGGAAAATCTTATGGATTTTCTCGCAGGAGAACTTACTGGATGCTTGCGTTCAGAAGCGGCACAAGCCGTCTGCGAGGCTCTTATCGGGAGCACAACAAATCTCATGCGCAGCGACCTTGTCGAGCGTCGCTTCATAAGAGTTAGAGAATGCATGAAGAAGCATGAGGAGATGCTCCTTGCATTCGACATTCCTGCTTGGAAGACAGATTTGATCAAGAACGGCCTTCGCCAGATCGGGGATGCATCCAGCCTTAATGCCCTGGTCGACGCCCTCCATGAATCAGAAGGAGGCGCTCGGGACGAAGAGGTCGTCGAATGTATCAACGCGCTCGGCCCGAGCATCATCGAGCAGCTCATCAATATGCTCGCCGAGGAGCAGGATCGAGTGCGGCGCGCGCGAATTGTCGAATCAATACAAATTATCGGCTCTGCAGCAGAGAATGCTATTCTCGCTTCCCTGAACGATGATCGATGGTACGTCGTGAGAAACCTCACGATATTGCTCGGGGACATCGGTGGTGAGCGATCGATCTTCTCTCTTGAGAAGGTACTCAATCACAAGGATTCTCGCGTTGTACGGGCTGCCATCCGTTCACTTAACAAAATTGGAACCGCGACAGCATCTCGGGTGCTCGGACGTGCCATTGAGCGTGGCTCAGACGAAGTCCGAGCGATTGTGATCCCGGCCTGTGCAGTCGCTGGGAATGAAGCTATCCTGCCGCAATTGTTGGATATTGTTCGAGGCAAGCCTCAACTGGCTGGATCCGACGCCGTGCGGAAGAAAGCAATCGAAGCGCTCGGCAAAGTCGGATCACGTCAAGCTGTCAAGCCTCTTGCTGAGATCTTGGAGAAGCGTTCCCTTTTCACAATGGCCGAAGATGTTGAGACTCGACTCGGAGCTGTACGCGCACTGGGAGCTATCGGCGGTGATGAAGCGGTCGAGGCGCTCGAACGGGCGGCTCGAAAGGATCCAAAAGAAGACGTCAGGCACGAGGCGGCGCGCTTACTCGAACAAATCGGGCAGTAATCGATCCGTGTGCCCTGGATTCATCGAACAGGCGGTACCCCTTTTCGGTCTATTTCTTGTCCTTCATAACCGCGATGTGAAGGATAGGAGGAGATGAAGGTATTGCCGGCGCTGTTTCTCGAATGGTGGAATCCATTTCGCACTTGCCTTGGAACATCGCCCCTTCCTCAATGACGAGGCGTGGTGTGATCAGAGTGCCATAAACCCGCCCCTTGGTGTGGATCTCGATCTTGCTTGACGCTTTGAGGATTCCCTCCACGCGACCGCTGATCGACAGCGACCCGACATCGATTTCCGCGTCGATCTCGCCGGCTTCGCCAATGATAAGCGTATTGGAAGAGATAATCCTCCCCTTAAATTTCCCATCAATCCGCATCAGATCCATGAATCTCAATTCTCCTGAGAATTCAGTCCCTCGATCCAGGAATCCGTTCAGATCACTTTCGGAAAACGGCTTTTTCATCTGCCCTCCGACTTTTTCGCTTTCAGTAGTAAGTTATAGAGGCGATCTAGATCGTCCTCGGAATAGTATTGTATTGAGATTCGCCCGCCTCTCTTTGCCCGTTTGATTTCGACCTTTGTTCCCAAGGCTCGCATCAAGGCCTCCTCGGCCGCCCGCGTGTTGGGATCCCGCTCGACGGAACTCCGTTCGTTTCTAGGAACTTTCGACGAAAGTCTTTCGGCCTGCCGGACGCTCAGGGACTTTTCGACGACGAGTCGAGCCGTCTTGCGCATCTCTCCTTCACTATCGAGCGAAAGGATCGCCTTGGCATGACCCGCTGTAATCTTTTTATCTCGCAGATACTGTTGAACATCGGAGGGAAGCCTGAGGAGGCGGAGTGAGTTGGTGATTGTCGAACGATCTCTGCCGACGCGCTCAGAAATTTCCTCTTGTGTCAACGAGTGGCCATTGACAAGGGCTTGATATCCCAGAGCTTCTTCAATCGGGTCGAGATCTTCGCGCTGGAGGTTTTCGACCAAAGCGAGAAGATGCATTTGTCGGTCTTCGATTTTTCTGATGAGGGCTGGGATCCTTCGCAAACCAGCCATAACCGCGGCGCGAAACCGGCGTTCTCCGTGCACAATTTGGAAACCGTCATGAGTCGGCCGGACGAGGATCGGTTGCAAGACACCGTTGGCTTTGATGGAAGAGGCCAGTTCTTCGAGCTTTTCCGGAGAAAACGTAGCCCGCGGCTGATAGGGATTCGGCCTAATACGGTCGACTTCCAGCTCGCGAAACTCCTCATCCCGCTTTTCCGGGATCAGCGCCCCCATGCCACGACCGAGGGCGGGCATTTTCTTTGTTGCAGCGGTCATTTATGCATGACCTCCCGCGCCAGAGCCAGGTATGCCTCGGCACCTTTACTCCGGATATCATAAAGGATCGCCGGCTTCCCGTAGCTCGGCGCTTCGCCGAGCTTGACATTGCGAGGAATGACGGCTTCATAGACTTTGTCACCGAAGAATTTGCGGATTTCCTCCATTACCATCCGGCTTAGGTTGGTTCGATCATCGTACATTGTGAGCACAACCCCCTCGATTTCGATGTTTGGATTCAGCGAGGAACGGACTCGATCCAATGTCGAAAGGAGCTCGGTGACGCCTTCGAGTGCGTAATATTCGCACTGGAGCGGCACCAGCACTGAATCGGATGCGACGAGTCCATTGAGGGTGAGGAGACCGAGAGAAGGCGGTGTATCGATCAGAATATAATCATATGTATTGCGGATTGGATCGAGCATCGCTTTGAGCACCGACTCGCGTCCTTCCACCTGAATCAATTCGATTTCGGCTCCTGTGAGATCACGTTCAGCAGGAAGCAGCTTCAGAAAGGGGAGCTCCGTTTGCAGGATGGCTTCCTCTAGCGGGAGATGCCCCCCCAAAACCCGGTAAACGGATCGCCCCGTATGATTTCCGCGCTGGCCCAGCCCTGATGTCGCATTGGATTGGGGATCGAAATCCACGATGAGTGTTTGTCTCTCAGCGGCAGCGAGGCTGGCGCCGAGGTTCACAACGGTGGTCGTCTTCCCGACCCCGCCCTTCTGGTTAGCGACTGCTATTATTTTGCTCATGATTGTTCCACGTGGAACATGCGCAGCGTACCAAAGGCGGGAGGGGAAAGGCAAGAGCCGAGCCGTCGATCGGAGAATGTAGGTAAAAACGGCCTATTTTATGGGTGTTTTCAAATTGAAAACGCGATGTATGGTCAATGACGGATGGATGACTCGAAACTCATTCGATAACACCGGTCGGCTCTGATGATCAATGGCTCCGCGCCGAAGTGTTCCACGTGGAACATCCCAGTCGAAGCTGGCGATAGAGGAGTCCTGCACCGGCTTCCGTTTCCTTCAATAGCTCGCAGATGCCAGGCATCCGGCATCCAACGGGCTGCAATAACAGGATCCGCGCCTCCGGAGAAAGCACCGTGCGAATTTCCATGATCACTTCTTCGATCCCGCCAACCGCACGTGCGAAGAAAAAATCATATGCATCAACTTCCCGCCGAGCATCTCGGTAATCACGATCCACAATCAAAACCCGATCACCGATTCCAAGCCCCCTGCAGGCTTGTTTGATAAAAATCGCCTTCTTGTGAACACGTTCAACAAATGTGATGACCAATCCAGGGTTTGCGAGAGCGAATAATATCCCACCCATGCCGCTCCCTGCTCCAAAATCCATTAATCTGCCTGAGATGCTTCCAGTCTCCTGAACTGCATGAAGAATCGGGACAACGAGCATTCGTTCGATCTGCTTTCGACTCAGCAGGCGCGACACAAGAGGAACTCGCGCATTCCAACGAAGAAGTTGGTCCACGAAAGCGCTTACCAGCGGATCCTCGATATTAAGACTCATTCTCATGCTTCTTGCGATTCGGCCGAGAACGCGCGCTCAATGCATAAGCGAGACATTCAAGAGCGGCGGGCGTCACGCCGGAAATCATCCGCGCTTCCCCTATGGTCGTAGGCTTCACTCGGCCCAGCTTCTCAGCAATCTCTTTGGAAAGGCCGGGGATCGTGCAATAATCAAAACTTATCGGTATCAGCTCTTTCTCTGCCGACCTGAGCCTCTCTACTTCCGCTCGTTCGCGACGGAGATACCCTGCATATTTGACTTCGGCTTCGATCCAGGCGAGATCATCGGGTGGAAGGTTGAAGATCTCGGCGAATTCATGGATACGAACCGCCGGTTGCCGCAACCTCTCTTCAATTGCTTTCCCTTGAATGCGGATCCCGCACTTTCTCAATCCTTCCTCGCGCCGGCGCCGCCTTTCCCGATAGGAATCAATCACATCTGGTGAAACGAGTCCCGCCCTGCTACCTATTTCCATCAGTCGATCATCTGCGTTATCGGCTCTTAAGTGAAGGCGATACTCCGCTCGAGATGTGAACATCCGGTACGGTTCGTTCGTATCCAGCCTGGTCAGATCATCAATCAGAACGCCGATGTACGCATCATGGCGGCCTAATATGAGAGGATGTCGCCCAAGCAGTTGCAAACCGGCATTAGCCCCGGCCACAAGCCCTTGAGCTGCCGCCTCTTCGTAACCACTCGTCCCATTAATCTGCCCGGCCAAATAGAGTCCGGGATACGACCTCACGGCTAGTGTAGGAAAAAGGGCTGTGGGATGCACAAAATCATACTCGATCGCATATCCAGGGCGTAGAATTCTTGCCTCTTCAAGGCCCGGGATCACTTTCAGGATTTCGCATTGCACCTTCTCAGGAAGACTTGTTGAAACTCCATTCAGATACATCCAAGAGCTCGTTCGGCCTTCTGGTTCGATGAAAATCTGGTGGCGTGGATGATGCGGAAACTTGACGATTTTATCTTCAATAGATGGGCAATATCGCGGCCCTGTGCCTTTGATCTTGCCGGTATAGAGGGGCGATTTGTCGAGATTTTGCCGGATAATATTTGCGACTTCTGTTGTCGTGTAACCGAAGTGGCAAGGAACTTGTTGACAATCAATTTCGGTCGTTCGATATGAAAACGGCCTCGGCGTGTGATCGCCCCTTTGTTCTTCAAACTTTGAGAAGTCTATTGAATCCCGGTGGATTCGCGGCGGAGTTCCTGTTTTGAGTCTTCCCATGGGCAGGCCAAGCGCCGCCAATGATCGAGCCAGCTGTATGCTTGGAGCCTCGCCGGATCTCCCGGCTGCATGCGATTCCAATCCAATGTGAATGATTCCATTAAGAAATGTCCCTGTTGCCAACACGGTCGCGCCGGCCTTGATGATTTCACCATCTGCAAGGCGGATTCCAACCACCTTCTGATCAGATTCCATTAAACATTCAGCTTCACCTTCAACAATTTCGATCCCGCCTGTGGATTCGAGAAGCTCTTGCATGAATCGTCGATACTCATCCTTATCGGCTTGGGCGCGAGGTCCCTGAACTGCCGGCCCCCTTGATCGATTTAAGACCCTGAATTGAATTCCTGTGGCATCAATAGCAAGACCCATGACGCCGCCGAGTGCATCAATCTCACGAACAAGATGGCCTTTTGCAATCCCCCCGATGGCCGGGTTACAAGGCATTTCACCTATCATATTTCTGGATTTCGTCACCAGAATAGCCGAAAGCCCCAGGCGAGCAGCAGCATGTACGGCCTCGATCCCGGCATGCCCGCCGCCGACAACCAGAACATCAGTTTCGATCATTTCCCAATACAGAAATCGGCGAAAATACGGTCGATGATTTCCGTCGAGCAGACATCTCCGCTCAGTTCTCCCATAGCCTGTGCGGCCAGGCGCAGGTCTTCGACGACAACTTCTTCAAAATCATGCGATAGGTATGCATCGAGAACCATTTGCAAAGAGCTCTTTGATCTACTGACACACTCCTTCTGACGAAGCGTCACGAGTAGTGGCCCCTCCTCGATATCAAACTTTCCAAACGTCTCTCTTAGGAGTGGAATGAGAGAATCGCAACGAAGTCCTGTGCGAAGCGAAAGGCGAATAGCCGGCATATCCGGCTTAAAGCTCCATTCTGGATGCTGCCCCAGATCGGCCTTATTGATGACCAGAAGACACGGTCGACTTTGATTTACTCTCAATAAAGTGCGATCGATCTCCTCAAGAGGAGCCGATCCGTCCGCCACAAGGATCACACCGTCGCATTCCTCAATGAGGCGCCTGGTCCGACGCATCCCTTCAACTTCGAGCCCATCGTCAGAGTCGGTTCGAAGCCCGGCAGTATCATGGAGTGTCACAGCGATGCCGCCGAGCTCAACGATCTCGCGGAGGATATCCCGGGTCGTCCCAGGTTGAGGATGAACAATTGCACGCTCTTGACCAGCCAAATAATTGAAAAGCGTTGACTTGCCGACATTCGCCTTGCCCGAGATCGCGATCCGTCGCCCTTCTCTAAGTAATTGTGCAGTGGAAAAATTCTTGAGCAGGCAATCGTGTTGATGAAGCAGATCCCGGAGTTCCCTTGCCATTTCCTCTTTGTTGATGGAAATGCGGTCGGTCTCGCCAAATTCGATTGATGCTTCCAGGGTTGAGAGCAGATGAATCAGCCTTTCCCTGATCAAATGCGCTGTGCGGAAAAGCTCACCGCTAAACTGAGATGCAGCCAGCAACATTCCGGCGCGGCTCCGAGTGCGGACAAATTCATTGAGGATTTCCGCTGTCGTCAGATCAATCCTGCCGTTTTCCCAGGCACGACGAGTAAATTCTCCAGGCTTTGCAACGCTGCATCCAGCGACGACGAGCTCATCCACTAGATCCGCAAGCAGGATTGGATTGCCGATGCAGTGAAATTCACAGCAATCTTCACCGGTATAGGAATGCGGGCCTGCGAAATAGCAAAAGAGGCAATGCGGTATTTCCCTTCCTTGCGTGCGTAATTGAAGCGTCCCGAGCACTAGCCGACCAGGAGGAAACGGGGGATAAGCAGAGCTCTTTGCCTTGAAGAGAATGGATGCAAGATTCGGCACCTGTGGCCCACTCACCCTTACGATGCCGACTGCTGCCGGATGAAGGGCCGTGCATATTGCGCAGATTGTCTCCATTCCCGACCACCAGAGAGCGTCTGAACTAAACCGCCTCTTTCACGAATCCCTCGCGGAGGCTCCTTCTGATGGAGCCGGCGCGATCACAATACGCTTATGAACACCATCGCCAAGGCTGTGGGTGATAACGCCGTTGATATTCTGACAGGCAATATGGATGATGCGACGTTCGTAGGGATTGAGTGGTCCTAAGGTGAATTCGGTTCCCAGATTCTTAACCTGATCACACCCGACCCGCGCCATCTCGTGTAGTTCGCGCTCCCTTAACCTGCGATAACCGTGACTATCGAGGACAATCGGGATTTCGCCTGTATCCCCCGGCCTTTCCATACACTTTCTAAGAATATGTTGAAGAGCATTGAGCGCTTCGGCTTTCTTCTGCAAAAATCCGTCACTATCTTCACCCAACATATCGATGCGGATATGATCATCGTGATATTCGATAGAAAAGGACACATCCAGATGGAGCTCCAGTAAGCACCGGCTCATGGCGGCAAGGAAATCCTCCAGCCACTGCCGTGCCTCAGGCCCTACCTGCAACATGATCGCGCTCCTCACTTTTTCTTGAGTGACTGTACTCTTGTCGGGACAACCCCCATACGCCCCATCAAATACTGCTGAACAATGGAAAGGACATTATTGACCGTCCAGTAGAGCACCAGCCCACTCTGTACATTGAAGAAAAGGATGGTGAAAAAAATCGGCATGATCATCATCATTTTTGCCTGCATTGGGTCCGCCGGCGACGGGGTCATTCTCTGCATTATGAGCTGCGTCAGCCCCATGAGTATCGGGGTGATGTAGTAGGGATCGCGAGAGGAGAGATCATGAATCCAGAAAATAAACGGCGCATTTCGTAATTCAATCGAGACCGATAGCAAATTATAGAAGGCTACCAATACCGGCAACTGGAAAAGGATCGGGATGCAACCGCCCATTGGATTGATGCCGCGATCTTTGTAAAGTTTCATGACCTCGGCATTCATCTGCTGCCGGTCCTCAATTGACTTCTTCTTTGAAAATCTTTCGCGAATGGCATTCATTTCCGGCTGGAGTTTCTGCATCTTGAGCATCGAAACAGTGCTTTTAAACGTCAGCGGGAAAAGTATGATCTTGATGGCGAGAGTCAGAATGATGATCGCGAGGCCGTAATTATGGACGTAGATGTAAAGAAACCGAAGCGCTATTAATAAAGGCTTTGCCAGGATTCCGAACCATCCATAATCGATCAATCGATCCATGCCGGAGCCGAGCTGCTTGAGTAGTGTGTAATCTTTGGGACCTACATAAATCATAAACGGCTTTTGAGGAATGCCACGGATCAGTGCCGAAGAAATTTTATTCAAATCCTGTATCGGGGCGGTTGCCGCTGCTTGAACCGGTTCAGAAAAGCGGGCCAAAAGGATAAAATAATTATCCTCTACACCCAGCCAATTCACGAAACCCAATTCCTGTGCGTCCTTCTGGTGCAGTCTCTGGACTTTGCCATTCTGCTCATAAACCACAATCCCGCGGATCGTTCGCCGGTTCTTCAGTTGTTCAGCCGTCGGATTTCCCAGGCCGGGTCCAAGGGCAATTGAAAGATCACGCAGATCGGAGGAAGAAGAAATCTCAACTTTGACTTCATAGCTGCCGGATGCAAATTCGAACTTCTTAGATACCCAGCTGCCCGATGGCAGGTGCGCTGCCATTGTGAGAGAGGCATGGCTCTCTGCGGGTACATCGACCGTATCCTGATCGACCGAGAAATACGTGTCATTGATCTCTTTAGCCTTGGCGGCATCCTGTGAGAAGACCGCGAATGGCAAAAGATTCTTCCCAAGCGCATCCTGGCAAACCAGCTCCAGAGGCCTTCCCGCTTCATCATGGTAGGTCTTCAGCCTGAGACTGAAGAGTCGGCCGCCTTTATTGGTAAACACCGCTTTATAAAGGGTGGTTTCCACTCGGATTTTGAATTCACGATCGGCCGAAGGGAGGGATGGCGGAGGTGTCGTTTCAGCCGGGATAATCGCCGATGCCTGAGGCTTCTCAACGGATTGATCTTTTGGCGCCGCGCGTTGCTCTGATGGTTGCGGCACCGGCACAGCCGGTGGCTTGGGGACTAAGTAGGCCTGATAAAAATAAATGATTATAAAGGCCACTACAATCGCAATTAATGCTCTTTTTTCCATTATTACCTTACGGAACGGGATCGTACCCGCCCTTGGAAAACGGCTGACAGCGCAGGAGTCGGCGAAACCCTAATGATAGACCCTTGAGTGCCCCGTATCGTTTGACGGCTTCGAGTGTATACGATGAACACGATGGATAGAAGCGGCAGGCTGGCGGCAATAGAGGAGAGACAGCCCATTTATACAACTGAAGACCTAGAATAGCGACTTTTTTCATAGCGCTCTCGCAGCAGCCTCCAGCATGGCGGAACGTAATTGGCTGTAAGTGGCTCGAACCGGGCGCGTGACCAGAATGACGATGTCCGCATGATCCGAAAACAAGGAACGGTTTCTCCGAAAAATTTCCCTGCTCCATCGTTTCAGCTTGTTTCGCTCTACTGCAATCCCGGCCTTTTTGCTGATCGAAAGCCCCAATCGGGTAGGATGCTCACAACTCTTCCGGATGATCAGCGAGAAATGAGGCGTATGATATCGACGTCCAAAACGGAATGCATCGTCAAACTCGCGCTTCTGGTGAAGTCTCTCGGCCGACCGAAATTTCTCCACTCGTTATGCAGATAATCGCTTGCGGCCCTTTGCGCGACGGCGCTTCAGGACAAGCCGCCCACCCTGTGTTTTCATTCGTGCTCTGAAACCGTGTGTCTTTTTCCTTCGATGTGTATTCGGCTGAAATGTCCTCTTTCCCTTCATGGCGGCTCCTCTCAGTTCGTTGAACCCAAAACTATAGTGAAACGCCACGAAGCTGTCAAACGGAGGGCTTCTCTGCGTCGAATCCCTACGCGAATCGAGTTTGTTGCACCGCCGCTCTTAGAAGGCAGTTGCTGGCCGCCACCTGAGTTGCCCACTCTTTGTTGCAAAGGCAATGACATCACTCCATTCTGTTGTATCTCCGGTGGTTAAGGCTCCATCATCATAATTAACCCCCTCTTGGATGCATCAGCTACCGGCCTTGAGGTTTAATTTGCTCAGAACATAAAACCGGATCGTTGACCATAATCAGGCTTTGCCGGATGTCACTCTCCTTTTCATCTCTTATGCTCGTGCTTCTTCTGGCTCTCAAAGTAACGTCCGAAAGCCGGCAAAGCGGAACAGGAGTAATCATGCAATCACGCATGAATAAGTCGAGATACAAAGGCGCGGATCACGGGGATGTGGGAACCACCTTTTAATGCCGGCCTACGGTCGCCGCTTCACACGATGAACCCATCGCCTAAGTGGAAATACGTATTACCGAATGATGAAAGTATTGGTACTCATTTATTAATAAACTGCAAGAAAGCGACGACGTGAGTTGGCATCGCGGAAATCACTGAATTTGGCTAAAAATCCGCAATTTTCTTTATTATTTTGAGATTTATCGACTTTTCCACGTAAAACGGCGACATATGGCTCCAAAGGATTTCCAGATTCTTTTTATTGGAGCTGTTTTAGTGGGCGAATCGCTTGAATTGGTCGTCAGCTCTGTGCTATCCTGGGAAGGTTCAGAATGATGAGAATGATGCCTCCTCAATCAACTGGGTTTTCAACAGGTGTGGAAAAATCTGTGGAAATTCTTAACGTAAGAAAAAATTCATATTTATTTAACATTATCTCATATTATGAGGATTGAAACTGTGAATGCTTGGGACAGGGCTCTGAAAGCACTCGCAACAGAAATCGAGCCGCTGGACTTCAACACCTGGATCAAGCCGATTGTCTTTGTCGGGCAAAAAGATGATTCAATCCATCTGGAGGTTCCAAGCCCAACCTTCAAAGAGAGGGTCGAGAACTCATTTGGAGAAAAAATCATCAGGGCCCTTCAACAGGTTTCACATATCACAAACGTGGTATTTTTTGTGAGGATCGTATCTGAGAAAAAGGCTCCGATCGAGAACTTCTCTCCGGTTTCCGCACCTCCTGCCGAAACGGGGCTGAATTCCCGCTATACATTCGATAAGTTCGTTGTCGGAGCTAGCAATCAATTTGCGCACGCAGCCGCGATGGCCGTTTCGAAATCCCCGGGTCAATCGTACAATCCCCTTTTCATTTATGGAGGTGTCGGACTGGGCAAAACACATCTCCTCAATGCAATCGGAAATCATATACACCAGACCTATGCCGGACTGAATGTTATCCTGATGCCTTCGGTGAGCTTCATGAACGAGTTCATCAATGCGATGCAGAAGGAACGCATCCCGGAGTTCAGGATGAAATTCAGATCTGTCGATGTACTGCTCATCGACGATATTCAATACATTGCAGGAAAGGGAAAAACGAGTCAGGAATTCTTTTTCGCCTTTAATCATCTTCACGACCGGCGCAAGCAAATTGTCATCTCAAGCGATTCGGCACCGAAAGATATCCGCGACCTTGAGGAACGACTTCACTCACGTTTCGAGTGGGGACTCGTAGCAGACATCCGTCCACCTGATCTCGAAACGAAAATAGCCATCCTAAAAAGAAAAGCCAACATAGATAACATCGATCTGAACGACGATGTGGCCCTTTTCGTTGCCAGCAAAATCAAATCCAATATTCGTGAGTTGGAGGGCGCTCTCACGCGCCTCGCAGCCTTTGCATCTCTAAAGGGTGTTGAAATCAGCATGGCATTGACAAAAGAAGTTCTGCGGGACTTCATCAACCTGGAAGAAAAAGTCATCACCGTTGAATTGATCCAAAAGGTGGTTGCCGAAGAATACTCTCTCAGAATCACCGAACTGAAATCCAAAAACAACGCCCAGAAAATTGCTTTCCCTCGCCAAGTGGCGATGTATATTTCGAAGGAATTGACAGAAGATTCACTCCCTGAAATCGGAAAAGCATTCAGCGGAAAGCACCATTCAACCGTCATTTATTCCATCGCCAAGATTGAAGCTCTCCGCAAGTCCGATCCGGAATTTAACAAACAAATCAACAGCATAATTGAAAGATTTCGCTAGGTTTTAGATAATTGTGGATATGATAATTAGAATGAGAACGCTTATCGGTCAGTGGCAGAGGATTTTAACAGTCACACCGATGTTTTCCTGGATATACAGACCGTTTTATCAACAGGCAAAATCACACATGACAAACGGAAACAAACGGTTTTTTGTGTTATCAACAACCCTTCTTAACCCTTTTATTAAAATCTAATTAAAAAAATGGAATTCACAGTAAAGAAATCTGAGCTCGAACACAACCTGCAATTGATGCAAGGAGTTGTGGAAACCAAAATCACGATGCCTATTCTGGCGAACATACTCATCCAGGCTGAAGATGAGCAGGTGCGTCTCAAAGCCACTGACCTGGAGGTTGGTATCGAGACGACGATGCCATGCAATCTGAAAAGCCCGGGATCAACGACTATCAATGTTAAGAAACTCTATGAATTTGTCAAGAGCCTCCCTGATGACGAAATTCATTTTGCCCGGGAGTCCGATACACGGATTAATATTACATCCAAGAACGTTGTCTTCAAGATTGCGGAAATGCCATCGGTCGAGTTTCCACGGCTGCCTGATTTTCCAGTCGATGGCAATTTGCGACTGAAAGGGCTTCTTTTTTGCGATCTTCTCAAAAAGATTTCGTTTAACTTGGTCGTTGACGATAAGAAACAGCACCGTGGAAGTCTTTTTGTCATGACGCCGGATTCGATCATGCTAGTCGCTACCGATGGTCACCGAATGACATATATCAAGAAAGAACAGGAATCATTCGATTTACCTGTGGATCTTCCGGAATACCGTCTGTTGCTGAATCGCAAGGCTATTCAGACGATTCTCCGTATTCAACCAAGCGAAGAGATTGAAATGTCGCTCGGCGAGAATCACATCTTTTTCCGTATCGGATCGACGATAGTATCGTCCAGACTTCTGGAACTCAAGTTCCCGAAATATGACAAGGTTATTCCCCGAGGCAATGACAAGTTCCTGAAAATTGGCGTTGATTCATTTCTGATCAGCCTGAAGAGAGCCTGTCTCGTGACGAATGATAGGGCTCATCCTGCACAGATTACGATGAGTGGGCATCAGGTGGAGCTCCGTTCGATCGGCGCTGAGATTGGGAGTGAGCACAGGGAGCCGCTTCAAGCGGAATACGATGGAGAAGATCTGGA
The DNA here is from genome assembly GCA_903916735.1 of uncultured Acidobacteriota bacterium. Lineage (GTDB taxonomy): Bacteria > Acidobacteriota > CAIWXX01 > CAIWXX01 > CAIWXX01 > CAIWXX01. Next base: position 34,423 of record CAIWXX010000133.1, read on the forward strand.
GATACGCTTCAACGCGCAGTATCTCATCGATTTCCTGCAGGTGGTCGGTTGTGAGCATATCAGGATGGAGTTGAAGGACGCCGATCGAGCCGTTCTCATCAGGCCGATGGGTGAAATGTCCTATGAGTATTTATACGTCCTGATGCCGATGAGGATATGATCGCCATCATATTCCTCTGACTCAGGGCCGTCCCGCACGGATGTATATCAAAAGAAGGTAAAGTCTCCGGAATTTATATGGAAGATAATCTGGACCAACAAGCAGAGACGTACGATGCCGATCAGATAAAAGTTCTGAAGGATCTGGAAGGGGTGCGTATGCGCCCCGCCATGTATATCGGCAGTACGGGTACCGGTGGGTTGCATCATCTCGTCTATGAAGTTGTCGATAACAGCATCGACGAAGCCATGGCGGGATTTTGTAAGAATATCAACGTGAACATCCATGTGGATAATTCGGTCACGGTGATTGATGATGGGCGCGGAATTCCGGTTGATTTGCACGAGGAGACTCAAAGACCCGCCGCCGAGGTTGTCATGACGATGTTGCACGCCGGCGGAAAATTCGACAAGAAAGGTTATAAATATTCCGCCGGGCTGCATGGGGTTGGCGTTTCGGTTGTGAATGCTTTGTCCGAGAGACTCGATCTCGAAATCTGGAGAGACGGTGGTGTTTTTCAGCAGGTATACGAGCGAGGAAAGCCCGTCACGGAGCTACGGAAAGTCGGAACGACCCAGCGTCGTGGAACGAAAGTCACTTTTCTTCCAGACACGCAGATATTCGAAGTACATGAATTCAATTTTGACAGCCTTTCGCAGCGCCTCCGGGAGCTTTCCTTCCTTAACAAGGGCATCAACATCTTCATTGAAGATGAACGGGACGGGAAGAAGCATCATTTTAACTACGAGGGCGGAATCGTATCTTTCGTAGAGCATCTTAATAAAAGCAAGAATGTCCTTCATCCGAGCCCGATTTTTCTTCGGGGCGAGAAGGATGGTGTCCAGATGGAAATCGCCCTCCAGTACAACGATTCTTATTCGGAAAATATTTTCTCTTTCGTGAACAACGTCAATACCCATGAAGGCGGGACGCATCTCATCGGTTTCAAATCCGCTTTGACGCGGTGCATCAATAATTACGGCACGGCGCGGAACCTCTTTAAGAACAGCGAAGAGGGTGTGCAGGGCGATGATGTTCGAGAAGGTCTCGCGGCCGTCATCAGTCTCAAACATCCCAACCCGCAGTTTGAAGGCCAGACAAAGACCAAACTCGGAAACAGCGAGGTCAAGGGCATCATCGAAGCTCTCGTCAACGAGCACCTCTCCAACTACCTCGAAGAAAATCCCCCGACGGCTAAGAGGATTATCCTCAAGGCAACTGAAGCGGCGCGGGCCCGTGAAGCCGCTCGTAAGGCGCGTGAGCTGACGCGGCGCAAAGGCGCGCTGGATCTCGGGCATCTACCCGGCAAGCTTGCGGATTGCCAGGAACGTGATCCGGCTCAATGTGAGCTGTTCATTGTCGAAGGGGAATCGGCCGGCGGTTCGGCCAAGCAGGGTCGGGACCGGCGCCGGCAGGCAGTTCTTCCCTTGAAGGGAAAAATTCTCAATGTCGAAAAAGCTCCCTTCGACAAGATGCTGAGTTCCGAAGAAATCGGCACGATGATCACGGCGTTCGGGACCGGTATCGGCGAGGAAGATTACAATATCGATAAGCTGCGCTATCACAAGATCATCATCATGACTGATGCCGACGTGGATGGATCTCACATCCGAACGCTGCTCCTCACCTTCTTCTTCCGTCATATGAAAGACATTATCGAGCGGGGGCACCTCTTCATCGCGCAGCCACCCTTGTTCAAAGTGAAGAAGGGCAAGTCCGAGATATACGTCAAGGACGAATTGAAGCTGCAGCAATTCCTGCTTGAGAAAGCAGCCGAAGAGATCACGGTCCAGCCGCATGGGCGCGAACAGGAACTGCATGGCAAGGAACTGGCGGGACAGATTACGCGGATCGTCCAAAAGCAGGAAGCGCAATTGCTCCTCCAACGCAAGGGATGCGACCTGCGCCTGCTGGGCAGTCTTCTTGACCGAAACATTTTCCAAAAGGAAATTTTCGAAGATTTCGGGCGAGTGAGCGAACTTCAGAGAGCTCTGGAGGCCCTCGGCTACTCCGTCACTGCCACCAAGGATGAGGAGCACGGTCTCTATCAGCTCGAAACGACAATCGATGACAATGGGGTAATACGCCGGAAGGCTCTCAGCGCCGATTTTATTACGTCTCCGGAATATCGGAATCTTTATCACCGGTGGATTCAATCGCGCGCGTTTGATTGTCCTCCTTTCCAGGTCCGCCTAGGTGATCTACAGGAAACGGTTGATACGATCGAGAATTTACTTGATATTTTCTTCGATCATGCACGGAAGGGATTGACGATCACTCGCTACAAAGGGCTCGGCGAAATGAACGCTTATCAGCTCTGGGAGACGACCATGAACCCACAGACACGATCGTTACTCCAGGTGAGGATCGAAGATGATGTTGAATCGGATGAAATTTTCACAATTCTGATGGGGGACACGGTTGAAGATCGCCGCAAGTTCATCGAAGAGAATGCCCTGCTGGTACGCAATCTCGATATCTAAGGAAACCCGGAGAACCCTGAACTATGGAACCGATCGAGCAGAAGATACCTGTCAACATCGAAGATGAGATGCGCCACGCGTATCTTGACTACGCCATGAGCGTCATCATCGGGCGGGCCCTGCCGGATATCCGCGATGGTTTGAAACCGGCTCACCGACGAATCCTCTATGCGATGTTCCGCGAGGGACTTCTTTCAAACCGCAAGTACTCAAAGTGCGCCGGTATCGTCGGCGAGGTTTTGAAGAAATACCATCCCCATGGTGATGCCGCCGTTTACGACACACTGGTCCGAATGGCGCAGGACTTCAACATGCGGTATCTGCTCGTTGATGGTCAGGGAAATTTCGGCTCGATCGATGGAGATCCGCCCGCTGCATATCGGTATACCGAGGCTCGTCTGACAAAACTGGCCGAAGTCCTCATGGAGGATATCGACAAGGAAACGGTCGATTTCCTTCCAAATTTCGATGAGACAACAACCGAGCCCCGCGTGCTGCCGGCTCGCTATCCCAATCTGCTCGTGAACGGCTCCGAAGGAATTGCCGTCGGCATGGCGACGAAAATTCCACCGCACAATCTCGGCGAGGTGATTGACGGGACGGTCCATCTGATCGAGAATCCCGAAGCGACGCTCGAAGACATGATGCGCTTTATTCCAGCGCCGGATTTCCCGACGGGTGGGTTCATCTGCGGTGTTGAAGGCGCCGCACAAGCCTATCGGACCGGCCGTGGGCAGGTCATCACACGGGCACATGCGGTCACGGAAAAACTCGGCAAGGGCGATCGCGAAATGATCGTGATCACGGAAATCCCTTACCAGGTCAACAAAGCCCGTCTCATCGAGAAGATTGCCGATCTGGTTCGCGAAAAAAGGATCGAAGGAATCACGGATCTGCGGGATGAGTCGAGCCGAGAAGGGATGCGGATCGTCATCGAATTGCGCCGCGATCAGGAACCGGCAATTGTCCTGAACAACCTCTATCTTCACACCCAGCTTCAAACATCGTTCGGCATCATCCTTCTATCCATTGTCAGCGGCCAGCCGCGAACTCTTCCTCTCCTCGATATGCTGCGCCTCTTTATTCAGCACCGCAAAGAGGTTGTTCGGCGCCGGACGGAGTACGAGCTGAGAAAAGCCGACGCTCGTGCTCACATCCTCGACGGTCTGCTCATCGCCCTTGACAACCTCGATCGAGTGATCGCTCTCATTCGCGCATCGAAAACGGTTGACGAGGCACGAAGCGGACTCATGTCCTCCTTTTCCCTGACGCGGATCCAGGCTCAGGCCATCCTCGACATGCAACTCCAAAAGCTGACTGGGCTCGAACGCGAAAAGCTCCAGCAGGAGTATGCCGAGGTTCAGGCGGCCATCGCTCGATACAAAGAGATTCTTGCGAGTGGGTCATTGCTCCTCAATATTGTCCGTGACGAGCTGCTTGAGGTCCGCAAGGATTTCGCCGATCCGCGGCGCAGCCAGATCATCGGACCGATTAATGGAATCCGCACAGAGGAATTGATTACAGAAGAGGAGATGGTCATTACCGTCACTCATTCCGGCTATATCAAGCGGACGCCCATCACGACCTATCACAGCCAGAAACGCGGAGGCAAGGGCCGGATCGGCATGCGCATGAAGGAAGAGGATTTCGTTGATCACCTCTTCATCGCATCGACTCACAGCTATATCCTGTTTTTCACCGACCGTGGAAAAATGTATTTGTTGAAGGTTCACGAGATTCCGGATGTTGGAAGTGCGGCGCGCGGGAAGGCGATTGTCAATCTGATCGGAGTGGCGATGGCCGCGACGAGCGATGGAGCGCCTGTGGCTGCTGAGCGCGTTCGCGCACTGCTGGCGACAAAGGAGTTCAGTGAAGATCGCTTTGTCATCATGGCGACAAAGAACGGCATCGTTAAGAAGACTCAGCTGGCGGCGTTTGCCAATGCGCGGGCCAGCGGCATCATCGCCCTCGGCATCGAAGAAGGCGATGAATTGCTCGATGTCAAACTGACCGATTCGCAGAGCGAGGTGCTCATCGCGACCAAACTCGGCCAATGTATCCGGTTCTCCGAAACCGATGTTCGATCGATGGGACGCACGGCGATTGGCGTCTATGGAATCCGGCTTGATGAAAATGATTGCGTCATCGGAATGGATGTTATTGCGCCTGCTGAGACACGCACACTTCTCACGGTGACACGCAACGGGTATGGAAAAAGGACGCCGCTTGAGGAGTACCGCCTGCAGGGACGGGGCGGAAGCGGTATCATCAATATCAAGGTCACCGAGAAGAATGGTGATGCAATCGGAATCGCATGTGTCGGGGATACCGATGAGATCATATTCATCACAACACAGGGCATGATCATTCGCATGCGGGCCTCCGACATCTCCACGATTGGTCGTGCGACTCAGGGTGTCCGCGTGATGGATCTTGAAGAAGGCGACGAGCTCTCAGCCATCGCGAAGTTGCCGGAGCCCGAGGAAGAGGCGGCTGATGAAAATGGTGAGTCCGAATCGGAGCCGCAGCCCCAAGAGCCAAATGGAAATGATGATGTCTCATGATGGCTGCGTGGCCGGAGCACGACTAGGATACGGGCGTCTTCTTTGGCTCATCAGTGCCATTGCACTCGCCTGGACAGGCTCCCTTTCCGCGCAGGATTTCTGGGTGGACCAGCCGTATGCACAGTGGACGCAGGACGAATGCCAACAGCTGATATCGCGTGCAACCGTTCGGCCTTTCCCCTGGAAAAAGGATCTTGGTCGGAGTGGATTCGTCAGCAAGGGTGTTCTCGTCTGGTATTCTGAAACGGTATGGAAGGCGTTCTTCAAGACACGGAATTTTTCGGATGATGAAGTGAAGAAACGCGCCGCTGAATGCAAACCGGCTCTTCTCATGGCGCTCTACTTCAAAGATGATCCCGGATACGATACCATCTCATATCGAGCCAATTATTCGCCGCAGGAGCTTCTTGCATCGACACGCCTCGATAATGGCCGGGGCGCCGTCATCCCTCCGTCGCCGCAGATGCCTGACTGCAAGCCATTCATCGATAAATATACGATTGTATTCTACTTCCCAATCACACCTGCGCTCTCCGTCTTTCTGGAACGGGCGGATCTGATCACCTTTGAATGCGCCGGGTTGGGGATCAGCCAGACCTTCAATCTGGACGAGATGCAGATCAACGGCCTGAGGGATACTCACTGGCGAGTCGGCCCGCAATTGCCGGCTCAGCCTTCCGGAAAGCGGGTGGTTCAGCCTCTGCCTTTTAAGGTTTTTCCAGAGCCGGGAACAGGGCAATGACATCGATCATCGGTCGTATCATCGACGGCAAATACCAGATCCTCGATAAAATCGGCCAAGGTGGCATGGGAGAAGTCTATCGCGCCCGGCACGTCATGATGGATCGCACGGTCGCGTTGAAACTCCTCCGGTTTCATTTGACCGAAGATGAAGAAGCTCTGCGAAGATTCCAGCAGGAGGCAAAAGCGGCGAGCCGTATCGAACATCCGAATGCCGTGGTCATTTACGATTTCGGCCGCGCCGATGAGGGGCTCTGCTATATCGCGATGGAGTATATCGAAGGGGTGAGTCTCAAGCAGGTGCTGAAGGACGTTGGCCCGATGCCGGCTGAGCGCGCCGTGCCGATCATCAAACAGATCTGCAGCGTCCTTGCCGAAGCACATCGGCATGGAGTTATCCATCGGGATATCAAGCCTGAAAATATTATGCTCTGCCGGAAGGGCAACAAGGACGACGTCGTCAAGGTCCTCGACTTCGGGATCGCCAAAATCCTGAAGGATGAAGGATCGGCTGATATGACGAAAACAGGTATCGTCTTCGGCACGCCAAAATATATGTCGCCCGAACAGATCCAAGGAAAACAGCTCGATGGACGCTCCGATATCTATGCGCTCGGGTGCGTCATTTACGAGATGTTCACGGGCCGCCCTCCATTCGAAGGCGACGCCGACCTGGATCTTATGCTGAAGCACTTGCACAACGATCCAAAGCCCATGCATGAAACGGCGCCACAGGTTTCTGTCACATCGGAGCTCGAACAGGTCGTCCTGAGGGCGTTGAACAAGGAAAGCGAGAAGCGACTCTCAGCCGACGAGCTTGCTCATGAGCTGGATCTTGCCATCACTGTGAAGATGGACCGGCAGCAGAAGCCGCCGGCGAAGACCGAAGCGGAGCCGGCTCCATCGCAGCAACCTGCTTCGAGCCCTCTGCCAGTGACCGTTGTGGCGCCATCGCTATCGGCCTTTCCGGCTACCTGGACGGAGAAAACATCGATGGGCGATGTGCCAGCAGCCCCTCCCGCCGCTGCACCGGTGCAACCGCCAATCCCGACGCAACGATCTTCCAACATCCTGTTGCCGATCATCGTCATCCTTGCCTTTGGTGTTGTTATTGCGACAACGATCGGTGGATATCTCTACCTGAGATATCGAAGTCACAGAGGAATCAGCTCTTTTTTGCAGGGTATGACAACGCCAGGACAAATCCAGACTCCCCAGCAAGGACAAGCAACCGGCACTCAGAATGCCAACTCAACAACAGGCGGCGCTATTGAGCCTCCTCCCACGACACTTCCGACGGATAATTCGACGATGCCTCCGGTACAGCAGCCGAATACCGAAAATCCCAATCAAAAGACCATTGCATCAATGCCACGCTTCCAGCGCCTCTCCAATGATGCCGTCAAGGAAGTTCAGAATGGAAGGCCGGAACAGGCGTATCGATTGTTCGCCGAAGCGATCCGCCAACAACCCGATTCAGCGGAGCTCCATTTCAATCTCGCTCAGGTGTTCGTCATCCAGAGGAAAAATGCGGAGGCGATCGAAGAATTACGGCTTTATTTGCAATATTTTCCCGATGCTCCTGACAGGTCGCAAGTCGAAGAACAGATCCAAGAATTGCAGGAAGATGTTCGATCCCGATAAGCTGGGATGACAGAGACGACGATAAAAAAGACACCAGCGATATTCGGAATTTTTCGACACCCGTGCCGCAGAGGCTCCGAAGCCATTTTGTCGCAATAGGAGTGTGCTTACTCGCGGATAGGGGGAGCTTATGGCCAGTTTGAATCTTTTCTCTCGGGTCTTGTTGCTCTTCCCTTGTCGTGGTACTCTTAAGCGCTGAAAATCGAAACAGCACAACGCCGCGTTGAGAGGTTGCCTGTAGTAGGCCATGTCGTTTGAAACATTATGTGACCTTTTCCTTTTCGCCGCCGGCACTTACCACAAGAAAAATGCCTTCCTCCACAAGAAAGGAGACCGTTTTCAACCGATCTCCATGCAGGAGTTTGAGCAGAGTGTGACGCATTTCTCACTGGGTTTGTGCGCCCTCGGTGTTGAGAAGGGTGATAAAGTCGGGTTACTCTCCGAGAACCGTCCTGAATGGGCGATAGGAGATTTTGGCATCCTCTGTGCCGGTGCCATCACCGTACCAATTTACGCCACACTGCCAGCTGATCATATCCTGAATCTGCTGGCCGATTCGGATACGAATTTCCTTATTGTCTCGAATGAACTGCAACTCAAGAAGGCGCTCCAGATTCGAACGAGCCTCGAAAAGCTGCAAAGAATTATCGTCATCGATATGGCGGCGCCTCTTCCGGACGGAATCCTCACATTCAAGGAAATAATGGCCCTTGGCGAGAAGAAACAAAAAGAAGATCCGGATCTCTTCAGAAGGAGGATTGCAACCGTCAAACCGTCTGATGTTGCGAGCCTTATTTACACATCAGGGACAGCCGGAGATCCCAAAGGGGTCTTGCTGACGCATTCCAATCTCGTCAGTAATGTTTATGCCATCAACGATCTGCTCCCTCTCGGGCCCGATGATACATCCCTCTCATTCCTCCCACTCTCTCATATTCTTGAGCGATTGGGGGCCTATCTGTTGATTGCCAAGGGCGTGACAATTGCCTATGCCGTCAGTGTCGAAAAGGTGCCGGAGAACATGCTGGAAGTCTCTCCAACGATCATGATCTCGGTCCCTCGACTCTATGAGAAAATGTATGCCCGTGTCATGGATCTCGCTCTTTCAGGATCGAAACTCAAAAAGCACCTATTCTTCTGGGCGATGAAAGTTGGGAGGCGGCACGGCGAGATGAAATTGAAGGGGGAAACCCCCTCTTTATTGCTCTCTCTTCAGAAGGCGCTGGCAGACAGGATGGTTTTTCGCAAAATCCGAGCGCGAACGGGGGGACATCTGCGCTTCTGTATTTCCGGTGGAGCTCCTCTGTCGCGCGAAATCGGGGAATTCTTCTATGCCGCCGGCATCACGATCCTCGAAGGGTATGGTCTCACGGAAACATCGCCGGTCATAACGGCCAATGTTGTCAAGCAGATGAAATTCGGCACCGTCGGGAAAGTGGTTCCTGGGGTTCAGGTCAAGATTGCTGATGATGGTGAGATACTGTGTCACGGACCAAGCGTCATGAAAGGGTATTACAAACGGGAGGCTGAGACGAAGGAGGTGCTCCGCGATGGCTGGTTGCGTACTGGCGATATCGGGCACATTGATTCCGATGGCTTCCTCGTCATCACGGATCGCAAAAAAGATCTGTTGAAGACGTCCGGAGGCAAGTACGTTGCGCCTCAACCGATCGAGAGCATTTTGAAATCCCACGAAATGATTTCGGCGGCGGTTGTGCTCGGAGATCGCCGCAAGTTCTGCTGCGCCCTCATTGTGCCGGATTTTGAAAAAGTGGAGGCGTGGGCGAAAGCCCGGGGAATCACCTTTAATAACCGAGCGGAACTAACCGGCAACCGTCAGCTTTCGGACTATCTGCTCTCCGAAGTTCAACGGCTGACGCCAAACCTGGCGCAATTTGAAAAAATAAAAAAGATTGCCATCCTGCCACGACCCTTCACTCTTGAAGATGGCGAACTCACGCCGACCATGAAAGTGAAACGCAGCATCGTCGATAAAAAGTACCGCGACATCATCGACGCTCTGTATGATGAGGAATAGGCGCCTCTCACTGTTTCACATGTGATTGCTCTGGTAGGCCGGTTTCTTCATCTCAGCCCGACTGCTTTTTACGCCGATCCTGCAGATGCGGTGCGGGGCCGCGCTGATTTCGGGAACATCATTTTTCTCGACGTGACGGTTCTGATGCATGCCGCTATAATGAGTTCTCATGCGAATTAAGAATACGCACGAGGGCGCCGGCGGCCACCTCTTTGGAAGGCCATGATGGGGCGCATCAAAATTTTGGCGTCGGATGTGGCGGGGAAAATTGCGGCCGGCGAAGTCGTCGAACGACCGGCATCGGCTGTGAAGGAGCTTGTGGAGAATTCGATGGATGCCGGTGCGACGCGAATCCTGATCGCCATCGAAGATGGCGGGAAACAGATGATCCGCGTCGAGGATGATGGCTGTGGTATGAGCAGGGATGATGCGCTGCTCAGCTTCGAACGCCATGCCACAAGCAAACTCCGGACCGCAGCGGATCTTCTACGGGTGAGCACGCGCGGATTTCGCGGTGAAGCTTTGCCGTCGATCGCGGAAGTCTCCCGGTTGCAACTCTGGTCAAACGATCTCGTCGAAGAGTGCGGCACCTATGTGCGGATCTCAGGAGGCGTCAAGGAGAAGGTCGAGGATATCGCGCTCCCGCGCGGGACGATCGTGCAAGTTGATGATCTCTTTTACAATTTTCCGGCGCGCGAAAAATTTCTAAAAACGGCGGGCGGCGAAACAGGCCATATTACGCGGACGGTGGAAATGGCGGCTCTATCGAGTCCAATTGTGTTTTTCGCGCTCCGAAGTGGTGGCAGGAAGGTTTTGCAATGGGAAGCCGTCGAGACGCCGGCGGCTCGGATCGGGCAGGTTCTTGGCAAGCACGTGGAGCTCCTTGAATTCGACGAATCCAATGGACCCTTCCACTGGCATGGATTTATCGCACCTCCGCTTGAAAGAAGCGTCGAGAAGCCCTTCCAGCATTTCTTTGTCAATGGCCGGCCTGTCAAAGACCGCACACTGGGTTTCGCGCTCCGGCGGGCTTATCAGGAATATCTCCAACGTGATACCAATCCGTCGGCCGTGATCTATCTTGAAGTGGATCCGGGAATGGTGGATGTCAACGTCCATCCCGCCAAGACTGAGATCAAGTTCCTGGAAAGCAATGACGCCTTCAGGAGTCTTCATGCAGCGACTAAGCGCCGGCTGGGAAAGATGCAGACGTTCGTTGCCGTTCATTTGAGCGAGCCGGGGCAAGGCGCCGAGGATCCGATCGCCGGGAAAGCGGCTTTGCCACCACTGCCTGCGCGGCCACTGCATACACAGGAACAGTCCCATTGCTCCGCCCCGCAGGCCGTTCCTTCGCAAATGCAATTGGATGCGCCGACCTCTTTGCGGGATAGTCCCTTCACAGTGCTGGGACAATATATGGAAAGCTTCATTGTGGTTTCGACTCGGGACGGCATCCTTGTTATTGACCAGCACAATGCACATGAACGGGCTCTCTATGAGGACTACTGTGCTCACACGAGCGTTCCGTCGATACAAAAGTTTCTGATACCGCTGATCATGGATCTCTCAGATGAGGCGTTCAACGCCATCATGGAAAATGCACCGTCGCTTTCCACTCACGGACTGCACATCGAAGCTGCAGGACCCCGTTCGATTGCGATACGTGAAGCCCCGGCTCAGCTTGGTGAGGCCGGCGCCATCGCTTTTCTTGCCGAACTCGTCCACTCAGCAGAGACAGCCGGAGATTTGCGTGCATTTCTTGACTTTCATCTTTTGCGCTCAATGGCGTGCCATTCAGCCATCAAGATCAATATGCCGCTCACGCCGGAAAAAATGGAGAGCATCATCCGGAATCTTTTTGCGACATCAACACCGATGGTTTGTCCGCACGGCAGGCCGATCATCGTGAAACTCAGGCTTGATGAGATACTTCGTGGGCTGCGAAGGAATACACAAGGATTTTCGTCGTGATATCGCTGTCTGTGTGATGCCTGGATTGGGACCATGAAGAAGCGCATAGCCTCATTCAGACACGACACGGTTTCAGGACAGGCATGGCAGCCCTTTTTTCACTAAAAAGTCAAGAATGAAATACATACCTCTCTCACTGGCACCCATGGCCGGCCTGACAGGCAGCGCCTTTCGGAGGCTGGTGCGATGGATCGGTGGTTGTGGGACTGTGTACACCGAATTCGTGAGCGCAGAAGCACTGACGCGCGGCTCAACAAAAAGCCGAACCTTGATGCGCTTCCGAGAAGAGGAGCGGCCTATCATTTGTCAAATTTTCGGAGCCAAGGCGCCGGCGATGGCCGAGTCGGCGAAAATTGTGGAATCACTCGGGGTGGACGGCATTGATATCAATGCCGGATGCCCGGTTCCGAAGATTGTACGGCAGAATGCCGGAGCGGCACTCCTGCGTGATCGAAGGCTTTGCAAAGAAATTTTTACATATGTAGTAAATTCAGTGAGAATCCCAGTCTCCCTGAAGATGCGCGCGGGCCTCACTGATGACCAGGCCTGCATCGATGTCGGGCGGATCGCGGAAGAGTGCGGGATCGGGCTTGTGACGGTTCACGCGAGGACGGCGAGCCAGGCTTACGCGGGACGCGCCGATTGGGAGATCATCGGGCGCGTGAAGGCGGCACTGGTGATTCCGGTGTTCGGTAATGGCGATGTCGTCACAGCGAATCAGGCCATTGAAATGCTTGAGATGACAGGCGCGGATGGCGTTATGATCGGTCGCGGGGCCTTGGCAAATCCGGGGATTTTCGAGACAACCGCCGCGCTCCTTGAAAGGAGGCTCCCGGTGGTTCCCTCAAAATCACAAATCTTCTCAAAATACCTGGCCCTACTTCTGGATGAAGAAGATCGCTTTGGCGCCTTGAATCATCTCAAGCAGTTTGCCGCTTATTTCACCCGCGGGATACCTCGCGGAGCTGAATTCCGAAATGCCATTAATCATTCGAGGAGCCTGGAGGAAATCGCTGTCTTGACTCCGGCCTTTCTTCACGAGACGTCATAACGAAATCAAACTGCCGCCTTCTCTCTCTCCAGCGTTTGTCCTGAACTCTTTTACAAGCTCTTATTCTTTGTCGCGATCCACTCGTCGACCAGCCTCTCGATGATCTCCAACGGCACCGAACCATTTCCTATGATGACACCATGAAACTCGCGGATATTGAATTTTGGTCCAAGTTACTCCATCAATCTTCGCCGCAGTTTCAGGATCTCAAGTTGCCCGACCTCGTAGGCGCATGCCTGTCCGGGAGCGACGATATATCGCTCGATCTCGGAGACCAGATCACTTTCGCCCATGCCGGTGCCGACGACGAGCCTGACGGCACGGAAAAGCTGGCCCTGCAGATATCCGAGCCGGCGGGTGAGCCATCGGCTTTCCTTGTCCACGAAGTTGATTGCGAGAATCTTGCCGTGGGATCATGGGGTGCCTTCTTGACACGGCGCGCGTCAAGCCGGAATATACTCGTGTATGATGATGCTCATTTGGAACCGAATAAAGCCGGCTGCAGAGATGCGGTGTAAAAATTCCAAGGCCATCGCCATGACTGTCGTCGAACGGCCACTGGAAAGACGCCATCTATCACAGGTCCAATATTGTGGTGGTGACAATCCAGAGGCGCAAAGGCGTGAGGCTTGACTGATGGGGCTCTCGGATAGTGACGTGGAGCTCGAAACCAGGAACTCATAAGATGCCTTGGCCGGTCAGTCTTTGTCTGCTCTGTCACAACGAAGAAAAAAATCTGGAACGGTTTTTCGCTCATGTGCGGCCCCATGTTCGCGAAATCCTCGTGATCGACAGCGGGAGTACCGATCGGAGCGTTGAGATCGCTCGGCGGCATGCGGACATTCTCATCCTCCATCCACTTGACAACTTCGCCTCGCAGCGAAACTTGGCCTCTTCAAAGGCTCTCAATCGCCGGGTTCTCCATCTCGACGCCGACGAAACAATGACTCCGGAAATGATCGATGCCGTTGAGATCCTTTTCAACCGCGGCGATATTGATCAGCATGCCGCTTACTGCTTCCCGCGAATGACATTTGACGAGACTGGAAGACTTCGGAAGATTGTCGAATCTTATCCGGGCTTCCACTACAGGCTCTATGACCGCGAGCGATGCCGCTGGATCAAGCCCGTCCATGAGACGTTACAAATCGATGGACCGAAGCGGTTCATCCCCTGCCATATTCTCCATTATCCGGATTATTCCCGCATCCCGAGCAAGCTCGCTCTCTATACCGACCTCAGCAAACACCCTGTCGTCGGGCGCGAAGATTCTGCGTTCCGATCGATGTGGATGAATTTCATTTTTCATGCCCGCGCCCTCTTTATTGGCCTCGGCATGTGGAAGCGTCCCGCCGATTTTCTCTTTGCTTGTCACTGGCTGATCCACCAGGCGCGTGTTCGTATAAGCCGGTCGGGCTGAGCCAGGCCAATGGATGGTGATTTTTTTTCGAAGCGATACATCAGAAACCACCGGCCAACATGACCCCAGCTGCGATCCAAACCCAGGCCCCACACAAGTGGCGGGATGAGCGTGCTGGGAGAGCGGTCGGCATTAATGGGATCGGTGACGACTAGAGCTAGATTGCGTTGTGCGGCTCGCACACCCCCAGCCGTACTAGGCGGAGGAATAGCGATCGTGTAGACGCATACCCCTGGTCTTCTTCCCAGGACATGATGGCGGCGAGATCCGCGCTGATTTCTCCGATGCAGGCCTTTCCATTGAAACGATTAAATGCAAAAGTGTTGGCCGTATCCAGCTCGAAGAGAATCGGATCTTCCTCGACTCCCCTAATCCGTGCTCTAACATGTCGATCGGAAACGCAAATCTGTATGTTCGGCTTTACAGCCGGGACTACTTTTGTCAGTCTGTCTCGGGATAGCCCCCAGAGGTCGGAAAGCTGTAATTGAGGCGTGCCCCGAGCGGCGTCCGGGAATGTCATGGATTCGCTGCGAATCACCCGAAAAAACTCAGGGCCGCTGACCGGCTGCGTGCGCTCATTCATTGAGGGATTGTGTTCCACGATACACCACCAATTCTAATAGTTTTAAAGAATCCAAGAGAGGACCAGAACCGATATGAGAATCCAAAAGGTCCATTCAGGCTCGGAGTTTTGCAGAGTCGCCATCTCTGACCCATTTTGTTCCGTTGTTCCAATTCCACATGGATGTTGCGATCAGCAATAAGGCCAGGAGAAGGATTCCATGTTTCATCATGCATCTCCGTCGCGCTCCATAGTGGAGCCAGAATGGACATAAAATCCAGGAGTAACAAGAGACCGCGGTGGAGTGAGCGATGCACTTTCGCAAAAGTCCTCAGGTGCATCATTTTTTGAAACGGGTGTCGATGTTAATCGTGCCACGGTTCGCGACGAGTCACACAATCTAATATAGGACGCAATTGGCCAGGAAGCAACTGTCTTGATAGTCGGTATCGACTCCCCATTGGGCGATAATGCGCTGATTGCGCGTGGTGGGCGGCCAGAAACCCCCGAAAAAATAATAATAAGAAACAAGAAACTGTCTGTCCAGAGAAGGACCGATAATCTCTTTAAAAAAGCGATGACATGCTCCGCTATTATGATGAAGCGCATGGACTATTACCGTGGGACTGAAAGGAGAGGGTATCATATGATTGATGCCGACATGGATGAATTCCTGATCGCAGCGGTTATGATCTCAAAACAAATTCTGGAATCGATCGATAATGTGATTCCTGATCAAGCGGCATTGTGCGTGTATAATAGGGTCGCGGAATGCACATGCGGATATTCATAACTCTCTTTTCATGCCTCATCGGCGTTGCCCCCACTGTGCTCGGAGCAAAGCTTGAGGAATTGACGGCGCAGGTTCGGACATTCCAGGCGGAGGGAGCCACCGCCAAGGCTCTCTATGCGCTGCAGGAAATAGAACGGACGGACGCATCGGCCTTTGAGGTCAACAATTACCCATACCTGGCCGGACTGCTCGCTAGCCAAATCGGAAAAGATGATCTGGCGAAGCACTACCTTGAAATGGCGCAGCGGTCGAGAGAGCTTTTTGAGTACGCCGCTCGCGGCCTCGCCGCTCTCTCGCGTCAACGGGGGAATGCTGGAGAGGAACGGCGCTATCTTGAGCAACTGATGAACCGCCGCGGTTCCATCCTGGCTGATGATGCCGCGTATGAGCATGCAATGAGCTACTTTCGCGAAGGGTCCTTTGAGAAGGCGCTCGCGGAATTGACGGGCAGGAATCTGGCCGGGAACGATCTTCTATTTGAACGCATCCAGTGCCTGCGGGCGCTCGGGCGCGACGCCGAGGCATCCAGGCTCGTCAGCACCGCCCTCCGTTCACGACATCAATCCGATGGCCTGCTGAAAGCACTCGGACTGATTGAGCTGAATGAAGATTCACAGGTGATTGATCATCTGCCGACAGATGAGATCACGCGACGCGGGGATCTGTATTATGAGAACCGTAATTTTGAACGAGCTCTTTACTATTACCGTATCCTCTATGATCAACGGGGTGTCACCAGCCAGAAGCTCATCTACATGATGGGGCGAACTCTGGATGGAGCGGGGCGAAAGGCCGATGCGCTCGCCTGGTTTGCACAAGCAGAGGCATCGCTCGGTTTCAGCTACAAGTTCTGGGCTGTGTGGTTTCAGGGAGAAATTCTGTTCAAGCGGCAGGATTTTACACGGGCTGCAGAGACTTACCGTCGCGCACTCGAATTGGCCTCAACCTCGCAGCAGGACCTCTCTGTGCGCCTCCGCATCATGAGCTGTCAGATGCTGTCCGGCCAAAAGGAAAGAGCTTTAGCGACGATGACGGAAATCTTGGAACGGCATCGGAGCATGTTTTCCTGGATGAGATTCGTCGCGGTCAAGGAGCTCGTCGACCTTGGAAAACTCGCCGATGCCGTCGAGAAAGTCCAGGCGATGCTGACGAGTGAACCCATGAGTTCGCGTGCGGAGCTGCTTTACTGGAGGGGCGCGTTGCAGGAGCAGGTGGGCAACCTGGGGGAGGCGATTGCCTCGTATGACACGATCCTCCGGCTTCATTCGCAGAGTTTCTACGCGAAACTAGCCGAAACGCGCCTGGCCGAGACCTCGCTGGATTCCCTCACTAGCACCTACGCTGAAGACCTTGCCCGTGCCAAGGCCTCTCTTTCCGCCGGCCAGATTGAAGAGAGTCGAAAAGAACTCTCATATCTCTATCATCGATATCCTCTCCGCCAGGTCGAAGTGGCCAGGATTCTGCAGGATGTCTACCAAAGGCTGCCGCGATATCGCGATTTTCTGGTCTTCGATCTACTGCAGCCACGACCGTTACTCACCGCCGCGGTTCCGGATTCGAAGCCGCGAAGCCGCGCTGAGGATCTCGCCTTTCTCGGCTGCTTCGATGATGCCGCTAAAGAAATGGACGCTGCTCGCGGAGGGCGCCTCGTTTCGATCTCGACGCTCCTCACGATTGCGGATTATTATCAACGTGGAGGCCTGCCGTATCTCGCCATGCGGCGCGCTGAATCGCTGATGAGCCTCACACCGGGCGGCTACGAGTTTGATCTCCTTCCTCGACGAATGAAAGAACTCCTTTACCCGCTGAGTTATTCTACGATTGTAGAAAAATCAGCCCCTTCTGATCTCGACATTGCGCTCTTTTACTCCCTCATACGTGAAGAGAGTCGTTTTAATACCCGCGCACGCAGCCCGGCCGGCGCGCGAGGACTTCTTCAGTTTATTCCGAGCACCGCATCGCTCATCATCAAAGAGATGGGACGAGGGACCCTCCGGGATGACGACCTCTATGATCCAGATCTGTCGATCCAGATCGGCTCCTATTATGTGGCCAAGCTGACGCGGCAATTTTCGCAGAAACCGGCCCCTGCACTTGCTTCTTACAACGCCGGCGAGGAACAGGGGAAACTCTGGCTCCGGATGGCCGGGACCGGTGAACTCCACGAATACCTGGCCGAAGTTAACTATCCGGAAACACGGAACTATATAATGAGGATCATGATCGGTTATTATCGGTATCGGTCTCTCTATCCGAGTCTGGCGGAACGCGATCAGGGGGCAACGGGAGGGGCACGGCCGACAGGCGGCTCGTGAGTGTGACCCGATGCAAGAGATCAGCGAGCAGGGGTCCTTCGACAGCACGACCTTGGGTGATTTGCTGGCGCGGATCTGGAAGTGGCGCTTCACGGGCAGTCTCCGGGTGGATTATCGCAAGTCGATGCGGATCCTCACTTTCAAAGAAGGCGATGTCGTTGGAATCACATCGGATCGGAGAGAAGACTCAATCGATGAGTATATTCGTCGAAGCGGTGCATTGAGCGAAGAGCAGATCGCGACGGTTCTCGAAAGAAAGCCACTGGAGCAGGAGACCGCCACAGCCTTTACCGAATCAGGCATGCTGACGGCGAAAGAGTGGGGGGAGATTACAAAGCGCCAGATCGTCACCGTGATGGCCTCGATGCTCCCCGCCGGCGCCGATGCCCGATATCTCATACAACCCTCTCGGATCGAATGGAACGGGCCGACTTTTCCGATCCCGGAGATCCTGCTGGCAACGATCATGGCATGTGAAGATCGTCACTGGATCGCCGAGAAACTCGGGATGGAAATAATTCTCGATCCCGGTGTCCCACTCGATGCGACGCTCCTGCAGCCATACGCGGAGGCCGTGCGGCTCCTGAACCTGGCCGATGGAGAACAATCGGTTGAAGATATTTGCCGGAGTTCCTCTCAGGATAATTTTTTTGTTTGCAAGTTTCTCTATGCCCTGGAAATTCTCGGCGCGTTGCTCAGGCGGCAAGACCCGTCTGAGCGAAAAAAGGGGCGGCGACTTCTGATCCGTAAAGAAGAGCCCCCGGCCAGTGGACATACTCCTTTCCCCTTGTTGGAATCGCTGGCCGCCAAACAACGCCGATATCTTCGACCTCTCTGGTTCGCGGGAAGTCTCATCGCCATCGCAGGACTCCTTGTCACGGCAGCGTTCTTCTATCACAGATGGAGGAATCGCCCGACGCCTCCCACTCCTGAAGCCACAGTGAAAGCGCCGACATTTTTTGCAGAAACTCAGCCAGGCTCTTCCCCTCAAACGGCACCTCAATCACAGCCGGAGGCGAAAGTTGTGGATCCGCTGGTGGCTGCCGCACGCGGCGGCGATATCGATCTTGCCGCTACAATCAGCAGAGAGCGCCTATTGAAGGCGGGGCTCAACTTCTATGTCATCGTCCTTGAGATTGACTGCCTTCCCAAATCGGTTCAGGAGGCCTTTTTAGCCGGACATGAGAGCTCATCCCTGTTTGTCATATCGACCATGTACAGGGGTCGGAAATGCTATAATGTTTGCTGGGGTCTTTATCGAGCATGGACGGTGGCGCAGAACGACACAGCTCATCTTCCCGAGTATTTTCGCCGCCAGGGAGGATATAAAGTTGTTCTGCTTGCCGATTTGCTCGTGACAGATTGAACCCGATGTCGTGGATTCGCTTGGAAATTGCGATCTGGCTTCTTATTGGAAGCATGCCTCTTCAGGCCGATATCCTGCATTTTAAGAATGGCGGTCGGATCGAATGCGATGAAGCCTGGATCGAGGGCGACACGGTTTGTTACCGGATCTCAGAGGGAACACTCGGCTTCCCTCTGCCATTGCTCGAACACATCGAGAAAACCGATGCGCCGGCCATTTCGAGTTCTCCGCGGCCTCCACTCCCCCCTGAACAACCCGTGGCCCGACCCTGGAGGCCGCTCCCGGTAGATACGAAGAACCCTGCCTATCGACGCGCCGAGGAAGCTCTGGCCCGCCGTGATTACGAAGCTGCGATCCAGGCATTGACCGGCGTCGAATCATTACCGGCCGGCCTGATGCTCGGCTATGCCTATACGCGGCTTCGGCGGTATCAAATGGCATTGACTGTTCTGGAACCTTATCAGGTCCAGAGCAGCGACAACGCCGATCTCAACTATCTTCTCGGCGAGTGCCACTATAATCTCGGCCATGACGAGCAGGCTATCAAATACCTCGAACAGTCGCTTCACATCGAAGACAATCCCGCGATCCGCGATCTTCTGGAACGGATCCAGAGGCAGAATGCGATTATTGGTTCAACGGATTTTCTGAGGAGCACGCACTTTCTCCTGAGATATGATCGCGCGAGCGATGCACGACTCGCCCAGCGCATTCTCGATGTGCTAGAGAAATCATTTGTGAACCTGCAGAAAGTCCTTTCCTTTTCGCCGGAGGAAGAAATCCAGGTGATCGTCAGTGGACGAAGACAGTTTTACGATATCACGCGAGCGCCTGAATGGAGCCTTGGGATCAACGATGGCCGCATCTTCCTTTCGATCGGCGGAATTGATGATCTTAATGATGTATTGGAACGGTCGATCTCCCATGAGCTGGCACATACCTTTCTCCATGATTTGACACATGGAAATACGCCGGTGTGGTTGAACGAAGGGCTGGCCATGTATCTGACAGGTGAAAACCAGGATGACTATACGCAAATCCTCGCGCAACGCGCCTCTGCGGACAATCTCATACCGCTCGCAGCCCTCCAGAGTTCCTTCAAGGGGTTTGCTGGGGCGGAGAGTGCCGAGCTGGCCTATGCCGAAGCATTGTTGGCCACAAATTACCTTGTGAGTCTCTACGGATTCAACGAACTGAACAGACTGCTTGGTCTTCTGGCACAAGGAATCCCATTTGAGGAAGCCCTCCATGAGAGATACAAGCTTGACGTGTTGGAACTTGAGCGCAAGGTGAAGGAGTTTCTTCTGTCAGCGGCCGCGCGCTATCCGAGTGAAGGAATCAGGGTCCGGTAACAGGATCGCAGCGCGGCCGAACTTTTTTCCACAGCCGTCGAAAAAAATGTGGAAAAAATAAGACACACCTATTCCTTGTGGTTTTATGCCCAGGACCCACAATAGATAGGATGCGATGTCAGGCTTCTAACAGGAGCTTTCTGACAGTTTGATCCCATGTCAATTGCGCCATTCTGGCGCGACCCGCTTCTCCAAGCCTTTCCGCTAATCCTTTATCGCCGGCGACTTCGGAGACAACTGATGCGATGCTGGAAGGATCGGCTTTGACGACGAATCCGTTACGCTGATGTTCGACAAGCTCGGCCGCCCCGCCACTATCCTCGCACGTGATGACAGGCTTCCCAGACGCGAATGCCTCGACACTCACAAATCCGAAATCTTCATTCCGCGGACCAAAAAAAACAGCCCGACAGCGAGCGTAATAGTTGAGGAGTTCTTCTTCGGAAATGTGTCCGACAAGAGAGATGCGTTCTTCTAGCCCGAGGTCCTTGATGAGCGAGGCGAGCGCGCCATGCTGTTCCCCATCTCCGGCGATCACCGCGCGCAAGCCACATGTTTTGAGCGAAAGTGCCTTGATGAGAAGATCTTGGCGCTTGAGCGGCGTGAGGCGCGAGGGGGCGAAGATGAAATCATCGAAAGATTCACATCGATAAGCTCGCTGAGGGGGCGGCGGATAGAGGACGTCACTGGCAAGGTTGCCCCATTGGAGAAGCTGCCCCTGGACGGTTTGTGACAATGCATAGAGTTTTGTGAGACGCCGGAGAAAATAGCCGTCGGCCGTGTGAATGGACATTCTCCGGATGCGCTCCTTCAGAGCGCCTTTCCAGCTCAGTCGTGCCTTCCAATCCGGCCAAAGATCGTAGTACTCCCGCATCCGATGTAACAGCCAGCAGACATGTCGTTCATGACGGAGCGCATAGCTTGGAAAGCGCAAAGAGATGATCTGGTCGATCCTCGCATTATCGCCGGCCAGGCCGACATCGGTCAAGTAGGTGGCGGCGTAGGCCGCGAATTGGCGTCCAAATCTGTTTTGAGGCGTGTAGAGGGTCGCAGCTTCGATCCCGTACTCTCGCAGCGCCTTCACCAAACTATCAGCGATGATGCGATGTCCGCCATGGATGAACGGTACATCCGATGTCGCAACCAAAACCTTCATGACGCGCCCGGTATCCCTTTCCGAGACATATCAATGACCGTTTCTCCAAGCCCCATCCCGTGTGCCGCCGGTTCCTGAGGTTGAGGCTCGGCGGACTTGAGCATCCGGTAACGGCTTTCAGCATCCATGAAATGAAAATCCTTCATAATAATGCCCTGATAGATCTCAATCGCTTCGGTCTTCCGGCCGAGGACCTCGAGGACGCGCCCGAGGTGATAGGGCGCGTCCAGAGACTCCTCGGGGTCCAATGGCATACAAGTAGCCAGCCTCAGTTCCGGTTCGGCTAGTTCCGGTAGGCCTTTGGCCATGAATGATCGGCCAAGCAGATAGCAAACAGCGCCCGATGGCTCATGCCGCCTCTTCAGCTGCTGCAGGGTCTTGATGGCTTCGTCGATATTGTGTTCCTTCCAATGAATTCGCGCGAGCAACATGAGAGCTTCTTCATCATCGCCGGCATGCATTTCCAGAATCTGCCGTGCGCGCGTCATATCCTGCGATTCATAGCAGGATCGGGCAGCCTGGAGGGTCGTGTCTGGCGACTTGAGATAGGCCTCGATCGCCTCCTTCTTTTTTCCCGCGGAATCGAAAAGCTCGCCGGCCCTTCGATGCAGTCCGGCTTCGTCATAAAGCTGTGCTGCTCCGACCACATCGTGGAGCTCAAATTCGGCAATTTCGGCGGCGCGCTGTAAATTCCCTTGGAGCCGAAAGAGGGACACCGCCTTTGCGTATTGCCGGGCCTTCACATAGAGCTCCGGGGACGGCGCTTTTCCAGCGCTCTCGATCGCTTGCAGCGCCTGTTCAGGCTCTCCGCACTTTTCCAAAAGTTCGGCGGCGCGTTCGTGTTTGCCAAGTTGAAGACACAGCTTGGCGGCGGCTGCGATCGTGCCCGATCGTTCGTACATGACCAGCGCATCTTCCAGGCGACCGGCTCGAAAGTACATCTCTCCGGCTCTGAAGAGGTCCCCTGCCTGCTTGTACAGCTCCGCGGCGCGAAGCCATTGCCCTCCCCTCTGGGCCATGTCGGCGCTCTTTTCAAAACTTCCTTCCTTCTCGTATAGGTGCCCTGCCTGAACAAACTTGCCTTCATCCTCTAATTGCAGAGCGTTAACGGCCTGTTTTGGCTTCTCAGTCCCGGCCATATCGTTGAGAAAACCAAGACCGATAAAAAACAGGATGACAGCGTAATAGAACCAGTAGATCAATGGAATGGCAATCGCGGCCAGCTGCAGCCTCTCATGCACGATCTCTTGCCAGAAGAGATTGACGAAAAAGGATCCAAGGATCATAAGGCCCATCGGCCCATAGACATGGATCATTCCGAGATCTGCAATCAATCGATGCTTGGTTTGGACCAGCCTGAAAAGGAGGTGGATTACGAGAGGCGGCAGCGCATAAACAGCAACATCAGCAAGGAATCTGAAAAAGCCCGTTGTCGAGATTCGCCCGAAGGCGAGGAAGTAAACGGCGCAGGCGGACATGAGGAAGAGAATTCGAGAAAGGCTCTGCGACTTGAAGCCGAAGATGAAAGTGCAGGCAGTCGTGAGAAGGGCCGCCATCATCTGGAGGAGGCTTTCTTCGAATTGCGATCCAGCAAGACAGATCACCAGGATGATGCTGAAAGGGAGGATGGCCAGGAGAATCTCACGAGGGGATTTCCCTTGAAGGAATTTATCGAATTCCGGGCGCATAATCATTCGAACTCGCTTCGCAGCGGAAGCACGCGGAGGGACTCGTCCAGAGAGGTTTCGCCTTTGAAGGCAAAATCCAGGCCGTTTTCATCCAGCGTTTTGATGCCGCTCGCACGAAACTCCTTATGGATCTGCTCGGATGTGGCCCGTTCAACGATCAATTTCCTCACAGACTCATTGATTTCGAGAATCTCGAAAATCCCCTTTCTTCCAGCATACCCCTTCATATTGCACTTGGGACATCCAACGGGGCCATAGAATACGGCGTTTGCAGGAAATTTTCGATTAAGCTTGGCTTCCTGGCCGGGAGTTATTTGCTCGACGCGTCGGCAGTGGGGACAGAGTACTCGGACCAGACGCTGAGCCACGATGGCTGTTATGGCCGAGGCGACAGAATGAGGATCGACTCCCATTTCGATCAAGCGGAGAGGGACCCCGGCGGCGCTTTTTGCGTGCACCGTCGTGATGATGAGGTGTCCTGTCATGCCCGCTTGAATCGCGATGCGCGCCGTATCAAGGTCCCGAATTTCACCAACCATAATGATATCAGGATCTTGGCGCAACATCGTTCGCAAGCCTTTACCGAAAGTAAATCCTTGCCCCTCTTCGATCTGTGTTTGATTGATGTTGAGGAGGTCATACTCGATCGGATCCTCAAGAGTGTATATCGACACTGTATTCTGGCTCAGCTTCAAGATCGCTCGCAGAGCGCAATATATGGTGGTCGTTTTTCCGGATCCTGTTGGGCCGGTAAGAATCACCATACCCTGAGGGCGTGAGAGGATGGATGTGAGTGTCGAGAGTTGCGCCGTCGTCAGGCCGATATGCTCCAACCCGAATTCCACTTCAGCCCTGTCTAGCAGTCGCATGACGACGCGTTCGCCATGTAGTGTCGGCATGAATGCAATCCTAAGGTCCATCCGTCGATTTCCCACGGCGATATCGAAACGCCCGTCCTGGGGTTTGTCATGAACATATGTGACAAGTACCGATAGCACTTTCAATCGGTTTGTGAGGGCCTCCTTGAGATGGGCGGCGAGGTGAGCGACATCGGTGAGTATCCCGTCGATGCGATAACGTACAGTCAGGAAATCACGGTACGGAACAAGGTGGATATCCGATGAATTCACAGCAACGGCTTGATGGATAATGTAATCGACGAGTTGAGGAATATCAGGATTGGAGCTCCGATTGTATGTCCCGATCACTGCCTTGATTCTTTCCGGGTCATGCGGTTCAAAAGAACTGCGGTGAGGCGATGTAACCGGCACCGGGAGGAACGATCTCCGGATTGTCCGGACGAGAAGAACCACAAACCCGAGTCCCGCTGCTCCAATTCCAATGGTCCACATCAGTTGAAGAGGAATTTGTATGTCAAGCTTGGTGAGCACGAAAACGCACCCAGCCAGCGCCAAAAGGGTCATGAGGATAACAGCCGGCATCGATGAGGTTCTCATGCATTTTAATCCTACAACAAACCGCCGAAGCCACGCATTGGAAAAGATAATCGTGCCTGCCCATGTTTGTCAGAGATGATGGATCGGATAAGGCGATGAAAGGAGAGATCAGGCAGAGCGATTAAAACCGTGCCGGATTAAGTTTGTGTTCCTTACAGGCAGGGCTTTCACAATTGTCGAACGGACATTTTCTGTCAGTATCTGACGATCGGTTGAGGGATCGACCGGGACAACCGGGTGAATTGTGACGCTCACTGGAGCCGCGGATCTCAGCCATGCCGACCCCTTCGGCAAGACGCGATGGCTTCCATCGATCGTGACAGGCAGAATGGGCAGGTTGTAGGTCAAAGCCAGGCGGAATCCACCGAATTTGAACAGTCCGGGCTGCCCGTCGTAACTTCTGGTGCCTTCAGGAAAGATCACCAGCGAGACGCCCTTTTTCACTTTCTCAGCAGCCAACATGAGTCCGCGAGCTCTTCCCTGCCGGCTCTTCCGGTCGATCGGTATATGGCCGGACAACCACAGATGCCACCCCAAGAAAGGAATCATAAATAGGGGTTTCTTGGCCATAATCCGGAATTGAAGCGGCAGATATGCGAAGAGGATTGGAATGTCCAGGTGCGATTGGTGGTTCGCCATGACGATATAGGATGAGCCAGTATGAATGTTTTCCATGCCCTGCAGGCGAATCCGGACACCGCAGGTCACGAGGATACATCGGGACCAATATCGTGCAATCACATGAGAAAGCCGTCCAGAAGGGCTGATGATCAGTGCGAGGAGGGACAGAGATCCCATGAACATCGTGTTGATGACGAGGATAGGAATTGCGTATAGCGATCGCATAATCAGGAGGACATTTTAGCGTATGTTGGCGCGTTGTGCATGCCGGCGATTTCTAATTTTTCGCGATAACACTGCCCACGAAAAACATTCAACGGAAAGAGGCATCAATATAATTGCCATCTCGCGAATTTCCGAAGGCGAGGTGGCTACGACCGATGGGCGAAATTCGGTGACGATATCTCGGGATTTCACCTTGATGGCGCAGCTTGATCCGGGCGGACTTTCAGACCGGAATCGGCTCCCGGAGCACATCGCCTTTTCGCTAATGCAATGGAAATCATTCCGGTCTCCTTCCAAATTTTTTAGACCTCTCGTCGAACCCCTCCAGTACCTCTTCATGTGTAAACCCATGTGAAGCGGCTTTGGAGAAGAATTCGTCGAGCAGTTTACCGAGTGTCCTTTTGCGCTCAATCGTGGCCGGTTCAATCCCTAAGGCTGATCCGGGATTGTCAGTTCTAGATATCCTTGAAAATAAGTCTGCTGCCGGCTGCGAGTTCCGGCCACGAACGGTGGTCCGGGTCGAAAAGAGCCCATAAGAAGCCAGTCCCAATACCTGCAAGTGAGACGAAAGAGACGATTGAGAAGAGAATAGCCTTCCATGGTGTCAGCCTGCCGTTTCCACTCAAATGCATCCGCAGTAGAGCCATTCCAGGTGTTTCGCTTAGTGCTGAGAGGAAAAACATGTCGTACATCATGTGGAGGGCCAGAAAGAGGAGCAAAAATGGCAGCCAGCTTCGGGCAAGAATCGTCGAGATACCGATTGCTAAAACCCGATCCGCACCCAGGAGAGCCACAATCCATGGAATAGCGACAATCAAAACATCGAAAGCGGCAGCCGCCAGCTTACGGCCGGTAGTTGGCTCTGTCGAATCGAAAACATCCTGGGATGCCTGCTCCGAAAAAAGAGGAATTTGATCAACGCTCGGACGATGCTGTCGATCGATGTGAGGTGGCCGGACCCTCGGCGCCTCGCTGCCGTCCATCTCGATTGTTTTATCATAAGGG
>CAIWXX010000134.1 GCA_903916735.1 uncultured Acidobacteriota bacterium
AATCAACCTTCCCGCAATCGAAATAGACCCAGATCAAAGAATTGCGGGCCGCTTCCCGGGACATCAGCGATGATTCAGCCGCCCGCCTGAGCTCCGCGATGCCGTGCTCCCGATCGTTCTTGAAAATACCTATCCAGCGAAGGAAACCGGCTTTGGCCGATTTCCAGTAATGAAATGAGCCGAGTCCGGCGTAGATATCCAGGAGAGTCGAATCATCTCGCAGCGCCTGTTGGTATTCCGATTTGGCCTCAAAGCCGTTCTTCATGGCCGAGGCAAACGATCCAAAGTGAGAACTGTAAATCGATCGGTACGCCGCGACATGCCCACAGAACAGATGCATCCAGGCGCGATGTCGCGGGGAACCCTGCGACAGTTGAGCCCTGGCGAAATTCTGAGCACGATCGAGCAAGGAATCAAACGGATACTGGAAATTGCTCTCCTCGCGGTCCACCATCTGGGCCAGAAGGCTCGATGCCCGAAACAAAAGCCCTGCCGGCTCATCCGGGTGCTGACGGCCGTAATCCAGAAGCGTGGAATCCGCCTTCGAAAACTGATCATCAAAAAGAAATTCCTGGGCCTTTACCAGCGTGGCAACTTGAAGGGAGTCGAAATAGTCGTCTCTGTCCTCAGCCGCAAGGGCTGCTGCAGGTCCGACAGACAGGAGGGACAAAAAAAGACCGGCGATGAAGCGCATGCCGGTCAAGCTAAGATAGAGAGCCCGATCCGGGCAACTCTAAAACTGTCGTGAGCGAATCAGATGATCGGTTTCTCCGGGACGAATGCCAGCAGGTCAGCTTCGTGATCGGTGCTGGCCGTGACGATGATCATGTCCTTTTCCCGGTGATACACCAGCCGGCACCCCCGGCAGTGATGATCGAAGAAGGTCAAATCACCGTGGACACTCTTCGTCGATTCCAGACCATCCGGGATTTTGAAACTCGAGGCCGGGGCGAAAAAGACCGAGACCGTCTCGCTCCCGATTCCGGTTCGATACAGCAAATGCGCCATCTGAATGCCGAAAATATTCTCCATATGTCCCCCGACGAGATTATACTTGGCTACCGCGGGGTTGATAGAAAACTTCACTGTGTCGGACAGATAGCTGAGAACGGCGGACGTGACGGCGGCATTGTCAAACGGGCCCTGCTCTTTGACGGCCGTCCAGTGGCTTTTTTCGAGTGGAACGTAGGTGACGTTGTGGCGGTAAAAATCCGCCAGCAGAAATGCGGCTCCGATCGTGATCACGACAAACGCGGCGGCCGCTAACGTGAAGGAGGCGTTCCAAAAGGGTGGCTTTTTACGAGCCACTCCCCTTTCTTCATCGATCTTGTCGAGTTTCCCGACGATCTTGTTTTTCAGTGAATCCAGACAGGGGGCCTGTTTCGCGCCCGCGAGTTTGGCATTGATGAATTCCTGAACGGCCCCCTCGACTTTGTAAACCTCAAAACAATGATGACAGTTTTTCAGATGTTCCTGCACCTGCGTGGTGTCGATCTCGGAGGCTTCCTTGTCGATGATGTCGTAGAGAAGATCTAAAGCTTCCTGGCAGTTCATTTAGCAGTATCCTTGATATAGCCGGTCCTCACTGCATAATCGAAGAGTTTCTTTTGTAACAACTTTCTACCTCTGT
>CAIWXX010000135.1 GCA_903916735.1 uncultured Acidobacteriota bacterium
CTGGGGCTCACCAATCCATGCATTTACATCTGTCTGCGATGCTTTCGTGGCGAGGCTCGGCGGGTCAGGTGTAGCGATCACCAGCATCTCTTCCAAGACCAGCAAGCCCGGTAGTTCCGCCACGATCTATGGGACTGGATTTTCTGCCGATAAAAAGAAGGATGTCATGTATTTCGGCACCAAAAAGGCGAAGTCCATCAACAGGGCCAAAGCCACGTCGCTCAAGCTTACGATCCCGAAGGTGAAAAAGGGATCGGTTGGCGTTTACGTCGTTGTCAACGGAGTGAGCAGCAACACCTATCAGTTCGAGGTGAAGTGAGGGATGGCATCGACACCTTTGAGTCTCAAATGAGTGATCTTAGTGCTCTATGGTTTCAACCGTCGTCCATCCAATGTCCGGAGAACCATGGATGTAGGTGGGGACAGCACATAATTCCCACCTCCTTACATGCCCCCGTTCTGAAGGCAATGCGACCCGCTTTAAGAATCTTCTTTGGAAAAATGACAGCATGTTCATGCTATGGCAAATCGAGGAAATAAGTACGAGCCTATGAACAGGAAGTAAGTTGTTATCGATCGATTCGGCAAAGGAGGGTGAGTCATGAAAAACAATTATCAGGCGAGGAGCGTTTTCCTATGTCTGGCCTTCTGCGCGTTTCTGGCAGATCACGCAGGAGCAGTCAGCTGGTGGGCGCGGACGATTGCCGGTCCGGGAGAAAATTCCCTCGGCTCAATTCAACGAACTGCAGACGGGGGATGCGTCATGACGGGATATACCCAGAGCCCCAATTATGATGCATGGTGTGTGAAGCTCGATTCCTCGGGAAACATCTCCTGGCAGAAGACCTACGGTGGGATTAACACTGACACCGGGGTGATCGTATACCCGACTGCTGACGGGAGCTACATGCTGGCCGGGAACACCGAATCATTCGGCGCGGGTGGTGGGGATATTTGGTGCCTGAAGCTCGATCCCTCAGGAAACATCTCCTGGCAAAAGACCTACGGAGGAATCAATGATGATTACCTGATGGCCGTGCATGCGACACCTGACGGAGGCTGGTTGCTGGTGGGATGGACCTACTCCTTTGGAGCAGGTGGCAGGGACGGATGGTGCGTGAAAATCGACGCATCGGGCAACATCTCCTGGCAAAAGGCTTATGGAGGTGCCGGCTGGGACGAAATCACAGCCGTGGAATCAACCAGTGACGGAGGATACATCGTTGTAGGGAATACATACTCCTTTGGCGCGGGGTCAGAAGATGCATGGTGTATGAAACTCAACGCCTCTGGAAACATTATGTGGGAGAAGACTTATGGAGGCAGCAGCGCTGATGTCGCCCTTGGTGTGAACGCTACGGGAGACGGAGGATACATCCTCGGCGGGCAAACCGAATCCTTCGGCGCAGGCGGACAGGATGTGTGGTGCGTGAAAATCAACGCCTCTGGCAATGTTCTATGGCAGAAGACCTATGGAGGCGGCGGCAAAGACGGCCTGTACGGCGTCAATGCAGCCGCTGACGGCGGGCCCGTTTTTGCAGGGTATACATACTCATCCGGCGTAGGTGGAGCAGATGCATGGTGCGTGAAACTGAATGCTTCTGGAGACATCTTATGGCAAAAGACCTATGGGGGTCTTGATGGAGATTATATGCATGCCGTGCAGCCATCATCCGACGGAGGCTACCTCTATGTGGGGCGATCGAGATCCTTCAGCGATGGCTCCTCAGATGGATTGTGCTTTAGACTCGACTCGGCAGGAACCATCGATGCCTCGTGCGCCAATCTTGCTCTTAACTCAAATGCATCGGTCATCGCCTCCACCGCAATCGCGATTGGATCCTCGGCGACAATCACACCGACAGTGGTCGCAGGCACACCAACAAGCGCTATCGCTGTGGATTCAACGGCTGCGATGACCGTTCTCTGCAGTGGAGGCACACCAGGGCCGACCATCACATCCATCTCCTCCAAGACCAGCAAGCCGGGATCGAGCGCAACGATCTACGGAACCGGGTTCTCGACCGACAAGAAAAAGGATGTCATTTATTTCGGTACTAGAAAGGTGAAGTCCATCAGCAGGGCCAAGGCGACATCGCTCAAGCTCACGATCCCGAAGGTGAAGAAGGGAACCGTCGGCGTCTACGTGGTGGCCAACGGGCAGACGAGCAATGCGGTTCAGTTCGAGGTGAAGTAGGCGGAGCACTCCAAACCGGATTCGTTCACATTCACATTCACATTGATAACTGGATCATCCTGACTGATGAAAAACCAAGGCCGACAATATGGCACGCGATCACAACGCCGCACTTGCAACGAAATCGCATGAACAAACTCTGTCGCTGCGGGAAGAGAAGAATTGGATTCGGCTCAATATGGAATCACCGATGATTGCCGGGAGTATCGAAATGGAATCAAAATCGACGGCAGATTCAGGCCGGTTGATTCAGGTAGCCATTGTCGATGATCAGCGCGTTTCACGCGAAGGGCTGCGCCTCATTATTGATGGAACACCAGGCTACCGCTGTACTCAAACATTCGAAACGGTCGAAGACGGCTTGCACGGGCTGGCACAGGAGACACCGGACGTTCTCCTTTTGGATATTCATCTGCCGGGAATGGGTGGATCCGAGGGCGTCCTGCTGTTCCGACGGAATTATCCATCTCTCCATGTCGTGATGCTGAGCTATCTTTCCGATGATGATCATGTTTTCCAATCCATCTGCAACGGGGCGTGCGGCTATATCCTAAAAAAAACACCGCCGGATAGGCTCCTGCAAGCCATTTCCGATGCCATGACAGGCGGCACGCCTCTGTCCCCCGAAATCGCTCGAAGGATTATCAACTTTTTGCAGAAAGCAGGATCACACAATAAATTCAGATCCCGCCTGACACGGAATGAATTAGGACTGCTGGAGTTGCTTGCGCAAGGCTACACCAATCAGAGTGCCGCCGAAAAACTCGGCGCCAGTATCAACACAATCCGAGACGGTATGCGATCGATCTACGAAAAAATCCACTGGCACCTGAAATCCGAGGCACGGAGTGAAGCGCTTTGATGCAGCGTTCTAGGCTCTCAGTTCGACCATAGACTGCCTTGATCTCGAGACGGGGCGCGTCAGTACGGTCAGCCTCTTCGAAGTCCTCCTCAGGGACTGCATCCAATCAGGCCTATTCGCCCTCGCTCCGGGCCATGGCCCAGAGCGCTCCCGACTCAGTGGGCCCAGATGTGACCTTCGCCGACTTGACACACCCCTTGATGAAATGGGAGTCTGGTATGATGTTGTCAGTTTCATTCCGGCGCACAGCATGTTAAACATATGAGTGAAAAACTCCAGATTGCAATATCGATTGCGATAGCGGATGCCAAGCCATACGAGCGACTTATAGAGTCAGAGTCGGTCGTGATAGGGCGATCCTCAATGGTTGCGGTTTCTGTTGAAGACGACATGATGTCACGCCGGCATGCCCGGCTTTTCTTCGCCAATGATCATTGGAACATCGAAGATCTAGGTTCTCATAATGGAACATATCTCAATGGAAAAAAAATCCGAAATTCGCTACCTGTTGCCGTCGGGAATCATCTTGTTCTTGGAAGCACCTCCATTGTGCTTCTTGATCCGGGATCAATCAGTGTCGCGCCAAATTCGCCACGTGATGAGGCCGAGAAGGAGAAGACTGTCTTTCGCCTGGCGACTGAGTTGCTTGAGCAGGATCTTATAGGTGGCAAGAATCAAGCGATGTCCGACGAAACGGATTTAAGGCGGTACGCAGAGCGTCTTAGGATATTAAACGAAGTTCATCAAGCACTCGGCCGTTCGATCGCTCTCGATGAATTGCTCGGTTTAATACTTGACCGTGTTTTCGATCATCTGCACCCTCAACAAGGTGCGATTTTTCTTAAGAAAACAGGCGATGAATACTATTGCGCAGCCAGCCGGTCGACAATTGATTCCAGCGGTGGAATCATCGCCTCCCGAAACCTCATCCGAGAGGTCGCTGAAAAACAACTCGCGGCACTCGTTTTGGACGTGCAAACAGATGATCGTTTCTCGGATGCCAGCAGCATGGTGAATGCGGGCGTTCGCAGTCTTATCGCAGCACCTCTACTCGGTCCCGCTGGGCCGCTCGGGATGATGGTTCTAAGCTCAAAGCTGGCAGTAAGGCAATTTACTGAGGAGGACTTGAAACTCCTCGTATCGCTTGCCTCCATCGCCGCACTTCGCATCAGCAATGTCGCACTGGCAGAAGAGGCTGCAGAACGTCGTCATCTTCAAGAGGAAGTGTCGCTCGCGCGCAGCATCCAACTCGCCTTGCTGCCCAATCTGCTTCCATCACTCGATGGGTATGAAATTTATGGCGAGAACTCACCTTCACGCGGCATTTCAGGTGATCTCTATCAGATCATTCAACGCCAGGATCAGCGCGAATGCACATTCTGGATGGCGGATGTTTGCGGCAAAGGGATCGGAGCCGCTCTCTTGACTGCATCACTCGAGGCGCTCTCAGCCGGTCCCATCGAAGAGGGCTGGGAACCGGATGAGATATGTCGGCAGATATCGCATCTTCTTTTTAGGCGCACATCACCTGAAAAATATGCGACTGCCTTTATCGCAGTATTGGAAACCGTGACCGGCTTCATTCGCTATTGCAACGCGGGTCACTGTCCGGCACTTCTGATCCGGGCTCAGGGAGTCGTGGAGTGGCTGGGCCCGACGGGTATTCCGCTCGGCGTTCTTCCCAATTCGGAATATTCAACGGAACATGCGACACTGGCGGTTGGTGACACCATCATTCTGTATACGGATGGGATCACCGAAGCAACCAATCCAAAATGGGAAGAATATGGTGCCAAGCGTCTGGCTGATGTGTGCGTCCAAAATCAAGGTGTCTTGCCGGTACAATTGGCTCGTGCCATCGAAGCCGATCTGGAAAGGTTCGCTCAGGGAATTCCCTTCGCCGATGATCGAACGATGGTCATTGTACGCCGTCACGAATCTTATGAACAATCAATCAAAGGTTGATGATCTCTGAACTATTGTTCGATCCTGCTACGAGGCTCATCTCTTAGATCGAGTTGAGGCGAACAGATCCTTAATGAATGAGTTATTATTATTTGCGTGGTGGCACGGATGGAAACCCGCTGCTTCACGCCTTGTTCGTCATTTTTTATTCCTAGCAACAGCCATTCTGATTATTAGTAATAACGCTCAGAGTGAGAAGCTGCCCATACATATGTACTCAACGATCGATGGCTTGGCTCAGGATGAGATTTACCGGATTTATTGCGATTCCAAAAGGTATATCTGGTTTTGCACACCCGAGGGTCTCTCATGCTTCGACGGCTATGCATTCAAGAACTATGGCATCCTTGAGGGGTCGCCCCGACAATCCATAAGCGACATCACTGAAATGCCTTCAGGAGAATATCTCCTCTCCACCAACGGCGGTGTATGCCGTTTCAATCCGGCATCATCCTCTCGGAAGTTCGTGTTTTTCCGGCCAGTCGCATCCTCATCGTTTTGCAGTGTGTACACGATTGTGCCGAGTCGTTTCAGCCACTACTGGTGTGCAACGAGTCAGGGGTTCTACAAGCTGCGGTTTGATGCGCGACGCCCCATTTTTGAACTGGTGAATATCGGTCTTCCAAATAATACCGACTACTATGCGGTTATCGAGGACCGAAATGGCGATTTATGGGTTGGGACCGACACGGGACTAATAAGGCGTGATCCTGATGGCAATGTCATTCGCGTCGTCGTTGATCCCAGATATCCTGACATATCCGTCACAGCCTTGATGGAGGATCATGAAGGGAAGATTTGGGTTGGGACGAAAACCGCGCTCTGTCGATTCACGCCTGATTCCTCTCCCGGCGGAATCAACCATCTTGAATGTATCAGCCGTGCCGGTGAAGGCCTTTTGGGAGGTTTAGTCTCGTCAATCCTTGAAACATCCGACGGAAAAATCTGGGTTGGGGTTTCCGGAGGACTTGTCACGATTCAACCAGGCCAGTCCGGTTATTCTCAACAGACATACACGACAGCTCAGGGGCTCACGGACAAAGGCGTCGCATCTCTTGCCGAAGATAAAGACGGCAATTTATGGGTCGGAACCGAGCTCCGGGGCGCCATGAAAATCGCCCGCCAGGGATTCACCTCATTTGACGAAATGGATGGGCTGGCTTCATCGAGGATCGAATCGGTTTTTGAGGACTTGAATGGGAATTTATGCGTTTACACAAGCAACACTGGAACAGCCATCAGCGTCCTCACCGGCAGCGGCTTTCGCACATTCCACCCAAACGTGCCGAAAAAAGTCACGAATAGAGGTTGGGGATCGCATCAAGTTGCATTCCAGGATCACACAGGTGAGTGGTGGATTCCGACCGGCCAGGGCCTTTGTCGTTTCGCCCGAGCCGCATCTCCCAGCGAGCTTGTCCACATGCAGCCCAAAGCCGTTTATACCCACAGTAATGGGCTGACGGGAGACGAAATTTTCCGGCTTTATGAGGATTTCCACGGAGATATCTGGATTGGGTTAATACAGACAGAGAAGTCGGCGCTGAACAAATGGATTCGAGCCAGTGGCACATTTCAACATTTTGAAGAGGGGTTGCCGCCGGATGCACCGACAGCGTTCTGCGAAGATAAATCCGGTAACCTTTGGATTGGATTTTACACTGCCGGGCTAGCTCGTTTGCGCAATGGGCGCTTTGAACGATACTCGGTCCCCGATGGTGTGCCCGTCGGGTTCATATTCAACCTCTTCCTGGACAGCCATGGGAGACTGTGGGTGGCGACCGGTCGAGGGGGTCTTGCAAGAATCGATGAGCCGGGTGCCGAGCGACCGCGCTTTGTCAGCTATAAGATCCGTAATGGTCTTTCCAGCAATGACGTTCGATGCGTTACTGAAGACCGATTTGGAAGAATTTACATCGGGACGGGGCGCGGCGTGGATCGGCTGGAGCCCCAAACGGGCAGCATCAGACACTTTACCATGGCTGATGGATTGTCCTGCGATGCACAGCATGTCGCATATGCCGACCGACAGGGGACGCTGTGGTTCGGCTCATTCTGCGGGCTATCGCGACTGGTGCAGGGGCCAGACCAGACGAGTCCGCCGCCGTTGATCCTGATCACGGGGCTGCGCGTGGGTGGGCTGTCTCAAACTCTTTCGGATCTCGGAGAGACTGACATCTCCGGTCTCGTCTTCGGCCCCTCGCAGAACGGAATGGAGATCAATTTCGTCAGCCTGGATTACCATCCTGGAGAAGTGATGCGATATCAATGGATGGTTGAGGGATTGGATTCTGAATGGGGAAACCCCATAGCACAACGGTCAGTGATCTACGCCAGCATCCCGCCGGGGACATATCGTTTCCTGGTTCGCGCAGTGAATTCCAGCGGCAGGACCAGCATGGTTCCCGCAACGATCTCCTTCACTGTCCGACCGCCGTTATGGCGCCGCTGGTGGTTCATCAGTCTCCTCGTGACTCTCATCAGTTCCATCGTCCTGGCCTTCCATTCCTATCGGTTGAAACGGGTACGTGAACTGGAGATGGTCCGATCCCGGATCGCAACCGATCTCCATGACGACATCGGCTCGAGTCTTTCCTACATTTCGCTTCTCAGTGAAGTTCTGCGGCAAAAGGCAGGCAATGACCATGAGGAGCTTTCCGAGTCGCTCAAGCGAATCGCCGGAACAGCGCGCGAATTGATCGATTCGATGAGCGTCATTGTCTGGTCGATCAATCCCCGTCGCGACCATGTGAGTGATTTGATTCACAGGATGCGGCGGTTCGCGAGTGACGTCTTCTCGTCAAGCGGCATCCGCCTGCATTTCACCGCACCCGAGTCCGAACAATCCGACATGGCTATGGGCGCCGATCTGCGGCGCCAGATTTTTCTCATCTTTAAAGAAAGCATCAACAACATCGCGCGTCATTCGGTCTGTACGGAAGCGCACGTGGA
This sequence comes from uncultured Acidobacteriota bacterium, assembly GCA_903916735.1. GTDB lineage: Bacteria > Acidobacteriota > CAIWXX01 > CAIWXX01 > CAIWXX01 > CAIWXX01. The sequence goes on from CAIWXX010000135.1 coordinate 7,974, forward strand.
GCTGCAGATCCAGGGCGGACGAATGGTGATGGTGGTCAGGGACAACGGGCATGGATTCGATCCCAAGGAGACGAGCGGCGGCCCTGGACATGGCGTCCCGAACATGCGAGCCCGTGCGGCCTCGATCGGCGCCGATCTTCTTGTTCTTTCAGGCCCGAACACCGGCACGGAGATTCGTTTGAGCACTTCTCTTTCCAGGCGACCAACACTGCCTGTTGGACGCACACCCCGCCGAAAGATGACTACCTGATCTTGTAGTGACGATTCAAGGGCCATGGGCTATATTTGATCGACAGCAGATATTTTTCTGGGGGGGAAGATAGAATGATCGAAACGGTCGGCGACATCAAGAATGCTGGAGGGATTCAGCCCGGTGTGATTAATGTCGCCATCATCGAAGACAAGCCGGAAATTCGTGAGTGCCTTTGTGCGTTGATCAGGGGCTCACGTGGTTTCAGCTGTTCTGCTGTTTTCGGGTCGATGGAGGATGCTCTGGCCGGCATCGGAACTGATCTTCCCGACGTAGTGCTCGTGGATATCGGCCTGCCCGGAATGTCCGGTATCGACGGTATTCGAATTCTCAAGGAGCGTCACCCCGGGGTTTCTCTCATCATCCTGACGGTCTATGATGATGATGAACGCATCTTTGAAGCCCTCTGCGCCGGCGCTTCCGGCTATCTCCTGAAGAAAACCGAACCGACCCGGCTTCTGGAGTGCCTGCGGGAGGCGGCGGAAGGCGGAGCGCCCATGTCCCCTGAAGTCGCACAGCGTGTCATCCGACTTTTTCGTCAGGTACGTCCGCCGGCTCGCGAAGAATACAATTTGACGCCGCACGAAACACGACTCCTGAAAATGATGTCTGACGGCCACAATACAGCCACCGCCGCCGAGAAACTCGACGTTACCATCAACACGATCCATTACCACATGAAGCACATTTATGAAAAACTCCATGTGCACTCCCGCTCTGATGCCGTTGCCAAAGCCATCCGATGCGGTCTCGTGAAATAGGCACTCCCTGCTTCGATCACCCGGCCGCCCATTTTTTCCCCGACAAGCCTTCTAGTCGGCACGGCTCTTGACTCAACTCTCAAAATGCCTTACTTTGAACCCATGTTTTTGCTGCAAACCGCCAAAAACGTCTCCTCCTGGCACCCGTCCGTCATCTCCGGAGATGACGGACTGGTGCCAGGAGTGGTTCTGTTGTCCCTATATTACTACAGTTGTAGAGTTTTCGGTATCCGGTCGAAAAATCAAACCCCTATTGCCCAGTACATGGAGGAGCTTGGCGATAATTTCGCCTACTCCCTTTCGTTTCTTTAACGGGTCATTTAATTGCTAATTACTTTTACGTTGGTATGTTTAATATGCTGGTAATCTTTGTTTCCAGGTAAAACCTGAACAGGAGAGCTGTTGACATGATAAGGAGATCCACTATGAATTATATAGCTGTAGGGAATGAAAATTCGAAGAGCATCGGGCTGTACTTTAAGGACTGGGGCAGCGGACAACCTATAGTATTCAGTCATGGCTGGCCGCTGAGCGCGGACGCATGGGATGACCAGATGATGTTCTTGAGTGACCGCGGATTCCGCTGCATTGCCCATGACCGTCGCGGCCACGGCCGATCAAGCCAGCCCTGGAATGGTAACGACATGGACACCTACGCCGACGATCTTGCAAAACTTGTCGAAGCGCTTGACCTGAAGAATGTGATCCATGTCGGCCACTCCACGGGCGGTGGTGAAGTTGCCCGTTATATCGGCCGCCACGGCACAAGACGTGTGGCCAAGACCGTGCTGATCGGCGCGGTGCCGCCGTTGATGCTGAAGACAGCCGCCAATCCCGGCGGCCTGCCGATCGAAATTTTCGACGGGATCCGTGCCAACGTCCTCGCCGATCGTTCACAGTTTTTCAAGGATCTCACCACTCCGTTCTATGGCGCAAACAGGGCGGACGCCAAGGTCTCACAAGGCCTGAGAGATTCGTTCTGGCTTCAGGGGATGCAGGCCGGGTTCAAAGGTGTGATCGATTGCATCAAGGCGTTCTCCGAGACCGACTTCACTGAAGATCTCAAGAAATTCGACGTGCCAACACTAATCCTGCATGGCGACGACGACCAGATCGTACCGATCGATGCCTCGGCTCGGCTCACGTCCAATATTGTCAAAGGCGCCACGTTGAAGATCTATCCAGGCGCACCGCACGGTATGTGCTCGACCCACAAGGACCAGGTCAACGAGGATTTGCTCGCATTTTTTAAGCCTTAGGCGAGCATACACCTATAATAATATTAAATTGTCTGTTTCAGACGAGGTACGTACAATATAAGAAGATGATGATGGCGAGAACCAACCCGGTAACAGGCTGGAGCATGTATCATTCTCAGCAAACCAAGAGGAGGAACAAGAAATGTGCAAGATAGTAATCGTTCATTACAGCATGTATGGACACATCTTCAAGATGGCCGAAGCGGTAGCCGAAGGTATTCGAGAAGTAACCGGATGTGAGGCGATTATCAAGCGTGTACCGGAAACCCTCACCACAGAAGTGCTGGGGATGATGGGGGCGCTAGAAGCCCAGAAGGGAATGGCCCACATTCCGATTGCCACGGTGGATGACCTGGCCGGGGCCGATGCGATTATTTTCGGCACACCGACCCGCTTTGGCAATATGTGCGGCCAGATGCGCCAGTTTCTGGATGCAACCGGTGGCCTCTGGATGAAGGGCGCTCTGGTCGGTAAAGTCGGCAGCGTTTTCGCCAGCTCCGCTACTCAACACGGCGGCCAGGAATCTACAATCCTGAGCTTTCACACCACGCTGCTGCATCACGGCATGGTGGTGGTTGGCCTGCCCTACGCCTTTGCCGGGCAGATGGGAATTGGGGAAATTACCGGAGGATCACCCTATGGTGCTTCAACCATCACCGGAGGCAAGGGGGAGCGAATGCCCAGTGACAATGAACTGGCCGGCGCCCGTTTCCAGGGCGCCCATGTGGCGCGTATCGCCCTGAAGCTGAAGGGCTAACGTCACCCTGCAATAATGACATTTCCAAACAGTGAAAATCCTGCCTGAAAAGCAGGATTTTCACTGTACCCAAGCCGCCTTCGGGCCCTTACTGCGGTAAACCCCCTCTGATACCAAGTCGGTCGGTTATTCTATTGAACTGAATGAGCGAACGAAAAAACAAGACCGATCATACAGAAATAATATCAACCCTATAAACTGCCGGATGGGTTTGAAGAGTTGCTTTTCGTCAGATATTCTTTTGCAAATTCTATCCATCGCTGAGCAGCGCGGTTCAGATGACGTTCCTTTTTCCAGATGATCGACATTTGGCGATGCAGTTGGGGGCGGCGTAATGGAATGGCTGTAATGAATTGAGGATCTAATTGGGCACAGGTTTTACTCGGCTAAAGGGCAACTCCCAGATTGGTTGCCACGATTTGAGTCATGAGCTCCCGTTGAGATGTTTCAAAAATGATCTGTGGCTGAAAGCCGGCTGCCAGGCATCCGCTTACTATCTTTTGATGCAGGCTGAAATTTTCTCGATACATCACAAACTGTTCGTTGTGCAGGGAAGCCAGCGTGACTTCGGTCAGTTTGCTCAAGGGGTTTTCGGGGCTGGTGATTACCCAGAGCGGATCGTTGGCAAGGTTGAACGCATGATAGATCGAAATGTCCGGTGAGTTGCAAATAACACCGATGTCTATGCTGCCATTCTGAATTTCCCGCTCAATTGTTTTTGAACCGTATTCAAAGAGCGCAATGTCAATGTCAGGGAAGTTTTTTTTGAATTTTCCAGGCAATTGAGCAAAACGGGTTGATCCGGTAATAGGCGGCGATCCGATTGTGATTTTACCTTTATCTAACTGTAATGAGCTTTCGACTTCCTGAATAAGGTTATCGAAGAGCGCCACGACTTCCTGCGAGTGCCGCAGAAAGGTTTCACCCGTATCGGTCAATTGGATGTATTTGGAACTCCTGTTAAACAAAAAAAACCAAGCTCCAGCTCTGTATCTTTAATCATTTTGCTGATGGCTGATTGTGAAACATGAAGTTTTTCAGCGGCCCGAGTAAAACTTTTGGTAATTGTTTAGCGGGGTAGGCATGGTTGGGTGGGCGGCGACATGGCGGGGCTCTCATGATGCCATTTGAAAAAGTGCCAGACAAATCGTTTGGTTCCAGGTATGGTTGGTTGGATGAGAATGTCCGGCTGGTTGCGAAACAAGCGGGTCGAGGAGCTCATTGACCGCAATGAGAAGCTTGTACAGGATGTTGAGGAGCTCAAGCATGAACTGGATCGTATCGAGAAGGAACGCGATCGCTTTGAGAAGGAATTGGGGAGACTCCGCGATGAGCAGGAGCGGTTTCGCGAGGAGATCAAGCGGCTGAAGCAGGAGCTTGAGCTTGCGAATCGAAGCGCGAAAGAACAGGCGGCCCCCTTTTCGAAAGGGGATCCGAAGGGCGATCCGAAGCGACCGGGGCGTAAGGCGGGATAGGCCTATGGGCGGAAGGGTCACAGATCGATTCCATCTCATGTGGATGAAGAGGTCACCGTTCCGATACCGGAGCGTTGTCCGGGATGTGGTGGTCACAGTGAAGGCGCCGATTGGGTGGATCAATATCATTGCGAGATTATCCGAAGGGTCCACGTCACGCGATTTCGAATCCAGGTCGGTCATTGCAAGGACTGTGGGTGTCGCATCCAGGGTCGGCACCCCCGCCAGATCTCGGATGCACACGGCGCGGCGGCCTCTCAACTTGGACCGGAGGCGATTGCGCTGGGTGCTGTGTTGAACTAAGAGCTCGGTCTCTCCGTCGGGAAGATAGCGGCCGTGCTGGAGAAGGGGGTTGGGCTCAGCGTGACTCGCGGGGGATTGTGCCAAGCTCTGTCTCGGCTGGGGGCTCGATGCGAGCCCACCTATGCCCATCTTGTCGAGTCCCTTCAACAGGAGCCGAGTGTCATCGCGGATGAAACGGGGTGGAAGGTCGGTGGGTGGCTGTGGGCATTTGCCAGCGATCAGTTGACGGTCTACGCTATTCTGAACGGGCGCGGCTACGAAGAAGCCACGAAGATCTTGAACCCGGATTTCGATGGATTCCTGGTACGCGACGGTTTGGTAGTTTACCTGCGATTCGAGGCGGCCATTCACCAGAGCTGTCAGGCTCACCTCATTCGCAGATGCAGCGAGATGGAGAAATCAGCATCCTCGGGCGGGGCCCTCTTTCCCGTGGCCGTCAAGGGCATACTTCAAGCAGGATTGGATCTGTGGGCCCGGCTTTGAGAGAATTTTTTTAATCTGATGGGTAGCGGATGTCTGCCGTGCATCGGCAGAGAATTCAAAGAGCAGTTCCTCGTAATCGCATTTTGAACAAGCAACGGACCAGACCCACGGCTTAGAATGGTCGGCAAGAATCCCAAGCTGCGCACCACATTTTTTGCAGGCTTGAGGACTGGCTTCTTCGGGAGCGAGAATCCGTGTTCGGCTTATGCTCAAAATACCTGCCATAAATCAAAAATAATCCCGGGTCTGGGGCAAGCCCCAGACCCTGAGTCGAAAATAAGAATGCCGTCAACTTTTGTTGATGATGTGTAATCGTTGCAACGGACTCAAGAATTGAGAGGCACTCAAAGCAAGAGAGTATCTGGCAACCGCGCGAGATTCCGATCAAATGTCACCAGTGGAATTCGCTTATGACGTTGTGCAGTCGCGAGGATGAAACAGTCAGCGAAACTGGTATCTAATTTACTCGCTTCCCAAAGGTCGATCGCTTGTTCAAGTACATCTGGCGTTTCGATTTCAAGCTCCGACATCTGCAGCAAGGTGCGAAGCGCAGCAATCGCACTCTCACGGGGGAAATCATAGTGCTTCACGAGAACCCACACTAGCTCGAACACGGAAAGAAGCGAGATGAAAACTGATCGATGCTTTTTAAGATAATTTTCGATCTTTGCGTATTGCCGGGGATCGTCCTTGGTTGCCAGGCGTACCAAAACGTTGGTATCGATACTCGGCATTATCGCTTGATCCCTGAGACCTGCGCCGCTCGCTCGCTCCAGCACTCCGAACGAGCTTTCTGGAGTTCATCAAGCGTCAAGTGGACCTTGGATTTTCCAACGATCTTGTGAAGGTCCTCAATGGTCGCTTGTTTTGCCTTAACGACCACCTGGCCCCGGACATCAACATCCCACACAATCTGAGTTTGGCCTGGATGGATCCCCAGCCGTTTTCGTACTTCGGCCGGAATCGAAATCTGGCCCTGCTTCGTTACCATAGATGTAGCAACTACCATCACTATACCTCATTACCTATGGTACTGCATCAGTGGGAAAAAAACAATCCAACTTGGCTCGCAAAGATGAACGGCGGAGAGGATCATGTTCATCTTCTGATCGAATACCCGCCCCACGTTGCAATCTCCAGCCTCGTGAACTCTCTCAAGGGCGTCTCTTCGAGATTGCCGAGACAAGAGTTCCCCGACCTCGCGCAACGCTACTACAAGGACATTCTCTGGAGCCCGAGCTACTTCGCGGCCTCCTGCGGAGCAATGGCATTCGTTTTTATTCTACGAAGCAACCATTTCATAGATTTGCAGACCAAGTGTTTGATTTTTAGGTAGTGATGGTTGTGATAAGCAAAGTTAATTTTTTTGCTTGACTTTCTGAGCGTTTTTCATAAGAATAGATTCGACAACCGTGCTCAGGAGTCGCGATGAAATTGGTAGAGACGCTACAGAAGACCACATTTAGCGGTCGGAGATTTACGAGGAAACAACTCGAGGGAATTCAAGAGACGGTTCACCAATTTAGAAACCTGAGCCGCAAGGAGTTGGCCA
>CAIWXX010000136.1 GCA_903916735.1 uncultured Acidobacteriota bacterium
ACTGTGCTCAGCCCCCCGACATAGTTCCGGTAGCTCGACCATCGATACCTCTCCGCCGGCCTCGTGATCTTGGCTCGATTTGGATTTAAATGTATGTATCGCGAACATTCCAGCAGGTAGCCGGCGTCCTGCACCAGAATCGCTTTGTACCGCCCCTGCCACAACGCTCCAACCCGCTTGTGGCGGAAATTGAAATGACGCACATAGTCTCCGTCCACGTGCCGCATCCAACGAGAAAGGCCGGCATGAGGGGTTGATATCAACAAATGGTAATGATTGGGCATCAGGCAGAAGGTGTGGGCATCAAATGCCCCTCTCTTCACCAATTCTCCAACAATCGCAAGAAAGTCGCGACGGTCTTCATCATCCAGAAACAGGGCGGCTCGCCCTACGCCGCGAGCCATAACATGGTAGTGTGCACCCTCAAATTCAATCCGAACCGCTCGTCTCACCCTCCTATTCTAACCGGCACACGGCTTTTTCAACAAAAATGAAAATTGAAAACACGGTCCGAACTCCGGTCCGAACTCGGTCCGAACTACCTTACAGCCCCGCTGCGCGCGGCGAGGCTCCGGCAACTGCAGCTCTCCGTTCAGAAAATCCATGCCGCGGTCGGGCGGGATGATGTAGGCGCAATTTGGCCGTACCGCCATCCAGTCCTCGACCTCGAAGACCTGCATGCGATGCGGGCTAAACTGATGCTGATGAGGACATCTATTTTTCGAGTTCTTTCATATTGGTGGCGGCAGCTGTGTTGGCCGGGTCCAGAGTCAATGCCTGCTTGTAATATTCGCGGGCTCTGGCTGGTTGGCCCATTTGCCGGTACACATCACCAAGACCGACTCGTGCGCTTGCCGAATGTGGATAGTTTTGCACTTGGTATTCTATTACGGCGATGGCTTTTTCCAGCTTTTTCTCACCGAGCAGGACTTCAACAAATTCTTCCAGCCTGTTCTCGGGGATCTTGCCCGAAATTCCATATTTTTCCAGCCGATTTTCAACCTGGGCCTTGATTTGTGGAAAGTCCTCTTCCATGAGCGGATAGGGGATAGCCCAACCGGCAAAGACTCCCCGCAGCCCTTCGATCAGGGCATTGGCCGGCACATGCTCACCGTTTTCGATGACAACGAAGCGACAACTTAAGCCGGATGGGGCGAAGGCATTGATTTTCTCCTTCAGCGCGCCGTTGAGGCTTAAAATTGTCGGTAAGTCCTTTTCACCCATGACCAGGCAGAGCTGCCGTTTCCCGCCCTTATAGGCCTGAATTATTTTATCGCGGTCGTCGTGGAATGGGGATACATACAATGTTGCGCTGGCGGCAATGTATGCGTTGGCCAAGTCCGGATTTCTGAACAGCGCATACACTGCTGTAAACGCCGTATTGGATGTACCATAGAGCACTCTATAAGGTTCGGTGCGGTATGTCTTGTCAATATAGGGGATGAGCTCTTCGCGCAGGAAATCCAGGTACTGGTTGGCCCGGCCGCCAGCTTTGCTGCCATCAGCATATGTGACCTCCTCAGGGAAAATATCCCTGGAGCGGTTGGTATTCTTGATCCCCACAATGATGAACTCCGGAATTTCTCCCAAATATTCCAGATAGCGGATGCCTCCGATAACCCCGGAGGTGAAGTTAAGCTCCCCATCCATCATATAGAGGGCGGGATATTTTTCGCCGGAAGTGGCGTATTGATCCGGCAAGGATACCCAAAACTCCCGGATTTCCCCGACCTTGGTGGAGTTGAGCTCTTCCGTGCGGATAGGCAAGGGAAGAGTTGGGTCTTTGGCAAGTCCCAGACATGGATCCATGAGTAAGAATCCCACCGCGAGCATTTCAATGCATGTACGCATCCTAGAAAACCTCCTTGCTGAGTTCCTATTAAGACGCCCCGTGGCGACGGGGTTGGGTTTCTCATAGCCGGAGGAGTTTTAATCTGCATTGGTCGATTGGCCTGAGATACCAAACAAACGAATCCTTAAAGTCACGAGCTGAGTATACTATGCCATACGCAGACTGAATCGTCTTGAACGACTGGTATCTATCTGCAGGTGCCTACGACAGCGTGATCTCGAAGACGCACCGCTTGCTGCCACTGAGTTTCGACTCCTTGAGGGATGCCTTGACCGGCCTTCCGAAGATGGTCTCGAAGGCTTCCTTCTGGTACCCAACGGAGCAGTTGCACCAGAGCGCCGGTGTTCGCTGGCTGTCAACCAGAGGGCAGCCGCACTCGCCTTCAGCGACTGTAACGGTGATGATGCCCTTCTCCTTGTCCCACGAGGAGTCAGTGCCCCAGCTCTTCTTGATTGCAGCGAAGTACCCTTCGGGGTCACCCTTAAACCTGACCTGGAGCTGGCCCACCTTGGCGCACTCCCTGCCGGCCTTCTCGAGTATCCCTGCACAGGCTTCTGGTTTCATGTCGGTGGCCATGAAGCCGACCATCTTGGCCACCTGATACCGGGCGAAAGCGAGTCGCCGGTCCGGGGCGGCAGTGTCCTCCGCATGCAACGGCTCGGGCGCGCCGAGGAGACTCAATGCGCATCCGCACACGCCGAGCCCGCACGCACTCTTCAGGAACTCTTTTCGATCCACGTTTCCTCCCTTCCGGGCGGTTCTGTGGCTCGCCCGGCAGCATGTAATGAAGAGTACGTTGTGTGATCGAGAAGGTTTCGAAAACAAGGCGGTGTCAACCACCGTCTACACCTGCAGTCAGAGGCCATTCTCGTCACGGAGTCGACCCGGTGGGGACGGAGCACCCTGGACTTGGTTCAAATTCTCCAAAACCTGGAGGCGTGGAACGTCTCGCTAATCGCACAAACCGGACTCCAATTCGACTTGACTACGCCCCAAGGCAAACTCATCGCTTCTATCATGACGGCTCTGACCGAGTTGGAAAGGGACTTGCACCGAGGGCTATAGGGGTTTGCTTTTCCGACCGGATACCGAAAACTCTATCGGCACGTCGTTATTTGAGACTTGATATGCTTTTATGTAACACGGCCCCATAATACCACGGCGCCGCGATCTTGTCTTGAAAAATATTCGCCTTTGGGTTCCGACTTCTCTATGTCCACCAAGCAGTTACAGCCACTACCGCCGTATCCGGGAACCCAGAATCAATAAGTTGCGATGCCCACTCCTATGTTGTCCTGTTACATTCAGGACAGTGTCGAAACTGCACCGCCTATTATTTCAGTGCGTTAGGCTGTCCAACTGGAAAATGACGCCGTAGTCCAATTCTGTAGAGACGTGCTCCCGCTCCCTCCTCGCCCTCCACTGATTCGACCATTCTCCTCAGAGCATCGGAGCTCTTCGGACTACTACTACTCTTAGACAGCTCGCTGATTTCTCCAGGAGATGTCTGCTCATTTTCACATTTCGCTTGACATCTTGACACCGCCACAGCATGTTTTCCTCATGCGATGCGCTGAAATTTCGCGGCTTGCATGGCTTCTGTGGTTCTATCCCTGTTCTCGCCAAAAAGCGATGTCCTATTCCCAAACAACATGCTAAAGTCTAGCCGTATACTTAGGGTGTTGATGCGATGCGACGATTGACGTGTATTGGATTGATAATATGCACAATCGTGCATCGGTCCGCAGCAGAAGATATCTTCCGCGCCAAAACGCTTCGCATCCATTTGAATGGCATTGCTAATCATGACACTCGTAAACACCTTTAGTAAACGGCTAGTGCTAGAGTCACCGGGAATACTTTCAACGGGGAAGGCGGCAAGCTTGAATTTGCTATGGTTACTGATCAAGCCGCAATTTGAATAGCGGGGTGCGAGATGTCCTTCGACCTTCACTCGCCTTCCATTGCCTTTCTCTGGCGTGACACCGACATAGCTTCTTCAGTGGTCGAGATGGCCCGGAGAACCGGGACCAGAGCACTGTTTAACCTGTCGGCTCCTCTCCTGGATGAGACAGCTCAAGCGCTCTTGCATGCGAAGGCAGATGCGGAATCCGTGGAATTGAAGATTTCCGCGGCTGCCATCCTGGACCATACGCTGAAAAACTTCTTGAAAGAGGCCGGAATCAAGAGAATCTGGATCGAACTTCACTCGGCCGCACTGGATCGTGATGTTGACACGTTTCTGCAAAGAATCACCGCATTGTCCTCTGAATTCAGCGTCATCCCTATCGTCAGCGAAGCCGGGCTTATCGACCGAATCGTAAACAACGACCCGGAGATCAGAAGTATAGCCTTGAAAGGCAGTGAAGCAGCGGGATTCGTAAGCAGTGAGACGCTCATCACCCTTTACGCCGCCATTCGCGCCATGACCGCGAACCAACCCGAACCACCAGACCTATTCATTTGGGGGGGCGTAGCAACCCCCGAGGCAGCTGCCGCGTTCTTGAGCGCAGGTGCCAAAGGGATCGTCTTTGAGAGCATTCATTGGCTGACCGACCTGGCAGGCCTGGACGACGAGAAGCGACAGCGTATCGCCGATCTCCGGCCTGATCATACCGACTTGATCGGCCTGAGCCTTGGTGTCCCCTGCCGCCTTTTCAACAAAGGCAATTCCACGGCCGTGAAGGAGCTGAAAGAGTTCGCGGGCTCCCTGTGCGGGGGAGAAATCCGGGACGAACAGAGAAGATCATTTGCTCAGAGGATTCGTAACGAATCTGTAGCCCCCTTATCCGCAAGATTCGCAAGAAATGAACTCATACCGCTCGGTGTAGAGGCCGGGTTTGCCGCATCGTTTACCAGACGGTTCGGATTACGGACGGAGGTAGCGGTAGGCCACTTTGTTCGAGCAATTGAGGACTGTCTCGCAGCCGCACCTGAACACGCCAAAGCCTTCGCGAGAAGTGCCGTGGCCGCGGACATGGGCACGCGCTTCCCGTTTATCCAGGGCGCTATGTCGTGGATAACGAATGTTCCCGAGTTCAGCCGTAGGGTGGCTGACGCCGGAGGCCTGCCGACGCTGGCGCTCGGTCTGATGGATCCCCAAACCCTGGGCGAGAAGCTCGGTCGCGTCGATGAGATCATGGGTGATCGCCCGTACGCGGTCAACGTGATCACGCTTCCCGAGAACCCTTATCGAGAAGCCCAGTTGGCGTGGATTCGAGAGAAACGGCCGCGCTTCGCGGTGATCGCCGCCGGAGAGCCTACGTTCGCAAAGCGGTTCATCGAAGTGGGAATCGATCCGATGTACATCGCTCCCAGCGAAGAACTCTTGAAACGTGCTCTCAATGCGGGTGTTCGGTACGTGATCTGCGAGGGGCATGAGGCAGGCGGTCATGTCGGCCAGCACAGCACGCTGACGATGGCGCAAATGGTGATCGACTTGAAGCAGAGGGAGCCCGCATTGTTTCGCGGATGCCACATCATCCTGGCCGGCGGCATCTGCAATCGAGAAACCGCGTTCGTGGCCGCCATGTTGGGGGCAGACGCGGTCCAAATGGGAACCGCCTACCTCACCACCTCGGACATCGTGGAAACCGGCGCTCTTACCGATCTGTACCGGCGCATGATTTTGGAAGCCCCCCTCGGGGGTACCGCTGTGACGGGTGAAGGAACTGGCTTGCGGGTTCGTTCCCTGCGAACTTCGCGGATCGATGCCATCCGCGCTCTTGAACTGGATTTCTCGGCTGGAGCGGAAGACGAAGCATCGTTCCGCCGCAAGATCGAGCACATGTCTGCCGGCAGCCTGTTTGTGGCTGCTCGAGGTCTCGACAGGCCGGGTGGCGTTTCGTTGGATGAGACGGACTGCAAGGAGCAGGGGCAGTTCATGAGTGGAGCGTGCGCAGCAGTCCTGCGGCAGGTGAGCACTTTGGAGGAATTTCATCAGGGGCTCGCACACGGCGCTCTCGCTCCGGGCCTGCCATTCACCGGCCCGATTGTGAATGTGCCGACACGAGCAGAGAGCGGGATACGTGACGCAGTGGGTTCCCGCGCGGATGTTCGCCCGCGACCGGTGGCGGGCTCTCACGTCGGTCAGGAACGCATCGCCATTACAGGCATGAGCCTGGTCAACTCCTTGGGAAACAGTCCTGAAGAGATCTGGGCTGCATCTCTCGCGGGCAGGACCGGCATCATCCCGGTGCCCAATACGCGATGGGACCACGAGCAGTTCTTTCATCCCCGACCACGAACTCCCGAGAAGACGTATTGCCGCGTCGGCGCTTTTCAAAACATCGAGGTAGCCAGGAAAGATATTGGAATTCCTCCCCAGGACTTCCGTACCATGACCGACTCCACGAAATTGACCATGTGGCTTGCCCGCAACGCGGTCGAGCAATCGGGAATCCTCGATTCAGCCATCCCAAGAGAACGGATCGCCGTCCTCATCTCTCAGAATTCCGGAGAAGTTGCTGCCACCCTCCGGGACGTGATTGTCCGTGGCGCGCTTGGAGACATCGTGTCTGCCGTCAAGAGAGCGGTTCCGCTTAGCCCCGAGACTGAAAAGGCTGTCGAAGAGGAGATAGAATCCGGGAGGATCGTCATTGACGACACAACCCTTCTGGGGCGGCTCAATTGTGCCGCGGCCGGCTTCATCTGCAACAAATACGGATTCATGGGGCCGAGCTTCTCCGTGTCCGCTGCCTGTGCGACTGCTCTGGTCGCTCTTTACAGCGCATACCAGATGATTCGTAACGGCGTCATAGACGCGGCCATAGTGGGCGGAGCGGAAGAGTTCCTCTCGCCCATGCATTATCTGGAATTTTCGGCTCTGGGCGCACTTGCCGGTCTGTCGGGAGTTACCCGCCCCGCGGCGGAGACCAGCCGTCCGTTTGATGCGGATCGCGACGGCTTGGTGCTCGGTGAGGGCGGCGGCGTGATCGTCATCGAGCGAGAGTCCGTAGCGCGGCGGCGGGGAGCGGCCGCGCATGCGTACATCACCTCCATGGGCGCAAGCAACAATCACCTTGGTATGGTGGAATCCTCGAGAATCACGCAGAAAATTGCCATAAAAGCCTCCTTCAATGACGCGTCTTACGGGCCAGAGGGCGTGGACATGGTGGAGTGCCATGCCACCAGCACGCGGCAGGGCGATGTGGAAGAGGTCCACGCGCTGAAAGAATTTTTCAAGCCGGATAAGACCACGGTGCTGACCTCTTTCAAGTCACAGATCGGGCATACGCTGGGAGCATCCGGCGTGAACAGTCTTGTCAGAGGCGTCATGGCGATGAACGCGGGAATTTTCCCGGCTACCGCGAACTACGCCACACCGGATCCGGAAATTGGGATTGAAAGGTCAGGTCTCGTGGTTCGCACCGAACCGACGCCTTGGGACGTGAAGAACGGTCGACCGCGGCGGTTACAGGTCAATGCGTTCGGTTTTGGTGGCTCCAATTACATTGTGCAGGTGGAACAGGCATGGGAAGACAAGGATGTGGTTCTTGTCCTGCCTTCTCAGACCGCCGACGCGGTGGACGAAGCAGCGGACCCAGGGTCCCGTCCGGAGGGAATATCGTTTTTCCGGACCGAGATCGGTGGAGTCCGGCACCGGGTCGCTGTAGTGGCAGAAACCGAGAAAGAATCCTTGGCACTCATCGAGACGTGCGAGCCGCTAAGCAACGGCAGCGTGGCTCCCAAACGACTCAAGGCACTAGCGCGGCGCGGCATTCACATCGGAGCGGAAGAAGCGTCACCGCAGCCGTTGGCTTTTGTTTTTCCCGGACAGGGCTCGCATTACGCGGGTATGAGCCACGAACTGTATCAGACATTCCCCGTCATTCGCCGATGGATGGATCGTGCGGCTGAAGTTGCGGATTTTGACCTCTTGCAGCTCCTCTTCTTCAACAAGGAGGAGGACCTTCAGAAGACGCGTTGGCAGCAACCGGCATTGTTCACCATGGAATTTGCCATGGTCCAATATCTTCTTTCCCTGGGGATTACGCCGGCAGCCCTGGCAGGTCACAGTCTCGGCGAGCTGACCGCGTTGTGCGTGGCTGGTGTGTACTCGTTCGAGGACGGGTTCCGCATCGTCAACAAGCGCGCCATCTGCATGGACAAGGCCTGCGGCCAGAACGTGGATCCTGGAATCATGATGGCCGTCGATGCGCCTATGGATGTGATCCGGGAGAAAATGCGCACCACGGAAAGCGTTTACATCACCAACTACAATTCCCCTCATCAGATCGTCCTCGGAGGAAACACCGAGGCCGTGACCGCCATAGGCGAGGAGTTGAAGGCCCTGGGGCATCGTTGCACAAGGCTCCGCGTGAGCATGGCGTTCCATTCTTCCATTATGGCGTGCATTCATGACGAACTCGAAGACTTTATTGCGGGGAGTCAATTCCACGCCCCGCGCATTCCTGTCATCTCCAACACCACCATGCGTGCGTTCCCGGATGACGCCGCCGAGATCAAGCGAATTGTCATGGCGCATATCGAGTCACCCGTGCACTGGATGGAGAACACCAGGACGCTCTGGCAGGATTATGGTGTACGGATCTTTGTTGAGGTGGGGCCGCGCGAAATCCTCAGCAACATGATCGCGGACATCATCGAGGAAGCGGATTGTATTCAGACGTGTCTGCCTTCCGCTGAATCGCTCATGTACAGGACCGCGTTGGCGCAACTCTACGCGAGGGGCCATCTGGTGGTGAGGCGCAGGCCCAACGACGTCCTTTTCCCCTCAACGGCCACATCCGCTGAACCGGCTATGCCTGCGACCCGGATTGCAGAACCTCCTCGGACGACTTCCTCTTCCGCGTCCTTGGAAGGGATCGTTCGACGCGAGATCAACGCGTTCGTGCTGGACAGCCGCGGCCGCTTCCTCAGGCCCGGCCTGATGGCTGCCATACGGAGAGAGCACGACGCACGGTTCTCCGAGGACGACCTCAATGACGTGCTGGAACGGATGTTCGCGCCGACCGAGGCCCCCCTTCCCGCTCTCCCGCCCAAGGCTCATGTACAGCCGGAGCCGACTCCGACTCCTCCTCCGAGGATCCAACCTGAAGCGACTCCTGAAACCCCCGCGCCAGAGAGGGACGATGTCAGCGAGACGGTTATCCGCATGATCATGGAGGCCACGGGGTACGAAAGAGATGAAGTCGCGCCTGGCATGGATCTCAGGGAAGACCTTTCCATTCGTTCCAGCCGGCTGCCGGTCATCATGGACTCTCTGGAGGCCCACTTCGGTATCAAGATAGAGCTGGAAGAGTTCATGGACGTGCGCACAGTGGGAGACCTTGCCGACAGAATTTCCCGCCTGACGTTAAGGACCGCGGGCAACAGTCCCGCGTCATCTGTGCACGCTGCGGCCGCGCGTTCAGCGGGAGTTCCCTCGGCGGCTCAGGTCCAGGAGCGACATACACTCAAGAGAGTGGTCTTCCGCGAAGTTCCCATCGTCGCAGGCAGCGTCCAGCCGGTCGAGCTCAAACCTCTGGAGACAGTGGCCATTGTATCCGCCGAGGGAGGAACAGAGCTCCGAAACCAGGTGGGCACGGTCTTCCGGAGGGATTACGGGATTGACCTTGCGCCTCTGACGTTTCTCGGCAATTCGTCCGATCCGGAAGGCGGAGGGTTTGACCTGGGAACTGATCAAGGGGCGCTCAGTGCGGCTCGGAGTCTCGATGGCTTGGAGTCGCTGGCAGGGATCGTGTTCATCATAGACGACATTCTGGATGAAAAAGTGAAAACTCTCGAAGAGATTTCATCGCTCCTCAAAGGCTTTTTCACACTGCTCAAAGCGTTTGTCGGGTCTTCTTCCAGAAAGTTCGCGTTGTGTCTCCATAAGAGCCGGAGCGACAGTGGTGGTTTCGGCAGCGTGCTGGCTGAGGGCGTTCTCGGGATGTTCCTGTCGGCTGCCCACGAGTTCGGGTCCGTGCAGTTCCGGTGTGTCACCTTGGACCAGGGCACAGACCTGCGGGATGCGATTAGAGGCTCCTTGGACCGGAGCCGGAAGATCCTGGAGATGAGCTACCGGGACGGCACTCCTTATACACGACAAGGTCGGACGGCCGCGTCATCTTTTGTCGACTCGACAGAACTCGCACTGGGTCGGAATGACGTGGTGGTCTTTTCCGGCGGAGCGTATGGCATGACGCCCGCTTTGGCCCGGAGCATGACCCCTTTCGGCTGCACAATGGTCTTTCTAGGACGAACGGCCATCGATCCTGAGGTGGATTTCCGTTTGATTCCCGATGATTCGAGTCTGGCGGTAAAGGCAGCTGGAGAGTTCGTTGCCACGAAAGGACCCTATCGCTCGGACGCGGAACGCGCTGCACAAGTGGCCTGGATTTTGCGAGCCGCGGAAATCCTCCGCAATATGGACGAACTGCGCCACGCGGGTATCGATGCGTCTTATATCAGTTGCAACGTGACAGACTCCCGCGCGGTGTCTTCCGCACTTGAAGATGTGGTCAAGACGTACGGAAAGGTTGATGGAGTCGTGCATGCGGCCGGCCTGCTGAAGGACAACTTCATTAAGCAAATGCCGGAAAAGGATTTCTCCGCTGTCGTTGACGTAAAACTGCTCGGGGCGTGGAATCTCTTCAAAGCCGCCCACGATAAGGGTCTTCGGTTCATGGTTTGTCTGTCGTCGGCCGCCTCGATACAGGGCAATCCCGGACAGACCAATTATGCTGCCGCAAACCGCATCATGTCCGCGTTGCTGGAGATGCTGAGTAAGCAGCACCCGGCGATTCGCTTCAAGGCGCTCATTTTGCCTCCTATAGAGGGAGCAGGCATGGCAGAGAATCAAGATGTCCGCGATCTCATGAGGAGAATGAACGCGGACTACGTTCACGCGGACGAGCTTGCCGGGCTGTTTTGTAGAGAGCTCTTTCTCGCCCGGTCCGAGGACATATGGACCATGTTCATGCGCTCACTCCCGGATGTCAGCGCTGTCCTCCTGGATCCGTCAGATGAGCCGGACCGGCCGGGCGTCATTCGAGCCGGCGCAGTCGCATTCCCTTTGCATGGTTTTCCGATGATCGATTCGGTCTCACGTATTGATATTGCCGCGGGACAATTGGAGGCGGAGCGCACATTTTCTCAGGAACGAGACCTTTGGATACGCGACCACAAACCGTTCAAGTTCATGAAGCATCCTCTGGTGTCGGCCATCATGGCCGTGGAAACCGCTATGGAGGCTTCCCGAATTCTGTATCCCCATTTGAAGGTCAAAGGTTTCCGGAATGCGCAGTTCCTCGACATCATCGAGTGTCCGGAAGGAACGGAACGCATGGCATCGATCCAGTGCCGGCGAATCCCCGCGCCAGGGGCTGAAATTGTGTGCAATGTCTCGTTCATTGCCCGAGAGATGTCGCCGACGGATCGCTCGCTGGAGAGAAAGCGAGCAGACTGTACGGCGCAAATAGTACTGGGGGCGGAAAGCGCCGTGTGTATCCATGACAATGAGGACCTGTGTGTCAGTCGCTCGGGACTGGATAGCCGTCCTATGGAGCGTGCCGAAATCTTGGAATGGTATGCGAACCGCTCTGACCTGGCCGGACGGTATCGGGTCCTGGATGAGCTTTACGGCACGTCCCAGGAAACGATCCTCGGCCGGATCACGTACAGGGAGATCGATGACTTCGCGGATTCAACGGGGAATCGATATCAATACTCTCCGTATCTGTTGGAAGCCCTGCTCCAGATGGTTGCTTTTTACATTGTCATGAGGGATGCTGATGAGGGGCGCTTGGTGATTCCCTACGAGATCGGTGAGATGCGCTTCTCCGACAAATGCACACACGACCAGGTAATCACGGTGGAAGGTCGTCTTCGGAACAGGACCGACGAGGGGTTTTCCTGGGATGCTCGCGGTTGCGACGAGAACGGTCGCACGATGATGCTGGCAAGAAACATCACGATGCGGTGGTTCAAATAATCTGATTTCTATGTTCATTCAGTTGCGTAATCCAGATGAAAGTCGGACGTGTCAGGGGCTTCGACGTGTTCCAAGAGCTTGAACTCAAGAAGCTCTACGTGGATAAGGATATCGTCCTTCTTGTATCCTCCCGAGCAGGAGACGACGACCTGCCGAACGCGCTGCGGGGCGAACGCAACGCGGCCCTCGCGACGCTGCTGCTGAAAAGCGGCCCAGGAAGACCGGCTGGATCGCAGGCTGGGACCCGCTCCGCGGTCGGTCGCGTGGAGTTGATCGCAGGATTTCTCGGAAAACCGGAACTACTGATTGAAGGCAAGAGAGGGCCTTCAGTTTCGTTCAGTCACGCGGTCGACAGCACGTGGGCCGCGCTGTGTCCGTCCGGGCCTTCGGTAGGAGTCGACGCGACCGATCCGGGAGAATTCGTCGGCTCGTATCCGTTTCATCGGGTGTTTCACGCTGAGGAACTGCGGTTGGCCGCAGGCGCGACTGCCGGCGATCGTTCGGATGCAGCAGCTCTACTCTGGTCTGCGAAAGAGGCGGTGGTAAAGGCATTGGGATGTGGCTTTCATCTGATTGCGCCTCTGGACGTGAGCATCCTTCCGCGCGATTCAAGTGGATGGGTCACCAGGGCGGCCATCGGCTTTTCGGAGACAACGCTGGCCCGGTTTCAGGCCCTCCGTGAGGCGACAGTTCGGGTGGTGAGCTTACGGGAGAGCAAGGCCTGGGTCTCTACTGCGTTGAGCTCCTGGACAGTTGCTCCTAAAACGAACCCGCGGTGACGAAATGTCCGGCGCTTCTTCATAGAAGACACACCCGTAGCAGGCGTGACGATCGCTGTGCGAAGTGCGAGGGGGTTTGAGCGCACGCGACGTGCATGGATATGAGCGCTCAGTGCGGTGACTGTCCCCAATCTTGTTCTATCGCGTAATCGATCAGTTTGGCTACTCGTGCTTCACTCATGGGGGGGACATCGAGGTCGGCTGTGGCCCGATCGGTGTTGGTGCGGTCAAAGCTCGGGCTATTCGAAAAATGGAAGCGAATAGTCTGCATCTGCCGCCACACCATGCGCTCAATGCGGCTACGGGGTTGCGCAAACGGCGCGGCCGCCCTGCTGAATCTCAGTCCGCCCAGGTTGAACCTGCGACAGACGAAGTCCATGGTCCACTCATGAGTCGGCGGACTGGGATGGCTCAGATGGAATATCTTGTTGTGATTCTCGGGATTCTCGATGATCCGGACCGCAGCCTTCGCGACGTAATCCACGGGAATCATGTTGATGGTCCCGCCAGGATCCGCAGGTATGTCGATGTTCAGGTTCAGGCGATCCACCCCTAAGTTGGCACCCAAGAGTCGGTCGAGCAGGTGCACGGCCTGAAAAAGAATGTACCAACCCGAGAATGAAGTGCACCGTCCTGTCTCCGAATGCCCGACTATCACCGACGGCCGCAAGAGGGTCGCGCCACCCATCCAGATTTGTTCGGCCTCCCATTTGCTTTCTTCGTACACGTTTACGAAATCGCCCCTCGGATGATTCACTTCATGCATCATGGCGCCCTGAATCAGGCCGCACACGTACGCCGTGCTTATCACATGAACGTTCATGGGATGACGCTCCACGAGTTTCCGGAGAACGCGTGCGCTGCCCAGGTTGGTCCGCAGAGGTTCACCCTGTTCGTCCATGTACAGCCTCGTGGATGCGGCGCCGTGAAGCAGGGTGTCCACGTCTTCCAAGCCGGGGTATTCGTTGCGCCAGTCATCCCATCTGTCTGCCGCGTCCAGGACGTCGCCTTTGAACCAGTGAAGGCTCTCGGCACTTCTGGGAAGTCCGAGGCTGCCGAGAAACCGAATGGTATCGAGCTTACGCGACTCACTCCGGTAGAGACACCAGACCAGATGTCCGCACGTGAGGAGTTCCGCCAGGAGGTATTCTCCCAGAAATCCGGTGCCCCCGGTCAGGATCACTTTCATCGGTCTGTCCATATTTCCATTGCCAAGAATGGCGCGGTGGTTGTCGAACAATGCTCCCATGATAGGTTACATAGAGCAAAGGCCCATGTTGTGCCGGCAATCTGCTTCGAACGAGCGAAATGGTTCGCCCTCCCGCGGGCCTTTGACGTTTTCCTTCACCGGTGCCCGCCGCGTCAATGTGAACCGCGCCAGAAGCTTGCCGCCCCGGCGTTCAACTCCCTTCCTTTATTGATGGGATTTGTCCGGTGTCGAAGGCGGGTCGATGTTGACCGGCTCCAGCATGCCGGCGAGCCGGCGCAAATAGTAAACCAGGCGCGCGAACAGGTTGGCCAGGTCGAACAGGTAATCCCGGTCTGCGCTGGACAGATCCCCATGGGTGTCGAAATACCGGCCGCGCAGCGACTCCAGTACGGAGCTGCGGTCGCCGGTAAGTTGGATGAGGCGGGCGATGTCGTCCGGCTGGTTGTTGGCCATGGCTTCCGCAGCGGTAATCATCAGGAAATCCAGGCTTTGCAGGAATGAATCGGCCAGCGCGGTGTTCACATTTGGCGGCCGGGCGGCCAGCCGGCCGCCAAACTCACGGATGCCTTCTTCGAGCGCGCGCAGGGTTTCCGAGGTGTCCTGCATACATGCGGCCCGACGCGCCAGTCGGGTGTTGAGGCGCCGCGCCACAAAGGCCGTGGCCTCCAAATGGACTTCGGGCTGATGCTCCCGGAATTGTTTCTGCCAATCAGGCAACTGGCGGACCGCCTCCGGGCTGGCGCTGTCCCCGAAGCCGGAGGTGTACCGGGCGATGAGCTGCATCAGGCCGGTCAAGGCGGCGGCAATCCGATCGAAGCCGCGATAGGACTCCTCGATCTCCCCGTCTTCGAGCATGAGGATCCGGTCGGCCACGTCCAGGATGCGGATATCGTGGGTCACCATGAGGATGGCGCACGGAATGGCGCGGGCCAGGTGTTGGAGCAGTTCCACCACCTCGCGGCCCGACTGCTTGTCCAAGGCGGCCGTGGGTTCGTCGGCCATGATGATCGCGGGTTCGCGGACCAAAGCGCGGGCGATCGCCACCCGCTGGCACTGGCCGCCGGACAACCGGGCCGGGTAATGATCCGCATGGTCCGCGAGTCCGACTCGTACCAGCATGCGCAGCGCGCGCGCGGGTCTCCTCAGCTCCGAGGTCCGGTCGGTGCGCGAGGCCCATCTGCACGTTTTCGCGAGCGGTGAGCGCCCGCAGCAGATTATGCGCCTGGAAGATGAAGCCGATTCGCTGGCGCACCTCGATCCGGTCCCGCGGGCCGGCGCCGCACAACTCGATGGGCCCAACCTTGACGCTTCCGGATTGCGGCGAACGCAGCGCGCCCGCCAGAGTCAGAAGCGTGGTCTTACCGGCGCCGGACGGGCCCATGATGATCACGATTTCGCCCGGATAGAAATCCAGGTTGACATGGCGCAGGACCTCGCGCCTCGCCTCGCCTTCGCCGTAGGCGTGGCAGAGGTCAGTGATGGAGATGAGCGGTTCGGAATGCATGGCGGCTAACTGAAGATGTCCGCCGGGTCGGCCGAACGCAGGCGGCGAGTGGCCAGCAAGCCGGCCGAAAGGCACATGATCGCGGCCAGGCCGACCACGGTCGAGGTGTCCACCCAGGTCAGGCGGGTGGGCAAGCCTGCGCTGGCCTCGGCCAAGCGGAAGAGCGCGGCGACGATGGTCATGCCGGGGACGAATCCGATCGCCAGCAGGATGGCCGCCTCCTGCACCACCAGTCCCGTGAAAAACAGGTCGCTCAAGCCCATGGCCTTTAGCGTGGCGTATTCACGCATGTGATCGTTGATGTCGGTGTAGAGGATTTGATAGACGATCACAGCCCCGACCACCATGGCGATCAGCATGCCGGCCACTGTGATGAAGCCGACGGGCGTGCGTTGGGCCCAGTATTTCTCCTCGCGCTCTTCCAGTGTGCCGCGCGGCACGACCTCCACATCGGACGGCAGCAGGCGAGTTAAGCGGGCGGCCACCGCTTGAGGATCGGCGCCGGGTTGGAGCTTGATCACGCCGAGGTTGCATTGGTGCGCGGGGAGTCCGGACACACGCAGGTAGGTTTCCATGCCGGCCATGATATGGCCGGACGTGGCGAGGGTTTGCCCCATCGCGAACAAGCCCTGCACCTGCACCCGGCGCCCGTTGATCTCGCCGTAGAACGGGCCGCCCTTCCGGTAGAGATCCGGCACCGGACCGTAATCCGCACTGGACATCTCGTCAAAGAGAATGCCTTCGGGATTGGCGCAAACCGCTATCTGCGCTGCTATCTCCGGCATGCGGAACGGATTTTTGCCGGGGTGTATGCCGAACACCACCAATTCGCGATCGATGCCGTTGGTCGGATTTCGCCAATCCAGGAAGAACAGGGCCAGCGGATACACGGACGCCACTGCGCGATCGGCCAAAACTTGGTATATGCGGCGCTCGGGAAAGCGTTGGGACACAGCCAGGTATTCATAGTTGCGACTGACCATCAGCAACTCGCCATCCAGGGCCTGGATCGGACGGATCACCATTTCCATGATCGCCTTGTAGACGCCCAGTTGGAACAGCATCAGCATGATGCCGAACGACACCCCGGCCAGCGCAGCGGCCAGACGTTTGCGGTCACTGTAAAGCTGCCGCCATGCCAGCGGGATCCCGCACGGCGCCAGGCGACTCATGTTGCGAGCGAGCAGGTTCACGGCGCGGAGATCGTCACCGTGACCTGCGCATTATTGTGGGGGACGAGCGCTGCCGGGTTATCCGGTCGGATATGCACGATGATCACGCGACGGTCGGTGTAGTCCGTGGCATCCATGGGGTAGATGAGGCCGGTTGCGACCTGGCGTTCGATCTCCACGACCTGGCCGCCCATTGGTTTCTCGTCCATCATGGTTCGGATGACCGCGCGGTCGCCCAGGCGCACGCGAGCGATGTCGGTTTCGTATACTTCCGCCCGGACCATCATATGGGCTGTGTCGGCCAGATCGAGCAGGCCTTCCTCCCCGACCCGTTCGCCGGCATAGGTATGGATCTCCAGGATCTCGCCGGACAGGGGGGCGCGCACGAGTTGAGTTTCCAGCGCGGCAGCCGCCTGGTCGCGTTCGGCCAGCGCCACGGCTAGGTTTTGTTTGGCGATGGCGACATCCTCCTTGCGGCCATCCCGGTACCCGTCCAGCACGTTTTGCTCCCGCCGCAACTCGGCCTGCGCGGTCGCCAAACGCTGGCTCACTTCGTCGTACTCGTCGCTGGAAATCAATTGCTGGTCGTACATCTGTTGGTATCGATTTTTTCTGGCGGCGAGTAGATCTGCTTCCGCTTGCCGGGCCTTGATCAAGTCTTCCTGTGCGGCAACCACTTCGTCGCGCTCGCCTGCCTTGACCTGGTCCAGCTTGGCGCGCGCCACGTCCACGTTCCGCTCGGCGCGGGTCAGGGCGGCTTGGGCGACGTTGTAATCGCGCAGCACCGCGAGCACGGCGCCGGTCGAGACGACGTCGCCGCGCCGGACTTTGAGTTCCTTGACCAGGGCTCTCTCGGGCGCGGCCACCCGGATCACGCGGTTGCCCGGCACGACCTGGCCCAGACAGGCCACGGTGCGCAAGGCGGCTTCCTCGCCCGCAGCCACAGCCCCGGCGGCGGCCAACAAAACCAAAAGCAGGCCGCTCCATGTCCGTTTCATAAGGAATTTGAGACTATCACAGCTCCTGCGCAAACTCCAGCAAGCATCAGACAAGGCTACGGCAAAGTCGCGGAGGCAGGCTGAGAGTGAATGGCGAAGATAGATGGACGCGTCGGATCAGATGGTCTTGGTTATTGGCCTCCCGGGTTTTGTTGAGCGGTGCGGGGATATGATGACCGAGGTGATTGGTATCCGATGAGCTGCATCGCGCGTATTGAATTGGATTGGAACAAGATGCAGGGAGACCAGTGGGTGTTTGGCCTGCTGTTTCATGATCGACTACGGAGAGGCTGAATCAATGCGCAATATTGATGCCGACGAGCCGCAATGGGCGGAGCTGGTTCATCCGGCAATGGCGGATAGCGTCGGCGATGTTATCGGCGCCGGCGAGTCGAAGCAGACTTATTGCAGCATTACGAAGCGATGCCATGATGCGAGGGCCGCCGGATTTTCTCACACGGGAGCGATCTTCGTCATAGGTGACATCGCGGACATAATGCACACGATTCTCGATCGTCCAGTGTTTAAGATTGTGGTTGAGGAGTTCAGCCGGCGAGGTGGTCTTATGAGACAGGCTCGTGACACAGTAGGCCGTATGTACAGTTGATTTTGCATCGCTGCGCCTGACTACGGTTCGCCGGACCTGAAAGACCTGCGCAACGTACTTCAGCGACTCGCCGACGATCCCGCGAAACCCGAGGTAGTGCTGCTCCGACATCGCCTGCTTCCATGCACCAACTTCCTCCCGACGCATCAATTTCACTTCCACTCCGCTCAAGTCAGATTGCGTACACGTCGCTCCCGTGCGCGCGTTGTACTATCAGCATCAAAAGAAAAAGCCCGCTATTCCTTCAAATCCCCTGTCCCTCTTTTCCTTACGCGACTTTGCCGCAGCCCTGTCCTACGCCAGTGGTTAAATGGGGGTTTTCGTCGTCTCGCGTTCGAAAATTTTAGTGTCGCTTGTTTAAATTTGCCCAGCGTGCATGGGGCGAGAACTCCAATGGATGTGGGCAGGCGTCACTGTGGCGTTTGACAGTCCGGATATCTGAACATATAAATATCCTACGGCCTTTGCCAATATCCAGATCCGGGCCGAAAGGCTGTTGAGTCGCGGGGAATAAATTCGAGGCCATAGTTAGGGAGGTTGCAAAATATGTCTGACAGGACGAAAGCGAATACGATTTTCAGGAAGAAGGCGCCGGTTGCGTCACAAGCTCGCGGGGCGCGCTCCGGCAAATGGACGAAAACAACCATCAAATTCCCACGAAGCCTGCATACGGAACTGAGGGTAGCGTCGATTCTAAGTGGGCGGGAGATGAGCGATATGGTTGCAAAGGCGGTGCAAGCATACCTCAAGACGCTGCGGAAAAAATGGAGCAAATAGGAAAACATGATGAAAAAAATGTTGGTGATTGCCGCTCTTCTTACTTCTAGCGCCTTCGTGATGAAAGCAGAGGAACCCCAGGTGGCCATTGCGAGAATACTGGCTCAACCGGCCGCCTTCGCCGGTAAATTTGTCGCATTGCACGGGACGGTGACGAAAATACAGGAGACCGCTGCGTTCACATTCTATGTACTCGATGATGGCAGCGGCACCGTGAAGGTGCGCACAGCCAGGAAAGGCCGAATAAATGGCGAGGAACGAACGGTGCGCGGCCGCGTCCGGCAGGATGCGCTGCTCCAATTGATCTATGTCGTCGAAGACGACATTGGGCTGGGAGGAAACGCAGAAGAGATGCTAGGGGACAGTGCCGGGCAGGGCGCCGGCAGGGACACCACACCGCGGGCGGGGCCGATTGTTCCTGGTCCGACGCCGCACTCATCGAGCCTTCCGGTACCTGCACAATCTTCGATTCCCGTTCAACGGCAGGCGCCGCCTTCGAGTTCGCCCGCGTCCCATCCGGCAAGCACCCCCGGCGCATCCCCCGGGGGCCTCTATGCGCTACTCTTCGACGTGGCACCAGCCCAGGCTCGTGACGTCATCATCACTCAGATCGGTCGTCTTGCGACAGGCACAGTTCATCCCACTTGTTCATTTGTCTCCAACAAGGTCGTGTCTCGGGAGGCCATGGGCAGCTCAGCCCGGGTTCGTTTCCGCAGTGTCTATGACAATCTCCTGCTGGGTGAATTGTACATGGTATGGGAACTGATATTCGACTCGAATGGGAACGTGGCAGACATTAATTTTGTCTCGGATTCGAGCCCATTGACTGACGTCGGATTGCTGAACAAACTCAAAGACTTGCTGATCCAGTTCTTACAGGACCAACTCAGGCAGCTCCAAGCCACGATCAAATAGGATCAAATCTATACAGTGCAAAATGCAAAATTGGGAACGGACGCACCAGGGAGGTCCGGATATTTTTCACTGTCATGGCCGCATGCTTATTACCAAAGAACAGAAATTCGCGGGAGAGAGGATAGCATGGCGGATATACCTTCGATTCCGGGATACCGCATTGAGCGCGAGATGCTGATAGGACATGTGCCGTTCGATGCAGAAGATAGTGTTGCGATCGGGATCAAGCATATTCAGGAACCCGTGCCACGGCTGCCGGCGCATCTGAGCAGGTACCAGTCGCTGCTGGGACGGCATACTCGACAAAAACCCCGACAGACGCGTACCGTCTCTGGCGCGAAAGTTTGCGAGCTGGTCGATGCGTTACATGGCATGAAATCAACGCCGGCAGGCGGCATCCCCGTGTCGCGAATAACATCAAAGCCACCCCGGGAGGGCGCCGCTCCCGCGGCGCCGATTCTGCCTGTGCTGGTGGTGATACTGATCATCGTGTCTTTCCAGGGTCAATCCGGGCGGCAGGAACATGGCGCGCCGGGAGGCGCGCCCTCCCAATGCTTCGTTCAAGGCAAACGGATTTCATGATAAACAACAACGGAGGTTTTCAAATGGTTAGATGGAAAGCAATCCTGGCAATGGTTTTGGTTCTGTCTGCAGTCATCCCATCGATCCTGGCCGCCACTGACGTCATCATCTGTGACGTGCTCGACAACCCGTCCCGGTGGTACAACCTGGAAGTAAGAATCCAAGGGAAGGTTGTAAACGTTGTGTCGCCAAAGAATATCGAAGAGCGCGGCTTCTATGTGGTGCTCGACAAATGTGACAAGACCATCAAGGTCAAGGCAGAGACATTACCTGCGCCGGAGGAGACGTTCTATGTCACGGGCATCGTACAGATCGACACTGAGACGCAGGTGCCGTTCATTCGGGAGAGCAGTCGAGGCCCGGTCGTTGGACCACCCCCGCCGCCACCACCCCCGCCGGGTCTGAGCCCGCTGGTCATCGGTTTGATCGCCCTGATCGCGGTCGTCGTGATTGCGCTGCTCTTCGTGATGCTGCGCAAGAAGCCCGAGCCGGCAGCTGCCCCCGTGATGGCGCCTCCGCCATCCCCTGCTGGAATGCAGGCATCCGCGCCGCAAGCGCCACCGGCCCCCGCACGCACCCAGCAGGTGAGTATGACCGAGATCGCGCGCCAGGTCGGCGGCATCAAGACCACGCAAGTTCCGAACATCCTCGCCCAGGTCTCCATGCTGACGGGCCCGCTTGCCGGCAAGAACATCCCCCTCAAGTATGAAACCGGAATCGGGCGGGAAATCGGCGATATCCTCCTCGATGATTCTTCAGTCTCCCGCGAACACGCCAAGATTATTTTTGCAGGCGATAAATACGTGCTCGAGAACAAGAGCACAACCAATCCGGTCATCCTGAACGGCGAGAAGGTCACCGGACGAAAGGAACTCAAAGCAGGCGATGAGATCATCTGTGGTTTTGTCAAAATGAAGTTCAGTTTGATCTGAGCAACTGGAGATTTTTTCGCATTTCAAGGGCGCGGCGCCATCAGGCTCGCACCGTGCCCCATCGTTATACGTGTGGTTTGTATCGGGGGGGGACATAATGGCTGAACTTCCAATTATCCCGGGTTACCGCATCGAGCGGGAACTCGGCGCCGGCGGCATGGCTACGGTTTATCTCGGTATCCAGGAGAAGCTGAATCGCAAGGTCGCGATCAAGGTCCTCGAGCCGCTGCTGCTCAAGGACCCGAATTTCGCCAAAAGATTCCTCAAAGAGGCTGAAACCGCCGCGAACCTGGCTCATTCCAACATCGTGCAAATAGTCGATGTCGGGCAGTCCGGTAATTATTACTACCTTGTGATGGAGTATCTGGAAGGCGGAAGCCTAAAAGACCGGATATTTCGCGGCGCGATGGACCCGTACGAGGCGCTTGGAATTGTTCGTCAGATCGCCTCGGCCCTACATTACGCAGCCGGGAAAGGCTACGTGCATCGGGACATCAAGCCCGACAACATTATGTTTCGATCCGATGGCACGGCCGTCATCACAGACTTCGGTATCGCGCGTGCGGTTGACTCGGCGACAAAGCTGACGAAGACCGGCATGTCGATCGGGACGCCGCATTACATGAGTCCCGAGCAGGCCCGCGGCCGGCAGCTCGATGGCAGGAGCGATATCTATGCGCTCGGCATCGTGCTTTATGAAATGCTGATGGGAAGGGTGCCGTTTGATGCTGAGGACAGCATTTCAATCGGGATCAAGCACATTCAGGACCCCGTCCCGAGAATTTCAACACATCTGAGACGGTATCAGGGCCTGCTTGACGGGCTGCTCGCGAAGGAGCCGGAACAGCGCATTGAATCGGGTGCACGCCTATGCGAGTTGATCGATGCGCTGCTCGGGGTGCGGATGACGCCGGCAGTGGGGATCCCATCGGCGAAACCGATCATAGATGCAACGGCGCGCCGGGAGGTGCGCCGGGAGGGCGCCGCTCCTGCGGCGCCGGTTCCGTCTGTACTGGATATGGCTGAGAAATCGCGGCCGGCCCGGAACCCGCTTGTGCCCGTCTTGGCAATCGCGCTCGTGGTGTTGGTGGTGATATTGATCATCGTGTCTTTCCAGGGTCAATCTGGGCGCGTGGAACATGGCGCGCCGGGAGGCGCGCCCTCCCAAGTTGTTGTGAACACGATGCCATCCAATGTCGACAAACCGAGCGATGATGATGCTGCGAAGAAGCGCGAGCAGGACTTGCAGAACCAGCTCGCGGCGCAGAGGGCCGAGAACGAACGTCTGCAGCGCGAGCAGGCCGCACGTGAGCAAGCTGCACATGAAGAGACAGCGAGGCAGGCTCAAGATGAAGCCCGCAGGCAGGCTGAAGCCGATAGACAGCGACAGGCGCAGGAGGAGGCGCAAAGACAGGCCGCGCAAGAAGAGGCCCGGCGCAAGGCTGCC
>CAIWXX010000137.1 GCA_903916735.1 uncultured Acidobacteriota bacterium
AACATCGATGATGGACGATGGATCGGACACCCAAACACCATCATCCCGAAGAGCCGGATGTGAGATCCACCTGTCCGGTTCTGTGAGAGCTGGGGGAGGGCAACCTCCCCCGGCTACTCGACGCCAGGAGGAGACGTTTTTGGCGGTTTGCAGCAAAAACATGAAAATATGCGTTTGGAACAGCGCATTTTGAAAGCTGAGTCAAAGTGAGGTAAAGGTTTCCTGCTGCGTGATTGCTCGGGGCTGACTAGAAGCAGAAGGCATCTGAGCTGGAGCCATCGTCCCGATCGCCGTGCGGCTTGGGGGAGAAGGCAGGAGGCGGACGTTCTGGGAGCTGGAGAACTTCGAAAACGAACTTGATGCACGCCCGGATTTTGCCGGCGACATCCGATTGGTTGCATGCTTCGATGACCAAAATCACTTCGAACTTCGAATCGCATTCGCTTAGAAGGGGGTCTGTTTCGTGAACTTGTTGAATCATGCGTGCCCAGGATTTTCGTCGAGCCTTGATCCAGTCCTCCTCAGGCTCAGTAATGGTTGATCCTGGAGATGTGTCGGGATGCGGCTTCGATCCACGTTGAGCTTCTTTCCCTCTATGAGCGTTTGAATATTTGCCGAAGTAATGATTATGTGTCGCGACACAATTAGTGTTAGCGCAACCTTGCGCTAATGCGAAAAAGAAAGAACTGATTGGAGAGTTCAAGAATGGAGGCCAGGAGTGGCAGACGAAAGGCAGCCCGGAAAAGGTCAATGGTCATGATTTTGAGGACAAGGAATTGGGCAAAGGGCTGCCCTACGGAATACACGATATTTTCAGAAATAAGGGTTGGGTCAGTGTGGGCATTGATCACGACACCGCGGAATCTGCCGTTGCCTCCATCCGGCAATGGTGGCTGCGCATGGGAAAAACTGCGTACACCGAGGCCACGCAACTGCTCATCACCGCGGGTTCAGGAGGCAGCAACGGCTATCGGATCCGGTTGTGGAAACGAGAGTTGCAGAAATTGGCGGACGAGTTGGGCCTAACGATCTCGGTGTGTCATTTCCCGCCAGGGATTCGCAAATGGAACAAGATCGAGCACCAGGTGTTCTGTCATATCACCGCAAATTGGCGAACACGGCCGCTATCAAGTCTGGAAACGGTGGTGAACCTGATCGCCAACACGACAACCACCAAGGGCTTGCGGATTGAATGTGAATTGGACAAGGGTGAATATGCACGGGGTATCGTGGTAACCCCCGATTAGATGCGCTCATTGAATATAACCCCGTCAGAAACCTGCGGCGCCTTGAACTACAAAATTACCCCCAAAAGTCAATGTTGAGAAAATATGTATGTTCCACCTTATTTATTTTTGACTCCTAAGCGCATTGGTCAGCGCACCTGCGCCGCAAGGAGCATCCAGAACTTTGGCGCCAGGCGATAGGCCTAATCCTGAAATACGCTGTAGAACGGCATTTTCAATAATAGACAGAGGCTGCATGGGTGTACGCACTCGGAGCAAATCCGGCAGGAGAGATAAAAATATATTTTTGGACTTTTCCGAACTTCGAATCTCAACTGCAATCCTTTTGTGCTTAAATTGATAGGCTACGCGAGTTGCCGGTTTCTACTTACCATTTATCCATTGTGGCTCGATTACAGAATCATCGCCTGATGATTTTATCGGCTCGTGACAGAAGCGATTCGGATATTTTCAATTTCAGCCGATTCGCAACAGCAATATTGATTATCAACTTGGTAGTCTTAGCAGGTTGAAACGGAATCTGGGCCGGCGATTCGCCTCGAATGACGCGCGCCGCCATCGTACCCGCATCACGCCCGGCATCTTCAAAGTCGCGTGATACACCAAGCACCGCTCCTGCTTCCACCTGGCTGCTTTGAAAAACGAAAAGCGGCTTTCCCGCCTGGTTTGCGGCCTGGACGATTGCGGCATAGCCGGCGCTTGTTAGATTATCTGAAATCTGGCAAATCGCATCCACGTCTTGGCTGCAGAGTGCTACTGCTGCGTCCGGTATCTCGACGCTGGTATTAGCCGGTAAGGAATTCAATTCGATTCCGGCTTTTTGTGCCTCTTTCCCTAGTTCATCTCTATAGAAGACAGAGTTGACTTCAGCCGGGCAGAAAAGTGTAGCAATTCGACGGGCATTGGGAAGGCACATCTTGAGAGAGTTGATCATGCCGTAGAAATCACTCATTGTGTAAACGCCTGTAACCCAGGGCAGATGTTCCTGATCTGTCTTGCCGGCTCCCGCGGGGATAGGATTGGCAACGTATGTGAAAACAATCGGGATTTTCCGCCCACGCTGAATGGCGGCCTGCAGCGCCGGCGTCGAAATGGGAATAAAGAGATCAACTCCGGATGTCAATCCGGCGTCGACGAGAGTGTTAAGAATCGACATGTCGCCTTGAGCGTTACGTTCCGTCACTTCATAATCGATCCCTTCCTTCAATCCGGATAGATGCAGCCCATCATGCACACCGGCTCGTGCCGCATCACTCCCTGGCGCGGAGACAAGATCAAGAATTGTGATCTGCCACGTTTTTCCATATTGTGGAGTTCCCCGCGTTGTTGAGGAATGACATCCACTGAAAAAAAAGGATATCGAAAAAAGAAAAATCGCGCATCGGGATGAGAAATTATTCTTCATGCTGTAAAAGGTAGCGTTTTATGTATAAGAAGTCCAGTAAATGAATGGATACGAATATCTGAGGTTTCGTCTATAATATCGATATCCATATAAACCTTGCCGGTGGAAAGTCGGATCCATCGATCTGAAATTTTCGCGTGCCTGTGCTTTGTCATCGTCGTGCGACCAGAGAGTTGTTTGAGTTGCATCCGAGGCGCCAAAAGACTTCTGTGTGACATAGGCATGATAATCTGAGATCGTGATCGCACCGCTATGGTCGATCTGCGCACGCAATCGAAGATTTTCGATCCGGCCTTTTCGTGCCACTATTTCGGTCAACTCGGCAGAGAAATCGCGAAGTACGTCAGGGCCTGCCAAAGAGATAATATTGAGCAGTCCACAAGCCCTACCGAAGTTCATTGCCATTCCTTTGTCGTGCCGCTCGTTGCCAAATGTGGAGATGAGGAGGTGCTTTTGGCAACCTTTAATGCCAACGGAAGCCATGAACTGCGGATTCCTCTCTGTCTCAGTGGCGTGGGGATGTCAACTATCGTTGACATGTCTCCGGTTGGTGACAGGACCCTGATTTCAAGCTCCTGGCATGCGATTTGACGCGCGGTGCCATTAGGGCTGTCAACTACTGTTGACGGTCGCCGCTGGGGCGTCGCGCTGGATTTTGAAGGGGATGCGCACGAGGCGGGGCTGGCCCCGAAATTGCACCTACTCTTGAATCGTGGCCACTTCACGCTCGGAAACCCGCGAGCCCTCGGCGTATAAACCGCGGCTTCATGACATGAAGCACATCTTCGCCGTTCACCGGGTAACGTCCTGGTACCAGCAAGGCGCGGACGTACAGAACCTTCTGCCCAAAAGTTGTCGACCTACCTGGGGCACGTCAAGCTCGCAGCCACCCAGGTGTACCTGACGATGACGCCGGAGTTATTGCAGGAAGCCTCGACCCTACCGGGATTCATACGATGGTTGAGCGCCATGTCGTTGCGCGTCGCCATCTGCCAGCAGGACAGCTCCGCCAGCCTCGTTTCCAGATTCTCCTTGCGGGCTGCTCCTCGATCCCCGCCTGCTAGAATACACGCCATTGGCAAATGTGTTCGGCTCTTTCTTTCTACCTCCTGCCGCCCATTGCCAGGCCCCTCCTCGTATCAGGCCCTCTTGCGCTCTGCTCAGCGCTGCGCGAGGCGTAAGATAGCCGCTGCCGCCTGCTTCGGCTCGCCGCTACTCCGAATCTCAGGGGAGATGTGAGCCCTTGACAAAGTTATGAGCGTATGCTCATAATGATGATGAGTGATGTTGATGCTGAGACCATGCTGCAAAAGAAGGGTGTCCATGGAAGCGGGAGATACCTTCTTTAAGCCAAGAGGCGTGCCGTCGAGCCTGTTGTAAGCTGTTATGATGAGCCTGGATGAGTTCGAGGCAATCAGACTGGTGGATCTGGCCGGGATGTATCAGGATGCTGGCTCCGCTCAGATGGACATTTCGCGACAGACCCTGGGACGCATCCTGGAGCGAGCACACCGGAAAATTGTCGACGTCCTGGTGCAAGGCAAAGCCCTGAGGATTGAGGGCGGGAATGTCGATGTGCAGTTGAAAATTCAGCCGCGATGCCCTAAATGCCGTTACAGCCTCTCCAGGATGCCGAGTGCGATTATTGAAGGACGATGCCATCACTTCCGCCGAACGGCGTTAGGCTCGCCGGAAAAATTTTCGAAAGAGTAGGCTGTGTTGTGAAAATTTGTTTCCCGACTGCTAAAACCGAACAGCTGAAAGCTCAAACATACAACCAACCTGGTTCTGGGAGCATCTCCCCAAATAGGCACTCCAGGGCTGAAGAATGCTGACCGGTCCTAGCCCGACGATATTAACCAGGCGCTTCAAGCGCCAGCAAAGGAAAAAACACAAATGAACATCTGTATTCCAATCACCGAGGACAAGGGACTCCAGAGTCCCGTCAGCGCCCACTTCGGATCGGCGCCTCTCTTCCTTATTGCCGACACCGAGAGTGGCAGTTGCCGGGCGATCGCAAATGCGAACATGCATCATAGTCATGGCATGTGCCAGCCTCTCCAGTCGCTCGCCGGCGAAAAGTTTGATGGCATGGTCGTCGGTGGGATCGGAATGGGCGCGCTGAACAAGCTCATGGCCTCGGGCATTCAGGTATTCCTGTCGGAACATGGGACTGTCGGTGAAACGGTGACGGCCTTTAAAGCCGGAGCGCTACGATTGGTGACGCCGGAGAGAGCATGCCACGCGCATGGGCACGGTCATGGCGGGTCACAGTAACAAGAATCCCGGTCGTGGTGACATGGATCAATCAGACGAACATCATTCCGGGCTTGCATTCCACTCCATAGGAGTGATTCGCACGCCGTTCATTGAGGCCTCCGGGACGCCGATTCAATCGACGTATGCCGAAGGTGTTGAAGGCGACGTCTGGGTGAACGAGGCCTATGTGGATGCACTTGCGGATATCGAAGGGTTCGAGCGTGTGTGGTTGATTTATTGGCTGGATCGAGTCGGATGCTACAGGCCAAGAGTGGTTCCTTACCGCGACACTCGGGAACACGGACTCTTCGCGACACGATCTCCGTGCCGACCAAACCCGATTGGGATTTCCGTGGTTCGCCTGCTTCGGCGCGAGGAGAGGGTCCTCCATGTGGTGGATGTCGATATTCTCGATAAGACTCCACTCCTTGATATCAAGCCGTATGTCCCCGAGTTTGATTCACATCCAATGTCTCGAGCTGGTTGGTTTGATCATGGCAGATCAAATCGCGAGGTAGCTGATAACCGGTTTCATGCCGATGAGTAATCTGGAACAGGAGGAGGATCGTAACCCTCGGACAGGGTCGATTTGAAAATGTGCTCGCCGCTTGGTCAGGCCCTTGCCGGCGCTGTCATTTATTACGGATGCCAGCGCGCCGGCCGCCCGTGCCCTCGATTGCTTCGGCCTGCATGGCCGCGATTCTTCCCGATCTTGACTTCATCCCAGGCCTGCTCGTGGGTAATGCCAACAAGTACCACCGAGGTTTCACGCGCAGTCTGGCAGGCGTGATAATCGCAGCCTTGATTTTGACTGGTGTCAGGAAGGTTGCGGGATCCAGCGGGAATTAGGTAACTACGAGCCGGCAGCTCTGGCCATCGTCTATGGCTTGCTCAAAGTAATCCATGACAGAAAAGAAGCAGAAAGGTGCCCCAGGGGCAATCAGAACGCCAGCAAACACGGGTTCTACAGCCGGGTTCTTGACGAAGCCCAGAAGCTTCAGCTTAACGAAGCCCGCGAAGTTGAAGGCATTGACGAGGAAATAGCCCTCTTCCGCGTTAAGCTTCCCACGCACATGGATGAGCACCCCCAGCGCATCGACCTTCAGATGCTCGCCGCCACTACCATCACCCGCATGGTACGCACTAAGTTCCATATCAGCGCCGGACAAAAAAAATCGCTCAAGGATGCCATCACCAGGGTGCTTACCAAGATCGTCGTGCCACTGGGGGAAAAGGCAATTATTCGATAGCAGATGGATGGACGAAAGAAAAGCCATTCATTCTGGACTTACTATAAGGAGTGCGTATGGGGTGAGTGCCGTCAACGATCGTTGACATGTCGCCGGTTGGTGACAAGACCCTGATTTCAAGCTCCTGGCGCTGAGCTGCAAGACGAGAGGTTTCTGCCCGAGCTGCAGCGCGAAACATGCACTTCTCTAGGCCGAATTCGTTCAGGAGAAAGTGCTCCGGCCTGTGCCCCATCGGCTTGTCGTTTTCACTTTGCCGAAGATGTTGAGACCGTATTTCAAATTCCATCGCGAACTGCTCCCCAAGCTCTGCCTTTGTGCCTGGGACGCCCTGCGCGAATTCTTCAAGACTTCACTCTCCACTGGCGTTCTTCCCGGAGCGATCCTTACGATGAATACCGCAGGAGACTTCCTCGGATGGCAGCCACATGTGCACGGAATCGTGGTGACCTGTGGAGGATTTTTGTCGAACGGTGAATTCGAGCCGGCGCCGGCGATCGATGCGAAGATCGTGCGTGAGCTATTTGAAGCCAAGGTCTTTTCGTTGCTTCGTGAAAAGGGTCTCATCAGCCACGAGCTCGTGGACAAGATCAGGTCATGGAAGCACACAGAAGGTTCGATGCGTGGATCGGCCCTCCCATCACAGACATGAAGGAGATCGTACAGATCGGCATGTAATGGACCAAAACTGAAATATTATGCGAAGGGCACGCAGCCTGATCAAGATATAGGTGCTCTGTTCGAACCCGACTCCAGAACTTTTGACTACGTGGATTGGATCGCCCGCCTCACCTCGCATATACCCGATAAGGATTGCCAGATGATCCACTATTTTGCAGCTTATTCGAACGCTCATCGGGGCAAGGAAGCCAAGGCGGAATCAGCGCCACATCCCGACGGCTCGCCGGCATGAGCAACAGCCGATTCCGAAAAAGATTGGATACAAAAAGAGACGCAAGACCTGGGCTCGTCTTCTTAAGCAGGTATACGAAGTCGCCCCCCTTCTCTGCGAATGCGGTTCGAAGTTCGAAGTGATTTCGGTCATCGAGGCGCGCCATCACTCGAATGTCGTTGGCAAGATTCCGGCGAGCATCAAGTTCGTCTTCGAGGTACTCAAGCTCCAAGAGGATGGCGCCGGCTCAGATGCCTATTGCTTCTAATCCGCCCCGAACATGCACGCGACGGCCAACCTCTATCTGAAATACATTCTCGTCAATCGTGGCTCTTGACTGAGTCTGCCAAATCCCCTACTCTGAACTCATGTATCCGCCGCACGGCACCGAAAACATATTCTCCAGGCGCCCTTCCACTGTCCCCGGGGTCGGCGGATGGACGCCTGGAGTGGTCCTATTAACCCAATATTACTACATCTGTAGAGTTCTCGGTATCCGGTCGAAAAAGCCAATCCTAATAACCTAACCAAGATGGAGGCGTGAGATGAAACAAAGAGGTCGGTCGGGCCTGTCGCTCAGTTGCCTTGTTGGAATCTGCGTCGCGTTGGCGGCCCCCCTGGCATCCGCCCAGCAACACCCGAACCTCGCCGGTTCCTGGGACAGCAATGTTGGCCGCACCTACACCATCTCGCAGCAGGGCACTCAGTTCGTCTGGGTGGAGGGCAGTGGCGCCACCGGTACGGTCACCATCACACCGCAGGGCTTGAGCGCCGCGTGGTCCGACGCAATGGGGCCGCAGACGGCCAGCGGCACCATCGTCGAGAACGACACAGCGGGCCGGCCGACGAAGATCGCCTGGAACAACGGCGTCGTCTTCATGCGCGTGGCTTCTTCCAGCGGAATTGCTCCGCCACAGGGCCAGATGATGACAGGGACAATCATGGGCACGGTCACCCTGCCGTCGCAGTCGTCGCAGCCGTCAATTCCTCAGAATCCTTTCTTCGACATTGCCGGGCTCATCTCCGAATCGGAACTCATGCTCCTGCGGCTCGGGCCTTCGCCAGCCTTTCCCTCGGGATTACGGTCCTGGGTCGCCAGCTTCGTGTTTGGAACCGATGCTGCGACGGCGCGCGATCGCGAAGATCCCTCGCTGGCCGCCGGCCCCGGCGACATCGTCCTGGTCCGCCGGCCCGATCAGAATTCACCGTCGCTGCTGCAGGCGTTTGGCGTCGGCGCCGTCGTGGACAAGGCCAACGTGGAGGCGTACATTCACAGGAACGGCGAGCCCATCCTGGTGTTCGGCTTGACGCTGGAAACGGTGCGCATCACGGGCTACCGCTTAGTCCGCTCAGGCTCAGTCGCGACTGCCGCCACACCGTCCTTGAACGAGGAAGTCCGCCTGTCGTTTGGCCGCGTGACGGTGATGGTCCGAACGATAAGCGAGACGGGCGAGTTGACTCCACCCCAGATCGGCACGTGGACTCCGAAGAAGTAGCTCAACCACATGCTCCAGGCATTCCTGGAAGCGCCGCCGTTCATTGAGGCCTCCGGGACGCCGATTCAATCGATGTATGCCGAAGGTGTTGAAGGCGACGTCTGGGTGAACGAGGCCTATGTGGATGCACTTATGGATATCGAAGGGTTCGAGCGTGTGTGGTTGATTTATTGACTGGATCGAGTCGGATGCTACAGAGGCCAAGAGTGGTTCCTTACCGCGACACACAGGAGCATGGGCTCTTTGCGACACGATCTCCGTGCCGACCAAACCCGATTGGGATTTACGTGGTTCGCCTGCTTCGGAGCGAGGAGAGGGTCCTCCACGTGGCGGATGTCGATATTCTCGATAAAACTCCACTCCTTGATATCAAGCCGTATGTCCCCGAGTTTGATTCACATCCAATGTCTCGAGCTGGTTGGTTTGATCATGGCAGATCAAATCGCGAGGTAGCCGATAACCGGTTTCATGCCGATGAGTAATCTGGAACAGGCGGACGATCGTAACCCTCGGACAGGGTCGATTTGAAAATGTGCTCGCCGCTTGGTCACGCCCTTGCCGGCGCTGTCATTTATTACGGATGTCAGCGCGCCGGCATGCCCGTGCCCTCGATTGCCTCGGCCTGCATGGCCGCGATACTTCCCGATCTTGACTTCATCCCAGGCCTGCTCGTGGGTAATGCCAACAAGTACCACCGAGGTTTCACGCATAGTCTGGCAGGCGTGATGATCGCAGCCTTGATTTTGACTGGTGTCAGAAAGGTTGCGGGATCCAGCGGGAATTCCCTTCTATTGGTATTCTTTTTTACGATGTGCCTGCTGGCACATTTGCTGTGCGACTATTTCACCCAGGATTACCCACCAGAGGCGGGCATTCCGATTTTTTGGCCTTTGAATTCCACACATCACATGTCGCCGTGGATCATCTTTGGAGAATCAATGCGTGAGCCCTTATTGAGTCGCGACGTCATCATACACAATGGAATGATTGCCGCAGTGGAGGTCGGCCTGTTTATGCCTCCGCTGCTCCTATTGGCGTTTGCGTGATGATGATCATGATTCGAGCTTCATATCAAGACGACGGGAGCATTGGCCCCACATCCTGTCGTTCGTGCCGATTGACGATGCGTCTCAACGCTCACAATAGCCACGATCGATGTGCCATTGCATTATGATCATGAAAAATTCAGATCGTGATCAAATCACAGAGGGCAGGGGCACGAGGAGGAATACATGGTCGAGACACACCACTGGATGGCCGAAAGTCGAATGAATGCCGAGCAAGATCAGTGCCTCTTCGGGGTGCGGAACGAATCCGGAGGAGATGATCCGACTCATTCAAATACCTCAGAAATGCCGAGGTGCGCATCACTGCCCCCGGCGGATCATCAGCCATTGAGTTCACGCATCAGTCCGGAAGCGTTGCCGTTTTGATTTCAATGCTTCATTGAGGAGAGAGATGCATAATATCGGAACTTCCGAGCCATTATTTAGGCGCTTCGTTCCGCGGACTGCAGCGCCGCCTGAAGCGATAGGGCGTAACGTTCCGCCTCCCGAAAATTCTCGCGTGGAGCAGCCAGAGACTCATGCACGGCTGACAATTTTTCCTCACGCGCGCGCAGTAAATCCTCCAGAGATCTCGCGTATCGTACAGCTTCTTCAAACCGATTCCTCGCTGTGTCAATGGCGGTCTTCAGCGACTCGATCTCACTGTTACGATCGCGCAGCACTTCTGCCAAAGACCTCACGTATCTCTCCGCCTCTTCAAAATGATGGTTGGCTGTGGCTTTTGCTCATTGGATTGATGGCTCTTTCAGCGGGATGGATTTTAGACGCAGCGCCCGGCGAAGAAGTCATTGCTCTGCGTGATGGCTGGCGGTTCACTCCCGGCGATCGAATCGAGTATGCACGCGCGGATTTTAACGATGCCGGTTGGATGCCCATGCGAGTCGACAAAGTGTGGGAGGAACAGGGGTTTGAACAATTAGACGGCTATGCCTGGTTTCGACTTCACTTTGTCATCCCATCCAGGCTCAAGCAGGCGGCCTTCCTGAAGGACGGACTGCGCATTTTTCTCGGCAAGATCAACAATTATGACCAGTCCTTCCTCAATGGCCGGCTTTTCGGCATCAACGGGAAAATTGTGGATGCATCGACCTCCATTGACGATACGTTCACCAAAGCTCCATCAAGCCTCTGGAGTGTCAATCGGGTATATGTTTTGCGGCCCGACGATCCGCGCATAAAATGGGATCAGGAAAACATCATCGCCGTAAGGGTCTTCGATGAAGGCGGGCAGGGCGGCCTCTTCTCCGGCGACCAGGCTCTCCGCATGATCACGCTCGGCGATTACCTCGACTGCGACAGCAATTCAAGCCCTTTCTCATTCCATAACCAAAACGTGAGCAAGACCTTGACGCTGACAAATACATCCTCATCACGATCCATCGCCGGCACACTCTCGATCAAGGCCCTGAACAAGTTGACCGGTCAGATGATTCTCTCAAAGTCCGATCATGTTGAATTGCAGCCGGGGGCTGCTCATCGTGTCTCTGTTGAATTGCCTCGACAGGATCAATCCAGCCTAGCGACCTATGCATTCACATTCGATCCCACGGGTGAGGTGCTCTTATTTTCTGAAGAAACACCATACGTCCTGACTCCGCTTCCGCCCGCTTCTCCTCATATCAATGGTGCCTCGATCATGGGTGTGCGTCCCAACAGGCCATTCCTTTATTGTGTCGCTGCCACCGGAGATCGGCCCCTCACCTATGCGGCTCGCGGATTGCCCGCCGGATTACAGATCGATTCGGCGACTGGAATGATCACGGGACACGTGGCTGAGCGCGGTGAATACAAAGTCACCCTCGATGTGCGCAATGAAAAAGGAACGGCTTCCCGCAGTCTAACAATCGCAGTGGGAGATCGAATCGCTCTGACACCTCCGCTCGGGTGGAACAGTTGGAACTGTTGGGGTTTGAGTGTCGACCAGGAGAGGGTGCTGGCCAGTGCGCGGGCCTACAAGGCGAAAGGCCTGGCTGATCACGGCTGGACCTTCATCAACATCGACGATGGCTGGGAGATCAAAGGGGATTCGTCAATGCCGCATCGCGATGCGCAGGGAAATATTATCGTCAATGAGAAATTTCCGGATATGAGAGCTCTTGGAGATCAGATTCATGCTATGGGGCTCAAACTAGGCATTTACAGCTCACCCGGGCCCTTGACATGCGGCGGCTACACGGCAAGTTATGAGTATGAGAGAAACGATGCTCGCAGCTGGGCCAATTGGGGCGTCGATTACCTCAAGTACGATTGGTGTTCTTACGAGAAAATTGCCAAGGATATTTCGCATGAAGAACTCCAGAAGCCGTACCGGGCCATGCGTCATATCCTGGACGAGATCGATCGCGACATTGTCTACAGCCTCTGCCAGTATGGCATGGACAACGTCTGGGAATGGGGAGCAGATGTTGGTGGCAACTTGTGGCGCACGACCGAGGACATTGAAGACACATGGGCAAGTGTCAAGCAGATCGGGTTTTCACAGGTCGAAAACGCGCGCTATGCAGGCCCAGGCCATTGGAATGATCCCGATATGCTCGTGGTCGGTTGGGTGGGCTGGGGGCCGAACCTCCATCCGACGCGCCTGATGCCTGATGAACAGTATACGCACATTAGTCTGTGGTGCCTGCTTTCGGCGCCACTTCTTATTGGATGCGATTTGGAGCGTCTGGATGAGTTTACGCTGAATCTCTTGACCAATGACGAAGTCCTGGCGATCGACCAGGATCCTCTTGGCAAGCAAGCCGTGCAGGCGGTTAAAGAAGCGGAGATACAGGTGTGGGTGAAGGAGTTGGCTGATGGCAATAGAGCAGTGGGAGTCTTCAATCTTGGTGAAACGGCCAAAAGCTATCTGCTGAAGTTTGCGGATATTGGCGTGGGCGGACATGTGAAGGTCCATGACCTGTGGCGTCAGAAAGATCTTGAAGCGGGGACTGATGCGATTCCCCTTCGTATCCCTGCACACGGAACCTTGCTACTCAGACTTGCTGCCGATTAGCGTGAAACGTCATGACTCGCTAATGAGTTGCATGGGCCGAAATTCGGTGCTGTTTTGAACGAATGCAAAGAGTGCCGATTCAAGCTTGGCAGCGGCTATTTTTTCGCCTTCCCCTGAGCAGCGACTTTTTCTTGTGCTTTCCGGACGACTTCAGGATCGCCGAGGTAGTTGTGCTTGATCGGCTTCAGGTGGTCGTCCAGCTCATAAACCAGTGGTATGCCGGTCGGAATATTCAGACTGACGATGTCCTGTTCGGAGACGTTATCGAGATACTTAACAAGAGCTCGCAGACTATTCCCATGGGCGGCAATAATAATCTTCTTTCCGGATTTGATGGTCGGAGCGATGGTCTCATGCCAATAGGGAAGAAACCGGGCAACCGTGTCCTTCAGGCATTCCGTCAATGGAATATCGATCTTGGAGAGAGCGCGATAGCGAGGGTCACGGCCGGGATTTCGTGGATCTGATTCCTCGAGCGCCGGCGGAGGAATGTCGTAGCTCCGTCGCCAGATAAGGACCTGTTCTTCGCCGAATTTCGATGCCATTTCGGCCTTGTTCAAGCCCTGGAGTGAGCCATAGTGCCGCTCGTTCAGCCGCCAGGAATGCTCAACAGGAATCCACATCAAATCCATCTTGTCCTGTACGATCCACAACGTCCGGATAGCTCTTTTGAGGACTGATGTGAAGGCCAGATCGAAACCCCAGCCTTCCTTCTTGAGCACGTCACCGGCACTTCCTGCTTCCACGATTCCCTGTTCAGAGAGGTCAACGTCAGTCCACCCTGTAAAGCGGTTTTCCTTATTCCAGGTGCTTTCGCCGTGTCTCAGGAGCACAACCTTATACATCTTCCAATCCTTTCGGAAAGAGAATTGATATTATCGCACTCTCATTATAAACGAAAACGGATCTAACCTTAAGCGGCTGCATAGTATCTGATCGGTGAAATCTGTGAACAAAATGGCAAAAGTTGTGATAGGGCAGGATCGTGAATCCCTCTCAGGAAGCCAGGAAAAAAGGAATGCAGGAATGGCTTATGAAACCACCGCTGCTGGTCGACATAAAAATCCATTCCTGCTTTCTTCTCTTCCTGCATTCCTGAGAGGTTCGGGAGCGATGGTTGTCGAAGCCATCTTGTTTGGTTGCGGCTATGCCGTATTAGGATTGGAGGATGGCGGGAGCTCAAACAAAAATCGACTCGCGTGCGACGATGATCAGAGTGGGCTCAACAAACACGAATGACAATCTGTCGCTTCACGGGCTGGGGGAGTGCATCGGGCTGATCAACCGACTCAGCACCTGCGTGAGACTTCGTTCTTTAATAAGGAAAGGTCGGTTCGCGTCAGTGGTTATCTCTTCGATCAGGCGCAGACGGTCTCCGGGTTCCCAGGCGAAGATCTGCGGCTTCATGCCCTTTTCATCTTTCAGCACCCGATCGGGATCCACCAGCAGCATGCTTCGATACGTTGAAATAAGTACACGTGATGGGGTATCCGGTTGATGCATCAGGTCACGCCCCCAAAAGCTATATCGAGCTGAGAAGCCGAGGAGCCCAATGATCGTTGTCGCCAGGTCGGAATGACACGCGAGCGCATCGATGCGAGCCGGTGGCACTTTTAAGACATCGGGCCCATAGAAAAGGCATGGAACATGAAAAATTGTAAGATCCGAAGACGGCACACCTTCGTAGACCTCACCATGATCTCCGGTGATGATAAAGAGGGTTTTTTTGAAATAGGGCGCGAGGCGGGCCTTTTCGATGAAGCGGCCGAGTGCCCAGTCCGAATAAGCGATGGCATTGCGTTCATCCGCAAGCGGCCCATGAAATGGCCTCGGCCCC
The DNA here is from genome assembly GCA_903916735.1 of uncultured Acidobacteriota bacterium. Taxonomy (GTDB): domain Bacteria; phylum Acidobacteriota; class CAIWXX01; order CAIWXX01; family CAIWXX01; genus CAIWXX01. The sequence goes on from CAIWXX010000137.1 coordinate 14,446, forward strand.
TCAGGGGGCAAGCGATAGGGGGGGTGATTGCTGAGTGTCAGTGTGACAATGAAGTTCGGCGAATTCCGCTCCGACAGCATTTCATGCATGCGGTCGAAGACGATGTGATCGGGAACGCCCCATTTTGTCCGCCACTGCCAGAGCCTCCCGCCTGCAAAGTCAGAGACTCCAATGAGCTCATCAAAGCCGTTTTGCTTGAGAAACCCGTCCATACTTTCGAAGTCGAGATCCCCACCGTAGACGAATGAGCATCGATAGCCGGCGGGTTTGAGCAAGGTGGCGATCGTTGTGAAAGTACGACGACCGGCTGAATATTTGAAGATGTTACTGCCTGGGGGCGCCGGAGTGCCAGCGAGCACTGAGAAGAGCGCGCGTCCGGTTCGCATGCCTTGAGAATAGTATCGCGTGTAAAGAACGCCATCCTTGGATAGGCGATCGAATTCCGGCGTGGCGGCCAGCGGTCCGCCCAGGATTCCCACGTCCTGTGCAGAGAGGCTTTCCATCAGGATCAGCACAATATTCGGTTTATCCGTTGCAAGCATTGACGGCATCTGAGGCTCGGCCATCTTCTCCAAAGGATCGGTCGCTGATCTTGTGTACCGTTCATTGGGATTGCGCAGAATACTGCGAGCGCGTTCCAACGCCAGTTCTTCGGGATAGTATTCGTGTTGTCCGGCCTCACCATAGAATTGGAATTCATTGGCAAATGCGACAACACCGTTCAAGGCGAGCTGATTGGCTGCGACGTTGGAAGAGAAGTACACGCCGCCCAGCCGTGCGGGGACGAGCCCCCATCCTCCACGGACGATGAGAATCGCGAGGGCAATCGTCACCAAAATGCAGGCGCTCGCCACCGTCCGCGATGTCTTGGCGGCCAGCTTTCGCTGGGACACGAGGAGTGCCCAATAGAAAAAGACAATCGTGAAAATCGTGAGGAAAAGAATGGCGATTGGATGGAAACGATCCCAGATCGTCTGCAGGATAACCTGTGGCATGGCCGTGAACTCGGTGGCTAGCCCATTATATCGGTCGCGAAAATAGCTGAAAAACTCCATTTCTCCCCAACCGAGAAGGGCCATCGGGATTAATTGAAGTACCATCAATATCCGCACACAGAACCCGGTGATGTTGATTCCACAGCCGGCGAGACATAGGACTAGACCCAGAATGGCCGGAGGAAGCATCAGATAGGCAGACATGATCTGGTCGGCTTTCATGCCGTATACGAAGGCGAGAAAGAGCTGGGCAGTCGAAGCGACGGATTGGAAATAATTCCAGTTGCGCAGTAGAAGACCCAAACGCCACAGCTCCGAGAAAAACAGAAGAAACAGAAAATAGCTCCATAACAAAGAACTCGGGAAGAGGCGGGCGAGTACGTTATGCGGTGTTTTCATAGTTGATGATGTTGAAAAATATGACTCCTGGAATCTGCTTTCTGTCGTTTGGGCCTTTTGCCAGGCACCCTAATAACAACTTTAACATTCGTGCCCGCATGAGTGGCTTACAATATCACCTGCACTATTTGCGACGCCAACAATCCCGCAGTCACCGAAAGGCTTACGGCTTGATTGTTACACGATCCTTCATGGCCGACTCCTAAAGGAGTGCCGGATATGTTCCGACACTAAGGACTCATCGGCATGTTTGAGAGGATCCGCGGAAGAATTTCGACCAGGACTTGAGCCAGGACGATTTTGAAGATCAGAGCGACAGGGTACACACTGGCATAGGCAAGAGTCGGAATGTCGGTCCGTGTTTGTGCGGCGGCGGCGCTCAAACCGGGAGGATTCGTCATGCAGGCGCAGATGGCACCCATTGAAGCCAGGGAGTTCATGCGATAGATCCGAATCATAAGAAAGAGCCCGGTTGCAACCGATACCACCGTTACCAGGGCGCCTGAAATAAGGAGTTTCCAGCCCTGCTGCTGGAGTACGCTCAGGAAACGCGACCCGGCCACCGTGCCGGCTCCGGCAAGGAAGAGCATGAGCCCGAGCTCACGTGTGAGGTTTTTCGCAGCAGGAGGAACATACAGGCGGAACCTCCCGACGCGGCCTATGTGCCCGAGGATGAGGCTCATTATGAAGGCGCCCCCTGCGGCGCCCAACTTCACGGTCATACCGCTCGGGAAGTGAAACGGAATGAGGCCGACGAAAATGCCGACAACAAGCCCCATCAGAAATGGAAGCATGTGGGTTTCATCGGCTTTGCCTCCGCCCGGATCCATGATCTTGGCAAACTCATTCACGGCATCCCGTTCACCGACGACCACCAGGGTGTCCCCCATTTCGAGTGTGGCGGAACCGGTCGGTGCGAGTTCAAGCCCTTGTCGTTTGATTCGCGTCACGACGACGCCGTAGCGTTCCCATACGCGTATATCTCGAATTTCCTTGCCCGCCTGTGACGCTTCGGTCACATCTGTTTCGATGCTCATGATGTTTGTGTTGAGATCCATCGGCACATGCGTCTCATCCCCCAGCAGCAACTGCATCTTGTCCAGTTCCTCCAGCAGCCCTGTGACCATGACGACATCGTTTTCAGCAAGAGCCGTCTCGGGCCTCGCCATGAATACGCGTTTCCCGCGACGAACGCGCGTAATATTAGCGGTGGAGATATGGCGCGATGTCAATTCCTTAAGAGACATTCCGATGCAATTTGGATTGGAGACGCGGAATTGTTTCACCTGCATTTTGGGCGCTTCGGCTGCCTGCTCCTGCTCCCATTTGGTTTCTTCATCGGTGACGTTTTTTCCAAGAAGTTTGGGAAGAAACTGGATCAGGAGAACAACACCGATCATGCTGAAGGGATAGGCGAGGCCGTAGCCGACGGAGAGGTTGGGATTCTGTTCGAGGGCGACTCGTCCCATGGCATCCATGGCGGCAGCGAGCGCCGGGGTACAGGTCATGGCTCCTGTGTACAATCCACACGCCAGATCAAAGGGGATGTGCATGAAGTGGGCCACGACAACGATGGTAACGGTGCCCGTCACGACCGTCACCAAGCCAATCACGACGAATTGGATGCCGCGCCGTTTGAACATTCGGAAAAACCGAGGCCCCGCCTGCAGTCCGACAGAGTAAACGAAAAGGACCAGGCCCAAATCCATGATCTCCTTGGGCACTTTAAACCCGAAGTGCCCGAATACGAGTGCTACGAAGAGAACGCCGGCGGCCCCAAGCGAGATGCCTTTGATTGAAATCTGACCGATCCAGCAGCCGATTGCGAGGATTCCGAATAAAATGAGCAGTTGCTCGGCAAGAATCAGATTCATGGCCTCCCCCTCTGAGATCAAAAAGAATATAGCATAAAGGAACAATAAAAAACCGGATTGGAGAAGTTGCTGCATCGTAATAAGGCGGCTGCACGATCGAGAGACGGAATTCGTGATGCCGCTCATGTGATCGTCCTCACGGAAAATTCCTGTTGATGGCATCATCCTGTTGGTGAGATGTGAAGCCGATGACAGAATCTTTGAGAGGAGGTCGTTGATGACATTTATGAAAAAGAAGAGTATCAAAATAAGAGTCGGTATCCGGAAGACCGAAGCGGCCTTCATTTCGCTTTCATCGATCACGCTAGAACCGCTCGAAAGGATCATCCTTGGAAGGGATGCATCACGGCGGATGCCTTTTTGGGGTACTGGCGCTTTGCCGAGGATTTCAGATACAATTTGCCAAGTCATGCGGAAATTGATCTATAAAGAAGAGATCCGTAGCCACATTCGCGAGGTGCATGATATGACGTCGCGGATACTGCAAAAGGCTGGAGCCTTCGGCTTCAATAATGATGCGTTGAAGGATCTCCGGGTGGCCATCGATGAGGGCATCGCTAACGCCTTTATTCATGGGAATGCCACTCAGCCCCACAAACGGATCCGAGTGAAATGCTATCTGCATTCGGATAAATCGCTCGAGATCAGGATCAAAGATCAGGGCAAGGGGTTTGATTCGTCGAAGCTTCCTGATCCGACGAATAGTGAAAATTTATTGAAATCTCACGGCCGGGGGATTTTTTTAATCCGGCAATATATGGATCGAGTCGGCTTCAATAAACGGGGGAACGAGATTCGAATGTGGAAGCGAAAGCCCTAAGGATAATCGTTCGTCATCGGCAATCGATTCGGTAGATTTTCAATCCGGCAAACGGTCGAGCTGACTCGCCCCGGGCTTTGGCGGAGCCAATCGTCACGCGCCCGTGTCGCCGCTGCTACGTGCCGAGCCTTCGCTGTGCGGCCAGGACATCGCCATTCTGCGGCTCGACGGCCAGCGCTCGTTCGAGTGTGCCGCGGGCATCAACCTTATTTCCGGCCAGCCTCTGGGCATCGGCCAGCAGCAGATAATAGCTCACGTTTTTTGGATTGAGGGCGACGGCAATGCTGAGCTTCTCAGCAGCTTCCTTATATCTTTTGGCCTGGATGAAAAATCTTCCATAAAAGCTGAAAACAGCAGGACTCTTGGCCTTCAAAACGGCCGCTTTTTGCAAGTATTTCTCCGCATTGGGTCTTTCGTTGAGCTGGATGCTGACGGCTGCTAATTGTTCATAGGCTTCGGGGACGACAGGCCAGAGACGCGATGAGCGCGTGTAATATTCCAGGGCGCGGCGATAATCCTTGCGTATCTCATAGACCCGGCCATATAGAAATTGAACTTCGCTGTTGGACGGGGCGAGGGCTTCGGCCTGGTCCAGTGCGGCAAGTGCCTTGTCAGCGGCATTAGGATCGTTCTGCTCATCGAGAGTTCGGATCCAGATCCGCGCGAGATCGATATAGGCGAAGGGTTGCTTGTCGTCCAGTTGAGTCGCCAACCCAAGCTGCTGGATCGCTCCGTCGCGGTTCCCGAGTGCCAGCATGCATTTTGCGATCCGAGAATACAAGCCGCTGCTCTTGCCTTTGGCCTCGACTGTAGACTGGTAGACTTCAAGGCCTTCTTTGTACCGGCCGAGATCGTACAGCATCGACCCCAGCTCTTCGTAGGGCCTTTCCTTCACAGGGAGTTGAGAAATCGCTTTCCTGAGAGGGGCCTCAGCCTGTGCTGAATCGCCCTTGGCGAGATAGACCATGCCGAGAAGCGCCGATGCTTCGCCCATGTCTGGATTTTTTTCGAGGGCTTTCCGTGAGTACTCGACGGCCGCATCAAACTTGGAAGACTGGAACATGACATAGGCGTATTTATAGAAAAGCGGGGCTCGTACAAGTCCCAGAGCGAAGGTCTTTTCATACTGCGTCGCGGCCAGGAAATAATCATGTGATTGGAGGTACATATCGCCGAGCGCGAGGTAGGGGCCTGGATTATCCGGCTTCAGATCGATGGCGGCTTTCAAATCGCGCATTGCATCGGCCTGTTCACTGCGAGCCATGTGCGCTCGACTGCGTTCAATATAGGCGAGTGGTCGCGACGGCTGGAGTTTGACCGCTTCAGTATAGGCGGCCAGCGCCTGGAAACTCTGATCCCCCGCAAGGGATCGCTGACCCTTACTGATCAGTGAATTGTATTCTTGATAGAGGAAATATGGTCGGAGGAAGAGGACTCCGAGGATAATCAGGGGAGAGCTGACGAGAATGCCGGCCAATAAATATTTCTTCATGAATAGACTCAAGGAATTTTATGCTTGAATCCAAAGCGTTGTCAATGGATTTGCTGGGCCCTTGATACGGCGGCATTGGGATGACAAAGGCGAATCCTTCTTCATCGCGCCGGGTGAGGTGAGGTGGGGAGGAGCGGAGGGGCCGAGGGGTCTGGTCACATCCGTCCGGCGATCATGCAACGGCGCGGCGAGGTTTCGCCGAACCACGCTGCCTGTGCTATATTCCAGTTGGGACAGCGGTTGAGAAGCTATGATGTTTATTACGCTTGAGGGAATTGACGGTTGCGGCAAGACGACCCAGGCACGATTGCTCCACAAGGAGCTTTCAAGCCACCTGTCTCCACGGCTAGTCGTTCTTGTTCGCGATCCCGGAGGAACAACAATTGGGGATCGCATACGTGCCATTCTTCTGGATCCGGCTCATATGAAGATGGCCGTTGCAGCCGAGGTTCTGCTCTATTTCGCATCGCGCGCGCAGCTTGTCGAAGAGATCATCCGCCCGGCTATCGGGAATGGTGATTTGGTAATTTCCGATCGCTATTTCGACGCGACTTTGGCATATCAGGGCTATGGCCGTGGAGTTGAAGTGGGGATGCTCGAAGAGCTCCAGCGTTTTTCAACCAGAGGTCTCATGCCGGATCTCACCTTCCTGCTAGATATCGATCCCGACATCGGCCGAGCACGCATCGCAGGTGGTCGGCCGCATGATGGCCAATCAGGAGGGGACCGGATGGAGCGTCAGGGGGCGGATTTCGCGCGCCAGGTCCGCGACGGATACCTGGTTGCTGCCAAGGCCCATCCGGATCGGATCCGCGTGTTGGATGCCGCCCGTCCTCCTGAAGCGATCTTGAGGGATATGAGAATGGAGTTGGATTCACGTGGCCTTTGAAGACATCGCCGGCCAGGATCCCGTGGTCAAGCGGCTGCGCGTTGCCACCGAGAAAGATCATCTGCCGAGCGGATTGATCTTCTATGGCATAGATGGAGTCGGCAAGAAAAAGACAGCCTATGAGCTGGCACGATCGCTCAATTGCCTGGGCGCCGATCCATCCTGTTCCTGTGATTCCTGCGTGAAGATTGCGCACGAATCTCATCCTGATGTCCTGTTCATCGAACCAGATGGCCAGTACATCAAAGTGGACCAGGTGGAACCGCTCATCGAGCATGCGATGCTGCGACCGTTTGAAGGAAAAAAGCGCATCTATATCATCGATCGGGCCGAGTGCATTCGTGAGGAAACCGCCAGCCGTTTTCTCAAGACCCTCGAAGAGCCGCCGCTCTTCGCACACTTCATTTTGCTCACGGCCGGCCTGCCATCGGTGCTGCCAACGATTCGTTCTCGATGCGGACTCTTCCATTTTTCTGAACTGACGCCTCTCATGGTCGAGAAGCTGCTTGTGGATCGTTTTGATTTCGGCTCAGATGAAGCCCGCCGCCGCGCGGCGTTGAGTGGCGGGTCACTCGGTCGATCTCTCTCGCTTGAGGAACAGGATTTTGCTTACTATGCCGAAACCTCGGCCTGGCTCGATCGATCCCTTCTCATGGGGGAGATGACTCCCGGCGAACTCGTTGCGATGATTCTCAAAGAGGGGACGAAAACGAAGATCGATCTGCCCGATTTGCAGAGCCGGATTGATCTTATGATGGAGATGGTGCACGATGGCATGATGGGAACGCGGAAACTACCCGGGCACTTTTCAGGAATCACAGAGACGTTCGATCTCTACATCCGATTGCTGCAGGCACGGGCGCTCATTTCCGGAAATGTCGCCCCTGAAATGGTGCTCGAAGAATTACTCATTCACTCAGATAAGGAACCTTTAGGAAAATGGACGGAGACATTCATTCGCCCCCTCTCGTGGGCGTGAAGATACTCGATACCGACGAGATCGAGAGTTGCATTGCCGACGAAGTGGCGCTCAAACCGCCGGATCTCTGTATCGTCGAAACGGCGCATGGGATTGACCTTGGTGAGGTTGTCTCTCGCTCCGAACCCCAGCTCGCTCTTTTTCAAGGAAAAGGAATGACATATCGAATCATCCGGAAGGCAACGGAGGATGATTGGCGCGCGTATCAACGTAAACAGGAATGCGCCGTTCATGCATGGGCCTTTTGCATCGAACGGGCTCAGGAACGAAGCATTCCGCTCAAGCTTGTCCGAGTCCACTATCTCTTCGACGGCACCAAGGCCATCTTCTACTACACGGCTGAAGGGCGTATCGATTTCCGTGAGCTTGTCAAGGATCTCGCTCGTGAATTGCGTATGAAGATCGAGATGAGGCAGATTGGAGTGCGAGACGAGGCGCGCATGATCAACGGCTTCGGCACATGCGGCCGCAAGCTCTGTTGTAGCTCTTTCCTGCGCGCCTTCGAACCCGTGACACTCGCTATGGCAAAGAAGCAAAACACGGGCTGCAATCCGAGCACACTCACCGGGCTCTGCAGCAGGCTCAAATGCTGCCTGCGAAATGAATGCGATCTGACCGATCAGGCTGTTGAGAACGACGAAGAACAACGATCTTGATTTTGTCCCCGGGATGGCATAGACTTACCTACAAAATTAGAATCTCAGGAACAGAGGATGGTGAGCTGCATTGTTGTGGGCTATCGCCGTTCATCCGCCTGAGCAAGGGATATAACAATGTCGAAACCAATCCCCCCCAAAAGTGATTTCGTGAATCGCAAACTGATTCGGCCGAATCTTTCCGAATTCAAGGACCAGTTCTCGATTCGTCCTCCGCACAAAAGGCCTATGCCGCCGGAGCAGACACATGCGGAAAGCTTCTATTACCTGAAGCAGATGAATAACAAGACCCCGATGGTCGTCGTCTTGAAGGACGGTGAAGTCATCAAAGGCGTCATCGAGTGGTATGACAAAAGCTGCCTGAAAATCAACCGGATCAACGAACCAAACCTGCTCCTGCTAAAAGACCACATCAAATACATGTACAAGGAGCATGAAGATAAGAGCTCGGTAGACTGAGACATCGTGACTCGGTGACTCACTGAAATTCACCTGATCGGATTACGATCGACTCGGATGGGCGATCATTCGCGCACGCGCCCGGTTGATGGCACGTTCCGAATATGCCGGGGCACCTTGATGCGCAAAGAACTCCGGGTGGTTAAGCCAAAATATGCCGGCCGGCACTCATGGTTGACACCGAGGACTCACTATGCCCGCATGCTCATATTCAATATTGATAAGTAGGAGGGGAAATTTTTAATATCTGACCAGTCAACTCTGTGCACAAAACGGCAAGACCTGTGACAGGGCATAATCGTGAATTCCTCTCAGGAAACCAGGAAAAAAGGAATGCAGGAATGGCGTATGAAACCAATGCTGGTAATAAAAATCCGTTCCTGCTTTTTCCCTTCCTGCATTCCTGAGAGTTTCGGGAGCGATGGTTGTCGAAGCCGGCTTGTTTGGCTGCGGCTATGCCGCGTTAGGGTGCGCAATAAAATTGTTGCAGGCAAGGAAAAGACTCTGAAACCACAGATGAAAAAGGATCGGAAGCCGGGTATCTGCGTTCATCGGTGGTTTCCTTAGGTGAGCTAAATTTTCGGCCCGCAATATTTTTCTGGGCATCCATATATATTTTCCTTCCCATTTGATCAGGTGTATGGTATATTGTAAGCCTGTATGATTAACGTTCTTTACGGCACGATCGAAGGGTAAGTTTCCGGCCGCGCCTTCCGAAATTTAGCTATGCCAGCCGAGAAGCGATGTGCCGTCAAACGGAGCTTTTTGACACGCATTCCCGACGCGCCCGACCTGGAAGCGGGGTTGGTGAAATGCAAAATCATTCGGCATCCGCCGATTTTTTCGCCGCGGTCCAGGCCGACGGTACGAGGTAGCTGACGATGGCCAACAAAACTTTGTATGTAGGCAACCTGTCCTACAGCGCCACTGAGCAGGATCTCCGGGATCTGTTCGCGGCCTTTGAGCCGGCTGAGATCCGGATCATCGGAGACAAAGGATTCGGGTTCGTGGATGTGCCCGAGGAAAGAGTCACAGAAGCGATCGCCGCCACTAATTCAAAAGAGATTCGTGGCCGCGCAATCAAGGTCGATGAAGCTCGCCCCCGCACAGGCGGCGGTGGTGGACGCCCCGGTTTTGGCAGCAGTCGCGATGCCGGTCCCCGCACTCGAGTTGAGTAATTTCGCCATGAGAGCGCCTCGACGAGGGCTCTCATTCACGCATCACCTAATGGCTCTCCACGCTGTTCGTTTTCGGATCGGGTTCGATGTGTCTTTGGAAATCGAAACCGGGAGGGAAGCCGCATGCGCGTGAGCGCTTCAACGAGCATTTCCAACCATGGCCGACCTGGTAACGGGGTTCAGGAAATGCAAAACACATTCGGCGCATGCCGATTTTTCGCCGCGGTCCAGGCCGACGGTATGAGGTAATTTTCGATGTCTAACAAAACACTGTATGTAGGCAACCTGTCCTACAACGCAACCGAACAGGATCTGCGGGATCTGTTCGCAGCGTTCGAGCCCGCCGAGATCCGCGTCATTGGAGACAAGGGTTTCGGGTTCGTCGATGTGCCGGCCGAGAGAGCTGCCGAAGCAGTCGCTGCCACCAATGGTAAGGACGTTCGCGGCCGTACGATCAAGGTCGATGAAGCTCGTCCCCGCACCGCCGGCGGCGGCGGCGGCGGCGGCGGCGGTGGACGCCCTGGATTCGGTGGCGGTCGCGGCGCAGGCCCCCGCAACCGGTCCTAGGAACTCAGCAAAGCCGTCACAACTGTACTTCCGCACCTAAGTGCAGGAAAAGGGTGACATTGACGGCTAAAATGTGCCCTGGCGTTGATCGCGTGCCGGAGCGAGTCACTATTCTTATGGCTGCTCCTCCGACAACGGATCAATCTCGGCAGGGCCTTGAACTGGCGCGGCGACTCCGTGCAGACGGGGTCGCCGTTTTTATTTTTTTCTATAGTGACGGTGTCCTCCATATGAGGTCCACAGGCCTCGAAACACTGGCAGCCTCGGGCGTGCAATTATATGCATGCTTCGAAAGCTGTCGCCGTCACGGGATTTCGATTGACAATAATGTCGTTATTCTGGGCGGGCTGATCACTCTTGCGGGGCTCATCGAAACGTCCGATACGCTTGAGGCCTTCACATGAGTATCCCTCATCCGGAGGCATGTTTTCCCCCATGTGGATGCAGTCTGCGGCGGAAACGCCGTCGTGAGGGAATCAAGTGGAGTTCGACTGCGTCCGCAATGGTTCGGAGTTCACAATGTGCTTTGCTTTTTGCAGTGCACCTTCTGAGCGCCGATTCGGGGAGGATCGGTGCGCGATTGTCCACATCGTAAGATTGATTCGTGATGAAACGAGCCGAATTGCTACTGAGGGTGCCTCCAGGGCTGTCGGAACAGCCATGAGGATGTATGAAATCTGTTCTTCTCATTCTGCGTGTTTCATTGGAAGAGCTCGATCGGCTTCGAGAAGCCTTGAGGCTTGCGGCGGGACTCTCGATCGGCGGCCTCAAAATCGACCTCCTTGCCGAAGGCGCGACTCCATCAGTCCTAGCGGCTTTGTGGCATGAAGAAGCGGCCAACGATGAATTTCAGGCGCTCCGGGACGCGGGGATCTGCATCCTCTTCAAGGAATCGTTCGTGGATGATCTGAATCCCCTGAAGGCTTGTGAGGAGCTGTTCCAGCCCATGCCGGCTTCGGCTCTCCAGAAAATTATCGACGAAGCATCGGTCCGGATTGTCTTCGAAGATCGAGTTCCTTCACGTGAAAAAAGGTGATTCATGCGATATCATTTGTTAGTCGGGACTTTTTCGTGGCATTCCGCTGCTGTTCATCTGAGGCGGTTACGAGGAAGCCCGGCGTGAACGAATCACATGATTTAAGAATTGGCCGTGCTTCAAGATTGGTCCCATGGAGCCGTATCCTGATGGCCGATGGATACCGAGGTTGGAATGGCTTATCCTGACAGGACGCTCGAGCTCAGCGCGGATGAAATGCGGGAGCTTCTGGCAGAAGCCTCCCGGCGTATCCTCGATCACATCGAATCGCTTCCTTCTCAGCCTGCTGTCGACATTGAGGGCGCTGATGAACTTGCACGGAGCCTCATCGAACCCCTCCCTGAATGCGGGCGACCCAGCTCCGAGCTGCTCGATCTACTCTTTCACAAAATCATTCCCAAGAGCTTCAACACGGCCGGCCCCGGCTACCTGGCCTATATACCAGGAGGCGGACTTTTCCATTCGGCTGTGGCTGATCTGATTGCTTCTTCGGTCAATCGCTACGTCGGCGTCTGGGCTGCCGCGCCGGGGCTCGTTCAATTGGAAACGAACGTTATCAGATGGTTTTGCCAGATTGTCGGTTATCCAGCCGAGGCCCGTGGCGTTCTCACGACCGGGGGTTCACTTGCCGGTTTCTCGGCAATTGTGGCCGCTCGCCTGGATCGGCTCCCGGAGAATTTTCTCAAAGGAACAATCTACGTATCGGATCAAACTCATCACTCGGTTCAAAAGTCTGCAGTCCTGGCCGGTTTTCCTTCGACTCACGTCCGTGAAATTCCATCTGACGAGCGGTTCAGGATACGCTTGGATCTTCTGGAAGAGCGGATAGCAGAAGACAGGGCGGCTGGGTTGCAACCCTTTTTCATTGTAGGAAATGCCGGCACGACCAATACGGGAGCGATTGACGATTTGCGGGCTCTCGCTCGCATCGCGCATCGGGATCATCTCTGGCTCCATGTCGATGCCGCCTATGGCGGCTTTTTCATGCTAACGGAGCGAGGACGCCGGCGCATGGCAGGGATCGATCTGGCTGATTCGCTGGTTCTTGATCCGCATAAAGGGCTGTTTCTCCCTTACGGCACCGGCTGCCTTCTTGTACGCGATGGCGAGAAATTGAGGCGTGCCCACAGCCAATCGGCCGCCTATATGCCTGCCATGCAGAGAGATACCGATTTTGTCGATTTCTGCGAGATCTCTCCTGAACTCAGCCGATCGTTCCGAGGGCTCGGTGTCTGGCTCCCGCTGAAGATGCATGGGATCGAACCATTCCGTAGGAACCTCGACGAAAAACTGAATCTGGCCGAGAAGGCCGTTAAGGACCTTCGTGCGATCGATGGCATTGAGATCCTTGCCGAGCCTCAGCTCTCCATCCTGGCTTTTCGCCTCCACAAGCCGGCTCTCGATCAGCATTCTCTCAATGCCCTTAATCGCGAACTGATGGCCCGGGTCAATTCGCGACGGCGCGTTTATCTCACCGGCACCATGCTCCGGGATTGTTTCGCCATCAGAATCTGCATCCTCTCTTTCCGCACGCACGAAGAGCGTCTTCAGATGGGACTGGATGATATTCGAGATGTTGTCCACAGCCTCTCGAAGTAGCTGCAGGTTTCCTGTTTTCTATTCCCAGCGTGGGGCCTGGTATGAGGATTCTGCAACGCGATTTCGATTCCCATGGCCGGACAATTTATGTGCAACCGATGATTGACCGGGAACCGCGAGCCGGCACTTTTCCAGGAATTATTCTCCCGGTTTCCGCAATATCTCGAATGCGCGTTCGATGAATTGCTCGATGCTCTTGAGATCCTTCCGCCGTCCTTTGGCTGGTTTCAGGTTGAGTGTGCGCAATTCTTGCAGTATGAGGCGAGCGGTTTCCTGAGTCACTTTTTCGCCGGAATCGCCTTTTGTGGATTCGATGGCTTGCGTCAGGCCGGTGTCGAGGCGTTTGAGGCAGTTGCGAGCGCATTCCTTGAGCTGTTTCTGGAGGACACTCAGCTCAACGCGGAGATCGCGGCGCGGGGTTGATCGAATCTGCAATTCCTGAACCGTCGGGGCGGGCTTGGGTTCTTCCATGCTTTTTACACTTTCTCAGGCACCTGAAAATGCTCGATGATACGCTCGAGCTCGTGCCGCAGCTCTTTGTTCAAGGAGCTTACTGGACGATTGCCGTCGACCATCTTAAACCCATATCGAGCGCTCATCCTGCGGAACTCCTGTTGCAGCAGCCGCTGGTAGCGGATGAAGCACGTGTACCAGTCAAGGGAGAGGTGCATATCCATTCCGGATTCCCAGTAGTCCAGAAATTGGATTTTATTGAAGGTGCGCTCGGCCAGGTTGCGCGGCGAGACGCTCAGATAGAAGACCGCATCCGGCACGAGTGCGATGGAATAGACGGCTTCGACCCATTCACGCTCAGCCCCGCGCACGATGTCGCGCGCCATCGGAGTGTAAATATATCGGTCCGCCAGGACGATGCTCCCGGCCTGCAGCGATGGGATGATCTTGTTTTCAAGCTGATCGGCGAAGTCGGTTGCATAAAACAGCGAGAGAGTCCGTGGGCTCAGGATATTCGTCTCCTTGGCCTGACTCAGTTCCTGGCTGACGAGCACGGAACGGTTCAATCCGACATCGATGATTGAATGCCCGCGATGTTCCAGCCAATCCTTCAGCAGCTCGATTTGCGTCGATCGCCCCGAACCATCAGACCCCTCGATGACGATAAGGAGTCCTTTCAGTGTCTCGATCTTGATGCCCGGCAGTCCCTCGCCATAGAACCTCTTCTCAAACATGGGCGCCTCGCTTCGAGGACCTCTGCCGAAATGCGGACAGATCGATCTGCTCTTCGGTAATTCGGCGGATCTGCTCCTGTTGCTCTTCGATCGGGAGAGTCGCATCGATGACTTCAAATCCAAATTCGCCGATCATGCTGTGATAGTTGTCGTTGATACGGCTCTGGAACAGACGAAATGATTCATAAATGTCATTGGATAGATTCAGATCCATCCCTGCTTCGTGGTATTTGAGTTTCGGCCGACCCGTCAAGATGCGGTCCATAGCCGTCGGCAGAGGCACATTGAAGTAAAAGGTGATGTGTGGTTTGCTCGCGAAACGGTAGAGTTGACGGACCCAAGCGGGAGAGCAGCCACGGACGGTGTCGCGGGCGAAGGCCGTGTAAATGTATCGGTCTGCGAGCACGATGTAGCCGCAATGCAGTCGCGGGAGGATGGCCCGTTCATAGCGATCTGCAAAATCGGTTGAATGAATCAGCGAGAAGGTTGTGGGTGTCAACAGGAACTTCTTCTTGCCGCGCCTGGTGGCGCGACGGACAAGCGCCGAGGAGTTCCATTCGGTGAAAGCGACCTTGTATCCTTCCAGTTCGAGCCACCGCTTCAGCAGGTAGATCTGAGTCGACTTGCCGGAACCGTCGATCCCTTCAACGACGATGAGTCTTCCCGGTGATCCATCCGTCATGTTTCCTCCATAAGCTTCTCTGAGTGATGGCGATTCGTGATGACGATCCGGATTTTACCGCAAAACCGGCTTCAGATATAGCGATCGACAACAATCGCGGTCTTAGGGCGAGATCTCCGCTCGCAACGTCGTGGCCGTGGATGTCGACATCATTGGTGTCAAGCCCGGCTCTGCTGACCTGTGCGTTGACAACTCCGATGATTTCGAATGCGGACAAATTCACGATTCGGTTTCGGAGCCGCGTGGGTTGTAGCCGCCAACTGCAGCCGATCAGATTCTTCAAGTGGGCTTCGACGGGCCACAGCTGCCGCCTCTTGACCCCGAGGAAAAACTCGAAAGAATCCGCTCTGGCGCCTTTGCGCCGCAAGCGGGGCAAACAAGATCTTCGGCTGAGTCCCCGAGATGCTGCTGCACTTCAAAATGACGGCCGCATTCCCGGCATTCATATTCGTCGATGGGCATATGGATGACCTCACGCGTGATGAATCAGGACGCAGGTTCCGTGGATGCAGGCGATGCCGTTCTGTTCACAGAAATCAATCGCGGCTCGAGATTCAGCTCCAGGCTGCATCCAAACAAGGCGGATCCCCAGTCGAGCACATTCTTCCACGACCTTCTCTGTGACAGCCGGGGTGACGACAAAATCAACCGCGTCGATTTTTTCGGGGATGTCCGTGAGACTCGAATAGACTTTGTGCCCGTCGATTGTCTTGAGGATCGGGTGTACTGGAAGGACGTTGTACCCGCGGTCCAGGAGGTTCCGGAAAATGATATATCCAAAGCGCCCGGGCCGGTTTGTCGCGCCGACGACGGCGATCGTCTTTTTATTGAGGAATTCGCTGATATGATCTTGCATCTTTTCTATTATGACAGCAATCATTTGCAACTCAAATTCGGCATAAACTGAGAGGATATGTGTTTTGAAAAAGATCCTCAAGACACTCGGTCCGGCTTGCGATTTTGTCATCGAGCTTCTGCATCATAGAATGAGGGCGGAGGTGACAGGCAGATGACGGTTCTTGTGACAGGTGGAGCGGGATATATCGGAAGTGTCACGGCGCGAGCGATCGAGGCGAGAGGTGAGCATGTCATCGTTCTGGATAATTTCTCGACAGGACATCGTCAGATCGAGGGCCTGCTGCCCGGAGTTGATTTCATCGAAGGGGATTATTCCGATCGCGATATTTTGCAGAATATTTTTTCGAAGAAAAGAGCCATCGATGCGGTTATTCATTTCGCCGGGATGACACTCGTGGGCGAGTCTATGGATCGGCCATCCGACTATGTGCGCATGAACTTCGTCGGCACGTTAACACTCCTGGAGGAAATGGCCGCCCGAAACGTACATCATTTCATCTTTTCTTCGTCCGCGGCGACTTTTGGTGTCGCGGAGCAAGTACCGATCGATGAGAAACATCCTCAAAGGCCCATCAATCCTTATGGATGGAGCAAAAAGGCCGTCGAGGATCTGCTTCCGTATCTGAAGGGAGTCGGTGGCCCGGCATACATTGGGTTGCGATACTTCAACGCCGCCGGCGCCGCTAGAGACGGTCTGCTCGGAGAAGTGCATCGGCCGGAAACCCATCTCATACCCAACATCCTCAATGCCGCTCTGACAGGCTCGGCTTTCCATATTTTCGGGACTGATTATCCGACAGACGACGGAACCTGCGAACGCGACTATATTCATATCGAAGACCTTGCGGAGGCGCATGTGCTCGCTCTGTACGCGCTGCGTCGAGGGCATGACTCGGGCTTTTACAATCTCGGCAATGGACAAAGGGCGTCGATTCTGCGGGTCCTGGAGACAGCACGGTGCGTCACAGGACTTTCGATCTCCGTCATTGAATCGATCCGCCGTCCGGGCGATCCACCGATCCTTGTCGCCAGTTCAGACAGAATCAAACACGATCTGAACTGGAAACCTCAGCGGGAAGATCTTGCCGTCATCATCGAAGATGCGTGGCGATTCTTAAGAGAGCACCCGGACGGGTACCGATAAAAGCCGTCGGCCGCCGGCTTCCATCAGTACCCGCCGCTCCTCGCACTGGTGCTCGGATCGTTCATGGATCCGTGGTCGTCGATTCGCAAACATCATCGGGGCCTGGTATTCATTTCATTTAATTTGGAAGCGTTTTCGCGCCGTCACAGAGGCGCCGTCGGGGTTGGTGACAACAATATTACGTTTCCCCTTCGCTGCTTTTTTGCCGATGGAGATCGTGGTCTGGATTTCATGCGATGAGATCCACTGCACTGAAGTGCACTTCACGCCACTGCCGAAACACGGTTTGGCTCCAACATCGAATCCCGTGCCATAGACTGAGATTTTTACTGCACTGTTGCGGCGACCGCTCGAAGGAAGACAGGATGTCACAGACAAAGGTTCGTCCGGGGAAGGTTTGACCGTCACTGTGAACGAACATAAGCCACCACCGGTGGCGGAACCGCATGTCACCGTTGTTGTTCCGACTGGAAATAAGGAACCGGAACGCGGCACAGATGTGACTTTGCCGCAGACTCCGCTCGTTGCCGGATCGGCGAAGGTGACGACTTCCTGGCCGTCGTTGTTTTTATCAGTGACCGTCATATTCGGCGGACAGGTCAATGCACAGGTTCCTCCGGCAGGCTGGACGGTGATTGTGAAAGAACAGGAACCGCCCCCTGCTGAGGACGTGCATGTGACGGTTGTCGATCCGACTTTGAATGTGGAACCTGATGGCGGCGTACTGGTAACGGTGCCACATGTGCCGCTTGTCGTCGGTGCCGCGTAGGTGACCACTTCCTCGCCGTTTCCATCATGATCGGTCACAATGACATTTGATGGACATGTGAGTGTGCAGGAGGGAGTGTTCGCCTGGACGGTGACAGTAAAAGAGCAGGAGCCGCCGCCTGTTGAGGACGAGCAATTGACGGTGGTTGTTCCAACCGGGAAACTCGATCCCGATGCCGGCGTACATGTCACCGTGCCGCATGAACCGCTCGTCGTGGGCGCCGCGAAGGTCACGACCTCCGAGCCATTGCCGTCAGAGTCCGTGACTCGGATATTGGCGGGGCACGTCAGAGTGCATGTACTGCCGGTGCTCCCGTCCCAGCCGGCGATGCGAGCCAGCAGCCACCACAACGCTCTTCCTTTGAGGATGCAATTGAGCGACTGAGAATGGACACAACACCCCGAGCCGCACTGAGCAGCGAGATTGGCGAGTGCCGTTTTTGGATGAGCGGCGATCCATTGCTGCGCCCAGTTACCGCCGGAATAATCGCAATTGTCGTTGCAATTCTCTATCATGTAGTTGGTGGATCCATCTGGATCCCAGCTTTCGATGTCGGCGAAATCAAACAGGATTTTATTATTATTTCGACAATAGGTCCGGATTTGTTCATTCCGCTGATTCACACCGCCGTTTTGCCCAGAGCCATCCAAGTGCCCGGTCATATAAACAAATTTCACGCCTGAGAAATCACTTTCGAGCTGATTCATGAGTGTGAGGTATGTCTGAATTTCGGCTTGGGTTCCACCAACCTCGCCGCACCAGGACCAGATCACCACATTGCGGTTGCAGCCACCGGATCGAGTGAGGATATTGCGAGTCGCTATGTTCCAGTCGGTGCGATTGGGATTGCCCAAATCATTGGCGTCGGGCATACCATAATCATTGATGAATGGCGTCGGGTCATAGCCGTACCCGGAATAGGTGTAATAATAGAGCCCATCGGGATCAGTGCCGCGGAAAGTTGAAATACCGGTTATGAGCTGGCTTCCATGCGATGTGTGCTGGTAGGTGACCCGTAGCGCGCTTTTGGCCAGTGTGATCCAGTTGGACGGTATCTTGGAAATATCCGTACATCGATGATCGATGATCACGCCCTGCCCGAAAAGACCCGTGGCGATAAACATGAAAAGTGCGAGAGAAAGTAGTTTCTTCATGGCATTCCTTCCTGAAATGAACAGCGAAAGGTTCTCAGTATCCAGTCTGTTCTTCCGAAATATGACAAAAATTGAGGGTTTGTTCTGTGATGTCAATCACAGAAGCTCTGAGGGACGATGATTGTTGCGAGTGAGCAAAGATGAGTGGGCCCTTCGGTCAAATTTTCCTGATGACCGAAATCCGCGGATAAGGAATGGCGGCAAGCCATCAGATAGTCTCGACAGACCCGGCATGACGGCTCGGCAGGAGCCTCGCCCTCCCAAACCATCGATCAGGGGAATGCTTGATATACGGAGGAGAGGGCTCGGCATCCTCGCGAGCCGTGCCGCAGAGGCTCCGAAGCCATTTTGTCGCAATAGGCGTGTGTTTACTCGCGAATAGGGGTCAACCATGATGGCTTTCGAAAACCCCCGGAGTATGACAGAATAACATGTGATGAACGTCGTACGAAGCCCCCAAACGAGCCAGGAGGCAGGAGATGGATGAACAGCCCGGCCGAGTTCTAATCGCCGACGACAACAAGCTGAACCGGATGATGCTCGCCCGCAATATGGAACAGATGGGATGCAAGGCGATGGCCGCTGAGAATGGCTGGCAGGCGATCGAAATGATGCGATCTCAGCCCTTCGATCTCCTCCTGCTCGATATCATGATGCCTGAGATTGACGGCTATGAGGTTCTAGCGACGCTGAGAAAGGACCCCGTTTTGAGGAGAATCCCGGTCATCATGATCTCTGCCATGGATGATTCGAAAAACGTTGTGAGATGTATTGAAATGGGCGCCAAGGATTACATGCTCAAGCCCATCAACTCGGCGCTGCTTAAAACAAAGGTGAAAGCGCTATTGGAGAGGAAGCGGCAGCGCGACCTTGAACCGGAAAAATATGGCGACATACTCGTGGTAGATGTTCATAAGCGAGAGGGCCTTAATCTCGCACGCATGCTTGAACAGCTCGGCCACACAGCCATCTATGCGGAGAACGGCCGGAAAGCTTTGGAAATCCTGCGGACTCCTTCGTACGATATCGTGATGATAGAAATGGGAACACCGGAAACGGAAGGGGAGATGCTTCTCGATCATCTGAAGCGTGATCTCGCTTTGAATAAAATCTCCATCATCGCCATGTCTTCTGCCGAAGCCGCTGAAACGGTGATGAAAGGCATCAAAATGGGGCTGAGCAATTATCTCGTCACGCCAATCGACGCAACGATATTGAAATCGAGAATTGATGCCGTGCTCCAGAAGGAGCAGCAGCCGAAGCAAGGGGCGGGACCGAGCTAGTCTTCTTCTCTGCGTGTCTCGATTCCAGGGTCGATTCGTTTTGACCTTATTGGGATATTGAAAGAGAGGGATCATCGCAGATCGCTCAATAGAGGGCCTGCGTTGATTGAGGTTCGCCGAAGGCTCCTTCTTCCCGCCTGCTCCCGGAAAAATTCATAAGTGAATGCGCCAGGGAAAAATGAGGAGATGACACTCGGAAATACATCGATGCGATTCAACTCGCCTAATCCGTCTTCGGCCACCGGGAATCGCCGTTCTATCCCCGAAGAGTGGATGTGGGCATTGGGAAGAGGAAAAATGATATTATCGGAGTGGATATGAAATATAAGAGATTGCGGGGGTTTTGGGAAATTCTGGGCGTCTGGACACTGATCGCGCTGCTTTTTACCGGGCGCTCATTGATTTACCTGCGAGCCAGTGGGCAGCCTTTCCAGTGGTGGCAAGCCCTTTTGTGGAACCTCGTCGATTGGTACACGATGGGCGCTCTCACACCGCTCGTCATCTGGTTGGCTCGGCGTTTCCCTCTCGTACCCACGATTGGGGCGCGAGCATTAATCGTCCATCTGATCGGAGCGCCTCTGTATGCTCTGCTCACGACGCTCCTCTATGTTTTTATGGCGAGGTTTATCAGCGTATTCGCGACTCCGCCACGATATGTCCCGAGCCGGATTTACGAGGCGGTCAAGGATCTCATCTCACTCAACATGCCCTGGGATCTCGTCATCTATTTCGGGATGCTTGGTGTCGTGTATGCCATCGACTATATGCAGCGTTTTCGGGAACGCGAGCTCTTGGCCTCGCAACTTGAAACCCAGCTGGCCCAAGCTCAGTTCCAGCTCCTCAAGACCCAGCTACAACCGCATTTCCTCTTCAACACGCTGAACGCCATCGCGGCGCTCGTTCACAGAGATCCGGACGGCGCCGAACGAACGATCGCTCGTCTGGCCGACCTTCTGCGGCATTCTTTGGAGATGACTGCCAATCAAGAAGTTCCTTTGCACCAGGAACTCATGCTCCTTGAAAAATATCTCGAAATCCAGAAAACCCGCTTTCGCGAACGATTGAGCATTGATCTGCGAATCGATCCGAATACACTCGAAATCCCCGTCCCCAACCTCATTCTCCAGCCGATCGTCGAAAATGCCATTCGTCATGGGATTTCGCCGAGAGTCAACGGAGGAATCATCGAAATCCGAGCCGTTCGCACTAATGGCTTGCTTGAGATCGAAGTGCGGGATAATGGGGATGGATTCCAGACACGGGATGGGAATAAGTTGAGCGAAGGCGTTGGATTGACCAATACCCGGATGCGGCTCCAAAGACTCTATGGCGATAGCCATGATTTCATCCTTCAAAACGCCCCGACGGGTGGAGCCACCGTACGCCTCCAGATTCCGATTCGAGGCGGTGTGACGACGTCGCCGAAACCCCGGCCTGAACAGATTCCACATGCAAGCAAGCGGCTGAGCGAATGCACAGAGAAACGCCATTGATGAAAAACAGATGCCGGCTGATGTGGCCGATAACTCTTCCGGCGGCCAACGATAGATTGCCGCGGGTAACACCCGAGAGAGGAAGGTGACACGTGTCGATTCGCGCGCTTGTCGTTGACGATGAGCCATTGGCCCGCGAACGGATCTTGTCGCTGCTCGATGGCGAAACGGATATCGAATGCGTCGGAGAATGCGGCGATGGCCGCAGCGCTGTTGCAGCCATCCTCGAGCACTCACCCGACCTCGTCTTCCTTGATATCCAGATGCCCGAAATGGACGGTTTTGGAGTTCTCGGCGCGATTCCGCCGGACCGTATGCCTTTCGTCGTATTTGTCACGGCCTTTGATGTCTACGCCCTGCGTGCATTCGATGTCCATGCACTCGATTATCTCCTCAAGCCATTCGACCGGCAACGCTTCAGAGATACATTGAATCGTGTTCGAGCACAGCT
Source organism: uncultured Acidobacteriota bacterium (assembly GCA_903916735.1). Lineage (GTDB taxonomy): Bacteria > Acidobacteriota > CAIWXX01 > CAIWXX01 > CAIWXX01 > CAIWXX01. The sequence continues at coordinate 36,410 of CAIWXX010000137.1, forward strand.
TGGGACACGCAAGATCGGCGAACTGGACGAGCGTCTTCTAGCGCTTCTCAAGAGCCTGAAGCCGGCAGCCGAATATATCGAACGGTTTGCCATCAAATCCGGAGGCCGTGTTTTCTTTGTGAAAACCGATGAGGTTGAATGTATCGAAGCGGCCGGCAATTACCTGCGCCTCCACATCGGCAAAGATTCACATCTGGTACGCGAGACAATGAACAGTGTTGAGACAAAACTGAACCCGAAAAAGTTCGTCCGAATACACCGATCAACGATCGTGGCCATCGATCGGATTAAGGAATTGCATCCCTGGTTTCACGGCGAATATGCCGTCATTCTCAGAAGCGGGATGCAGCTCACCATGAGCCGTGGCTATCGCGAGAAGTTGCATAGCATTCTGGGCGATTCCAACTGATCCATACCGGATCACCGGGCAGGAGGAGTCTTCTATAGCTCCTCCGGGGGAAGGAACACTCAATCGGGTGTCACTGTGGAGTCTCCGGCTGAGGCTTGTCGCCCGGCGCGTTCGACACTGGTATCTCGATCGTGAAAACAGCTCCATGGCCGAGTCCCTCGCTTTCTCCTCTGATATGGCCGTTGTGGTATTCCACAATTTTTCTACAAATGTAGAGTCCCAAACCGATTCCGGCGATCGAGCGAGTCCGGCCGACATCAATCCGGCCGAATTTCTTAAAGAGCGTTTGCTGTGAATCGGGATCGAATCCGATGCCGTGGTCGCGAACGCTGATGATGAGGACCGGAGGTTTCCGCGCTGTTTCAAGCCTGGCGACGACAGTGACGTCGCCACCTTGAGGCGAATACTTGAAGGCATTGTCCAGAAGGTTGTTGAGAACCTGTCGGAGGCGCTCGCCGTCGAGGAGGAGAGGAGGCAAATTCTCCGGCACATCGATCCTGAGTGCGCATCGACTCGGCGGCCTGATATCGAGATTCCGGAGCGTTTCTTCGATGGAGACTGAATCCGGATGAATGACCATTTCCCCGCTTTCGATCTGGGCGATTGACAGTGACTCGCCGGCAGCCAGCGCCACCTTTTGGGCTCGTTCGATCATCTGTCCCAATATTTTTTCACGCTCCTCCAGCGGGAGGCGCCGTTCCTTTTCATCGACGAGGAGCATATCGATCAATCCGATGAAGGCGTTGAGGGGTGATCGGATGTCGTGGCTGACGATTTCCAAAAATTCGGTTTTAATCTGGTCGAGATCCTGGAGCCGTCGGTTGGCCGTCTGCAGATTCTCATATAGCTCGGCATTGCGAACTGCAATCGCCGCCTGATCGGCGAAGCTCATGAGAAAATCGACATCCTCGGCCGTGAACGGCGCCTCTCCGGATTTTCGTGTGCAGAGCAGCACACCGAAGGTCCGTGGTTGTTCCGTTGTTTTATCGTAGGCGACGATCGGAACGGCGACTCCGGGCAATTCAGGTGCGACCTCGATGTCGCAATCCGGAAAGCTGATTGCCTGTGCGCGATGATAGGAATAGCCGGCGATCCCTCTGAGATCATCCGTTGAGAAGACATGCTCTTTCCACCAGCCGGCAGTCAGCTCGAGATCAGCTCGATCGTCCGGCAGGAATAAAAACGCGCCGTCGGCTTTAAGCATCGGGCCTGCATAGCCGACGATCAGGCTCAGGACGCGATCAAGCGATAGTTGGGAATTGATGTTCTGGCTGATGGAAACCAATGCGGCGGCCTTAAAGGCCATTCTCGATTCATCAACGTCACTCGCGTGATGCACGAAATCGCGTTCACGGCGATCCGCTCGAACGAAGAAAAACAGTGCAATACCAAGAGCGCAGAAGATGGCAACCAGAATGAGCGCGATATGCATGCGCCGATATTCTCGACCAGATGACGGCGGAAATCAACAGGCGCTTTTGGCACGTTTTTCGGCGCCACACCCTCTGTGATGAATTGAAGATGAAAAGAGGAGCGCGCTCGAACCCGGCTCCTCCCTTCCAGGCTCGTTCTTACTCGACGAAAAATGGGATTGTCTCAATCGCGGTGTGGCTCGTACCTGGATCGAGAGCCTGCAGGCGCAACCAGTAAATTCCCTTCTCGAGACTTGGTGGCCTGATCGAAAAAAGAAGATCATATGAGTCATCTGGTAACTTCGTGCTCTGAGCGAGACTGAGTGTTGGAATGCCCTTTTGCCGGCCATCCGCGTCGATGATGCGCCATTCAAGACCCGCCTTGGGTTTATTGGTCTGAGGATCAACCTCAATCCCATATAGCTTAATCAGCACCATATGATCACCGGGCTGCGAAAGATTCGGATAGATGGCGGCCGCACATGCCTTATTCCGGTACTCCAGCGGGTATTCGATATGGATATTTTTGAGGCGTTCGGGAGGGTGTTGTGGATCGTAGCCTCGGACATTCATCCAATTGGAGCCCTTTGCGAGGAAACAGGGGGTCGCCATATGAAGCCCAGGCGATGAGAAATTGGGTACGGTGAGCGACAGGTCGCGCGATCCGACATCACCCGTCTGGTTGTTTCGGATAATGATCTTTATTTTGTATTGGCCGGGCGCTAGCAGCAGAAGATCGGTATAGGAGAGACCACCTTGAGCGATGTGATCAAGATCGGCCCGGTCCTTCACCTTGAAAAGCCCGTGGAAATAGTCGACGATGGTATTGTTGCTGATTGATGCAAAGCCGTAAATGTCGAATTCCATGTTTTTTTCAATGGTCCCGAATTGAGGCCCGGGAAGAGCTGCCTGCACAAGGACTCTCGCGAAATCTTTCCATCGCACGTCACGTGGATCGCCGGGGAAGATCAGGGCTTGTACATTCATGGCCAGCCGGTTCAGTTGGCGGTCTTTATTCACGATCTCGGCGATCTGAATTTTCTTTTCAATATCCGAGAACTTCCCGAAAGGCTTACTCTCGTAGTATCCTTTTCTAAACGATGCCTTTGTGCCGGGACGGTTGATCTCGACTTTGAGCGCATGGTATTTTCCATCCCCTTTTCCGGGGGGAGCATTGTATGCAAGAAGATAATACTGGCGTGTTTCCGAGACGATTGATGAGAGTGGGCCGGAAAGATCGTTGACATTCTTGAACACCTTTCCGCCCGTTTCCGATGCGAACATGCCAAGCGATGTCTGGCGGCGCAAAGATGCATCGACCGCATCAGAGTCGGAGGTGGAGGAACCAGGATCCACTCCCATTGCCACCGTCGATGGATCGATACAATAGAGGCGGCAATCGGATGAAGAAAAACTTGACATGGCCGTTGTCAGAAGATCCAAGAGCTGTGTATCGATTTCACGGGACGACGGATCGATGCCGATGAACGACCCCTGGATCAGTTTCTCTGCATCATCGGCCGCCTCTTTCAATGTCTGGCCGCCGATGACCTTCGTATCGAAGCCGGCTGAAAAAAAGATGACGTATTTTCGACCGTCCAGTACATCCAGAGATCTGGCAAAATCCCTGACTTGTGTGAGATATTCCTTGACGAGGCTTCTATAAGCCATCGTGTCCATCTGTTTGATTCCCATTCTGATGACCAGCGAATTCTCATCTTCCAGGGCCATGCTCTGGGCGAGGTTGGAGCTATTAGGCTCCTGGAGAAAATTCGGCTTTGGGACCAGGCCGGCGGAGTCGGCGAGGAAATCGCGGGCCTTGGTAAAACTGAGCGAATCAACCGCTTCAAGCACCTTATGCCGGTCAGTTGTGAAATTCAGGAGCATCTTGACCCCGTCTGTGAGTGCAAATGAGAACACTGAAACGGATTCGCCTGGCGGAAGCTGCTCATTGATAAATTGCATGGCGGCATCGCGAGCCCGTTTCAATCCTCCAAGTTGGTTGAATGTGAGGTCGAAGAATAAGATGAAATGGCCGCGGCTCTCAACAATACCATTTGGTAGCGAACCTACTGACCCCGTGCCCATCAACTGGGCAAAGACAAGGTCCTTTTTTTTGCCGTCCTCGTATAGAGTGAAGTTCTCAGCCTTCAAATCGCTCACTGGCTTGCCATCATGGCTGGTGACATAGACGGGCACTTCGATGATCGAAACCCCTGCTTCTTCCTGCAAGGGATGCGTGATCGTCGTGGCGCACAACGGAAGCGCGACGACAAACAGTAAGGCTATGGCTGGGATTCTCATTGGTTGCTCCTTAAATAGAAGGGCATTATTACCTCGTCGGCAGAGTGTACCGCAAGCAGTCGTCATATTGAAGTTGTGAGTGATGAAATGCAATATTTCGGGGATCAGTTGTCAGATCGGTACGACGAACATCTGCCGTCCATCCCAGTAGCCGTTGGAAGGCGATTCCGATGGTGAAGGTCAGGGGGATGTGACTCGGGAGAGAGTCAATCGCCCGCCCGAACGCACACGTTCACAATGAAACCCCACTCGCTTTCATCTAGCGATATCCCTTCATGGGGTGATTGTGGCTCCCATTTTCCGGCCGGAGCGATGCGGAATGATGCGGAGTTTCAGCGGCACTCACGCCATTAGCGAACGTTGTTGCTCCATCGGCCGCGGCTGGATTAGATGGAACAGGGATTCACCAATTCGACGATTTCTTTGCAATTTCCCCGCCTCCACATGCAAAGTTATTCGATGGACCGTGCCGGCCGCCTTGACGTGGCCATTGGCTTATGTGATATTTCTGTTGACAATTGTCGTAAAATTTTTCACAATTGACCTCGGGTCGGAGTGCTGGAATCTCCATTCTAATGATGAAACACTTGTTGGGTCTCATGACAATGCCGGTGGCCATGCTGGTTTTTTCTGTCGGACTGTTTTCATGCGGGGGCAAGAAAAACGTTCCTGATATCCAAAAACAGGTTCAGCAATTACAAATCCAGTTAGGGGATCTTCAAAAACAGTTGCAGGTCAGCACAAAGCAGCTGGAGGAATTGAAAGCGAGTGCTGCGAAGGAGCCGATCGATAAGCCGATGGAAGACCAGACAGGGCAGGTTAAAGAGCTCGACCTGGCGACGGCATCAGCGGCGCCGACTCCGGCAGCAGCCGAACCGGCACCGCATGTCGCTGCGCCAAGCCCAACTTCCACGCCGCATCCGGCGACCTCTCCAGCCGGCGATCGCTACGAAGGGCGACAGCCGACTCGGATGGCGAAACCCGCATCCATCAATATGGCTGGGCAGGAAAAATTCTACAATGAGGCATTCATCCTTTACGAGAAAAAGGAATATCCACAAGCGATTGCCAGGTTTGAGGAATTCATTTTGCGATTCCCGACAAGCGCACTCGCCGATAACGCTCAGTACTGGATCGGCGAATGCAACCTGGATATGAACCGCCCTGCGGATGCGCTCGATGCCTTTCAAAAACTCATGATTCGGTATCCGTCAGGAAATAAAATGCCCGACGCCTATCTAAAGTCGGGAATAACATACGTGAGACTGCACGACTTGCCGAAGGCGGCTGCTGCCTTCAAGAAGGTCGTCGAATCCTATCCGGAATCGGAAGCAGCGCTCGTGGCCAAGGATCAATTGGCCAGGATGGAGGAAAAATGAAGATCCGAAATTGGGTTCGTCCATGTTCACGATCGATCAGGGAGGTATTCATGGCGACACGGATTGTGACAGTCATATGTGGGTTGCTGCTGGCGTTTGGGCTACTCTCTTTCGCCAATGGAACCTCAACGCCGGCCTCAAATGAGGCCCAAATCCACAAGGTCCAAGAAGGAGAAACGCTTTGGACCATTGCCGAAAAATACTATGGGGACGGCAAGCTCTGGCCCAAGATATGGGATGCCAACAAGGACAAGGTGTCGAACGCCCAGTCTTTGAAAGTCGGCGATGAGCTGGTCATCCCGCCCAAGGAAGGGGAACTGCCTGCCGCGACTCCGGCACCCGAATCGGTTGCACCCACGCCTTCTCCAGTCGCTGAAACCACTCTACCACCGGCCTCCACTGAGACGGCTCCGGCTCCTGAACAGCCACAGGCAACCGCGCAACCACCGCAACCGTCGACTCCTGTGGCTCAGACGCCAACAGCGATGGGACTCACCAAGTCTAAGCCTCCCCGGGCTTTCGCCGACGACGCTGATCTTTATTGCTCGTTCTTCGTCGCCGATGGGCAGGACGAGTCGATTCGTCTCATCGCCTCCGAGCACCAGGATTCCAAAATCGGATTCGATGTTGGCGATAGCGTTTTCATCAACAAGGGGACGGTCGATGGAATCGCCATGGGCATGGAGTATATGGTGGTCAACAATGAAGGGCATCTCAAGCATCCAGTGACACATCAGGACCTCGGCACTCTCTATCACATGCTCGGGCGTGTTCGAGTCGAATGCATCTATGAGAAGACCTGCATGGGCACGATTGTCCAGGGCTGCACTGCAGTCGAACTCGGCAATATTCTGATTCCCTTCAAGGAATCACCAGTGCCGACCGGCACGTTCAAGCCGACTCCGCAGTGCCAACAACCGACGGGGCGCAGCACAGGATATGTCGTCCATTCGCAGGACAATGTCATGGCCATGAGTGAAGGGCATGATGTGCTGATCGACCTCGGAAGTCGTGATGGTATCGTCCCGGGTGATATCCTGACGATTTACCGCGAAGATCTCAGTCGAGGCCGCCTTGTCTCCAGCTCAACTTTTGCCGGTTCGCTCTATTCAGTATCACGGAAGGATTTGCCCCGATGGGTTCTGGGCAACTTGGTTGTGGTGATGACACAGGAAAAGGTCTCCACTGCCAGGATTATCGAATCCTATGAGGATATCTCAGTCGGCGATCGGGTGGAAATTCAGTAGGAGTAAGGATCAGCATCTGTTGATGATGGGCTTTCTGATTGGGAATTTCGAGGAGTTAACAATCAAGTCCGTGGGAAGCTTTGCAGCTCCCTGATGTAGGATAATTATTGGCGGTTGAGTCGCCTCAGACTCAGCCGCCTCGTGACATCAAAAACTCGATAGCCGATTTCCGGCTGCACTCCAAACCAAGATTCGGCATTGGAGCTATTATGCCAGGAGGTTCAATCTTGGAGTGGGAGCCGGTGTCTCGTGTAGAGTCCACGGCTCTTCTTATTATTATTCCGCGCCTCACGCCCACAGATGCAACGGATATTTCTCGAATGGATCCGTCTCCATCCACGGTTTCCAGGTTTGGTTTGTCAGGAGAGTCGTTGATGGATTGCGCTAAGTAATGATCGGGACATCACCCTTGGTTTGAGTCATTTTCATGAAGCGGATGTAGTAATCCACCATGGAGCCGATGGCAAGCACAACGACGATCCAGAGTCCGGCCATCGCGAGCGCTTGGAATTCGCCCAAAAATTTCTTGCCGAGAAGAAGACAGACGGCTATCACCTGCGCCACGAGCTTGAATTTCCCGAGCTCGCTGGCGGCGATGTTGATGCCTTGCGTGGCTGCGATTGAACGCAACCCCGTCACAGCCAGCTCGCGGCCAATGATAATCACAACCATCCATGCCGGTGCAAGCCGCTCTTCGACAAGCGCCACGAAGGCTGAACAGATCAGGAGCTTGTCGGCGATAGGATCCAGCATGACTCCAAGCCTCGTCACCTGTCCTCTCCGCCGGGCTATGTAGCCATCTAACCAGTCTGTGATCGACGCGATAATCAAGATCGTGATGCCGAGAACTTCCTTGCCGTCGAACTTGGTGAGGATGACGACAACGAGGAGAGGAACCAGGAAGATCCGGAAGAGCGTAAGATAGTTAGGTAAGTTCATATGGCGTCTCTAATATAGACGCCGTGTGAAATGGTGTCAAACTCAAAGAGTTGACCATGCCATTGGATGCTTGATCCCGACGCCGGGATGACTGCTGCGTCGACAACCTGAAAGCGAGACCTGCGAATAGGACTTGAGGCCGACAGCCGCTTGTATTACCCTTTCCACGCAGGGCTGATCGAAAGAGGCGTCTCGACACTGTACTTCCCTGGAGGGAGTCATTTGAAACGGTGGTGGGTCGATCGGAGTGGCATCCTGAGAATTTTCTTCGACAAGATCATGTCAGTCATGTGAAGTCGCGGAGTCGCTATGATGACATCCAAGAGGCGGAAGACAAACATGATGACGTCACGTATTGGTCAGGCGTGGGAGATCGGGTTGCCGCTTATCCTGGTGATCCTGGCGCTGGCCTCTTATTTCAACTCGCTGCATGTCCCATTTCAATATGACGATTATGTCACGATTGTCGAAGACCCTTGCGTCCGGCTGCATTCCTCGATCACCGACATCATCATCCGCAATCCTTTTCGCCCTTTTCTTGTTTTTTCATTCATGTTGAATGATCGCCTCTTTGGCCTCGATCCCTTTTCATTTCATCTCATCAATCTGGCTCTCCATGCCCTGAATGGGGTTCTTTTTTATTTTCTGCTCAGGAGGCTGCTGCGATTTGGGGCAGGCCATCACCGTCTCGCGGCTTTTTTCGCCGCGGCATTGGCGATTTCGCACCCTTTAATGACCGAGGCTGTCACATACATCTCTTCGCGATCGACTATACAGGCAGCGGCTTTCCTGCTGCTGAGCCTTATCCTCTACATCGACTATTGTGAATCGGGCGGCATTCTGCGCTTGCTTGGTTGCTTCCTCTTTTTCGTGTTCTCGGCGGGTACGAAGGAAATCGGAGGGCTGGCGCCCCTGCTGTGGCTGGCCTATGCGGCGCTGTATGTTGGAGGCAGCAATCGTCGAGCCTGGATTGGGCTGGCGCCGGGATTGATTCTTTTCCTGGCGGGCGGCATCCACCGCGTGATCGTCTTCTTCCGCCTGGAGTACAGGTCGCTCCCGAGGAGTATGCAGGAGAATTTCTTCACTCAACTTGCCGCATTTCCAACCTATCTGCGCCTCTTCTTCTTTCCACGAGGGCAAACAATCTCCCACGAATTCCCGACCTTCACAGCGATTCTTTCTCCTGCGCCCCTCCTGGGCTTGATCCTCCTGACGGCCGCTGTGGCCATGATCATTTTAGAATGGAGAAAGCGGCCGGTCATCTCTTTCTTGCTCTCCTTCTTGCTCTTGATGCATCTTCCGAGCTCGGGCATTTTCCCGCTCCAGGAGGTGATGGCCGAACATCGCTTCTATCTGCCGGGCTTCGCGCTGTGCGGACTCCTTGCCCTGACGGCTCTCCTACCGTCACGAGTCGCGTCGAGAACCGCAGTGGTTTTGCTGATTGGGTCGGTGTGCGCATGTGTTGTATTGACTCAGATGAGGAACCGGATTTGGGCGAGCGAAGAATTCTTATGGGCGGACGCCGTATCCAAGCAACCGGGATCAGCCAGGGCACTGTCCAATTATGCGGATGTCTTGCGGGGAAAGGGGGAGTACACTCGATCGGCGTCCTATTATGCTCAGGCACTGAACGCCTCGCCTGACAACCTTGACTACACAGTCAATCTTGGGATCTGCCTCGCGCGATCGGGGAATCTTGCCGAAGCGGAAGCCGTTATTAAAAAGGCAAGACAAATCGATCCTGCTTCACCAAAACCCCTCGTCAATCTGGGCAACATTTGTGCCATGAGGGGCGATTATCAGTGTGCCCGGGCGCGCTATGAGGAGGCGTTGGCGATCGCACCGGATTCCTACGAGGCCCGAATCAACCTCGGCTATTTCTATCTGAATGTGCTTGGTGACAAGCCGAAGGCCATCGCATTATTTGAAGAGGCCATCCGAATCGACCCGGTCAAGGGTTTGAATTTTCCATTGGATGCGCTTCGAATGTCACACTGAAGGCCTGAATCAATTTGGTCAGTAACAACCCTCAATAGGATGTGGCCGCGATCAGGATCTCTATCTTATGTGGCGTACGAAAACCCAAAAGTGAAAAATTCTTTTGTCGCCTTGAAAATCCATCAATAGCGACGGCGACATCCTCTACATCTTAGGTTGTCGCCTTTTCCAGAATAGCCAGGAATGCCGGGTCAACCGGTGCGCCCATATCCCGTGCCTTAGTGGCTTCGGCCTTGGCACGAGCATAATCGCCGCTCTTATACAACGCCAATGAGAAATTCAGATGAACGACAGGCTGTGCCGAGGGATTGCCGGCCAGTAGTTCGAATATTTTTAGAGCAGCACCATTATCTCCTTTGCGATAATATGCCGTTCCGATATTGATTTGCGACCATTGATCATTGGGGTCCGCCTGCAATGCCGCATTAAACGCCCTGATGGCGTCATCATACTTTTTCTGCTGCAAATTGATCTCTCCGATTTTAAAGGAGGGATAGACGACATGTGGATGGGCATTTGCCGCCTTCTGATAGTAGGCAAGAGCCCCGGCTTGGTCCCCGGTCTGAAGACGGATATCTCCAAGGCGAGTGAGTGCGCCATAGTGATTCGGATCACGGTTGAGTTCCCTGTTGAAGAAATCAACGCCTGCAGAGGTGTGGCCTTGCTTGAGCAGGATCAACCCAATATTGTGATTCAACTCCGGGTAGGAGGGTTCAGTCACAGCGATCAGTTGAAACAATTCCAATGCGTTATTCAAATCGCCTGACCGATACAGTGCAACTGCCTTATCGAAGGTGGTACCCGGATTGGCCGCGGCTTCAGCAGCGGTCGTTTCGGGGTAGTTGGCGAAGGAGGGCGGAGGAGTGACAACGGTACGTTCCAGTCGAATGTTCTTGTCGACCTGTCGCTTCGTCATGGCGATCTGATCTCGGACGACGAAGCGGAGCTTATAGGCGCCCGGTTCGACGCTCGGTATAACATCGCCATCAATTCGCAAAGCAGGTGTTCCTTGTGGCAGAGGCGCGTCATTTTGATACAAGGTGTAAGCAGACCACACGATAGCCCAGCCGTCAGGCTTTGTTTTGTCCTCTTTTAATAGAAGAACATCAGCTTGAAGGTCAGGGCGGTTATTCTTGGTCAGTTTCATTCCACTGACCCTACAACTGATAAGAATGTGCTCTCCCACTTGAATTGAGTTGATTTGATCATTTGAACCGGGTTTTTGTACTTCGAAGTTGGTGATTTGTAATTTGTTGCGCGTACATGATGAAAGAGCCAGGATCGCCAACAAAGCCGAGCGGAAGAGGATTTTACTCTTAGTCATGGTCGTTATCTACCCCGACTGATATGTTTAAAGCCAGGACACCACATCTCATTTCAATTTCCGGAATATGCAATCCGTATCGATATAATCTCACAAGGCATACGATTTTTCAACATGAACCAATGGAGCCGAAATATGTGCAAACGCCTGATGGGAGCCGTGGGCTCGCAGGGTCGTACCCCTTGCCTGTCGAGCACCATCTGGATTATATCGGCGCCTCGAAGATAATATGGGCGTCGTTAGTGTTGATTTGAAATCGATTAATCTTGCCGGAGCCAGCCTGGCAACGCTCCCGCCTTTCGGCCTTCATCAGAGAGGTTATCCAAATCGCTTGTTGTTTTTTGAAGCTTCTGGTTGGTCTCTTCGAGTTTCTTGGTGAGCATGTTGATCTCGATGTTGATTTGATCGCGTTGGGCCGGATCATCCATTGCGTAAAATTGGTTCCACTTGAGATTGAGCTGTAATTGTAGATCCGATGCTGCCGTCTCAGAATCGCTTTTGGCCTTGCTGAGATCGGCTGTTCGCTTCCTCCAGTAGGCTTCATCGCCGTAGAATTGAGTGCCGCCCTGCCTCAGATCCGCAGGGATTGGAGGCAACGTCACGGTTTTCGGAATGGATTTGGAATTGGCCGGCGCTGATGGGACATCACCTTCGAATTTTTTCAGGTCATCGTTCGTATATGTTTTGATTCCAGATGGTTGACTCTGCGCCGATTTTTTAGTCTCCTTTGCAACGCCGACAAGGGATTCCTGGGCACTGAGTAGTGTCAAAGTTAGAGCGATCCCTATAAGGAACCTGCTTTTTCTCAAGATTCGCATATGCATCCTTGAGAGCGGTAAAGACGGACGATAGGAGAGCACGCGGATCGTGCATTGTGGAATGCTTCTCATCCGCGTGCCTTCCCGATGCATTTCAGTACTCGCTATCTCTCTTCTTCTCTCCAGATTTGGCCTGATGTACCCACTTTCTGCTGAGGATTGATATCATTCGGCCCTGTGCCGGCGGTGTTTGATGCACCGCCCTGGACGGCGACGATTGTGCCGCCTTCACCAAGGACATAAACACCACCCGGCCCGGCGGCGATTCCGGCCGGTGCGCCTTCCGACGAACCGATTGCTTGGCCAGTGCTCCCTGGTGTTATTGCCGTGCCCATCAGATCGGTGATATCTGAGCTCGGGAGTGCGCTTGACCATCCAGTGGATGTCAGACAGCCGCCAAAGTCGATGACGTAGATATATCCCTGACCCTTTCTACAGGCATCGGTCGATGGGATGAATGTCGTCACATAGGCCTTGGTGCCTTGGACCACCGGATTTCCACTCAGTTGTTCGTTGGCGCTGAGTGTAAAGAGAGGTTTGGAAACCGTACAGAATCGCTTTCCTTTCGGCGAAATTTCGCCGATGAGATCCGGATCAATGAATCCATCGACGAAGTTCCTGGTTGCCCCCATGGTGGGGCATGGATCGCCGCCGGTTCCGAAGAAAACCAACGGAGCATATTCAGAAACACCACCGACAGGATCAGAGTAGAACTGAAGAGTGACAGCAGGACGGATGACGATCGGTTGCTTGCCGGTGCTTTGATCCGGATTCCCGGTTAGTTGCATCTGATTGGCATTTAAGACCGGGTCATCATCGAAAAAGAATGGTACTGGTGTGTCGGTACCGTTATAGGAGCAGGCATTGGTGGATGGGCTTGAGCAGTTCGCCTGAACCGTCCCACTCCCATTGTTTATTGCAAATTTCCATACTCTGCCCTCAAGATCCCCGATATATGCATCGTCGATATAGCCGTCCAGATTCTCATCAATTGTTGAGACGGATCCAACCAACTTATTCTCATTATCGTAGCCACTCGCAGTGGAATTGACATCATCGACTGTGTATCTGTAAAGAAGCTTCCCGTTCTCGACGTCGATAATGTAGAAAGTGCGGCCGCGGTTAGCTGAATCATCAGCAGGAACACGATCCTCATGGTAACCGGATCCAACGAACGCGACATATTTCGATGTGATATCGCCGGTTGTTGTATCCTTCCACTTGATTTTGCCGATCCTTGGAGTGGAATATGTCAACCCCAAAGTTGCTCTCTCAGTAGCTGACCATGCTGTGTCGGTATCCCAAATCTGTCGCGGGCCGGCTGCGGCACTGGTTTGAGTCGGGTTGGTAACGTCCAGGCACCAGAACCCTTCATTACCCGGGCCATAGCCGCCCATGATGATTGTCTTCCATTCCAGAGGCGTCCCTATCTTTATGTCGGCCGTGACGATGTCTCCGTTGATGAAGAACCGGTGATGGGCGACGTCTTGACCGACAAGGTAGCCTGGTACGAGTTTAAAGCGTTGGATGGATGGCTGAGGAATTAGGTCCTGGTTTGAACCGAATCTCACGAGATGTTTGAGGATCCCATGTGGGATATATGCCCAGAGCTCATCACCGCCCCAATAGTGGCTGTAATCCTCTGCATCCGTGTACCCATCTTCAAATGTGACAACAGGTGGGATACTATTTTTATTCGGCATGCCGCCGACAATAGCGTGAATCATACCATCGTCTGCAGCCTGGTAGACCATTGTGGGCCGGTTTTTTTGCTGTTCGGCGAATGTGATGTAGTCAGCGTCGAGCGGTGGGTCTTGAATTGGAGGACTGACGACTGCCGGGCTTCCAAGGATCGGCGAGCCCATCGCACCGGTAGTCTCCTTTGGAAGAGTTGGATCATTTGTCCATTTCTCAAGTCCGTATGAATCACGGACCCACCGAATCAAGGTGTTCCAATCAGCATGAGAAAAGTTGATGGGATCAGCCAGTGTCACCCCCTCCGCCATGTTGTCGCCGTTGATGAGACTGGAATAATCGGTCGCGAAGACCCCTCCAGGGGTCGCATCATCCGGGAAGAATTCAACTTTGCTCAATGTTGGGGTGAGGCCACCCGAGCTAACCGAAGTCAGCACGAGGCTTCGACTCCGGGCTCGCTCTCCTGCATCCCAGAGCAATTGTGGGCGACATGGCGTTGCCCCGGGGCATGCAACACCGGCTGAAGTGGCCCCGATTGTGATCGCTCCGCTGATATTGTAATCGAAAACACGATAGGCAGCGACGTGGCCTTGGAACTTGGGTAATTCAGCATAAGGTGTGACAAGCATATTCTGATTCACTCGCACGGGGGAATTGCCCCAGAAGTCGGTGCTTGTATGGCCGCTGATAATATCCGGGTTTGTCGCAAGAATCGGCCCAGTCGTGGCGTACTTGGCTGTGACGATCGCATTGAAGGCTTCTTCGAGCGACGCAACGAGAGTTGGTTCGCTGGTTGCACGGTACGGCTGGATAGGTGGGACTAACGTATCATCATCGGTGGCTGCATCGCCACCTACCAAAGAATCAACCAAATCCATGTCCGAGTCAGTAGCGATTCTGAGCACTTGGTCCCAACCGTTCGGGTCCACCGAATATCCGAGAATCATCACCTTTACGCCAAGGCCGATGAGGCCATCACTATGATCAAGCTGAGTCCCGAGCATGACACTGTCGATCGCAGTGTTGGCAGTAGGGGTTGTTGTGGATTTGTAGAAGGAGTCTTTGCCATCTGTAATGATGAGCAAATAATTTTTCCGACAAGACTGCGGCGGAGGTGTGGGGAAAATTGTCATACTATCGACGATAACCGGGCTGATCGTCGTGCAGGAGAGGTTTGCAGCAGGTGGTGATTCCAATGTGGTTGATTTATTTGTCTTCCCGGCGTTATTTAGTGCATTAAAGTAGTTGTAGGCGCATTGCATCGAATCGACAAGAGGAGTATTGCCGCGAGCGACAAGTCCTGTCCAGAGGGCTTGGGTGCCGCCGGCTGCGGTCGGCGTCCAATATGGGTTATCAATGCTGGAATCCCCGGTTTCGAGAGTGGCATCGTCGACTACGCCTGCCATTTCGTTTCTCAACAACGCGAGCATCCCTGGCATGCCGGGATTGGTGGTTGCAATAGTAGTATCCGGTTTTATTTGGACGTACTGATACCACCCGCGGTCGAATGGGTTTATGCTATCCGCTACTTGAAGACCAGTGCTATTGATGATATGAATGCGGTGTTTGCTCGGCGTCGCATTAGGATCCGCGTCAATATAGGTATCATCTGGTGTTGGTGGCGATGAGTTGTACCAATAATCATTGTTGACAAAGGCGCCTTTGAGCGAGAGGGAAGCGTTATCCGGGTCGAGTGCGCCGGCGATCTTTGAGGGGGCGTCATCGTGTGCATGCCATGTGCCATCGGCGTTATAGTTCGAACTGGTGCCAGGGATAGCCTGAGTGGATGAAGTCCAGAGATAGTGATATTTCAAGTTGCCAACGGCGTCATAGTCACCAAAATCGCCGGTTATGATACCTGTATTGTAATCTGTAATAGGAATGAAAGGCCCGATAAGAGTGTATGTGCCATTGAGGTGGTATTGACCGCTGATATCCCGAGTGACCCCCGTGGGAGCCGGGTCAGTTGCCGGATCTGCCGCTGTTTCTAGGGTTTGACTGGAATCCGCATAAAGGAAGTCGTAATCGTATTTCATGACAGCGGCGTTGCCGCCAATGAGACTCTGATTGTAAGTTGCCAGCCCAATATTAATGTTATTCTTAACAGACTCTTTGGAAATCAGCTTACTGAGGACTCGTTTCAAAATGGACATCTTGGAACGGGGATCATCGGCGCCGAGGCGGAGGCCGACATTGTTAGTGTCCTCTTCCATGCTGCCCGATGTATCAATAAGGATCATCAGGTTGGGCGGTAAAGTGGCGGATGCTGAAGTTAGTGGATAGTCGCAGGGTTTGATAGGCACCAGGTTTGAGTACGCTGCTCCCTGCAAAGCCGGGACACTCTGTAAGAGAATGAACCCAGTAAAAAGGTGCAAGAGCACCCAACATGTGGTTTTCCAGATCGTCTTCTTAGTATTCATTTTCGATCTCCCCTCTCGATATTTCGCTGAAAGCCCCCGCAAAAACTCTAAATTGAGGAGCGCTTTCTGATTGACGCAATTCTTCTTTTTCGATTTCAATCATTCTTATGACGACTATGTTTTACCAGGTTACTGTCGACGACCATGACGACCCACCGGTTCCGCTACCTTGTGTCGAGCCGGGCTCATCTCCGTAAGGAGTTCCATCCGGCTTCACGACCCTGACAACCATGACAATATCCTTGATGCTCCCGTAAAGGCCAACTGTGCGTGCGCGCAGGAGCAGGCTGTATCTGTCGAAATCGTATTGATCAAATTTCAAATCCGGTGTGCCACCGCCTCCGGTCGTATTCCAGTCTGCATCACCTTGGACCGCTTCGACATAGGCCGTGTAGTATCCGTTGGTTGTTAAGTCGGCTGTGCCACCTGGAGCGTGCACTGGAATATTTTGGATCGGATTCCCTGCCAGATCGTTGAGAACATGCATCTGGCCGCTGTCATCCACATTTGCAAAAGTTGGGTTGCTCAAGTTGTTCACATTGCTGAGAGTGCCGTTGTCGAGGTAGCCATTGTTATTTGCATCACTCCGTACAAATGCAGTATTCGGCAGAATGCTCTCCCATGGATAATTTAAATATCCTGCTGTGGGCACTTCGCGCACCACATAGAGGGCATATTGCATTGCGCCTTCGCTTATGTTCAGGTTTTCCTTGTTGATTTGCGATGTAAGTGCAATTTTGGTATCCGTTTCTGTTATGAGGATGAGTGAAAGCGCAACAACTGATAAGGCAGCAGTTACCATGAGAGTCAGCAGGATAGCGAAACCTTCCTCTGATTTGTGATTTTTTCGCCGCAAGGTCATATCTTCTCCTCCCTCAGTCGCTCAGATTGGCGGCAGATTAAGATTCCGGACATTGACGACCTCCTGTAGGAAGATCCTGGCACGCCCGTCGGAAACACCGAGGCCGGTTGTATGGTTTTC
The DNA here is from genome assembly GCA_903916735.1 of uncultured Acidobacteriota bacterium. GTDB lineage: Bacteria > Acidobacteriota > CAIWXX01 > CAIWXX01 > CAIWXX01 > CAIWXX01. The sequence continues at coordinate 53,337 of CAIWXX010000137.1, forward strand.
AAGGGCTGGTTGAGAGTAAAAAAGCGGCGCCGCAGCCGCCAGAGTATTTGCTAACCCGACACGATTCAGATCAATCTGATCAGTCCGCACAACTATGGAAACCCTTATGTAACGAATCCGGTGCGGCTGATCCGTTGATGCGGCGGTCGATGGACTATTATATGAAGCAGGGTATCTGAAGGAAGGGCTCTTGCCCCCTCCATCCGTCTCCATGTAACCGCTTAGGTTGTTGTCTTCGCCCGCCGAATTGAGATATGCGAATGCGAATTGGAGATCTTCCACATTTTCGGCGACATTCTGGAAGTTGGTGAGGGTTGGATTGCCGGAATCCGCCATTGCCCGTTGAAGGACCGGATGATCAGTGCCCTGGCCGGCTATGCGATAGGCAACAAGTCGATAGTCGTTGGCAAGTCTAAGCTTCCCGCCTCGAAATGCTTCAGTGGAAGGATCGCCCGGCAATCCCGATGGCAAGTTGATAGCGCTTGAGGTTGATGAGGCAGTATGTGTTATGTCCACATTTGTACCGTTAACCGTATAGGGATTGGCTCCGTCCGCTGTGATGATGGTGTAGGCTGCTCCTACATCGCTTTGAACGAGCCAGATGTCATGTGTGCTACCGGCGGGATGATATGTGTGAGCACATGCATCCATCTGGACTTTCAAGTTAGCCGCGGATCCTCCGGGTGGAGCAGGCACGTCGAGAGTCGTTCCTTGGGCCCATCCGGCAGCATTGGCTTCACTCAGGTTGAATGCACAGGGTGCACCTTCTCCCGGCGCTGCCATCATGGCTATATAGTCGGGATATGTTGATGCATCATCGCTGCCGGCCACAGTTCCATCACCGACCCCGCCGGCTGAAGGCTTATCCCCGTCAATGAATGTATAAACCGCACCTTCCGGCAAGCCTGCGCCTGCCACCCGGATGTCTTGAGTAAGGAGGTCCATTGCGGCTCGTGCGTTGGCCATGAGATCCGTGCGTTGGTTGGCTTCGCGGGATACCTTTCCCTGGCTCGTGAATAACGTCAGCACGGCGAGCATCACGATGATAAATAAGAAAGACGAAATGAGTAGCTCCACCAGCGAGAACCCCGATTCAGAATGGGAATCACCAAGGAACCACCATATATTTTTCTTTTTTCCTTTCACTTTTTCCTCCTCACACTCCAATTTTTTCTCCCAGCCGGCACCAAATGCTAGAGCAATCATGGAGAAAGAATACTTCCGATTCCGGTCAGCGGATCTGTGTATGGATCACGCATGAAGAAAACAAGGTCTGTATTTCTGCCTGTCTGCCCATAAACCTTACCAGCGACCCCCCCTGTTTTCAGGGGAGTGACTCTGATCGTGACCTGGAGAACCGGCGGCCCCTGGCCGGCTCCTGCCGGTGGGTAATCAACCCGATACTCGCGTACGTACCCCGGGTTTGGATTGGTCGGATCAGTTACCCATGTCCCATAGGCAGCTATTAAATTCCAATTAGTTGTGCCCACGTCGGTCCGGCGAGTGTTCCGAATGCTGTCGGCAAGTCCCTCGGCCAGCGAGGACGCCGATGTTATCTGGCGTGATTTGGACGTGTTCCTCGTACTCATGACAATGAGCGTTGAGATCGACATCATTGCCGCTGCAGCGATGACCATCGAAACGAGAACTTCGGCCAACGTGAAGCCACTTTGTCCATTGTGGCAGCTTCGGGTGATCATGCGATCAGGATTCCCTTTCTCCATTTGTTTCATGCTCCAACCCTCTCCCTATCTCTATTCCGTGGTGGCTATGCGGACGCCGCGTCTTAGTTCTTCGAGGTGACTAACAGTATTACTGACGACATAATACCCAGTCGAATTGAAGGTTGTGTGCCCGGCAAGATCCGGATTAATGTTGAGATTTCCAAGTATCGTACTCCCGCGTAGGCTGATTCGTAAGTACGCAGGAGATACGATCGTGGCGTGAAATTGATCGTATATATCAATTCGTGGCGGGTTGTTCCAGGCTGCATTGCCCGAGTCATTCGTGACTGCACCATCGGGTTGAAAGCTGATTGCGAAATTGGTCATCGCCCCACCGCTGTTCCAACCGATTAGGACACGTGCTCTTCCATCAAAAGTCAATTGCTCACCGTTGAACACACCCGAACCTAACACTCCTTCTTGCATGACGACTGAAATCGTATCGCCGGTTTTGGAGAATGCAAGCGTGACTGGGGAACGTGTATTGATGGCGCGAAGACGCGCCTTTTGGACGATCATGCTCAACCGCTGAGCCGTCTCCTTAATCTGATATCCATAGTAGAAAGTCCTCAGACTGGGGATGGAGAGCGTGGTGAGGATACCAATCAGCGCGATGACAACAAGCAGTTCGACAAGGGAAAAACCATACTCACTGCGGCAGTTGGACTTTCTGCTCATAGTGCCTCCAAATCATTGTTAAATGTGCAAGATTGATGCCGATTGATGTTGCATCAACATCCTGTTTATCTCGTTTTTCAAATCAATAGCTTAGACAAGAACAACCACATTTGCAAGGAAGTTCTTGGGCTGTGGAGCCGACAGATCATACGCTCAGGTGTGTAGAATTGTGACGATCGCATTGGTGTCTAATCGGTGAAATCCGTGCACAAAATGGCAAGACCTGTGATAGGGCAAAATCGTGAATTCCTCTCAGGAAGCCAGGAAGAAAGGAATGCAGGAATGGCTTATGAAACCACCACTGCTGGTTGAAATAAAAATCCGTTCCTGCTTTCTTCTCTTCCTGCATTCCTGAGAGGTTCGATTGCGATGGTTGTCGAAGCCGGCTTGTTTGGTTGCGGCCATGCCGCGTTAGAGATCGGAGATGTCGAGCAAGCTCCTCTGATCATCGGCTTAGCCACAACCTTAATTCATGGTCTCTGAATATTTTTCCTGAGCTCATGAGCTTTTCCACTCTGCTTCGTTTCAGTCAGGCTCACCGCACTGGATTTGACTCGATATCGATGAGACTTCACCAATTCAAAATTTCCTGATGTGGCACCGGCTTGACTTGGACGTTACCGTGGCATCCGTGCCCCCTTGCTTGTTTCCGCGGCGCGGGTATGGTAGAAAAGTATTCTATTTTTTAAGGAAGAAGAAACATCTTCGTGCAACTCGACCATTGCGGCAGAAGTGATACCGGCCGAAAACGAAATGGGAATGAAGACAGCTTCGTCGTCAATGACGAGCAGGGTCTCTTCGTGGTCGCCGACGGCATGGGAGGCCACGCCGCCGGTGAAGTCGCGTCCCGGCTTACCGTTGAGAGCATCGAGGAATTCGTTCGTTTGACGGGCTCCGATCGCGAAATCACATGGCCGTTCGAAATTGACGAGTCGATGACGCTTGACGCCAACCGCCTCAAGATCGCCATCCGTCTCGCCAACCGCCGCGTCATCAAGCTTCCGGAGGAGCGGCACGAGTATCAAGGAATGGCGACGACTGTCGTCGCTGTGCTCTTCTCCGGCGAGAACCTCTACGTCGGCCATGTTGGCGACAGCCGCGCTTACAGGTTGCGGGAGGGTGATTTAAGGCAACTGACGAGCGACCATAGCTGGGTCAACGAACAGGTCCTCTCGGGACTCATCAGCCGGAACCAGGCGAAGACTCACCCGCTGCGCAACGTCGTGACACGCGCCGTCGGAAGCCGCTGGGATCTGCAAGTCGACATCCTCAATGAAAAGGCATGCCCGGGCGATATCTACCTGCTCTGCACCGATGGGCTCTCGACGATGGTCGACGATGACGAGATCAAACAGATCCTGCACGGGCAACCTACAGCAGCCGCCACCTGCGAAAAGCTCCTCGATCGCGCCAACGAAGCAGGTGGAGACGACAACATCACGGCCGTTGTTATTCGCTGTACTGGTTGAACAACGGTGAACGATTATGCGAGAGCATGTTGTGAGTCCATATTGGAATCACGATGCCGTTCACATCCGGAGAGATCCCGGCTTCTGCCGAGCAGCATTGAATAAAGGAGATCGGCCTCGCGGGAGATGTGCATTCCTCTTCCTCAAGGCTGCCTGCCAGGTGCTGCGATTCTTGATTTGATCACGGAAACTTAATGGGGGCGTGACGGTGCCGGAAAAACCTCAGAAGATCGGCAAATACGTCATCCAGGACATCCTCGGCAAAGGGGGCATGGGCATTGTCTACAAGGCCTATGACCCGGTCCTCGACCGCCAGGTCGCCATCAAAATGATGGTGTCGGTCGGAGTTGACGAGGAATTGAAGGAGCGCTTTTATCGGGAAGCCCAGTCGCTTGGAACCCTCCGCCACCGCAATGTCATTACGATCTATGATCTCGGGCAGGAAGGCATGCATCCCTATATCGCGATGGAGTTTCTCACCGGCACCGACCTTGACAAGATCATCAAAGCGCGGCAGCAGATTGAGATCACCCGTAAGCTCGATATCATGAGCCAGGTCTGCGATGGGCTCGACTGTGCGCATCAAGCCGGCATCATTCACCGTGATGTCAAGCCTGCTAACATCCGCGTCCTTGATGACGGCCTTGTTAAGATCATGGACTTCGGAATCGCTCGCATGTCCTCCTCGGCCACGATGACGAGGAGCGGGCTGATCATGGGCACGGTGCATTACATGTCGCCGGAGCAAGTGAAAGGAGTCAAGGTGGATGGGCGGAGCGACATCTTCGCCGTCGGCGCCGTCCTCTTTGAATTTCTCACATACAAGAAACCTTTCCATGCGGACACAATGACATCCGTTCTTTATAAGATTGTGAACGAATCGCCGCCGGCTCTGTCGAGTCTCGGCATCGAGGCGCCGCCGGATCTCGAGCGTATTCTCAACCAGGCGCTCAGCAAGGACGTCAGTACTCGCTATCAGAGCATCGCGACGATGTCGAGCGACCTGCTGGCCCTGATATCGAAGATGCGCCATGATGAGCAAATTGAAGCGGAAAAGCGCCGCATCACCGAGATCATGGAACGGGGGGAGCAACACATGCGGGAGGCCCAATTCCAGGAAGCTCAGGAAGCCTTCGATCGAGTGCTGACGATCGCGCCGGAGCATAATGAAGCGACGCGATTGGCCGAGACGGCAGAACGTGAATGGCGGAAAGCCTGGACCGGGCAGCTCATCATGGAAGGACGTGAGCTGCTCAACGGTGAATTTTACGAAGATGCCCTCCTGCGCTTTCAGGAAGTGCTCTCAATCGACCCCGACCATGTGGAAGCCTCGCAGCTCGCTCATAGAGCCCAGCAGCGCGAAGACAACGAACGTCGCGAAGCTGAAAACATGATCGTGACGAAAAGGAAGCAGCGCCTGGAATTGGAAAAGGCCACCAACTATGTTGACTTTGATCATTCGACCAGCCCTTCTTCGGTGACGACACGACGGCTGCGAATACCCAGGACGACACTTCCCCAGCCATTGCCGCCCCCGCCATCGCCGCCCCCGCCCCCGATGCCATCTCCTATGGAGGAGACTCAATTGGCTGCTATTAAACCCTCTTCGCCGACACCCAGACTCATTCAACGTCTGGGAGGAATAAGAGCGATGACCATGTGCATCCTGGCTATTGTTCTCCTTTTTACGGCCTTGGTTTACGTCTTTCACTCAACCCCAAAGCGACAAACAGGGGATCGTGCACCCGGTTCCGTTGTTTTTAACATTCTCCCTTGGGCTCAAGTCGATCGCATCATCGATGTATCATCTAATCTTCCTGTTGTCGGGCTGGAAATGCCGCTGACAACACCATGCACCATTCAATTGCCAGAGGGGAAATACTTGATTCAGACGAGCAATCCTGTTCTCAGAAAATCCAAGGATTTTGAAATTGTCGTCAAGGCCGACCTCAGTGTCCAGCTGAATGGTTCATTTGATGGCTATGATCAGGAAAAGGTTCTGAACATCCTTACTCAATGAGCTCAGCCTGATACTGGCCTCGGTAACGGACAGTTCTCGCCATGGTTACGAATGATAAACTAAAAAAAGTTGAGTGAGATATACTAAGATTTCTTTCAATCCCTTGACAGAACGTTCGGACTTTAATATGATAGTGCCGTTATGGGAGCACGATTCATATCGCATATGGACATTCAAGGAGGAAACGGCAAGCTATGAAGGTGAGACCCCTTTACGACCGAATTCTTGTTAAGCGGATTGATCCGAAGGAAGTTGTTAGTGGCGGGATTATTATTCCCGACACGGCAAGAGAAAAACCCATGGAAGCCGAAGTGGTTGCCGTGGGCGACGGCCGCATGACCGATGAAGGGAAGCGAATTCCGTTATTGGTGAAGGCCGGGGACATGGTTCTGATCGGCAAGTATGCCGGCAATGAAATCAAGATCGAAGGCCAGGAATACATCATCCTTCGGGAGGATGAAGTTCTCGGCACAATCAGCAAGTAGAGAGCGAAGGAGGTTCTTCTCAAGATGGCAAAACAGATTAGTTATGGGGAGACAGCTCGCCAGGCAATCCTGGTGGGTGTCAACGCCCTGGCAAATGTCGTCAAGGTGACGCTGGGACCCAAAGGTCGTAACGTCGTCCTCGATAAGAAATTCGGGTCTCCGACAATCACGAAGGACGGTGTGACTGTCGCCAAGGAAATCGAGCTCAAAGACCCGCTGCAGAATATGGGCGCACAGATGGTGAAGGAAGTCGCCAGCAAGACGTCGGATATCGCCGGTGACGGCACGACGACGGCGACAGTTCTGGCACAGGCGATCTTCCGCGAAGGGATCAGAAACATCACAGCCGGCGCCAATCCGATGCAGGTGAAGAAGGGGATCGAGAAGGCGGTCGAGGCCGTCTGCGCTCACTTGAAGTCGATGAGCAAGCCTGTCAAGGGCGCTAAGATGATCGCTCAAGTCGGCACCGTTTCGGCCAACAACGATGAAGCAATCGGCGAAATCATTTCGCAGGCCATGGAAAAGGTTGGCAAGGACGGCGTCATCACCGTCGAAGAAGCCAAGACCCTTGACACGACTCTCGACGTCGTCGAAGGCATGCAGTTCGACCGCGGCTACTTGTCGCCGTATTTCGTGACGGATACAGAACGGATGGAAGTGGTTCTCGAAAACCCCTACATCCTCATTAATGAAAAGAAAATCAGCTCCATGAAGGACCTGCTGCCCATTCTGGAACAGATCGCGAAAATGGGTCGGCCTCTCCTGATTATCGCGGAAGATGTGGAAGGCGAATCCCTCGCAACACTCGTTGTCAACAAACTCCGCGGCACGCTGAACGCCGCCGCCGTCAAGGCCCCGGGATTTGGCGATCGCCGTAAGGCAATGCTCGAAGATATCGCCGTCCTGACCGGCGGCAAGGCCATCACTGAAGATCTCGGCATCAAACTCGAAAACGTCCACCTGGATGACCTGGGCCGAGCCAAGAAAATCACAATCGATAAGGATACCACGACGATCATTGAAGGGGCCGGCAAACAGGATACCATCAATGCGCGTGTCAAGCAGATCCGGCGCCAGATCGAAGAAACCACATCTGACTATGATCGCGAGAAGCTGCAGGAACGGCTCGCGAAGCTGGTTGGCGGCGTCGCCATCATCAAGGTCGGTGCGGCCACCGAAACCGAGATGAAGGAAAAGAAAGCCCGCGTTGAAGATGCGATGCACGCAACCCGAGCGGCCGTTGAAGAAGGCATAGTACCGGGTGGCGGAGTGGCATTGCTGAGATCCTTGGCAGCCGTCGAAAAGCTGAAGCTCACGGGTGATGAAGCCATCGGCGCCAACATCGTGAAACGCGCTCTGGAAGAACCCATTCGGCAAATCGCCAACAATGCCGGTGTGGAAGGATCGGTCGTCGTTTCCAAGGTTCACACCATGGAGACCAACATTGGATTCAACGCGCAAACGGAAACCTATGAGGACATGATCGAAGCAGGCGTCATCGATCCGACCAAGGTCGTACGCTGTGCCCTTCAAAATGCCTCATCCATTGCATCGCTCCTGATCACCACTGAAGCGCTCGTTACTGAGATTCCCGAAGAGAAGGAATCTCCTGCGATGCCTCCAGGCGGCGGCATGGGTGGTATGGGCGGAATGTACTAAGGAGAGAAAGAGAAACAATCTCGGAAATTCTCCAACTGGAATGATCGCGCCTCGCCCATGAGCTGGGCTGGGGCGACAAAAGGCGAATATATATTTTCGCTTCTATCGCCCCTGATTCCTCATCGTGAAAGGCGCGAGCAAGGTCTTCCGGAGTTTCGATCTTAGAGAGGCGGAGCCGTTAGTCAAACTGACGGCTCCGCCTTTTTTGATGGAGATTCGAAGATGCAATTTCGCAATTTTGGTTGGACGTCATTGATGAGCATGAATGCCGGCGTCAGCAGCTGTGCAGAGAGGGCCGGGTAACAGGTGCGTGCTTGAGACAGCCGTGTCTTTCCGGCGCACGAGATGAGATCCAGGCGAAAAATTCACTCGGTATATGTCACCGAGCTGGAATCTGTCTCCCAGATTTGTACTCGTGATACTCGGCGTCCTGGAGCATTGAGGCGCCTGGCGGTTTCCTGAAAGATATGGCGAGCCATATTTTCCGCGGTCGGATTCTGTAACTCGAAGCTTGCCAACGCATTCAAATCCTGATGGTCCAATTGATCGGTGATCCCCTTCAGGATCTCTTTGATACGGCTGAATTCGATCCCCATCCCGATCGAGTCCAGTGACTCGCATGTGACGTAGAGCCTCACGCGCCAGTTGTGGCCGTGAAGGCCCGAGCATTTGCCAGGGTGGCCTTTGATGATATGCGCCGCGGCGAAAGTGACTTCTTTGCAGATCTCATACATCGATGAAAGACCTCCTACGCCCCGTTCATTCCTGATGTTTATCGATAGCGATCGGTTCCCGGATGTGAGAAGGGTAGAGGATTAGTATCTGACCAGTCAACTCTGTGCACAAAATGGCAAGACCTCTGATAGGGCATAATCGCGAATTCCTCTCAGGAAGCCAGGAAGAAAGGAAACCAGGAACGAACCGACACCATTGCCGGCACACTACCTTCTGTTCCTCCCTTCCTGGCTTCCTGAGAGGTCCTGAGTCGCCCTGGTGGTGCGCCCCACCATCTTTGGTTCTGGCTCCGCCAGGTTAGGTAGAAGAAGTATTCGTCTTTTCGATTCTATTCCGGCTTTACGACGTCCCAGGATTCCGGAAACTGCCTGATCATGAGGACCAATTCCTTATGAGGCGTGCATGATGTTCCGTCACTCATCTTGGTGAACGCAACGGCAAGGCGGTGATGAGCGAGGGATGTCAGGTGTAGCAGCGACGGCTTGGCCGTCCCATCAGGGCTCCGCACCAGTCGCGGCTGTCTGTCGCCCAAATCGATTTCGATCTTCCGAAAATCGACGCCGACGCCGATTCCCCACGCCTTGGCGATTGCCTCCTTCACGGTCCAATACTCGAAGAAACGTTCGCGGCCTTCTTCCGGCGGTAACACGATGAGACTCTTCTGTTCCTCATGGCTCAGCACCCGTTTCATCACCTCCTTCCAATCGGTTTTCCGGCAGACGGATTCTACGTCGACCCCGATTCGCCCGCTTCGAGTAAAGCCGCAGGCGACAATACCTTCAGTATGGGAGAGATTAAAATCCACCAAAGCGCGACCATCCTCAACGATGTGGGGACGCCCGTTGGGTTCAGTTTCAAAGCGCCAGGCACTCTCCGGACCTCCGAGATATCGAGTGCACATGATGCGAAGCAGCGAGTGTGCACAGACGTACAGCGTCTGATCCTTTTCGAAAAAAAACCGAGAAGATCGCTCACGCTCCTTCGCATCCAGGATGCGGTGAAGTCTTTGAGCGGCTTCCGGTGATGGGGATGGATTGGTTCCAGCCCACCAGACATGGATTTCATGCTCGCCGATTTCGATCGCTCTGCTTGTCTGCATCGCCTTTCACTCGCTCTATGATGTCAAGGACCAGGAAAAAAGTAAAAGCCACAGTGCCTGCCTTTCATCAAGCTCATGTCGATGTTGACATGGTTGTAGTCGTCACGGCCATAAAAGAATTCGGCGGCTGTCAGCGCGTCTTGATCGTAGTGCCGCATCGCGAGACGATGCAGAACTGGGCTGTGCAGGCACCGTCGCGCGCCTGACGCGAGCAGGCGTTGTGCGGTCAAGTGATGAGAACAGTTTGAAGAATGGTGCGAAATAGGCCATCGGGTATTTCAGATCCTGCATGCGACGCTCCAGGTCTTCAATCGACCTCGTCCGTTTTTGGCTCCCGACAGGCATTCGGTCAGGGGCCGGAGGCAGGACGACATCGCAATTCAGGAAGCGACCTTGCCAGGGGTCGTAGCAGTCATATGCTTCTCGCTTCAGATTTACGAGGATGAACGGCCTTCCTTCCGAGCGAGTCGCCGCCTACCACTCGACAGCATCGTCATCAGCCAGGCCTTCGCGATGCCTGGGATTGATGATGCATTACGGGCACTTTTGCGTATTCTGACCGTTTGTCGGGAAGATGCTGCCCGATGCTCGGACATGCGTTAACTCATACATAAGGCAGGGGGAAAGAATAGGTTGTTCAGTTTCGTAAACAGGCATTTCCCGAGGAATATTTCTTCTGGCACGCCTGGTCCGTCATCCGATGATACTGTGAAATAATAAACGTTGTTAATTTTTTCACAACTTGGTATGATGTCAAGGTTCGAGGCGATGATGCTAAAAGGAATCTCGACTGATTTCGATCATCCGGTAGAGTTTGCGTTTGCAGCGATCTGCCGATGTATTGCTCGTCCCACCACGAAACACGTGCGCAAGCACGAGAAGTGAGAGGTCCTCTTGTTCCGACTGCTGCTTGTCGATGACGACCCTGACATCCTTGCTCAGTATGAAACCGCGCTCGCATGCGTCGGCTACGACCTGGTAATGGCCAACTCGACCAAGGAAACCCGGCAGAAACTTAAGACTGCCAGGCCCGATCTCGCGATCGTCGATGTCATGATGGAAAACGGTATTCCCGGATTCGACCTCGCGCGCGAAATCCATCACGAATACCCCAAAATCCCAATCTTGATGATCTCTGCGCTCAACCAGGAGCTCAATGAGCCCATGAAGATTGAGCCCGATGAAAAACTGCCCATCTTCAAGTTTCTCGACAAACCCATATCATCGCTGACGCTGCGGGTTGAAATCGAGAACGCTCTTCGATCAACGGGGAGTGCATAATCTTGCACGCGCGACGAAAATCCATTCTGTTCCTGTTTGATATGTGCCATATCAGCGAAGATGTCATCTCCCATGTTATCGCCGCTGTCTCAACGATGGACGGCTCTCACAGCCGAATCCAGTCGCTGGACATCATTCGAGTAATAAAGCTATGACAAGCTCTCAATCCGTATCATCCCCGGAAAACGGCCGCAATTCAAGCGGTGATTCGCTGGCCCATGAAATCCATAACCTGACAGGCGTTGATCCAGCACGCTGCTATCAGTGCGGCAAGTGCACCGCCGGCTGCCCCATGGCCAATGAAATGGCCGTCGGGCCGCATGCAATGATCCGCCTGATCCAGCTCGACAGGCGCGACCGCCTCATGCGTGATGAGTCTAAGTGGCTCTGCCTGACGTGCGAAACCTGCACCAGCCGCTGCCCAAATGAAATCGACCCCGCGCGGCTCATTGACGGGCTTCGCGAAATCGCCTTTCGCGATCATCGTGAAAAGACGCCTGCCCGCATTCGCGCTTTTCATGAATCATTTCTCAACCAGATCCGCATGTTCGGGCGTATGTATGAACTGGGTCTCGTGATCTGGTACAAGACCAAGTCCGGTGCGCTGTTCGATGATGTCGCCACCGCGCCCGGCCTCATCACGCGCGGCAAATTGAATTTTCTGCCCCATGGCAACCAGGACATCGCATCGATCCGCCGCATTTTTGAGGCATGCGTCGAGGGAAAGGATCACAAATGAAAATCGGCTTTTTCCCCGGCTGTTCGCTCCACGGAACCGGCAAGGAGTACGGCGAAAGCCTGCAAGCCATCACCGTGCCGCTGGGCATCGAGCTCGCCGAGATCCGTGACTGGGCATGTTGTGGCGCCACATCGGCTCACGCCACCAACCATCTGCTCGGGATCGCCCTCCCGGCGCGCACTTTGGCACAAGCGGAGGAGGAAAAACACGGCGAAGTGCTGGCCCCATGCGCGGCCTGCTACAGCCGCCTTGCCGCAGCTCGCGATGAGATTGCTCACGATCCGACCCTCGCCCAACGAGTCAACGGCATCCTCGGCAAGCCCTTTGCAAACTCGGTCGCCGTCCTCAACATCGTCGATCTTCTGGTCAAGATGGCCCCGGTCATCAAGCAAAAGACGACACACCCACTGACCGGCATGAAGGTCGCGTCCTATTATGGATGCCTGCTCGTGCGACCCCCCAAGGTCACGAATTGCGCCGAATTCGAATCGCCGCAAGTCATGGAGGAAGTCGTGCGGGCGACGGGCGCAACGCCGGTCGAATGGCCCAAGAAGCTCGATTGCTGCGGCGGCGGCTTCTCTCTCTCGCGATCGGCTTCGGTCGTGCGCCTCGGCCGCGAGATCCTCGAGAACGCGCGATCAGCCGGCGCCGACGTGCTGCTTGTTGCATGTCCCATGTGTCAGTCGAATCTGGACATGCGACAGCAGGCGATGTCGCGGAGGAGCACCAAGCCGTTCGATATGCCTATCCTCTATATTACTCAGCTTGTGGGCATGGCTCTCGGATGCGATTCCAAGAGCCTCGGCCTCGGCCGTCACTTCGTCAGCACTGCACCCGCCACCAAGTTTATGGCTGCAGCGTCGACTCCGGCGGCCCATACCAATCAACCAACTGCCACGAAGGAAGCATAATGGCGCGCATAGGCGTATTCGTCTGTCACTGCGGCGAAAACATCGGCCGCACCGTGGACTGTGCACGCGTGGCCCAGGCTCTTGGCGAATTGCCGGGAGTGGCTCACGCCGCAGACTACAAATACATGTGCTCCGATCCCGGCCAGGCTCTGGTCAAACAAGCCATTGTCGAAAAAAAGCTGGATGGTGTGGTCGTGGCTGCCTGCTCGCCGCACATGCACGAAAAAACATTCAGGCGCACGGTATCTTCAGCGGGGCTCAACCCGTTCCTCTGCGAGATGGCCAACATCCGCGAACATTGTTCGTGGATTCATGAGGACTGTGAAGCTGCGACCGTCAAGGCCACCGACCTCGCCCGCTTCATGATCGAGAAGGTGAAGCACAATGTCCCGCTTCAGCCGATTCGAATCCCGATCACGCGACGCGCACTCGTCATCGGAGCCGGCATTTCCGGCATCCAGGCCGCGCTCGATATCGCCGACGGCGGACGCGATGTGGTGCTGGTCGAAAAAGAACCTTCCATAGGCGGTCACATGAGCCAGCTCTCGGAAACTTTCCCGACGCTGGATTGCTCTCAATGCATCCTCACTCCGCGCATGGTCGAAGTCTACCAGCATCCGCGTATCAAACTTTATTCGTACAGCGAAGTGGATGCGGTCGAAGGTTACATCGGTTCCTTCACGGTGAGAATCAGGCGCAAGGCGCGCAGCGTCGACGAGAGCAAATGCAACGGATGCGGCGAATGCCAGAAGGTGTGCCCCAACCGCAAAATCCCAAGCGAATTCGATGTGGGACTCGGCAAGCGCTCGGCGATCTACGTGCCTTTCCCGCAAGCGGTGCCCAACATCCCGGTCATTGATCGCGAAAATTGCGCCCTCTACAAGGGACGCGCGCGCGGAGCCAAGAAGCAGGCCTGCGGCCGATGCGCCGAAGCGTGCGGGCGTCAAGCCATCGATTATGATCAGCAGGACAGCTTCGTCACCGAGAAGGTCGGAGCGATCATCGTGGCTACGGGCTACCAGCTCTACTCGATTGGGAAACAACAGGAAGCCGAAAACCTGAAGGGTTATGGTGAATACGGCTACGGCAGGATTCCCGATGTGATCGACGGGCTGCAGTTCGAACGGCTGGCTTCGGCATCCGGCCCGACATCGGGCAAGATCCTGCGCCCATCCGACGGCAAAGAGCCCAAGACCATCGCCTTCCTTCAATGCATCGGTTCGCGTGATCCCGCCAAGGGCATGGAGTATTGTTCGAAAATCTGCTGCATGTACGTGGCGAAGCACACGATGCTTTATCACCACAAGGTCCATGATGGGAAGGCAGTCGTCTTCTACATGGACATCCGAGCCGCCGGCAAGGGCTATGACGAATTCGCCCGCCGGGCGATCGAAGAGAGCCACGCGCTCTATCTGCGTGGCCGCGTTTCCAAGATGTATCGTGAAGGCGACGTGATCAAGGTGTTCGGAGTCGACACGCTTTCGGGTGAACCCGTGGTGATCGACGCGGATATGGTCGTGCTGGCAACGGCGATGCGACCGCAACCCGGCATCGAAGCTCTGGCGCAGAAGCTCTCGATCTCCTACGACGGTCACGGCTTCATCAATGAAGCGCACCCGAAGCTGCGCCCTGTCGAAACCAACACGGCAGGCGTGTTTGTGGCCGGCGCGTGCCAGTCGCCGCGCGACATCCCGGATTCGGTGGCGATGGCGAGTGCCACGGCTTCGAAGGTGTTGGGCCTCTTCAGTGCGGAAGAGCTCGAGCGCGAACCGCTTGTCGCACACATCGATCCGGCTCTCTGCGTCGGCTGCTTTCATTGTGAACGCGTCTGCGCATACGGAGCGATCGAGCACAAGGAGATCAGGGATAAAAATGACAACCTCATCAAGATCGTGGCCGAAGTGAACTCGGGCGTCTGCCAGGGGTGCGGCACGTGCCAGGCCACCTGCCCATCGAAGGCGGACGAGCTGGAAGGCTTCACCGACCAGCAGATCTATGCGGAGATCAATGCGTTTTGATCAGGGAATTCACCGCTGCTCGCGGTGAAGGAGAATAAGAATGTCATCGACTACAACATCAACAATAACGGCCAAGGCCGCTCAGGGGTTCGAGCCCCGGATCATGGCGTTCGTCTGCAACTGGTGCACCTACACCGGCGCCGATCTGGCCGGAACCAGCCGCTTGCACATGGCGCATAATGTGCGGATCGTCAGGCTGCCGTGCACCGGCCGCATCGATCCGCTGTTCATCATCAAGGCGTTCGAGCGGGGTGCAGATGGAGTGATCGTGAGCGGCTGTCACCCGGCCGACTGTCATTATTCAGTGGGCAACTACCATGCGCGCCGGCGCTTTGCCATCGGGCGCGGACTCTTGAAGTTTTTCGGCATCGATGAACGGCGGCTGACATTTTCATGGGTTTCAGCTTCGGAAGGCAAGAAATGGGCGGATGTGGTGAATGAGACCACGGCGCGCATACAGGGGCTTGGCGCCTTTGATGCGTTCCGCAATCTCACGGAGGATTGGAAATGAAGGCCCTCCAGGAACTGGCCGCGAAACTACTCACCGAGAAGACGGTTCAAATTGTCATCGGTTACGAAGAAGGCCCGCGAGGCGTGCGCCCGGCCTTTATCACACGCGCGGAGGATGCGGATCGTCTCGTCTTCGACTCGCGTTGCGTGCAGAACCTGGCAAGCTACCTCTCGCCTCGCAGAAACCATCTCGTGCCGCTCGGCAAAAAGGCCATTGTGGTGAAGGGATGCGATTCGCGAGCTGTGGCCGGACTCATCCGTGAGACGCAGGTGCGGCGTGAGGACGTCGTGCTGATCGGCGTTCGTTGCGGGGGGGTTGTCCGCGACCCGGCTGCCGACACGACACTGACGCCTGATACCGTGGCGGCGCGTTGCGCTGAGTGTGATATACGCGAACCCAAGCTGGTCGATCACCTGATCGGGGATCTGCCTCCGGCGCCGCCGGTCAATCGGAAGCGCGATGAGCTGATTGCGGCGCTCGATGCCATGAGCGCCGAAGAGCGCTGGGCGTTCTGGCAAGCCGAATTGGCCCGGTGCGTGCGATGCCATGCATGCCGCGAAGTCTGCCCCATGTGCTTCTGCGAACGCTGCATCGCCGACAAATCCCAGCCGCAATGGATTGAAAGCTCGGCGCATCGGCAGGGCAATCTGTCGTGGCAGTTCAGCCGCGTCCTCCATCAAGCGGGACGTTGCGCGGATTGCAGCGAGTGCGAGCGCGTATGCCCGGCGAAAATCCCGCTCAGCCTCCTCATGCGCAAGACGTCACTCATTGTGCGGGAGCTTTTTAATTATCGTGTCACGGACGATCCTTCCGTGCCGGCGCCCATCGGCGCTTACCGTCTTGACGACAAGCAGGAGTTCATTCTGTGAGAACGACCACATACCTGTCTCAGACCAATCTCCGCGGGCTCGCCGAAGATCTTCTGACCGCGGGCACGCGTGTAGTGGCGCCGGCCAAGATCGGCCGGGCGCCTTATCAGCAGGTCGATTACCAGAGGATCGCCAAGGTTGAAGAATTGGCGATGGACGGCGCACTCCCGTCGCGCCCTCTCAAGCAGTTTTTCATGCCGCCGACGGAAATCCTGCTTCGTTGGAAGCAGAAAAAATCCGATGTGGAGATCGAAGAAATTTCAACACAATTTCCCGCCACCGTCATCCTGGGCGCGCGGCCGTGTGACGCGGCAGCGCCGGGAATCGTCGATTGCGTCATGAATTGGGACTATCGCGACGAGCTCTATTTCGGCCGGCGTGATGCGACAACCATCATCGGCCTTGCCTGCGGAGGTTTCGATAAGTCATGCTTCTGCACAGCCGTCGGCTTGGGTCCGGATGCGACGGCCGGCAGCGATTTGTTCCTCACGCCTGTCGATGGGGGCTACCATGTTGATGTTCTGACGGAGAAAGGCGAATCGCTGGTGCAGGCTCATGCGGCGCGTTTTTCGGATTCCACTGGAATGGACGCGGCCAAACGCTTTCATGCCGATGCCAGAAAAAAGGTCGAAAGCAATCTCAACCCGGTTCCGCCGGCGGTGAGGCAGTGGCTTGAATCCAATTTCGAACATACGTTGTGGGAGAGCATCGCGCTGCGCTGCCATGGGTGCGGTGCCTGCGCGAGTGTGTGCCCGACGTGCCACTGTTTCGATATCGTGGATGAGGCGAGAGGCGTTGATCGCGGTGAACGTCGGCGCAATTGGGACACGTGCCAGACATCGCGCTTCACCGTACATGGCTCTGGGCACAATCCGCGTGCCAATCAGAATACGCGCTTCCGCCAGCGGGTGACTCACAAGTTTGCGATCTATCCGAAGAAATTCGAAAAAATCCTCTGCAGCGGCTGTGGTCGCTGCGCGCGAGCCTGCCCGGGCGGGATGGATTTGCCGGAGCTGCTCGCGGAAATCGAACGCCTTGCCACATCGGCTGAAGCTCCACAACTCCGCGGAGAAAGATCATGAACCTCTACCAACCGCACCTGGTGCGTATCGAAGATATCGTCGATGAAACCGTTGACACGCGCACATTGAATCTCGCGTTCAAGTCGCCCGAAACGGCGTCCGCCTTCGATTTCAAGGCCGGGCAGTTTGGGTTGTTTTCCGTTTTCGGCTCGGGCGAATGCACTTTCTGCATTGCTTCGCCACCGACGCGCAAGGGCTACATTGAATGCAGCTTCAAGCTGGTCGGCAAGGTCACGAAAGCCATGCGCGCACTCAATGTGGGTGACACCATGGGTTTCCGTGGTCCCTATGGAAATCATTTCCCGCTTGATGAGATGGCTGGCCAAAGTGTCGTCTTCATCGCCGGCGGCATCGGGCTGGCGCCAGTTCGCTGCGTCATCTGGAATGTCCTCGATCAGCGGGATCGCTTCAAAGACGTGACGATCATCTACGGCGCGCGCAGCGTCGGGGATCTGGTGTATAAGCGCGAACTGGATGAATGGGCAAAGCGGAGTGATGTGAAGCTGTGGCAGACCGTCGATCCCGGCGGCCAGACCCCCGATTGGAAAGGCGAAATCGGATTCGTGCCCGCGATCGTTGAAAAAGCCGCGCCGTCGGCGAAGGACTCCTACGCCATCGTCTGCGGCCCGCCCATCATGATCAAATTCACGCTGCCGGTTTTGAAGAAGCTGGGATTCGCTGAAGACCACGTTTTCACAACGCTGGAAAATCGGATGAAGTGCGGAGTCGGCAAATGCGGCCGCTGCAACTGCGGCCCGGTCTACGTCTGCAAAGACGGCCCGGTGTTTACCGCTGCCGATTTAGCTGCACTGCCCTCTGATTTTTAATACGGATTGTGAGTGTTTGCGCGGCTTGAGGGGAGACCTTCCATCCGGCCAATAATCGCTTTGAGGCACTAGCGGGTGTGGCAATCTCACCCGGCCTCGAATCACCAGCTCCAATAGAATGCTATGCGGCTGCTCTCCACTTATAGAGCTTGAGTGACGTGTTGCGTGCAATGTCTTCGAAGTCTTGGTCAATCGCAAAGAGCTCATGATTGCCGGCGATGGCAAGCGTTGCGATGAGACAGTCGGGACCTGACGCATGGAGGCCGCTGGCAATGCACTTGTAGCGTAAACGAGCTGCTTCTACGTGGTCTCTTGTCATTGCGTGCAGGATCGAGAATGAGGCCAACAGCTGCCGCTCGATTTCGGCGAACTGCCTTTCGTTTCGAATCCCGCTCAGGACCTCTTGTAGGACCACTCCGGGCATTCCGAGGGTGGCCTTGCCCTTCCAAACCATCGATCACGGAATGCTTGATATACGGAGGGGAGGGCTCGGCATCCTAGCGGATAGGGGGATGTCCTCTCAGCTTGACTTTCACCGGCGCCGGCCATACATTCAATTCCTCAAACGTTTTCCGGATTGTTGACCACATCGGGACGTCATGTCGAAGGAGCAGGCATCATGCCGAGACAGCCCGCGGAGAGACGCACCGTCAAGAGGGTCGAAGCACCTGTCGAAATGGACGCGCGAGTGAAGACAAACATTTCAGCCACAGTTGTGGATATCTCCAATCGCGGCACGCTGATTGAGGTGAAGCATCAGCTTCCGATTCACACCTCCTGTGAAGTGCACATCCGGTATCAGGGCAAGGAGATCGTCGTGCATGCTCGCGTTCGCCACTGTTTCGTCAGCGGCGTCATCCCCAACGAAAAGGGCGAAAAGGTGGTGCTGTACCGTGCGGGCCTCGAGTTCAAGGATTCTGACAATCAGGCACTGGAAAAGCTGACCCGGCTCATGTCGAAAAATACTAAGAAGAACGGAACGACGGATGCCCAACACGAAATTAAGGTTGGAATCGAGACCGATGAGATCGAACCGCCGAAACCCGATGCCAAAACCCCGAAACGCGATGCCCATGGAGAGACTCCCGGAAATTCATCAGGCGGCAGTTCCCGATAGGTCCATTTCTCTCACTCTGAAATCCCATCACAACCGCCGCCATATTCGGTGTCGCTGACATCAGGAAACCGAACACCTGATTCCTCCATGATCTATTCTGATTGCAGGAAATCTCACTGAGAAGGCTATGGCATCCCCTTTACTAGATCTAAAACATGATCGCCGTGCTGAAGTTGGTCATCGTCCAGCCAAAAAGCCGGCAGGGCAGGTACGCGGTATTGCCATGGCCAAATTCACGATTACTCCGGCACGTTTGAAAGTTGTCGATTTCACGGATCCCACGTCCATAAACAACAGCGAGATTGTTGTGACTGGGCCGGGAGCTCCTCCAATACGGCAGATGATCTTTCCGGCCAGGAAGTGATCGTTCGCAAATCCTCCAGTTCTTATGAAAGCCTGACTGGATTCAATGCGCGTTTTCAAAAGGAAGGAAAGCAGCCGGTCAAGCTGCCTCCGGCGCCGGAGAACCTGGAGACTGAGGATTTCCGCGTCCACAGCAGAAAAGCAAATGCCCGGATCCCATCATCAAACTCTTGCGCCGCGACATCATTATCGCCGGAGGGTTTCATTGTGACACTCCCACGCAAAGAATAGAATTATTCTCTTATTGCATTTTGCGTTATATTGTAATCTTGGAGTGATGTGATAAACAATGAGCCTGGAGTTTTTCGATTGAATACTGTGAAATGAGACCTGATACTGCCTTCCCGGATCGGCATCCGCTCGGAGTCAACGCAAAAATCCTCTTGTCGAGCGTTTTCGGGCCATACGCTCAGGATGACGAATATGGGAGCCGGGCCATTAACCCGATGGAGCTATATCACAATCAGGTCACGAAAGTGCAGGGGGGATTTTCCCTGCGCATGTTCCACCGTTCCTTTGGATTGATGATGATCCAGAGTAACATCGATGCTCCGTGCACGCTCCTTGATTTTCCTTCCCTCGATCGGTTTGTCGATGAAATCAAAAACAACCACTATGACATCGTGGGCATCGGCTCAATCGTCCATAATATCGGAAAAGTCAAAGCCATGTGTGATTTCATCAGGAAATATCTGCCGAAATGCACAATTATCATCGGCGGGCATATTACCAACCTGGATGCTGTTGAAGAAAAAATCGATGCGGATTACATCGTGAAAGGCGACGGTATACGGTGGTTCAGGCGATATCTCGGTCAGGAGGAAACAGTACCCATCCGTCATCCTCTTGTGATATCCGGGTTCGGAGCGAGAATCATGGGACTAACTCTTCCCGACAGTAGCGCGGCCGCCACGCTGATCCCGTCGGTTGGATGCCCACTGGGATGCAACTTCTGCTCCACGTCGGCCCTCTTTGGCGGCAAGGGGCATTTTGTCAATTTCTACGAAACCGGAGATGAGCTCTTTTCCATCATGTCCCAGATCGAGCGGGATCTGAATGCCAATTCCTTCTTTGTTCTCGATGAAAATTTTCTTCTGCACAAGCCGAGAGCGCTCCGCCTGCTGGATTTGATGAAAGAGAAAGGGAAAAGCTGGAGCATCTATGTCTTCACATCAGCCCAGGTTCTCCAATCCTATACAATTGATCAGCTGATCGGTCTCGGCGTCGCATGGGTTTGGATGGGGTTGGAAGGCGAAGAGTGCCAATATCAAAAATTAAAGGGCATCGACACGCATTCATTGGTGAAGACCCTTCAATCCAATGGGATCCGGGTACTCGGGTCGTCGATTATCGGCCTGGAAACTCACACATTGGAGAATATTGATGAGGTCGTCACGTACGCCGTCAATCACAATACGGATTTTCATCAGTTCATGTTATACATGCCGATTCCCTGCACCCCACTCTACATGGACCACCAAAAAGACGGGTCCCTGATGCCCTTGTCGGAGTTTTCTTTAGCCGATTATCATGGACAGTACCGTTTCAACTACCGGCATAAGCATATTCCTCAGGGGCGCGAAGAACAGATTCTGGCAGATGCTTTTCGACGTGATTTTGAAGTCAATGGTCCGAGTCTCTTCCGATTAACTAGAACGATTCTCACCGGTTGGAAAAAATTTAAGAACCATCCAGATCCACGTATTCGAAATCGTTTCAAGGTTGGAGTCAGACCGCTACGCACTGTATATGCAGGTGCCTTGTGGGCAATGAAAAAATCCTATCGGAGCAATAGACAAATAGCAGATAAAGTAGAGAATCTTTTGTCTGACATCTACGATGAATTCGGCTGGATGACAAAGTCCGTGGCGCCCATCATCGGTCTCTTTCTCCATTTCATGCTGAAGATGGAAGAAAAGAGACTGGCAAAAGGATGGACCTACGAGCCGCAAACATTTTATGAAAAGAATGATGCGGCACTGGCCATGGACGCTACCAGGCGGGCTTCGAAAAATCGATGGGTTGCTACGACAAAAAATTACCACACCTCCTTCTGAAAACAAAGCCATCGAGCATTGGTATTCCTGCGAGGACGTCGAATCATTTTTCGAGGGCATGTCTATTAGTGTCCGTGGGACTGCGGCCGATCTCGAAATATACCCGCGTGATCCATACATCCCGAGCCCATCAAGAGAAAGGTTGGGCCGTATCGCCTATGAGTTGTTGAAGGAAACTGATGATCTCCTACCGGCTCGCGACCTGGATCTTCTCGCGAAGCATTGGGTCGTTTTCGCGGAGCAAGGTGGATCGCCACAGCCGCATCGTGTGCCGTCCGATCCTGGACAGGCCCATCTGTTTGAATCGGCGTTGGGGCCTTGCGATGTCGACTGCCTTTCATTTGAAAGTCCCTGTGATGCTCGCGCCGGCGAGGAGTTCACTGTCATTCTGCTCATCCGGAATCGAGGATGGAAAACGTGGTCCAGTCATGTTGATCAACACCCGGTGCATATCAGCTATTACTTTGCTAATGGAACGGTCACGAAACATAACGCCTTTGAGCTGCAGTACACGATCGATTGTTACTCAGGTCAAAGCGGCAGTGCTGTTTACGGGATCGACAAACAGTAGCAACCGCTGGACTTTCGCTGTTAATTCTCACTACAACTCCTCCAATACAATGAACTACGGCACCTATATCGATAAAGCTAAATTCAACTGGATAATGGAATACGCCTGCCCTGAGAGGACAATAGAAATCAATTGGAGGCAACTCATTTTTTTGGACAGGCAATTTTAATTTTTTCCGGAGAAGAGATTAGTTAATCGGATGAATTGGCTGGAGCGAAAATTCGGCGAGTATCGGAATCGCACCTGGCGGAGAGCTTCACGGTAGATCTCCAGTGAAGCCTCCGCGACTGTTTCAGGAGTGAATTTGCGAACGAAAATCTTCGTTCGTTGGATCATCTGAGATCGGCTGCTGCGGTCGTCAAGTGCGTTGAGGATAACGCGAGTGAGATCCGCGGCATCTCCACGGCGAAATCCATAACCGCATCCTTCTTCCTGGATCAATTCTCCGCAGCCGCTGTCATCGGAGACAATTGGTACGATGCCTGCAACGAGAGATCAAGAGCCGGCCGCAAATCCGCAGATGGCGCGGATTCCATCTACCGCGCGGATGCTCGAGCCCGGATCCGTTCCGACAACGTATCGGCAAGAATCGGGCGCCGACGTGCCTATCTATGCCCTGCCCGCGAACTCCCGTGTCTCGGTGTGGACCTTGACCTTTTCCCCTTCCTTTATGAAGAGAGGCACACGGATCTGTAGGCCGGTCTCCAGGGTGGCAAGCTTGGTGACGTTACCGCTGGCCGTGTCACCCCGACTGCCTGGCTCGGTGTGGGTCACCACCAACTCAACGTGCGGCGGGAACTGAAGGCCGATAGGGCTGCCATTGAACTTCTCGATCTGGACGAGCGTGTTCTCCACGAGCAGCTGTTCGTCTTCGCCGACCACGTCGGGGCCGAGGCTGAGGGTTTCAAAGGTCTCCTGATCCATGAAGTTATGCCAGTTACTGTCGGAGTACAGGTAGGAAGCGGGGACCATCTCGAGATCCGGTTCCCTGAACTTCTCGCCGGCCTTGAAGGTCCTGTCGAAGACGGCGCGGGTGATCAGGTTCCGCATCTTAACGCGCACGAGCGTCTGACCGCCCCTGGCTGTCGGCGTTGAGACTTCGACGTCGAGGCATTGATACGGAGCGTCTTGGTATTCGAAAAACGTCTTCCGCTTGATCTCTATGGCTTCAATCAGGGCTGCCATGTTCTCCCCCTTAAGGATTGGTGTTGCGCGTCTCCCGGGCGCTCGTCACATGCGTCGCCATTCTATCGGTCTCACTAGACTCGCGGCAAGGTTCTTGGTAACGCGTGCGTGGTCGGAGATACCGACGTCGTCTTGGGCCCGGAATGTTTCACTCTCATTTTCCACATGATAGAATTTATGCGCTGGAGGATTCATGCAAAGGCAAGTTATTCGGATCGATGAAGATAGGTGCACGGGATGTGCCGAATGCATTCCCAATTGTCCGGAAGGCGCCATTCAGATTATTGATGGAAAGGCCCGGCTCGTGAGTGATCTTTTTTGCGATGGGTTAGGCGCCTGCATTGGACACTGCCCCGAGGGGGCGATCACGTTCGAGGAAAGAGAAGCCGCTGCCTATGATGAACGACAGGTCATCGAAAATATTGCGCGTCAGGGCACTGGAGTGATCACGGAGCATCTCAGACATTTGAAAGAACACGGCCAGACAGCTTATCTGAAAGAAGCGGTTGACTACCTGAAGGAAAAAGGAATCCTCTCTCAGATGGATGATGCCAACCCGGCTCCTTCAGGTTGCCCAGGCAGTCGATCGATTGCTTTTGCGGCACCGATCGAGAGATCAGGAGCGCGACCGCCAAGACGGCGGCCCTCTCAGCTCACGCACTGGCCCATCCAGATGCATCTCATCTCGCCGCATGCACAGCATTATCGCGGCGCTGATATCCTGCTTGCGGCCGACTGTGTTGCCTTTGCTGTTGGCGATTTTCACAGGGATTACTTGAAGGGGAAAGCCCTCGCCGTCGCCTGCCCGAAACTGGATAGTGATCAAGAAATCTATGTCCAAAAACTGAAAGCTCTGATCGATGAAGCGAAAATCAATTCGGTCACGGTCATGATCATGCAGGTTCCCTGCTGCGGCGGGCTGCTCCGTCTCGCGCAAACGGCCGCCGCTGGTGCCGGTCGCAAGGTTCCCATCAAACTGATTGTCGTCGGGCTTCGGGGTGAAATTCTAAAAGAGGAATGGGCCTAAAGCCTTCCGGCACAGCGGTTCGGCGAGCGGACCTGGTTCATCATGGGATTCGAGGGCCCTACTCAATCAGTTGTATGATAGATTGGTTGCTGCGAAAACTCGAGGTGTCGAGGTGGAATTCTCGTCAAGAAAGCAACGAAAAAGGGAATCAGAGATGCACGTTTTCGCGAAGGCACTTCACAGCCAAGAATGAATGATAAGCGAAGTGTAGGTAACGGCCTTTTTATCTCTAGGATTTGACGACTGTCCAAAATCGTCAAGCGCATTCCACCAAAGGATTTCTCCGAAATATTTCCTCTGGGTTGCCACGGAACCAAATTGCCGGAGCGTCCGTATTAAGAGTGTGATGGAACACATAATTTTTACCACAGGGCTTTGCAAGAATTTCCGGTCTTTGACCGGACGCAAAAACGTCCTCGCTCTGGATGGGCTCAACCTGGCCGTGGAGCGTGGCGAAATTTTCGGTCTCCTCGGACCGAATGGAGCGGGCAAGACGACGACCGTCAAGCTTCTTCTGGGCCTCACGCATCCGACCGCCGGCTCGGCCGAGTTGATGGGGATTCCGGTGAACAACCCCGAGAGCCGTCGCCAGGTCGGCTACCTTCCCGAAGGGCATCGTTTCCCGGGCTATTTGACCGCGCGGCAGACGCTTTCAATTTTTGGGCGAATGTCGGGAGTGCGCTCTGCAACGCTCAAGGCCCGTATTCCAGAGCTCCTCGAAAAGTTGCGTCTGACCGAATGGATCGATGTTCGCGTCAAGAAATTTTCCAAAGGCATGATCCAGCGGCTGGGGCTTGCAGCCGCGCTCATTCACGACCCGCAGGTGCTTCTTCTCGATGAGCCCACTGATGGAGTTGATCCAGTGGGGCGTCGCGAGATCCGGGACCTGCTGCTCGACGAAGCCCACAAAGGGAAGACGATTCTTATGAATTCGCATCTGCTCTCGGAGATCGAATTGACCTGCAGTCGAGTGGCGGTTCTGCGAAAAGGCAAGACGGTTGCTATAGGCCGGATCGAAGATCTGACTCGCACTGAGTCCCAATACAAAATGGTTGCCTCTCAGATCGATGATCGGCTACTGGATGTTTTTCGCGAATCCGGAGCCGGTGTCAATTGCCAAAATGGCCACATTCTGCTTTCGACGCGTGACGTGGCTCATTTGAACACGCTCATCGATCTGCTGCGCGCTCACGGCGGATTGCTGTCTGAATTGACGCCGGTTCGGTCGTCGCTGGAGGATGTCTTTGTCGATCTCATACAGACCGGCGAAGCGGGCAAGAAAATCGGAGTGAAACAATGAAAGTTCTCTGCGCCAATATTGAAGAGGTTTTTCGAGAAGCCGCTGCCCGGTGGACTCTTATCGCCTATTTCACACTCTCGACATTCTTCATTCTGATCTTCGCCTTTGCCATCAACCTTGACATCATTGATGGTGTCATCGCAGGCGCCAAAATATTCGGGCAGGCCGTCCAGATGGGCCGCCAGCAGGTGGAAATCGACTCGCTTGTCCTCGGCTTCGAATCCGGTTTTTCCGGCGTCCTTTACGTTGTCGGTATATTCTTGGCAATATTCGCCACATCTCATCTGGTCCCGCGTCTTCAGGAAAAGGGCACTGTCGATCTATACCTTTCGCGGCCTGTCAGCCGGATCGGGCTACTTCTTTCGCGTTTCATTGGCGGCCTGACGCTGGCTTCAGCCAACCTGGTCTACCTTATCGGATCGATCTGGCTGATAGTCATCTGGAAAACAAAAGTGGTTCATCCACGCTTTCTGCTGGGCGGCGCGGTGATCCTTTTTATGATTGCCGCCATGATGGCGTTCGCTTTCCTGATCGGAGTCGTCACGTCGTCGACGAATGTATCCGTCATGAGTTCCTATGCCATTTTCTTCTTTTCCTCGATCCTGGCCGCTCATGACAGGATCGAAGCGGCTGTGGCAAGCGAATGGACGGCGCGCACAATTCAGCTCTTGTATTGGATTTTTCCGAAAACTGCCGAGCTCGGCCAGGCGGTCGTTGTCGCCGTCGCTGGAAACGAAGCGCCAGGGAGACTCGCAGAAAGCATCGGCATCGCCCCCTTTGCCACGACGGCGGCATTTGGTCTGGCTTGTCTTGCTCTGGCCTCGTGGCTTTTTCAAAGAAAGGATTTCTAATGAACGCACCACGCCTCTCGCGATCGTTTCTCCTGGTTCTCTGTGCCGGCCTTCTCATCATGCCGGCATCACGAGCCTCGGGCCGAAGCCCGGATCTGCTCGAGCTGGTTCCATCGGATGCGACCGCTGTTGGGGTCATTCATCTGACGGATCTGAGAACTAGTCCGCTGGCGCCGACGTTTTTGGATGAGACCGACCGAGTCGCTATGCACGGGGAAGCCGAACACTTCCTGGAGGAATCCGGCATCAAGCCAGGTAAAGATGTCGATACGATCGTCTTTTCGATGAGGTCGTCGGGAAAGATCGGCGATGCGGATGCCGAGGTTCTCATTGCATTGGAAGGGCGCTTTCAAGTCAAGATATTGGGCAGCGCCCTCTTGTCCCGAGGTTGCAAGCTGCAAACCAACCCGAAGGGCGCTTACTATCTTCTGCCAGAAAAAAATGTTTCTTTTGATAAGGAAAAAGGTCACCCGGGCGGCGTCATGGCCATCGTCGATTCGCATCTGATTCTCTTGGGAAGCGAATCCGCCGTGGTCTCGGCGCTCGCACGACGTTCGGCCGGGGGCTCCTCAGGTTTCTCCGTGGGACAGGGCATCGGCCGCGAATTACACCGCGTCAAGCAAGATGCGACGGCGTGGGTTCTCGTCGACACATCCAAACAGGAACAGTTGCAACAAACAGCGGGGCTCCAGGAACATCCCAAACACGGCGATGATAGCCCAGTGAGCGGGATGGTCTCTGCCATGAAAAACATCCAGCTGCTCGTGGTTGAAGCCGGCATCCAAAAAGAGGACCTGATGTTTTCGTTGACAGGCCTGACGTCGGATGAACCGACCCGCGATTTGATGGAAGATACTTTGCATGGAATGATGGCCATCTGGAGGCTGGCTGTGAATGAGAAATCCCCTGAAATGCTTCCTGTCCTGCGAAAATTCACGATCGTAAAGGATGAAGCAGGAGTCAGCATATCCGGAGCCATTCCCATGGAGCTTCTGAACAAGATGATTGATGAGAGGTGCAAGAACCACACCAAAACATAGTCGTCACGGTCGTCGCCAGGATTTCCTTCTTTGTACAATCGCCACATCGATCGGATCGAACATCGAGCCGGCCGGCTTCGCTCGCTATGCGGATTCAGAGATGGAGACTCCGCAAGCCCTTCTTCCAGATAAAAAAGGGGCCCTCGGGATGGGGGCCCACAAGGATTGGATGATCAGAAGCTGTAGCGCAGCCCGAGACGACATGTACGTGGGTACATCAGATCCCCGACTCTGCTGGCGACGCCAGAATCGAGCGCTTCTTCGACGTGCAATGGAGTGTTCTTGTTGAAGAGGTTGAAGACGTCCATATCCGGATTG
This sequence comes from uncultured Acidobacteriota bacterium, assembly GCA_903916735.1. Taxonomy (GTDB): domain Bacteria; phylum Acidobacteriota; class CAIWXX01; order CAIWXX01; family CAIWXX01; genus CAIWXX01. Next base: position 81,273 of record CAIWXX010000137.1, read on the forward strand.
AGGGTGCTCTTGTCGCCGAGTGAAACTTCCTTGGAAACGCGGAAATCGAGCTCGTACATGGTGGGCAACTTTTTGTCGTAAGCGCTGATGCGAACGTTCTTGGTATCGTAGTTGTTGTCATCGCCCGTCAGGTCGTAGGTGAAGCCCAATCGTGGAGTGATATCGTTCCAGGTGAAAGGCGCCTTCTAACCCATGGCACCAGGGCGAAAAATTTCGTTTTAATGAAGCAGGGTAACCTCAGACTCAAGCCGGTTCCTGATCAGGAAATCTAAATTGATGAAGCTTAAGTAAAAAGTCAAAAGGAACCCCTCAATCAAAGCATTTCCGGATATTTTTTTCACTTTTTACTTTGCAAAATCATCTTATTTTTTCCGACTCTGACGTGGTCTTGGAGAACGATGCGGGAGCAAGTCAAGAGGAGCAACCCACTTCTTCGCTGCTTTTTGCCTGTGACGGGATCTGATACGATATCGATGCAATCCATGGTGATCACACATCTATGATCGGCAAGCACATTGGTAACTACCTGATCCTCGAAAAGATCGGGGAAGGCGGGATGGGGGTCGTCTATCGCGCTGAAGATCAGGTGCTGAAGAGAACCGTGGCGATCAAGGTGATGAATCCTCGTGACGCCGCTCAATCGGACCTTAAAAAGCGGTTCCTTCGCGAAGCGAAGACAGCTTCATCGCTCAACCATCGCCATATCACGCAGATCTACCAGATGATCGAGCAGGATGGCATCAATTATATCGTCATGGAATATGTGAACGGGCCTTCGCTGCATGCTCGATTAAAGAAAGAAGGTACGATTTCATTCGCGGAAGCCATTTCCATCGCGCGGCAAGTCGCTCAGGCACTCGATGCCGCTCAGGCCGAAGGTCTCGTGCACAGGGACATCAAGCCCGGCAACATCGCATTCGACCAGAATGGTGTCGTGAAACTACTCGACTTCGGCCTCGCCAAGTGGCACAAACCATCCAAATCACGGGATGTTTACGAGACGACTACCGGGGAGACTGTTGTTGGAACGGTTTCCTATATGTCACCGGAGATCGCCCTGCAGGGCCAGGTCGATGTGCGAAGTGACCTGTTTTCTCTGGGGATTGTTCTTTATGAAATGGTCACAGGCAAAACACCTTTCCAAGGGAATAATAATATCGAAGTGCTTTACGAGATCACGCGCCCTCAGCCTCCGATTCTCGAAGTCCAGGGCTTGCCGCCTGATATCATCACGATCATCTCGCGGATGCTCGAAAAGGATCCTCGTGATCGTTATCAATCGGCTCAAGCGCTCCTGCTCGATTTAGAAAAAGTTGAGCAGGCGCTCTTGACGGGAAGGACACGCTTGCGGCGAAAGCTCTTTCGCCGCCGGCGTCTTGTCGTATGGCTCCTGACCTCCTCTGCTGTCATCGTGCTTGGCCTCACGGCATTTTATTTTCTGACATGGGAGCCACGCCGGATGCCTTCTACTCCGATGACTGCGATGGTCTCTCCGGCTGTGACCGTTCTTCCTATCATCAATAAGACTGGTGATGAAAGCCTCTCGAAACTTTCGCTCCCACTGACTCACCTGTTGCTCGCCGGGCTCCGACATCTCCGTTCCGTCGACGTGCTGGATTTCGATCGATTGGTCGCGCTTCCCGATATCCTGAACAAGTCGGCGGAAGACAGGCCCGATCCAGGGCTTTACCGGACACTGCGTCAGATCCGAGTGACGGCCATGATTGTGCGGCCGCTTATTTTCAGGATTGGGGGCACATGGCAGGCGATTGTCGAATTCCGTGATCCGAGCAACGGAGCTCTGCTGGATTCCCGAACATGCCGGCAGGTGGCGGGAGATGATCCGGAGGCGAGTTTGGGGCCGTTGCTGGATTGCATCACGCGCGAGATCGCTGGAAAATTCGGGGGAGCGACGGGCGAGACGCCATTAGCACCAGTGTCCCTCCCGCCCGAGCGTCTTCGAGCGCAACAGTATTTTGCAGAGGGAGTTCAATCGGCGCTGTTGCAGGAACACCTCAAGGCTCGAGACGCCTTTCAGAAAGCGCTGCAGGCTGACCCCAAGGATCCCATTACCATGATCCGGCTCTCGGAAGAATCGCGTGTGCTCGGCTATGAAGAAGAATCGGTGCGCTATGCCCGGATGGCCAGCGGCCTCATCAATGAATCCATGAATATTGCTCAAGGATACGAAATTGACGCGCAGCTGGCTGTCGTGACCTATCAGTATGACCGAGCGCGGGAGATACTCCAAAAGCTGGTCGCGCTCTATCCACAACGACCGGAATATCCCTATCGTCTCGGCGAGGTCGAACACATGGTGGGACGATACAAACAGGCTGAAGAACAATGGCAATCCACCGTCAAGATATCGCCGGAATACACACCATCGATTCTTGCGCTGGCCGGCATCTGCTCTGAACAGGCCCGTTTTGCCGAGAGCATAGGCTGGTACCAAAAAGCAGCGAAAATATTCGAAGCTGCTGCTAATCAGGAGGGTCAGGCGGCCGTTCTCTGCGGCATGAGCGATGTCGATTATGGTCAGAGTAAGTTCGAAGATGGACGTAAGAAATTAGAAATAGCATTGGAAATCTACAAGAAGCGGAACCACCCGTTCGGGATAGCAACATGTACCAGCGCGATTGGATTGGGATATTACAAAATGGGGGACAGTGAGCGTAGCCGGCAATTGTTCCTAGCCGCCATCGCCATCTTCCGGTCGGTAGGGAATATTAAAGCGACTATTGAACAACAGCTGAGGTGGTGTAGCCAGCTACTGTCTGTTGAAGATGACACGGGCACTCTAAAGGTCTGCGAAAATTCTCTTCTTCTTGCTCAGAAGTTGAACAGTCGCCCCCTGATTGCACAATGCAAGCTGCAACTCGGTCGTGTGTTGTATTATCTCAATCGATTTGAAGAGTCCGAAAAAAACATCCGAGAGACAATTGATGTTTTTCGTGAAATCGGGTCGAAGAGAGATGAAGTCTCTGCAATATGCGAGTTGGTTTCTCTATACTATCTATGGGGCCATTTCGATAGGTGCCTGGATTTGGCATCAAAAGGCATTTTCCTTGCACAATCAATTGGTGAAGATGAAAAGCGACAGTACTTTCTAACAACAATATCAGAAGTCTCCTACTTCAGATCGGCATATGTTGCTTCTTTAAAAATCCGGAATGAAGATTTGGCAAAATTTCGTACTGCCAATGATCTTGATGACGTTGCTTGGGGAGCTTTCAATACGGCGCGCGTCTCACTGGCGCTAGGGGACTTAATAAGGTGCGCTTCACTTCTTGATGAAGCGAAAAAATACTTCCTCAAAATTGACAATAAAAAAATGCTTGGCCTCGCGCTCATATGTCAGGTGGAAATATTGAGAGAACAGGTTGGGGATTCTGCAATTGGCATCCCAGCAGTGGTGAATGCCGCGGCTAAAAATCTTGATTCGAGCGCTAACAAGGCTGAAGCCCTTCTGGGCCGCAGCTATAGAAGTCTCCTCTGTGGACCAATTGCCGATGAGCGGATGATTCTGCATGAATTAAAATCTTTTCTTGAAGCTGGAAGCGGGGACATCTTTTTTGATGTGGATTTGCACTATGTCATGGGAGATCTCTGCCTTAAATTGGATGATCGCATGATGGGCTTGTGGACTGTTACAGGAATGCTCGATACTGCAAATAAGCTCGGAATGCCGGAATATGGGGCAAGGGCGAGTCTCCTAAAGCTGCGTATCGCAGATCGGAATAGAGATCGAATTATGCGTGAGAATGCACTTCGTACAGGACGAGTCTGGTATCAGCAACTCCTTAACAATATTCCAAAAGAGAACCGACCGGCCTTTTTCTCTCGCAGGAGAATTGCTGAATTGAATGCTGCTTTCAGTCTACACTAACAATGATAAGATTTCCCCGCTGATCTTCTCTCGGATTGACATCTGTTGAGCTGTTCGGTACTCTCTTTGTAAGAAAAGGAGTTGGAAATGCCACACCACCACCCACCTGTGTTCCTCTCCCACAAACTGGCAGGGTCGCTATTTGGCCACCTTTTGCCAAAGAAAAAGGGGAAACCAGTAGGGATCGCTCAGGCATACCAAGAGCATGAGGGAAAGGCGGCCTATAAAACGATTCGTGGAAAACTCACCGATGGTACACCCGTGGCCATCCGCTTCAACCTTGTCGATGGGACAGCATTCATTGGGATGGATGACGAAGTAGAATAGCGCTTCATCCTGCCAATCGGATCATTCACGGCAGTCTATCGATGCCCAAGAAGGCCATATTACGCCTCATTGGATATCATGCTTAACATGGAATATGGATCAAAGACGACGCGCGGTTCTTCTCCTCTCCGGTGGGCTTGATTCTTACACGGCGGGCGCGATGGCCCGAGAACAAGGGTATGATCTCTATGCGCTGACGGTGAGCTATGGGCAGAGGCATGCCGTCGAACTGGCGGCCGCACGACGAGTTGCCCGGACTCTCGGTGTCATCGACCATTTCTTTCAGCGAATTGATCTTCGAGCATGGGGCGGATCGGCGCTGACCGCTGATGCCATCGTGCCGAAGGGCCGCCGACACATCAGCCGGGAGATCCCCGTCACGTATGTCCCAGCAAGAAACACCATTTTCCTATCGCTTGCATTGGGTCTTGCTGAAGCCAGGCGGTCTTTCGATATTTACATAGGAGTGAATGCCATCGACTACAGCGGCTACCCGGATTGCCGGTCCAATTTCATTCGCGCGTTTGAAAAAACGGCGCGGCTGGCGACAAAGGCCGGAGTCGAAGGCGTCGGCGAGTTTCGTATTCACACGCCGCTTATTCGAATGACGAAGGCAAAAATCATCCGAGAAGGAGCGCGGCTCGGCTGCAACTACGCTCTCACGTGGAGCTGCTACGATCCGCAGCCGGCTGGACCGAAGAGCTACAAACCCTGCGGCCGCTGTGACAGTTGTATTCTGCGCGCCAAAGGTTTCCGTGAAGCCGGGATCGCAGATCCGTCGCTTTGATGCTACGTTTCTGAATTTCCACAAAGAGAGTGGCAGTGCTTCGCACGCCCGCCGTGATGGACCGGCAAAGGTTCCGGGGACCGGTGATGCTTCTTCGCATTGATCGGTCGGTCCGGAGATCCACCTTGAGCTTTTCAGCCGAAGGTCAACGTGGCGGGGCGAAAACCTTTGGCGACAGGATCTGTGTATATCGGGATTCCTCATTGGTTTTCTTTTCCATCCCCAACGCGGCATAGCCGCAGTCAAACAAGATGGCTTCAACAACCATCGCTTCCGAACCTCTCAGGAATACAGGAAGAGAAGAAAGCAAAAACGGAATTTTATTCCAACCAGCGGTGGTTTCATAAGTCATTCCTGCACTCCTTTCTTCCTGGCCTTCCTGCGAGGAATTCACGATCCTGCCCTATCACAACTTTTGCCGTTTTGTGCACAGATTTCACCGATCAGATACCAAGGAATCCTGCGCAGTCTTTTACTTTGTGGTTTCCTTGGCGAGCCCGGCTTCCTGCAAGATCTGCCGGGCCATGTCGTCATATTTTCCACCCATATGATGCGCGCCGGGCATGACGACTGTTTTCGCGATCGATGGTTCTAATTTTCTGCAGAGAGAATCGGTTTCCTCCTCTCCGCAGAAGCACAGGATCTTCATGCCCTTGAGCTTCTCGACTTCGGGTTTGACCGGGAGTTCATCCTTGGATGAAGACCCAAGCCATTCGGTGAAATGGAATTCGAATGCAACGGTCTCTTCCAGCCCGAGTAGCGCGATTTCCCGCGTGTGTTTGATCAGATCCGCCGGCAAACGGCTGACCATAAAGGGAAGAACATCGGCGCCGAGTGAATAGCCGATAAGGATGATCTTATCTTTTTTCCAGGTCTCCATATAGTAATGAATCATCCGCTCCAGATCCTTGGCGGTTTCATCGGGTGTTTTCTTGTGCCAGAAATACTGCAATGAATTCAACCCTGCGACGGGGATCCCTTCGGTGGCAAGAGCATCTCCCAGTTGCCGATCGATTCCGGCCCAGCCGCCGTCTCCAGAGATGATGATTGCAAGCGTGCCCGTATCGTGGCCGCCCGCCGCCGGCACTTCCACTATCGGCAGATCTTTGATCGGCTCGGGGTGCGGCAAGTCCACGGTTTTTGTTTTTTCAGTGAGATTGATGTAGCTATCTTTGAAATTCGGCACCCAATTGGACATTTTTCCGAAACCGTGTCCGACGCGCGGCAAAATCACGATTTCGCCCCCATGCACCTTTTTGACAAAGTCCTCGGTCACCTGGTCGTTGCACACCATATCGGTCGTCCCCTGGAAGGCGATCCATGGGGCGCTTATACTGGTTGCCGGCTCAAAAATGAATCCCTGCTTGGGGGTTCCTCGCGTCCATTCCAGTCCATTCCCACGGCACAATGGCTTCGGGAGCAGCAAATCAGGACAGAATCCAAAGCTGATGGCCCCACGGAACGTCGTGGGCGGGGCCTGCACAAGCACCGCATAAGCCAGCGTTGCTCCCGAAGAATATCCGACAATGATGGGAGGAACATATTTCGAATAGTTCAATTTTTTTTGAACAAAGTGACTCAAGTCCTCCAGATCGGCCGCCGGGTAGGCACACTCGGCCGCTGATTCCTTCATGGATTTAATATACGTGTTGATGCTGAATCCGATGACCAGAGTGTCCATTGACATGAGAATGTGCGCCATGTCGAGGACTCCCTTGCGCCACCCGCCGTCCCCTGAAATGAACAAGACCACATTTGAAGGTGTTGCCGACGAATAATAGAGTGTGATTTCGCCAAAAGGACCAAAGGTCGTGGTTTCCTCGGTTGCATATAACATCCTGACAGTCAACAGTATCAACAAAACCGCCCCGCACCATTTCATTTAAAACCCCCTCTTTCTTATTTGGTCACAACCCCTTTGATGCTGCCCGAAATCAATGCCGAGATATCAGCGAAAATGGGTGGTAGCGAGAGCCCGCCTGGGGATGCAAGATATTTCGGTTCCCAGACTGGAATGAATTTATCTTTGTAATGCCGGAGGCCCTGGAAATTGTAATAGTGCTCGCCGAACCGATAGATCAATGCGCCGAGTCGGTTCCAGGTCGATGCCAGAGCGCGGTTTTCGAGCCCCGAGAGAGGCGCCATTCCGAGGTTAAACCAGCGATATCCCTCCTGCTTCCCCCACATCATCAACTTGATGAACAGGTATTCCATGATGCCGCTCGGCGCCTCTGATAAGTATCGCATCAGATCAACGGAAAGCTCCTCCTTTCCGCCGCCCATCCATATATTAGCGAATGCCATGATCCTGTTTTCCCGCAGGACGAGGGCGGCTGGGAATCGCGTCAAGTACGCTTCGCTGAAAAACCCGAGTGAGAAGCCTTTTTCCCGAGTATTTTTTTGGGAGAGCCATGCGTCGGAGATGAGTCTGAACTCTTCAAGGAGCGCCGGGATATCGCCGGTTGGTCGAATCTCAAACGAGCATCCTTCTTTTTCTTCAAATCGCCGATCAATATAGCGCAGCCATTTTCGCGGCCTCCCGTCAAGCGAGAAATCGTCCAATGGCACGCGCGCCTCTTCTCCCAGCTTTAATAATGTCAATCCCAGATCGAGATATATCGGTAAGTTGGCGGCGTGGACCTGGTAAAAAATGGGCCAGCCGTCATGCAGGTCGCAGAGCTCTCGGAACTTCCAGATCACATCGACTTTCTCTTCTTCCAGGCCGATTGGATCGCCGAGTGCCACCCAGCTCCGGCCTCTCACTCCGTACATGATGAACGAGTTGCCTGTGTCACTGAAAAGGAGTTTCTTGTCTCCGAGAAGAGCAAGAGAAGCGTAGGTGCTTTTACACGATCCGGCGATCGAATTGGCTTTCTCCAATTCCTCTTCCCCGGCAAAGGCGATCTCGGGTGGAGCCGCTCGGAGCAGACGTGCGATAGCAAAAATGAGGATTGTGCCGGTTGTGCCGACCAGCGCGCGGAGGAATCGAGGAGCATCGCCGTGAAATGTAAACTGCCACCAGAGCTCTTGTGAATAGGGAGTTTTCTTGTGCGCGAAGAACCCCAACCATGTGGAACTGATCAGGATGAAGATGATGGCGGCCACCCAGCCTGCCGTGAACCGTTCACTGAAGAGAGAGGCCTTTCGGTAGAAATGCTTCCGGCAGGGGGCGAGAGCTGCGAGCATGATGGCGAGCGCGATCGCTTCTTCAAAGTCGAACCCCTTGAGTAGTGAAACTGCGATTCCCGCGATCAGAACGAGTATTGTCAGGTGATACGCCGCATCCAATCTCCTCTGGAGTCCGCGCGCCAGAATAAGAAGGCCGACGCCGGCGATGCTCCCGACGAAATGCGATACCTCCAGCACCGGCAGCGGAAGGAAATTATGCAACCAGGCCATTCGATGGCTGACAGCCGGTGTCGCGCCGGAGAAAAGCAGGATGGTTCCGGCAAGAAGTGTAGTGAACGCGAAGACCTGCGGCACCAGCTGAGGTGCCCATGTTCCGAAAAAGCGCAACACACGAACCAAACTATGGCGTCTTGCGACAACTTCATGTGTTCCAAGCATGATCGCTGCGATGCACAAAGGGAGGATATAGTAAATGCCACGGTAGGCGAGAAGCGATCCAAGAACAGCGGAAACCGGCATATAAGGAGAAAGCAGGAGAATGGCGATGGTCTCAAAGACGCCAAGCCCGCCGGGAACCTGACTCAGAACACCTGAAACCTGTGCCAGCAAGAAAAGGCCGAGAAATCCGAAAAAAGACAATCCTTCGACGCGAGGGAGCAGCGAATAGAGGACGCCGGCGGAGATCGCCCAATCAAGGGATGCGACGGTGAGCTGCCCTAGAACAAGCGGCTTGGATGGGGGAGGAAATGTCCATTCACGAATTTTCAGAGGACGTCTGCCGGAAAAAGCGAACACGACGTAGCTGATGACGATCGCAAGAAAAATGAAGCCGAGCGGGCGAACCGTTCCGAAGGGCAGATGAAGCAGCCCCGGCACGACGAACGGCTCCGTCGAAAATGCGATTCCGGCCAGAGTCAGATACCCCAGCCAGAAAGTCAGACTGCCGAAGGCTACCATATTGGTGATTTCGATCGCGGAAAGACCCCATGCTGAATAGAGCCTGTAGCGAATCGGCGCGCCTGTCAGGAGTGCAAAACCGAGGTTATTGCTGAAGGCGTAACTGATGAAGGATGCCATGGCAATTTTTGGATAGCCCAGCGAGTGCTGTACGTAATGCGTGGCGAGAGTGTCGTATCCCGTGAGGACAATGTAGCCGGCGATCGTGAGCATTATGGCGAGAAGAATTTGCCGGAGAGGAATCGCGGCAAATTCGCGCGCGATGTCGTGGTAATGATACTGGCGGAGTTCGTGATGGAGGACTAGGAGCGCGAGTGCGAAAAGGATGAGCCCCAGGAACGGAGCGATGTTATGTAAAATCCTTTTCTTCATTTGCCTCCTTAGTGGCGCCCAATCGCTATTGTATCGCTTCCACGATTTCGCTCTCTGTGCTTCATCAATTGAACTGATGCTGACAATTGGTTTGACATCTCAGAAGCGGCCAGAAATGAAACAGCTGACTCCGTCAGAACAGCCAGACGCAGATCAGGAAGATGACTGTGGCGGCCATCAGGGATTTGGCTATGCGCGTGGCTCTCTTCGCTTTCATCATAATGGCATCAGGCAATTCGACATGCATCGCCCTTTTCGCTCTGGCAAGGACCTCCGGACAGAGCAATGCGGCATTAATAATGAGGGGCACCGTGAGCCACCATGAATTGACGAACCACCAGTGGAACGGCGCCTTGTCTCCCAATCGCAGCACATCGGCGACACGTGTGATGATCAGCAGTGCGACTCCAGCCAGAGCCAGGCAGGCTCCGGTGTGAGCCGACTGTGCATCATGGAGCTCCAGTTTCTCCGCCAGAGCGCGTCCTGTGAGGCGGCTCTTCAGGCTACCGTAGCTTGCGTAGATGACGAAACCGATATTCAGCCAGGTTGCGAATCGCAACCAAGAGGTCGGAGGCAGATAGGCAATCAGGACAAGGCAGCCCACTATCCCAAGCACCGGGAGGACCAGGCCAAAGGGAACACGGAAGGGTCGCTTTCGATCGGGATCCTTCACGCGGAGGATCATGACACCAAGGCAGACGAGGATGAAAGCAAACAGCGTCCCGATATTTGTGAGGTCCACCATCTCGTCCAGACTTGTGACCATCGCCGCAACACCGACTCCGACGCCGGTGAGGATCGTTGATCCCCATGGTGTCCGGAACCTGGGATGCACTTTGGCGAACATGGAGGGCAGGAGGCCATCGCGCGCCATTGAGAAGAAGATGCGCGGCTGACCTAACTGAAAGACGAAGAGCACGGCCGTGTGCGCAATGACCGAGCCCGCGGCCACGATGGTGATAATCCAACCGCTGAGCTTCGCATAGTCCAGGGCAAGCGTGAGCGGCTCGGCTTGCTGATTCGACAGTGTCTTCACCAGGGCCTGGTAAGGAATCATGCCCGTGAAAACCGCCGCGATAATGACATAGAAAATCGTGCACACGATCAGCGACGCGATGATGCCGATCGGCATGTCCTTCTGCGGATTCTTCGCCTCCTCGGCGACGGTCGAGACCGCGTCAAACCCGATGTACGCGAAGAAGATGACGGCGGCTCCGTTGAGTACACCCACCCAGCCGTTTGGCATGAATGGGTGCCAATTGCCTGAATGGACGGCCTTGAAGCTGACGAAGATGAAGAAGATCAGCACCACAAGCTTGATCATGACCATTCCGGCGTTGAACCATGCGCTTTCACGGATGCCGATCAACAGGATAACTGTAATGGCGGCCACAATCGAAAAGGCCAGGATGTTGAAAACGATTGGAACCCCGAATATGTGAGGCGCGTTATCGATAAGGCCGGGGATTTTGCGCGCCGTCTGGTAGTCGATCGAGAGCCAGTCGGGAATGTTGAACCCGGCTTCATGCATCAGCGTCTTAAAGTAGTTGGCCCAACTGATCGCAACGGCAACGTTCCCCACCGCATACTCGATAATCAAGTCCCAGCCGATGATCCACGCTATCAGTTCTCCCATCGTTGCATATGTGTATGTGTATGCAGAGCCGGAAATGGGAACCATAGCGGCGATCTCTGCATAGCAGAGCGCGACGAAGGCGCAGACAATCGCGGCGAAGACGAACGAGAGCATCAGCCCCGGCCCGGCTCCAACTCGGTGAGCATCTCCGGCAGCCGCCGTGCCCACCGTGGCGAAAATGCCGGCTCCGATGATCGCACCGATGCCCAGCAATGTTATTTGGACGGGCCCGAGCACGCGTCTCAACGAGTATTCGGGCCTCTCGGAATCTTTGAGGATGTCATCCAGGCTTTTGGTTGCGAAAACGCCCCGCATACGGTTTCCTCCTATTCGAGAGTGCGATTACTATATCAGAGTTTGGCGCATTGTCCGACTGAAACGGCGCGCTTCTGAAGAGGCCGCGGCGGAGTCTGCGGTGATGAACTGAAAGGCGGCGTCAGAAGGAAAAAGTCAGAAGCAAAATGCTGAGTGTCTCCGGTGTTGCCTGACCCCGCGCTCCGAACGCTCGTGTTAATCCTATTCGCCCGCTATCTTTTCGCGTGCCGGTAGAAACGGAATTTTCACTTTCCCTCGATACGCTGCATCGATCGCTTCCGGATACCCAGCGTCGGCGTGGCGCATGATTCCCGTCCCGGGATCTGTTGTCAGGACCCGCTGGAGTCTCCTGCCTGCTCCCTTTGTTCCATCCGCGACAACGACCATGCCGGCGTGAATTGAATTGCCGATGCCAACTCCACCTCCGTGGTGAACGGAAACCCAGGTCGCTCCGCTCACAGCATTCAGAAGTGCATTCAGGACCGGCCAATCGGCGATGGCGTCCGATCCGTCTCTCATGCCTTCTGTTTCGCGGTTGGGTGACGCGACGGATCCGCTATCCAGATGGTCGCGGCCGATGACGATTGGGGCTGAGATGCGGCCCTTGCGCACGAGTCTGTTGATGACATCACCGAAAGAGGCGCGTTCGCCATACCCCAGCCAGCAGATGCGAGCGGGCAGGCCCTGGAACTTCACGCGCTCTCGCGCCATCTTGATCCATCGCCCGAGCGCTTCGTCCTGGGGGAACTCCTTCAGGATGGCATCGTCGGTTATGTAGATGTCGCGAGGATTTCCCGAAAGTGCCACCCAGCGAAACGGGCCCTTGCCTTCACAAAAAAGCGGCCGGATGTATTCCGGAACAAATCCTGGAATCTCGAATGCATCCATGACGCCGGCATCTTTTGCCTGCCCGCGCAAATTGTTGCCGTAGTCGAATGTGACGGCGCCGCGCCGCTTGAGCTCAATCATCGCATGACAATGATCCGCCATCGCCCGCATCGATCTGGATATATATTCGGATGGATTGTCTTTGCGCAGGCGGAGCGCATCTTCGTACGATATTCCATTTGGAACATAGCCATTGAGGGCATCGTGCGCGGATGTTTGGTCCGTCAGAATATCGGGGATGATGTTCCGCCTGACAAACTCTGGCACGATATCGGCGGCGTTCCCCAGCAGTGCGATCGACAGAGGTTTCTTCGCGTTCTTGGCTGCATAGGCCTTTTCGAGTGCCTGATCGAGGCTCTCGCACATGATGTCGCAATATTCCGTCTTCAGGCGCTTCTCAATGCGGCTCCTGTCGACTTCAACACAGATGGCCACACCGTCGTTCATGGTAACGGCGAGTGGTTGAGCGCCACCCATGCCACCAAGGCCTGCTGTGAGCGTGATCGTCCCGGCAAGCGACCCGGAGAATCGTTTACGCCCCACGGAAGCCAGCGTCTCGTATGTTCCCTGCAGGATTCCTTGCGTCCCGATGTAGATCCAGCTTCCAGCGGTCATCTGGCCGTACATCGTGAGTCCGAGTGCTTCCAAGCGGCGAAATTCATCCCAACGCGCCCAGGCTGGAACGAGCATTGAATTGGATATCAGCACACGCGGCGCCTCTCGATGTGTGCGAAAGATGCCGACCGGCTTTCCGGATTGAACCAGCAGTGTTTCGTCTTTTTTCAGATTCTTCAAGCATTCAATGATCTTGTAAAAGCAATCCCAATTTCGAGCGGCCTTGCCGCTGCCGCCGTAAACAATGAGATCATCCGGCTTCTCGGCGACCTCGCGGTCAAGGTTGTTCATCAACATCCGCATGGCAGCTTCTTGCTGCCAGCCGCGGCATGTCAACGCCGTCCCGCGCGGAGCCCGAATTTCTTCAGCCATGGTTGTTCCTCCTTTGACACGTCGTCTGTGAGACGACGGTTGTATCCATTTCAAAGCGATGGTTTGATCGCTTCAATGCGTTTCGCCTAAAACCGGGAAGTGAAAATATTTTCTGCACTAACGATTAACGGCGCCTGACGCGTCGGACGTAAGTATGTCGGAGTGTCTCTGCAGGGGATCCCTTTATGGCCGTCGTGTGCCGCGCAGCAGTCTGCACGGATTGCATGCCTAGAAGTTTGTTGGACGGAGACTAAAGTGCGACCCGCCTTGAATATCTCCTCGACCCCGGTGCACTGCAGATCGCTTTGGATGCACATCCCGATACCGGCATCAGCCGCCCTTCTCATGACCATCGGGCAGAGTGTGGCGGGATTCATGCGGCGAGACATAGCCCCCTCAATGAAATCTCCCTTGGGTGCGGAAAGCGGTATGAACATTGGACCACTCTGAGGACCGCGCACAATGAGCCAGTTGTCTAAAGCTTCAGCGGTGCCACCCGTGACGCTAACTTGGCGTATATGACCTCTCCGTCCTGTGACAGTGAGAAGGTGCGAAGGCGGATCATAGGAATCGGTTTCCAGACGTGTGACTTCGACCGGCTGAAATCCGGCCGCGTAAAGAAACGGCACCGAGCAGCATCCAGGGCCGCCGTTGTAGGCAAAGGTGATCGGCCGGCGGCCGGGATTGGCGACATCGTTCCTGGTGTAGGCAATGTACCCCATGCTGGCATAAGGAAGATCCTTCTCGTTGCGAACGATCAGAGTCCCCGCCGTTGCCGTGTAGGGGATGAACACCCCGCCCATGACGATTTTATGCTGGGTCACCGACTGCTCGGCCTTGGGTATGCTGACTGACTTGTTCCCGGTCGATGCATCTGCTTCATTGGTCAGCCCGGCGGAGCCGATGGCCGCGTGGCTGCTGACCGTAAATAGAAACAACGTGATGAAACTGAAAAACATTACGAAGAACTTTGTTTTCATGAAATTTCCCCCCCTGCCGACACTTTTAGGAAATAATTTTGTAATGTCAACCGGCAGCAGTGGTTTTCTTTCCTGAGTGTCCCTGGCATTGAACGTCAAAGCTTGCTGGATCAAGCGTGCCCATGTCTTCTTTCGATTCTTGTATCCGGTCCTCCTCGGATTCGGCAGCCACGGTTTCCACGGAAGTGTCGGGACATGGTGTTGAGCGAGTCTCTGATGCCTTGCTGCGATGAGTGTTCGAACACACACCAAAGTAAAGTGGAGGAGATGCATCCGCTCAACGGGAGCGGCGAAAAACTTGATGTGCGCGGGGGCTCCTTTCATATGCCGGGGGCCCTAAGACGATATACACCCCGGCTGGACCGCAGCGGCTCGCATGCATACGAACTTAGAATGATGCCTTCAGTGTCTCACCTCGGCAGCAGGATGTCGTATGCGCGGCCGTCCATGCGCGCCTTCGGCAAGATGCCCATGGCTTTCAAGACAGTTGGCATGATGTCGACAAGTCGCATTGCCGACTTATCCGTCACATGCCTCATTCCCGGCATATAGATCGCCATCGGGATGCGTTGTCCATCCTCCTGGGCGCCGCCATGGTCACCGTAGGCTCCGTAACTCGTGGAGTCGGCGAGCAAACCAACCACGTCGGCCGCACCGGAGAAAGCCATAGTATTGACGAGCTCTTGCCCGTGGGCTATCCACCAGGAATGCTCAGCCCGCGTCATCTTGCTGCTCGACGACATCAGGATGTAGTGGTCGTTCTTCTTCACATAAGTGGCAATGACGCCTGGCAGCGCGCTCACGACCTGTGCGGCCTGCACTTTCTTGTCCCATGAAAAATCGGTAAGCCACGTCGTGATGGCGTTGCAATTATAGCTGAACGCCACATTGCCCAGATCTTCGAGTGGCTTGAGGTTGGGATTACCACCGCCGTTTTCAGGTCCCGTGGGCGAGTATCCGAGATACCAATTGTGGTTGGTGCTGGCGTCCAACTCATTAACCCCGTAGAAGTTCTTTCCCCATGTCGAGCCATGGTCGGCTGTGAGCACAATCAGCGTTTCGTTGAACTGTCCGAGCGCCTGGAGCTTGGCGAGGAGCTTACCCAGTTGCGCATCGGCGTTCTGGGCGGCGAATCTCATATGAACCTGGTCGTAGATTGAGGTCGGGTCCCAGTGATAGTTAGCCTCGGTGTCCACCGCGCCGCCGCCCCACATGTGACCGATTTTGTCGATGGCACTGAACGTGACCCACAGCCCCGACCAGTTCTCATGTTCCATGATTGCCATTGTGGCATCGGCCACCCAGTTGTCTCCGCTCTCGTGACCAGGGATGTTGCCGGGGGCGTAGCGTCCGTCTTCGGGGTAAATCCAAGCCGGCTGAGTTGTATTGGTGCTGTATGCATTGTACGCTGAATCGGAGCTGATATAGAAGCGGCCGCCGAGGGGTTCCGAAATGTAGGTTGGGACATTAAGTCCAGCCGGGCCGCGCCATTTGCCGGGCAACGGCGGCAGGGGTGTGCTCTTGCGTGAACCCATGCGCACGGCGATGTCGGAGCTCGACGCCGCCATCGACTCGACTTGATAGCTCTTCTCCCCCACATTGGCGACAATGGTGCCAGGGAACTTGGAATGCAGATAGTTCCCGAGCTTGAAATAGCCGGCGTTTTGGATCAGCGTGAGGAACTGGTTGAGGCTGAAGTCACCCGGCGTGACGATTGTGCCGGCTCCGTATCCAAGCAGGTTGTTCACATCGCGAAAGACCTCGTCCGACCATCCCATGTGCTTGGGGAAAAGGCCGCTGACCATCACGTTGTGGCTCACAACAGTCTCAGCTGTCATGTGGCCGGTGTAAGCCTTTGGGAAGTTGACGCCGTGGCTCTGGAGCCACAGCACGTTCTGCATATTGTAGAGCGTAGCGTAGCCCGGCTGCATCTGGTCCATGACCACGATCATGACCCGTTTTGGGCGTTTGACAGCCAGTGCAGGATGGGCGGCGGTCAAGACGCCGAAAACGCCCGCCATCACAATCGACAAGTAGCGTACTCGAATTTTCATATGATTCCTCCTTACAACATGGCTCCCTACTATTACTTTCTCAGGCGGGGCGTGGGAGAAGCCCAACCTGAGCTCCCTGATGGATAGATGAAGCGTATTATTCAGAAAATTTTCAATGTGTCAAATGTTCCCGATCCCGAAGGCTCCACTTGCACCTACGATAATGATATCGAGGCGATACTTTGGAACGTATGAGGCGATCCTTGATAGAACAATCAATGCCGCTTGTCAAGAAAAAAGGGGGCAGAGCGGTTGACTCGTGGAGGTTTCCAGGCTACCGTGATTGGAGCGTGCGGCAGGGGAGGTACAATGCCGATAACTCCGCAATCGATAGCAGCATTCATTCTGTCCCAAGGGGCCACGTGCTGCCGGTTCATCCCGGCTACAATGCTGAGGCCGGAGGAACGAATCCGGTTGTATTGCTACGAGAACAAGTGCGGCTGTTATGGAAAGCAGCTTACCTGCCCGCCAGACAGTGGAACGGTCTTGGAAATCCAGGCGAAGCTTGCTTCTTTTCGGACCGGCATTTTGATCCAGTACTCCGAAGCCATCGCAGTGCGGGAAGATCAGGAAGGAGTGCAACGGACCAAACTGCGGCTGCATTAAATGGTGCCCTCGATATGGAAAACTACCTGAAGGAAGCGGGCGTGGCAGAGGTGTGGGGCTTTATCGGAGAAGTTGCGGCCTGTGCGCGGAGTGTGCCGGATACCGGGATGCGCCGTGCCCTTATCCGGAAAAGGCCTGCGCTTCCCTGGAAGCGGCGGCGATTGATGTACTCTCCATGCTCGAAAAGCTGGGCTTAGATCGCAGATTTCACCCCGACTGGATCAGCTGGACCGGCATGGTGCTCATAAGGGAAGGCTGGGGCGAATCACAATAAGTGTTGATGAAGGTCGAAAATTATCCGGGATTTTCTAAATTATCATGCTCTCTACCCCCTGGTTCGGGATAACCATTTTTGCAGGAAGGGTGTTATGAACGCGTGCATTCTGAGTGCAGGTCTGATGATTGGATCATTGACAATGCTTCTTTATGGCTGTGCGGGAAAGGAATTTCGTTCGCCGATTGCATCCGGCTCACCAGTGGCGGAGAAGGAGCCGGGAAAGAGTCCGGTCGCGGTCGCTTCTGCCCCGACCAAGGAGACGACTTTATCGACGGAGATTAATCCTCCGGAGACGGTTATCTTCTCGACCAGGTTTGGTCCGGTCACCTTTCTCCATGCAAAGCATCAAGCATTTGCCCCCCAACAGTGCGCCACTTGCCATCACCAGACGGCGCAGGGAACGACCCACGCCTGCCGTAGCTGCCATAAGGGAAGCACGGAAACCAAGGAAGGCGACCCGCTGTCTTTCTCGGAGGTAAAGATGAAGTTCTGCCGGGGTTGCCACGCCCGGAGAAAAGACGAAGACCAGACTTCAAAGGCACCGGTCGCCTGTGAAGAGTGCCATCGCGTGAAGGAGTAATGATGAGATCAATTCCTACAATCATGCATCTTATCTGAGAGGGGTTTGATCATGTGGCGTCCGCTTGAATTATGCATGGCGGCATAAATAATTGCGGATTAATTAGATAAGGTATTCATCTCGACGACGGCACGATTGGTGGAGCCTTTGGGCTGCACCTCACTTCCGAGCTGAGTTTCCAGCCGGCTGGCGCAGCGCCGTCATCGAACTCCAACATCGGATGCTGCCGTCATATCGCGGGATCACCCCACGAGGCCATCCATACAAGGAGGGCTACCCATCCTGCCGGATAGGGACGAACAGGAAAACCGGGGAAGCCCCAAGTGGGACTTCCCCAGTGAGAATAGCTATTTGCGGAGCTTCAGTGACGCTTCCCAGATTTCGCCGAAAGCTTTTTCGGTTTCCGGAGTCATAACCCGCCAAATGGCCTGGGTTTTGAAGTACTCATTATCTCCAACGTGGAACATTTTTGTTTCATCTGGTGTAACCAGACCGCCCACGTTATCGACGACGGGCGAAACGCCCTGATTTTTGACCACCTCAGCCTGGAACTGTGGTGAAAGCTGGAGGTTGATCCACTCTTCGCAGAGCGTCTTCTTCAATCCCGTGGCAGCCTTGGTCATTAACCAGTAATCGATCCACGCCGTGCCGCCTTCTTTCGGTGCAGCCAGCTTCCAGTGACCACCCTTTTGGTTGGCAGCCGCTGCTGCAAATCCCCATGTCGTGCCGATGGCTAAACCAGGAAATTCGTTGGCGTCGGCATCCGCAGTCAGCCAGACGCTCTTGGCATTCTTGGCCAAAGCATTCACTTTTTTCTCCAATTTGGCCCTATCCAGCTTGGAAATGTCGAAAATGTCTTCATACTTATAGCCCATAGCGAGCGCGGCAATCCAGAAATTGCACTTGGGGAACGTGCCGGTAATGGTATATTTACCAGCGTACTTGGCATCCCAGAGGATATTCCAGCTGGTCGGCTCTTGCTTGACGACGTCGGTGTTGTAAGCAAGGCCATACGGTCCGCAATTGTACGGAACGCCATAGCGTTTGCCGTTTTGAATCAAGGATGTATCTTCCGCAAAAAACGGGAGAAGGTGCTGCAGGTTCGGGATGTTTTTGGGATCGATCTCGGCGAGCAGGAGATCCCCTTCGTTGAAGCAAAAAAACCTTGGGGTTTTTGCCAGGTCGGCGGGGGGAGAAATCAGGTCCGCAGTGCCGTTCTTCGCTGCCTGATAGAACTCATCCTGCATTGTTGGGTAGAAAGGCTTCACCTCCACATCGACTTTGTACTTCTCTTTCACCAAAGCTTTGAAAGCCGCAATGACATTGGGATTGGAGTAACCTTCCCAGCATGTGATGTTGATGGTTACACTGGTTTCCTTGGCCACTTCGGGTGCCGGGGTTACCTCGGGTTCCTTCTTGCACGATGTAAAAAACGCGACCATCGTGAACGCCGCACCGATAAGAAACAGAGTAGATCTTTTCATTTACTCCTCCTAGTGAGTAAAAAGGTTAAGAATACACGCATAAAATCGGCTCAAGCCTACCCTTCAACCAATCGTACCGATCACTTCCTTTCGTTGCAAAACAGGCTTTGCGCTTCATCCCTAGGTCTCTGTGAAATTAGCAACCGATAACACGAAGAGCTTCCTCCAAGGGGACAAAGTACCCGAATGATACTCCCGCTTCAGGCATCAGGTCAAGTCAGCATCGGGAGAAGAGCCCACCTGTTGCAAAGCACACTAATCCCGCCCCAAGAAAGAAAGCGGAGAGATCGAGCCAGGCAAGCTCCACGCTCTTCGTTTCTTCCAGGTCTTTCGCTTCCTGAAGTATAGCATCCAACAACTGTTCAGGGGCCCTTTCTTCGTTCACCCGATAGTATCTCCCTCCTGTCGTCGCGGCAATCTGTTTCAAGGTGTCCGGTACCAGGCTGCTTTTCAGGTACGACCCGTCCTCGTCTAAATAGTAACCTGCAATAAATGATTCGTCCGCGCTGCGAATCGGGATCAACACCTGTTGGCTTGTCCCGATTCCCACCGTGTAAATCCTTACCTTTTGCTCTGCCGCCTGCTGGGCTGATTCATAGAGAGGGGATTTATCCAGGCTGATGTCTTCTCCATCGGAGAGTAAGATCATGATCTTCGCACCCTTTTCGCGAGATGCGTTCAGCATGGTGGTGCCGGCCATGATTGCTTCGCCCAAATTGCTTCCCGGCACCGAAATGGTCGCATCGTTGATATGGGTGAGCACATAGCGGTAATATCCATAATCCCTCGTGAGAGGAACGATCTCGATCGCTTGGTTGGCAAACATAAAGAGCCCGACCCGCTCACCATGAAGCAAGGACAAAAGTTCCAAGGCGAAGTAGCGCGCGCGGTTCAATCGATGGGAGACAGAGAAAAGTCCTTCAGACTCAGGTGGGAAGGCGACGTCTTCGGCGAGCATGGACTTGGAGACATCGATCCCGATGGTTACGACGATACCACCGCGATTGAAGTATGTCTTGTGGAATTGGATCTTCGGCCCGGCAAGCGAGATGATCACTAAGATCAATGCCGAGGCAAGCAGAAAGAGGTTCAGTAGATAGACCCCCAAGCGCTTCTTTTCCCGGGAAAAAGAGAAGAGCCATCGACTGGATTTCCGGTGTGAGTATATTGAAACCAGACAAAGAACAGGAGCCAGGAACAAAAGCCAGAGGTAGTGAATGTTTTCAAATGCCATACCGACTGTCCATTGAGGAATTCACTCATTCCGGGGGTGAGCACCCCCGCATGTTTCCTTCTTCACTACTTCAGTACTATTGTTTGGAGCGGTTCTCCGGGGGCGTAGCCGCCTTTTTCCGAAATAATAGCCTCCAGATTGTTTTTAATGTCCATACGCTCCATCTCTTCAACCTTAACAAGTTCGAATTTTCTTACCTGTTCCTCCGCGTGTAGAAGCTCCAAGTTCCAGCGGGGGATGTTTTTTTCAAAGGTTGCCGCGCGGTTTTTATCCACCGCGTCGATTGAAAGCTTCAGATCGGAGATCGCCTCCTTCATCATTCCCATTGCTTTCTCCCAGGTTCTTTCCGTTTCCAAAAGGACAAAGCACTTCAACAACCTTACGGCGCCTCGTAGATTATAGGTGCGCCATGCGATAGTATCCGGTAGAGACTCACTCTCGGCCAAGACAAGGTTACACCGTTCCTGCATGTCACTGAGGTGGTCATTAAGTGCGGCGTAGAGTTTGGATCGGTCGCTTTCCAGGGAAGGATTGTAACGTGCCGTCGCGATCTGATGGAGCAGGTCGAGGCTGATGGCATACTGTCGCTGGAGGATCCTCAGGTTAACCTCCGGGGTGGATGGCGCGAGGGCTTTATAGAGCCTCACTGCTTCCCGGTCATCAGCCATATGTTCCACACTCTCAACTCCGCGCTGGAGCTGACAGCTTTGGAGTTCCAGCTTCTTGAAATACCTATATTGTGATACGCACCGTATGCCATAGGCAAACAAAACAACAGCAGCCACTGTTGGGAACAGAAGAAAGACGATCTTTTTCATAGACTCGCTCCTAATAATCGAGAGAACCCCCTCATATTCTTCGAAACCAGGGGGTCAGTTGTAGCCCCCAGTATGCAACTAGAAACCCGGCAGCAAGCCATGAACACAGCCACCGTGTTTCCTTCTTTTTCTTGAAAATCTTTACCAATAGCCGGTTTTTCTCCATTTCGTTGATTTTGCCATACACTTCCTTGATCTTTTCCACATCTAAGGTAAGGGGCATATAGAATATTTGGCCACTCCGCTGCCCCCGTTCGGAGGTATTGATCGCGGTTCGGACTTCTTCGTCCACCTCTCCGCCTACCACAATGAGATAGATCCTCACGTCCAGCTTCTTCAGCAACTGAATAACGTTGACGAAGTTCGGCAGCCCTTTCTTGACGTCCTCGTCGCTCTTGTTCGCCTCGATGCGACCATCAGTGAAGAGTACGATGGCCATGCCATGGCCGAATTTTGTCTTGGTGAGCTTCTCGGGAACATCGAGTTTCCCAAGAGTCTCCCCCATCAGGGAATAACGAAAATCGGTCAGTTCTTCGAAAGAAAGCCGGCTTTCTTCCGGAAGCAGCATAAAGAAAGTACAAAGCGCTAACCACGTGGCATAGGAAGCATTGGTTGCCCCCCCCACCGTCAGATCACGAAACACGAAGGAATCGGACCTGCGACTGAGCAGTTCGAGCTTCTCCTTCAGGATATCCCGGTCAAAGGTTGGCGGAGCGATGAGCTTGGCATAGCTCGAAAAGCCGATCACGCCGATCAGGTCGTCTTGGTGCCTCAACCCAACGAAGGTTCTTGCCCCCTCGATCGCAACATCGCCGAGAGTGGACACTCGGTCTTCGCTCGACCGATTCATGGATCCGGAGAGGTCCTGCACAATCATGATCCACTTTGATTCCATAAAGCTCTGCTGCCACACACTCGAGTACTGAATATTAGTGATGCCCAGTATCGCGAAGAGGAGAAAGAGTGCCGCGAGCGTGTCGATTCCATACCGCTTGAAAAGGTTCGGCTCGAGTTCCTTGGTGATGAATGCAACTGCTGAAAATCTGGTTTTGTCTTCGTGCCGGCGTTTCCAATAAACCAAGCCTGGAATCACGATAAGGAGCAGTAGCGCCCACGGAAACTCGAGCTCGACATCATTCATAAATGATCGTCGTCCTTGCTTCGGCTATGAAGCCGGGAAATCGATGAGGTGCAACACATCGGCCTTGTATGTATTCAGCTCAGGAAACGGGTGGACTTCGAGCGCCACGGTCTCATCCGTTCGGGTGAGGACTCGTTTCAGAATCTCCGCCAGGTTCTCAGGGATTTGGTTGCTAACGGCCGCGAAAAATACATCCCCGCTTCCGCCGGATGGGACATTACTGATGCGATATTTAACCACCAGATATGCACGCACCAGCCGGCTTGCCTCTGCGAGATAGGACCAGTGGGGTTCGTCGGGCTCTTGCTGCAGGAGCTTTCGGAGCTTATCCGCAATAGCGTCTTCTTGGGTCTGTGCCTTGAGTCGCATCTCTCGTTGCTTGTTCCGGCAAAGCCTTCCAATCAACCATCCCGTACAACCGAGCCCCGCGGCAAAGAAAAGTATTGCCCGCAAAAGCCATGTGAGTGCCTTTCGATGGTACGGCATGATGTTGTACTCGGGCGTCATCAGATCCATCGGGATGATTAGGCTGCTTTCCGGCTGCTTGGCAGGCACGAGGGAAGAGACCCTGAACTGCAATGCAACGGTCTCAATTGAGCGGTCTTGAGCGCCGGAACATCCCGGGCAGGAATAGCGGATGGTTACCGGGGGAATGACAAAATCCCCGGGAGCATAACAGCGCAGCCATCCAGTGATCGTGATGGGGCTTTGGGCGGATATCTTGACATAATCGTATGGCTCAATGTGGATCTCAAAAAGTTCTTTTTCGATCTCAAAGGGTTTAAGATTGATGTTGGCAAATGAACCGGGATCGATGTGAACCCGATCCGTAAAAGCGACCCTGAGGATAAAGGGTATTTTTTCTCCCATCGCACTGCCGGGTATCGCCAGGGTTAACTTCGCCTGGATTGAGCGCATTAGTTCAACAAGGTAAGGAGAAGCCTGCGCCACGCGAATGTCTTCTGCCAGGAGGTTGAGAGCCGTAAAGAAAGGCGTCTTGAATATATCGACCCGATAAATGGCATCCGTTCCATCAAAAGAGGCTGCAGCCTGGCTTAGTAGAAGGTCCTTCTGTTGCTGATCGACCGCGCTTTTCCATCCCAGTTCAAAGGCGTTGAAGAACGCGTAGGTTTTGCCTCCACGCGTGAGAGTCGGGTGAGCATACGCGATCGTGTCTTCGGCGTTCAACTGAGCGATCAGGCTCTGGATCTGCCCCTTGTTCATACCCTCCCGAAGCTGCAAGAAACAAGCACGTTCGGCGAGCGCCGGGTCGTACAGGTAATCGACCACCTCGTTGTATTTGTCGACAATCGCCCGGGCAGTCGAGAGAAGGATTGCCTCATTGGCTGGAGTCTCCTTGTTGTCAAATGTGGTCTCAAAGAGGTTCGGACGAAACACGATGGTGACCCAAGTGCTATCCAGGTCCGGGATCACCTTGACGTGTTCGTGATCATAGAACCAAATGTTATCAAGGTTGATTGGAACAGGCGCGAGCTTTTTCTTAGGGTCAGGGGTGAAGCGAGTGACGGCCCAGGCCGATGTACCGCATTCAAGAAAAAGCAAGGCGGTCAGGGCAATGAGAAGGAAATGTTTTCCGCAATCAAGACAGGAGAGATGGTGTCGCATGGTTTCTTGTCCTCAGTAGAGGTGGTCCTTTTGCATAAAGGCATTGATCTTCTGCGCAAAATCCTCTGTGGGGGTCATCAGCAGTGAGTCAATGCCGGCTCTTAGCAGCGCATCCTTAGTATCTTCCAGGTGCGCGCGCATCTTTTCGTTGTATTGTCTCCACTTGTTGAGATCGAGGAGAATGCTTTTCCCGCTTTCGTAATCTACAAGTGGAATGAGACCCCGGGAGTGAGCGGGAAGCATGACTTCCCAATCTTCGACTATCTGGAGCGCTTTTACTTCATGTTTGTTGGTGCCGTGGGAAGCGCGCTGAAAGCTATATTCAGTCTTGAAGGCGAACATAAAATCAGAAAGGATAAAAGTCAGGCTCTCCGGCAGTTCGTTCATTAGTTTCCGAATCGCCCGATTCAGGTTGGTGTCGTCGCAGGCAATCGGTGTCGCCTCGGCAATGGCGGCGACAATCTGCGTGAAATGCGACCATCCCATGCGCGGAGGAATATACAGGATCACATCGTCGGCGAACATGATGAGGCCGCAGCCGTTATTCCCGGCAATAGCGGTATAGGCGAGCGAAACGGCGATGTTGGCGGCAAAGAGCTCCTTGCGGCCGAAGGCGACCGAGGAGCTGAGGTCGTAAAGTATCATGAGGTTGAAATAGCTTTCCGCCAGGTACTCCCGCACATAGTACTTACCGGTCTTGGCTCTGGCCTTCCAATCAATATTTTTGAAAGGATCAGTAGGTCCTAGTTCTCGCAAAGACCAAAACTCATACCCCACGCCCTTGAAGACGCTCTCCCAATCACCCGGAAACGGCGAATCCACCCTGTGGTGGACAAAGATATCGAGAAGCTCCTTCTTGGAAAGCAGACTTTTTTCAGTTTTGCTCATTGTCGGCACTAACGGGTATCCCCTAGCCTGGCGGAGTCAGAACCAAAGACGGTGGCCGCACCACCTGCGACTCCAGACCTCTCAGGAAGCCATGAAGGGAGGAATGCAGGAACGGAAGGTAGTGTGCCGGCAATTGTCGGTTCGTTCCTGGTTTCCTCACTTCCTGCATTCCCAGGAGGAACGGATGGGATTTTGCATGTTCCGAAGATCTTGCCATTTCGTGTCGACATATCGCCGTTTAGAACCTAATAGGGAGCAACGATCCCGAGTATCTGTTTGACGATCATGTCCGAGGTCACCTGCTTCGCGAGGGCGGTGCTGTTCAGCAGAATGCGATGTCTCAGAACATGGACCGCACACTGATTGACGTCATCAAAGGTTACAGCAGCACGGCCATGACAACACGCAACGGCCTTGGAGAGGGCCAGGAGGAATTCAGTCGCCCGAGGCGAAGCGCCGAGCCGGATGAACCTATAGATTTCCAAATCAGCATGTTTATTGTGGTAGGTTGCCGGCGGTCTGGTGATCGTGCAAATGTTAATAATATAGTCCATCACCTTGGCGCTTACCCGTACTCGTTCGTGAATAAGCTGCTGCATGGCGAGGATATCCCGCGTGGTTGTAACGGTCTGCAGGGAGGCTTTCAGTTCTTCAAAGTTGAAATTCTTCCGCTTGATCAGCTCCGTCTCTTCATCTCTGTCCGGATAGTCGACCTCGTATTTTACCATGAAGCGGTCAGTTTGTGCTTCGGCCAGAGGGTAGGTACCGATCTGTTCGATGGGATTTTGGGTGGCGAGCACCATAAAGGGGTTGGGTATGTCATAGCGCAGGCACTCGACATCCACACGCTTTTCTTGCATCGCTTGAAGCAATGCGGACTGCACTTTCGGTGAAGCGCGGTTGATTTCGTCGGCAAGGAAGACATTGCAGAAAATGGGACCAAAATAGTAGTTGAACTTCTTCTCCTTTTCACTATAAATCATTGTACCGGTAATATCGCTGGGCATCTTGTCCGGAGTGAACTGAAAGCGCTTAAAGTCACCCCCGATCACCTTCGCAAAGGTTTCGACGGCCAAGCTCTTGGCAAGGCCGGGCACTCCCTCAAGAAGAATATGTCCTTTGGATAGGAGGGTATAGATCATTAAATCGATCATCTTCTCCTGGCCGACCACCACTTTGGCGATTTCAGACTTTATTGCGTGAAATTGGATGGAGAATTCCTTGAAGCTGCTTTCCTGTAGCGCTTCGGGTGACGATATTGCCTGCATAGCGGGTTCCTTTGTACAGCGTTTATATGTATTCGAACCGTTTCCGGTATTTTATGAGCAAGTATAGGAAGAAGGGTCCTCCCATCAGTGAAGTGAGGATACCGACTCGTAAATCGACCTTAAACACCAACCGCACCACCAAGTCGGCATAGATGACAAACGCCGCCCCCAGCAGACCGGCAAAGGGGATCAGCTTTCGGTTGTCGGGGCCGATCAGGCCCCGCATTATATGTGGAGCGATGAGACCCACGAATCCGATGACGCCGGATACCGCGATTGCGCCCCCGGTCTGCAGGGAGGAGAAGAAAAGCAGTGCATTCCGGGCGAACTTGATGTTGACGCCCAGATTGGCGGCGGTTTCTTCGCCGATCATAAGGACGTTGAGGTCTCTGACAAAAAAAAGCGTTCCGAACAGCGCCAACAAAGTGGTCGGCACGACAATGCGTACGTGCTCCCAAGAGCGATTGTTCAGATCCCCCATGAGCCAGGTAACGATCACCCGCCCCACCTCGAATTCGCGGGTGCCCAAGGTAATGATAAAAGAGGTCATGGCGCCAAAAATCAAGTTAAGGGCGATACCGCAAAGGAGCAGCGTAGAAATCGAAGTATGCCCCCGGGAGGTAGCGATGGCAAAGACCATGATCAGCGTCAGCAGGGAAAATATGATCGCCATGAGCGGCAGGGCAAGAAGCGATTTGGCCGCGAGCCCGAGGTAAATGGCGAGGACTGCTCCGAGGGCTGCTCCCGAGTCGATGCCGATAACCCCCGGGCTGGCCATGGGGTTTTTAAAAACAGCCTGCATAATGCACCCCGCAACGGCCAAGGAAAAGCCTACCAGGAAGGCCACGATAAGCCGGGGCATTCTTCCGTCCCAAACAATGGTAGCTTCGACGTCGTCTATCTTGCCGGAGAAAAGCCCGAGCTTCTGGAAGACGATCTTGAATACATGGTCCACCTCGATGTGCCAGGAACCGGAAGTAATTGACAATATGGCGCCGAGCGCGAGCAAGGTCACCAAGGTGGCGAGCAGAAGGACGTCTTTCTTGGGAAGACCGTTAAAAAGCGCTTTCATAAACGACGCCAGCCAGAAGATTAGCGCTCAGAACCATGTACTGAGAGGCAACCCTCAGGTAGACCCCAGGCACATAATACACCTTGCCGCTCTGAATTGCACTGACATGGGAAAGCATTTGATTGCCCATGAGCTGTTCTTTGAGGCCGCTTTCTTTGGGCACCACAATGATATCCGGGTTCCACTTGAGCAGGGTTTCGTAGTCAATCTGGGACCAGGATTTTATTCCCTGCTCTGCGCCCACATTGACCACGTGGATGATCTCGCAAATGGAGTCGAAATTGGAAGACTTGCCGGGAACATACCCTCCCTGATCGTAGTAAAGCACCCGAAGGGGGCGACTGACTTTTGGCAGCTTCGCTTGTAGGTTCCGCATTTGTGTATCGACGGTCTTAACCAGGGCTTCGGCATTTCGCTCTTCGCCGATAAGCTTTCCGATCAGCAGTATCTGCTTGTTGATGGAGTCAATGGTTCCGAAATATCCGAGGTCGAAATAGGGTATCTTTGCCTGGTTCAGCTTTTCCTTAAAATCCGCCCCTGAATAGAAGACCGTAAAGACCAAATCAGGACGATAGCCGATCACCAGCTCGGTCTGCTTCGATTGGAACACCGGCCCGGCCTTTTTTACCTGGTCGGCGATAAAACAGGACTCCGAATCTGCCGCAAACTCATTGAAGGCGACTATCCTTTCCCGGGGACAGATTGCCCAGAGGATTTCGGCAACTCCCACGGCATGAGGGATGATGCGCAGTGGCTTTGCCTTTACCACAAAGGTTCGCTCTTCCACTCTTAAGGCGTCGCTCCGGAAATCGTATTCTTCCTGTTGGCATGTCACTGTTCTCGGCCAGGCCCCTTCCGGACCGGATCCTCCGCGAGCCAGGCTGAGCTGCTCTCTTAGTTTCACGGCATCGAGCGGAGTCTTAGGCGCATGCTCCTCTTGAGATTCTCCGTACGATACCTGGGAGAATAATAGACAGCCCGCAATCAGCAATGACAGTGAGAAAAAATGTTTCATACACCTTACCTCAGTCTTTAGAAAAGTAAAGAAAGCTCTGAGAGTCATTTTTAATTTCCGCCATATTGACGTTAAAGACCGCTTGGATGTTTTCTCGGGAAAAGGCCTCATCAGGAGAGCCGATGAAGAACACTTTCCCTTTGTGAAGAATTAAAATGGTGTCGCAATATCGTTTGGCAAGGTTCAAATCATGAATGCTCACCAAAATGGTTTTTTCTTTTTTCTTTAAATCTTCCAACAGATCCATAATGGTGAGGGTGTGGCGAATATCGAGGTCAGAGGTAGGTTCATCCAGAAGAATGAGCGACGCCTCGGTAGCTAAAGCCCGGGCGAGAATCGCCAGCTGACTTTCACCACCGGAGAGTTCGTTGATGTTCCGATCTCTTAGATCAGAGACATTCGTTGTCCTCAAAGCCCTGTCGATGATTTCCCGATCTCTGGTGCCGAGCGCCTGAAAACGCCCGAGATGGGGATGGCGGCCCATGGCAACCACTTCATACACGGAGATCGGAAAGCCGATAGCAGTATCTTGGGGAACCAGGGTGACCATGGTGCTCAATGCTTTCCGCGAGATGGTCCGGTAATCTTTGCCGTCGAGAAAGACAGCGCCTTCCTGCGGTTCCCAAATCCGGCTGATGTTTTTTAAAAGCGTTGATTTGCCCGAGCCGTTCGGACCCACGATGCCATGAATCTTGCCTGCTTCGAACCGTGCAGTAATGCCGTGCAATATTTTTTTCTCAGCAAAGGAAAAGTGGAGATTATCTATGGCTATCATGCTGCGCAGAAATAAAAAGTCTCACTTCGTTAAGCACAGAGCTTGAGCCTATACGCGATCGGGAGAATGAATTTGGAAACAACGACGCACACCAAACCAAAGCAAACGGTACCGGTGAGCAAAGGGCTGGTGAGCGTGGAGGAGAACTCGGCCGTAATTCCCAAGGCGCTCCAAATAAACAACTGACCTAAGATGAGCTGAAAATTCTGAGAAAGGGCATAAATGACCCAAAAATTATGGGAGAGTCTTTGGTCCGCCCCCCTGCGAATTTTTATTTCAATAATCTTGAACCAGGTGCGGCCCTCAACGATCTGAGCTGATCCATCACAGAGGTGATGCAGGAAATAGAGGAGGATGATGATGAAGCCCTTATGGGGGAAGTCAGAAAAACAGTACTTAAACACCGGAGGGAAACACGAGAAAAGAAAAACCGCCCCCAGCGCCTGCCCGCCGGCGATTCCCACATGGGCCTTAATCAGTTTGCCGATCTGGTTCTGGCTTTCCCTGAAAGCCTCCAAGTGGTCGATGAATCCGGAAGTATAGGTGCTGCTCACAATGGTTATGCTGGGATACACATATTTTACCACAAGCCCCAAGATCGCGGCGACCTTCAGCTCCTTTTCCGCCATCGAGAACATGGCAAAGAGAATCACTCCGTCAAGAATGTTCTTGCCGATGGTGTAAACGATATTCCCGATTTCGCCGTATCGGTAGAAGGGTACGCTCGTAAAAGCCAGGATGTATAGTTTAATCTTTTCGGCAAGCGGCGGAGGCTTATGTTCATACCCCCTGGTTATCTGATCTTGGGTCAGAGAACCGTCTTCTCGGAAGCTCAAGTTAGACACTGGGGATAACTTGACTTATCCTCTCCGGGGTAACACATTGCGCCCTAGTTCCCAGATAATCACACCAGAAGGGAAAATGGAAAAGGGCACCAGATGGTGCCCTTTTCATTAGGATCATAGTAATAAACTGGCAACAAGCCCGACTACGGATTTGTTTTGCCGGTCATCTCTTTGAGAATTCTAACCGTTTGTTGGGCTCCAACCTCCGGCCTGGTAGCCATCACGGAGACACCGCAGACAACCTTGACGATGTCGTGGTCGCATTTTTTCTCCGCCCACACCTGTGCCTTGGGAGCGGCGATGTAGATCGAAAATGCGTCCTGTCCGGTTCCCGGCCGCTCGCCGATGATGTGTAGGACAGCCTTAGGCTGAGTCGGATCGGATTTTCCAAAGAGCACGCTGCCGATTGCATATCCGGCCCGCACTCGGCCCTCTTTGACAATGATGTTTTTATCGTCCACCGTGTAGCCGGCTTCCTTCAGGTCCTTCCGGACTTCGTTCAAGTAGGGCAGAAGATGTCCTTCCCTCATGATCGAGTTCGCATTCAGACCATCGGAAATGACGATCTGTACATCAGGAGCCTTACCAGCCCAGGAATCCCTAAGCTTCTCCATGCTTGCCACCGCCTCAGTGCTCAGCACTTCGCCGGAAGAGGGGTGAAGGATATAGTCCTCGCGGTCCTTGGACTGGGTGTTGATCACCACAGCATTGGGAACGGTGTTGACAAACGTCGGGCTTAATTCGGCCCAAATCGCCTTCTTGGCGTCTTCGTAAAGGCCGTGGATTTTCGCGTCCAGCTCTGGATTCAGGTCCCATAGATTCTTGCCATGGCCAGCTGCCAGAGGCACCCGGTTGCAGGTTTTGAGCCACGTGCCGTGGATATCGTCGAACTTCTTCTTGCCTTCGGCCATGATTTCGGCCTGGGAGCGTGTGTCGCCATTGGCCTTGCAGAACTGGTAATACACCCAGGTCGGATCGCCGAAGTGCTCCGTGTACTTGTTGTCGGCGCCAACGATCCCGATACGCTTATAGAAATCCCACATGGCATCGTTGATCTTGAAGCCGAATTTTTCCCGGAGCCGAATGTGGTCCTGATAAGAAGTGGTGAGGTAGCTCAGCATCGGGTCATTCTTGGTGGGAAGCGCCATCAAGTAGGCCGGACCAGCCGGCATGATCTGGTCGAGGCACCAGTCGAGATCATCCAGGCTGACTGCCATATGAAGGGTGGAGCAAACATCCAATCCTGAGGCCAATCCATGGAGCTTGCCCATGCAGATGTCCTCGAGGCAGCAGCGAACCAACTGATCGCGGGTTCTGAACACTTCGGGCCCGATGAATCCAGCGACATCGTTAAAGTGGGTCCAAACGCCTTTGGGCATCACCTTGGCGAGTTCTTGTTTCAGGCCGCGGGCAAATCCGTACTTGCGCGATTCGAGGACCACCATGTCAACACCTTCAGCCGCGCCGTTGGTGAAGTCAGATCCCTGGCCGGTCTCATAATAGAGTCCATACTTTTGGCCCACACGGGATTTGGCCAGGTTGACCATTTGGTCGACCTTGACACCGAATGTGTCATTGCACTTTTCCGTTCCTGCCAGGCTCTGGAAGAGCTCCATCACGAGCCCTGGGTCTTTATCAAACACTGCCTTCTGGATATCGATAAAGGCGAGTACGCAGGATGGAACCACTTCTTCAAGCTTGAAAGTTTTTACAATGCCCGTGAGGCATTTTTCCAAGTTAACGATGTTCGACTCGGTACTATCCACTGGGTTGGTGCCGATGACGATGTCGCCCACTGCATAGGAAAACGCGCTGAACACCTGCCAGCTGATTTCGTCGACGTCGTCAGTGGGTGAGTTGGGTTGAATCCGGGCGCTCAGGTAGCCCTTGGCTCCGATCTTGCTACCCGGCAGCGGGTTCCAGATCGTGGAGTCAATTTTGATCAATTCTGTATTGCTCATCAGTTTGGGCACACAGCCGATGATGTCGCTGTTCAAGCCGCCCATGATCCCTTTGATTTCCGCTTCCGGTTTGGTCAAAAGGAAAGTCTTCAGCTCGCCCATGGTCCAGCCCTTGATTTTTTCGTACTGGGCCTTGTCGGTGCTTGCCCAAATGAATTTCTGCACTGAATCTACGAGGAGCGGATGCTCATGGAGAGCCTGGATCTTGGTGTTGGAAAGCAGCATCCGGGCATTGGCTCTCGTCGCTTCATCATTAGCCGCCACGCCCAAGGCCTCGTCGCCTTCCTTATAGGCATTGGCGGAACCGATCACTTGCTGATACAGAGTCAGGTCAAATTGCCCTTTGACTCTTTGGACGTACTGGAATACATCCTCGCCAGGTTTGACATCTTTGATAGTGACGGCACTGGCAAGGGTGCTCAAGGAGAGAATCGTCAGACAGGCTAAGGTTACAGAAAGTATTCTTTTCGTGAGGTTGATCATTAACCCCCCCTCCTAAAATTGTTGTTATGTTGTACACCCAATCGGAATCGCCTGCTTTTTAATTGCCCGCTCGCCGCCTCCTTTGCATCTTTAAGTTTTTCCACACGCTAAGTGCCCTCTGAGTCCCCGTTCCTGAATAGGGGAGTCAGAGAGCGCAATTGTTGCAGACTGACCCTGCAAAATGGTGTGGCAAGCTAGAATGACATTTTAAATGCTACGCCGCCGTACACGAAACGAGAACTGTTTCCGTCGAAGCTCACAGCCTTGAGAAAATCATCGGCCTTATCAGTCAACGGGAACGAGTAGTTGATGGATGGAGCGAGCGAGCACCAGTCATTGACCGGGATGGTCAAACCGCCAGAGATGAACCCATCATGCCACGCACTATAGTCAGCGCCAGGTTCAGAGCTCGGGATGTTATAGTGACCGAACGTGGTGGCCAAATCAACGCTCCAGCCTTTCGTCTTGGGGGACAGACTGTCCATGGCAAAGCTGTGAGCAAAGGAGAGATTGATGTACGTGGCAGCCGGGTCATACATGACTCCCCGCCATATGCTTATCGAGGGAGAGACAATCTTGTTGATCTGAGGATTCGTCAAACCGAAAATGAAAAACAGTTCCTGATCTTCTGCGCCGTCTACATCGTAGTTAATCCACCCGAATGTGCAGTCCAAACTGCTATCCTCGGAGAAGGGAATGGAGTTGGCGTAGGTTAGAACCCAGTCGGTTTCCCACCATGTGGCGGTATCATGCTGGTCGCCGGCTCCTTTGTACTTCATGTCGTAATCACCCCACATATTGATGCCGAAAGCTCCGTACTTTCCAGCATCCAGCCCGACGGTGACGTTGGGAAACATGACCATACTGCCTTTGCTCAACTCGTAGCCGCGCCACACATACTTGGAAAAGAACGTCATTGAAAAATCGCAAGTCGGCTTAATGGCCGGTTCCTTGGCTTCTTCCGCAGCCGTTTCCTTGGCTTCTGCCTTGGCCGTTTCCTCGGTTGTAACCGGTTTCTCTTTCTCCTGGGCGTAGACGAACGAGCCGCACATGGCGAAAGCCATGAGGAGGAGGGCCATTCCCACTAAAATTCTATTGATCCTCATCAGCACATCTCCTTTTATTGATTGTTTATAATCGACAATATGAGGAAATTGTTCGCAAAAACTAGTAACGATCTCGGCAGCAGAGTGCTGATATCACCTCCTTTCCTAAGGATCTCCGCAGCAGAGTACTGTTTTCACCTCCCTTCCCATTTTTGTCTCATTTTGTGAATGCATGTGTACCTCTGTTGGGATGGTCGAATATAAAACGCGCAAAAGGCCCCTTCGAGAGAACAGCGTAAATGCTCTCTCGCGCACGCTTATTCACCCTCCTTTGCCTGCCAGTATATAACAGGATAGAGGCTTGTCAAGTTGAGGTACTGGTTTCAATACGTTGGTAGACACATTGAGCAATACGCAACTTGTGTTCTGGAGACCCAGCATAACTTCTATGATCCTCCGGGCGACAGCCATGCCTTGCCGTCGGCTAAGCTCGCTGATGAGCCTTCCATTGAATGCTCTGCACGCACCTCTACATTTCGATAGAAGGCTTGAGAGAACACACGCCACTGGAATCCAAGGCGTGTCCGGCCCGGATTTGGTGCGATTTTTTTCATTTGACATTCGCTTGGATATTAGTAAAGTGGAAGAGCACGACATTGCACGGGAGGATAATCAGAAGGTACTGAAATCAGTTCAATGATCGCGATCGGCGAAGGGAAGTCCGTCGAAGCGGACGCTGCCCCGCAACTGTAAGCGGTGATGAAAGCTGCAGAAAGCCACTGTTCACCGGAAGGGTGAATGGGAAGGCGCAGCGAGTAAGAAGACCCGTGAGCCAGGAGACCTGCCGGAAGCAATGAAAAATCCTTCGAGGGTGGGGTGATAATGGCCCAGTCCCACGAGGGATGGGGCCTTTTTATTTAAGTACAAAATGATGATCAGTGGGAGCAGTGATCAGGGATTCGAGTTCCGTTACCGATACGCCTTTGCCGGCCTCTGCATAGCCATCCAATGAGAAAAACGCATTACCATTTTTTCATAGCCGCCGTCACGGCGGCCTTGTTCTCCTCGACGGACAGCCCATGAGCGCCCGCTCACGGATCGATATCGCCGTCGAAAATGGATCGGTGATCATCGTTTCGCATGACATACGTTTCCTAAATAAAATCTGTAAGGCTCTCTACCAACTCGGGGACGGCGCCCTCCGGGGAATGCATACGACCTGAGGTGACAAGAGAAAGGAGCACGACACCATGAAAACATTTCCTGTTCTCGTTCTCATCGTCGGATCCACCCTTTCAGCAGCCGATGAAGAACAGGTTCAGATCCCGAAGCCATCCGTGGAGGTACAAGTGGTGGCATCCCGGCTTTCCGGCCACACAGTCGATGCAGACAAAGTCCCTGTCGCTTCGGTTGTCATCACACGTGAGGAGATCGAAAAGAGCGCAGCCACAACCGTGGCGGATATACTCGCTGAGCAACCTGAAGTCGTTGCCTATGATCTGGCAGGCAACGGAAAAGAAGCCGTCCTCGATCTCCGGGGGTTCAATGAAGGAAGAGCCGCCGCTATTTTTCTGGACGACGTCCGGATCAACGAGCCCGATGATAACCGGACTCTACTTTCCCAGATCCCTCTTGAGTGGGTCGATCGGATAGAAATCTTCAAAGGAGCCTCATCGAGTGTACTGGGAGGCGGGGCTTTATCGGGCGCAATCCGCATCTACTCCACCCGCGACGAAGGGAACCGGGTCAAATTGACGGGAGGATCGTACTCGAGCGGCAGGATGGCTGCAGAACACAACCAGTCTGTTTCATTCGGCAAAATCAGCATTGGCGCCGGATACGATCGCAGCGACGGATTCCGCGAAAACAGCGAATCCCGTCAAGGATGGCTACGCACGGGATTACATCGTTCCTTCGGGTCGGGCACAATGGGTCTTGCCTATTCCTATTCCTCATCACGTTTCGGATTGCCCAGTGCGCTGACAGCCGCTGAATTGGAACAGGATCGATACGCATCACCTTACAACAAAGTCGATGAAGATTCCTTCAAAACGCATCTTTTTTCAGCCGATTTTCAGGTGGCCCGGAAAGCGACGCTTTTCAGTGGGAATGCCTTTTTACGAAGCAACGGGGCGGATGCTCTGACCACCGGCCGGTATGCGCAGATGTATGGAGGGTTCGCCACTCAAGCTCGCAATACAAGCGGCGGAACGACTCTGCAAATGAGCACCCCGATCATCAATGACCAGACGACTCTCACCGCCGGCACCGAACTCTCATGGATCAAGCTGGATGCGGACGGATTCTATACAGATGTCACCGGTAAGAGGACAGGGCCGGCATCATCCACCAAGACAACTGAAAACTGGCAGGCGGCTTTCGCACAAATCGAAACCACATTGATGGACCGCGTAAGCATTTTCGCGAGCGGCCGATACGATTGGCAATCGATCGATTTCGATGACATCATGACGAAATACTCGGCGGCTCGCACCTTCGACAAGGGGACGTTCAAGGCGGGGACTAGCTTTTCATGGGACTCTTATTCAACCTCATTCGTGTCCTATTCAACTGCATTCCAAACTCCAACCATACTGGATCTTTTCGCGTACCCCCTTTTCGGAAGCAATCCGGACCTGCGACCCTCGATCGCCCGAACTCTGGAAGTCGGGCAGCGCTTCAAGCAGAAGCATCTTTCATTCGAAATCTCCGTTTTTGATATGAAGGTCACGGACGAGGTCATTTATGTGATGACGGACCCCATCCATTTCATCGGGCGCAACGAAAACGCCGGGCAGAGCCTTCGACACGGACTGGACGTGTCATTCGTCGGACGACCACGGGCAGGGACAACACTGCAGGCCAGTTGCAGCTACATCACCGCCCGTTTCGATGCCGGCGAATATGCCGGGAACGACTTGACCATGATCCCGAAACTGAAATTCAATTTCGGCGCTTCACATGATCTCACATCACAACTGCGGCTCAGCAGCCAGATTGTGTGCACGGGCGCACAGTATGTGATCAGCGACGAATCCAACACACTCTTGAAACTCCCGGCCTACTGGCGGGCCGATCTCCGGGCGCGCTATTCAGTCCGGAAATGGGCCGTGGAAGGGGCGATCCGCAATCTCACGAACAACAAATATTCAACGAGGGCGATTACCGACGGCTTTATGACTTACTTCACTCCTGCCGCCGGAATCAACGCCGAAGTGGCCGTCAACTATCAATTCTGAGGCTTGTAGAAAAGGGGAAAGAGAGTAGAGGGCTTGATCTGAATTCCTCGGTTTTTTATCCGACTTATCTTGCGCCAGTGCACTAACTCTGATAAAATCCCTTGCAAATGGCCGGCCAGGGGACTCCGAGATCGGAATTGGGGAAGGTATCACCTTGGGTCTTCAATAAGCTTTTGAGCATCTAACTTTGAGTGAAGGAAAAATGGGAATGAGTAATGTTGGGTGCATTCGTAAGAAACTAAAATCCAGCACGGAGGGACTGAGACACGGAGAGAAAAATCCTGATCATAAGCAGGGTTTGCACCAAGTCTTCTCCGGCGTATGCCCCATAGGGCAGGAGGCGACTTCGCTCTCATTGTTCATGGCGAAGTTTGCGAGAGGGAGGGAGCCTTCGGCGAGGCGGCTTCAGCACCC
Source organism: uncultured Acidobacteriota bacterium (assembly GCA_903916735.1). Taxonomy (GTDB): domain Bacteria; phylum Acidobacteriota; class CAIWXX01; order CAIWXX01; family CAIWXX01; genus CAIWXX01. The sequence goes on from CAIWXX010000137.1 coordinate 118,366, forward strand.
ATTGTTTTCGTCTTTTCGCAGCTACATCACAGCAATAGAGAGAGCCGGCAAGGGCTTCTTTCAGCCCAGACCCCGATCCTTTGACGGATTCAACGAACGGTGACGGACTTTACATAATTTTTAATGACACATTATTAAGAAGGAGGTGTTGTATGGACAAGATTTTGAGGATTGACATGGGCGCCGATGGAGGGCCCAAAATTACTGAAACACCACTTGGCGATTACGCCGGACTGGGCGGACGGGCCATGACGACAACCGTTGTGTCGCGGGAAGTCCCGCCGCTTTGCCACCCCCTGAGCGCAGAAAACAAACTGGTCATTGCGCCCGGCCTTCTGAGCGGAACGATTGCTGCCATGTCCGGCAGGCTCTCCGTCGGCTGCAAAAGCCCTCTCACAGGCGGGATCAAAGAGTCGAACTCCGGAGGCCAGGCGGCGCAAGTGCTTGCTCGACTCGGCTACGCCGCAATCATTCTTGAAGGCAAGCCCAAAACCGATGATATTTATAAAATACTCATTGACAAAAACGGCGTCAAAATTGTTATCGACAACAGCCTTAAGATGCTTCCGAATTACGACCTTGTTACAAAAATAAGATCGGAATTCGGTGACAAGATTGCCTGCATGTCTATCGGGCCCGCCGGCGAGATGATGATGAACATTGCTTCAATCGCCTGCACCGACATGGAACTCCGCCCAACCCGGCATGCAGGCCGTGGCGGTGTTGGAGCGGTCATGGGCTCAAAAAGGGTCAAGGCGATCGTTCTCGACGATTCGGGCATGCCGATGCGCACACCAAAAGATCCCGTGAAATTCAAAGCTGCCAACAAGGTATTTACCGAGGGACTCCTGAAGCACCCGGTTACCGGACAGGCGCTTCCAGCATACGGTACAAATGTGTTGACCAATATTCTCAACGAGGCCGGAGGATATCCGACAAACAATTTTAAAGAGGGCCGCTTTGCAGGCGCTGCGAAAATCAGCGGCGAGGCCCAAGCCGAGCTCGAAGTCAAGCGGGGAGGCCTTGCGACGCATGGCTGTCATCGCGGCTGTGTCATCCGCTGCTCCGGTATCTATAACGATAAGGACGGCCATTTCCTTTCCAAACAGCCTGAATACGAGACGGTCTGGTCACATGGCGGCCACTGCGGCATCGACGATCTTGATTCCATTGCCATGCTCGATTTTCTCGATGACAATTACGGTGTTGACACCATTGAAATGGGCGTCACTATTGGAGTTGCAATGGATGCAGGTCTCGCCAAGTTTGGCGATGCCGAGGCGGCTATCAATCTTGTGAAAGAAGTGGGCAAAGGCTCACCTCTTGGCCGCATCCTCGGCAGCGGCGCAGGGGTTACAGGCAGGGTGTATGGTGTCGAACGCGTTCCCGTGGTCAAGAACCAAGCGATGCCTGCCTACGATCCGCGGGCGGTGAAAGGAATCGGGGTCACCTATGCCACGTCGACCATGGGAGCTGACCACACTGCCGGATACTGTATCGCAACCAACATCCTCAAGGTCGGCGGCTTTGTCGATCCGCTCAAGCCAGAAGGGCAAATTGAGCTTTCGCGCAATCTCCAGATCGCAACTGCGGCGATTGACTCCACTGGCATGTGCCTCTTTATAGCATTTGCGATTCTCGATCAGCCTGAGACATTCCAGGCCCTTCTCGACCTGCTCAATTCTTTTTATGGTCTGAGTCTCACCGGCGATAGCGTTGTAGAACTCGGTAAAAAGGTGCTCAGCACGGAGCGGGATTTTAATACCCGGGCCGGGTTTACCGCGATGCACGACCGTCTGCCCCGGTATTTTTCTACCGAACCCGTCGCACCGCATAACGTAACATTCGGCGTTAAGGACGAGGACCTCGATAAGGTATTCGCCTGGTAACATCATGAACGAGAGAAGGGAGAGGACCCGGGTCGGTCTCTCCCTTCATTAAAACCGGATCGTTTTGTGGAAATGCGCCCGATTCCTCGATGCCGATTTCTAAGAGGATCGCCCGAGCGATAGCAGCACCGTGCCGGAGAGAAAATTAAATCCCCTCATCCTCTCCTTTTCCATGGAGGAGTTTCCTGCCTCACTGGTTTCTCAGATCGCTCAAGACGGCATTTTCTTAGAGGCGCGGGCCGGTTGCTCACTGAGGGCTTTCCTTTCCGGGGAATGCTGTATATCTCCCGAATATATAGACAATAGGATCAGCACCATCTTTCTTGACAGCAGCCCCGTTGACGATATTGATTCAGCCATGATCAAGGATGGGTCGATCATCGCTCTTTCCGCTGCAATGCCGGGATTGGTTGGTGCGGCAATGAGACGCGGAGGCGCCTATGCGGCCATCAGGAGTTCCATTACCCATGCGGAAAAAGAGGAGTACTGCCGTCAGGGAACTGTGATCGTCCGTTTGAAGCTTTTCAATATGGTATTGAAGGAGCTCGGGCCGGGCTTTTTCGAAAAGGGCGTTTATGTGAAATGCCATGACCTTGCCCGCTCTCTTGCAGAGCAAACGGATGATTTTTGGGAAAAGTGCAAGGAGCTCATCATCAACGGTGAACAGATCGAATGCCTGAGATTGCGGCGAGGGCATTACGATTTTAACTGCGAAACGGCACTGTTGACAATAACGGTTTCAGGCCTCTCTCATACTGTTCCCTGATCGCAAAATGAGTGACCTATGCTTCAGACATGGGGGCGAGATATGCAGATAACGATTAAGCTGTTTGCAATGCTGAAAAACGGACGGTTCGACAGCGCACAACGGGAATGTCCTGACAACACGACAATCCAGGATATCTTAAATGGCCTCGCCATTCCCGTCAGCGAGGCTGCTATTATTTTTGTCAATGGACGCCATGCGAACCCTGAGGACGACCTTCATCATGCAGACACGGTTTCGATTTTTCCTCCTATCGGCGGAGGGTAACATGGAACACCTGCGGCATTTTCTGCCGGCCCATGCCTTCGGCAATCTTGTGCATCAGAGCGTTCTTGCGGACAGAAGAAACCCCGATTGTCAGATAGACGATAATGCCGATCGTGCCCTCCTTCTTCTTTCTGAAAGTTGAGTTCTTTCTGAGAACATCGCAGCAGATTCCGCGAACCTCTTTCATGATTCCTGATGCTTTGTACTATCTTTTCTACCGAAGACACTGAAACAAACCCGTGCACCAAAGGCATGCGGCACATGGGACCGTGCTGATATAACAGTCCTGTTCGAAATCTTCGAACTGTACATAGTCACACAATGCAACATTGCAGTCATAACAGAAGGGAAAGTCATATCTGAGAACGGCATTCCGAAAAGAGCTGAAGCGTTCGCTGTTCCAGATGGATTGAATGTTCTGGTCCATCAGATTGCCAAATGAATGAGGCTTAACGAACTTTTCCACGCCTCCGAGGTAACAGCGATAACTGTGCCAGAGGAAGTAACACGGATGCACATTGCCGTCCCATGATATGAAGGCCCCGCCTTCTTCGATGAATTCGCAGCGCCGCGTCCGAGTTGGCACCATAGCCGGCAAATGCAATTCGATCCCCTTCCGGCCGGCGATCTCCTCAGCTTCCGCAAATGCTTCTTTAACTTGCTGGATCATCGGTGCATTGAGCCGGGGCAGGTTCTTGGCATTCAGAAGAATACCCTGCGCCCATGCATCTGCAGTCATCTGCTTGACGTAGTCGACAATGCGATCCTCATCGGGTGTTCTGTGGTATTTCATGAAAACCTCGAAATACCGCCCGATATCAACGCCATCTGCTGCAGCCTTGGCCTTCCAATCCTGAAAGATCTGCAGCGGCACGTCTGTGTTGATATCGAAGGCAACATTGTCTGTCATTTCCTTATTATATGGAAGCATATGGGTCACAATGATAAATCCTAATTTTTTTCGTGCAGCCCACTGTACAAGCTGCGGAAGCTCATGCACATTGTTCTGCATTACCACAAACTCGACACCGATCGATATATGTCGCCCATAGTGGCGCATTGCATCGTGCAACGATGCAACAGCCGTCTCGATAGCCTCCTGATTTCCGCCAAGACGCAACGTTTGAAAGATATCTTCTGAAACAGCGTCTGATGATATGCAGATGCGATCGACTCCTGCCCTGAGCAGCGACCTGGAGCGCTTCCGGTCTAGCAGGTGGCCGTTAGTCTGGAAGCCTATCAATCCTGCAGCCGGCATAGTGTTCTTTGCCTTCTCGATGAATCGCTCCAGATGCGGATGTAATAAGGGTTCGCCGATACCGTTCAGGATCAATGCGTCAAGCTGAGGGAAAGCAGGCGCAAGGCGCGCAAAGGTCTTATCGCTCATGTCTCCCTCGACGATTCCGTTCCCCGGCGACTGCTTGATGCACATCGGACAATGCAAATTGCAGCGCGTTGTCACCTCAACAAAAAGTTTCGAAGGATACTGGCGGCGCGTCGGATGCCCTGCAGCATTGTCTATCAACTGTTCACTATTGTTCACATTCATCGTGGTGCTTTTAATGGTGATGACATCCTGTCTGTACCGGTAGAGGAGGCCGAGAGTAGATGCCGATTACGATCTGGATCATCATTTTGGCGGATGTCCCAATGGGCAAGCGCATGTTCGAATGTGGCGTGGATGCGATGCGCCGCCTCAATTGACCGCCCTGCAGCCTGCACACGCGCCGAAAATGCCGGCACGCCTTGGCCGAAAAAGATCGGGAATCCAGTTTTTTTTCCGGATCGCGCCTGGCAATAGGAACGTGGTTTTCGGGATGTTAATATCCGAACCGATCGAGGGGGCAAATACCACCAACGAAGACGACATTCCGTCCCATTTGGACTACCGGTTGTCCAAATGGCGAGGGGATGCTGCATCGGCTGGACGGCCCGAGTCCCAAACATGCCGAAAAGATAGAATGCCAGGGGCGATGTGTCAAGTTTTCCTGCGTTTTTCAGGTGTGGGGGGAAGGGCGCACCTCGGGCCTGTGGCCTCGGGAGAGTGTGGGCCGTGTACCCCGTGTGGGCCCACATGTCATAGCAGTTGGCCGGGCCGGAGTCATGCTCTGAAGAGCCGAGCGACAGGCGGAGGGTATTGTGCTGGGAACTGAAGGACATCTAAGAGGAACTTTATGCTCGCGGTGGTTTTGTCGCCGACATCCGACTGCGACAGTGGGTCGATAGCGGAAATCACACACTGTGCGAGCGAGAGCGGGCATCGATCACGCTGATTGATGTCGGTTGCCTATCCGGGGATTTTTTCGAAGTCTGTCGTGATCAAGGGATCGTCCACGCTCTTGGCTACGAGATCAGTCGGCATGGGCGGGAGATTGCGATCGAGAAGGGCTTGATTGTGCTGATGGAGCCGTCCCCGGAATCGAATGCGGTTCCGGCCGAAAGCGTGGACGTCATATGTATGCTGGATGATGTCGAGCACCTTCCCGACCCCATGGCCTATTTAAGCCAAGCCTTTAAGCTGCTTCGCGCCGGCGGTTTGTTGGTCCTGACGACTCCCGATGACTTATCGATCCTGGATCGCCTGTTGGGCGGTCGCTGGGCTGTCTTTGATGGGCAGGAACACATCCACATATTCAGCTGCCAAGGCTTGGTTCGCCTTCTGGAACAAATTGAATTCCATGTCATTCGCAGCGGCCGACTGTGGAAGCGAACCACACTGCACTACCTACTGTCCATCATAGGAGCCTGGGTGAGTCGTGACTCAAGTCATTACAGATCGACGATTCGGCTGGGCCGCTTGAGCATCACTTTCTACGCAGGAGAGTGGTATCTGATATTGATGAAGCCGTGAAAAGCTTGAACAGTCCCGCGCTGCGTATAGTGGGAACCTCACGCCGTCGAGCCTGGAAGTACGAGCTGCAGAACATGGTTTCCAGCCCGCACGGCCTGGAGGTGACGCTGTGCCACTACCCACCCGGCGCCTCAAAGTGAAACCCCATCGAGCATCTGCTCTTCAGCCAAGTCAGCAAGAACTCTTGCAGACGAGCCGCTCGTCGACTTCGAAACCATGCTCAAGTTCATCCGCACGACCAAAACAAAAACGGGCCTACGCGTCAGGGCCACGCTGATGAAAGGGGATTACCCAACGGGCATCACCGTCCCCGCCAATCGGATGGCGAGCGTGAATACTATCCCTCACGAAGTCCTGCCTGCATGGAACTACACCATTGTTCCCGACACACCGAAAATATGAATTGGTTCTTGCGCCGCCCCTAAGACGATTGCATGATATGGTTCTGGGGCAGAAGCTGTCAGGAGCGGGAAGTGGCGATGCTGTTGCTATTGACTAAATCGTGGGGCACGCGCAGGGCTAGGGGCTGATTGTTCCGGTCCAGTCCCCATCTCCTCATCCAACATTGACGAGCGAAGCAAGCTCATATTAATGGAGAATACCATGACTCAATTAATGATATCCGAATTGCCTGGTTTGGACTGCGGATTGTGCGGCTATCGCACATGTGTCGAATTGGCGGAGAAACTGATAACCGAGCCTCAACTGCTGAACGCTGCATCCATCTTTCGGAAGATAAAGTACCCGCGCAACCACGAACAACAACGACGGAACCGTGCGCTTCATCTTCATGCTGGACATGCCCGGCAGGAGAAACTACCAGCTAGGGCTTCTCGAAAGCGTCGTGGAGAGACAGTTAGAATCGGGAGTTCGACTTTTATCCGGAGCATTTTCCGGAAGAGCCGGGGCCGCGTGAGATTATCCTGCCGCATAATCCTTTGCTGACTCGCGAGATCGATGTTCAGCCAGGGGAAATCCTTATTGGGCGACCACTGGGAATGTCCAGCGGTTGTCCGATTACACATTGCGGCGTCGCAATGGATGTGGATCGTCGCACGGGTGTCATTGTCTGGTGTGTGACCGGCCCGCTGCAACCTCGCCAGCAAGGTTTCAAAGATCTCGGTTACTATATAGCTGAAAGATATGAAGGATTAATCACTGAAGCGCGATGTGATATAAGAATCGGAATGCGCCACTTTTTTCAGCCGCGATTGTGCATGCTGCAGTGGCGGCATAGTGGATTGGTCAATTACCTCAACCGGACCTCAACCGGACTCCAGGTGCGCGTCGAAGGGCTATGAATTGGATGAATTTTGATTCCGGCCCGATTAAAATGAAGAGAGACTGGAGAACGAAGATGACAATCGAAAAATCAGAGGAAACCTAAGCATGAAAATCGCAAATGACGTGACTGAGTTGATTGGCAACACCCCGTTGGTACGCCTTCGGCGTCTGACCAAGGGGTGTGTCGCTGATGTCGTTGCCAAGCTGGAATTCTACAACCCTGCGCACAGCGTGAAAGACCGCATCGGCATCTCGATGATCGAAGCCGCCGAGAAAGCGGGGTTGATGAAGCCTGATACGATCGTCCTGGAACCGACGAGTGGTAATACTGGGATCGCGTTGGCCATGGTTTGCGCGGCGCGTGGCTATAAATGTGCTTTTACCATGCCGGAGACGATGAGCAAGGAGAGACGAATATTGCTGCGCGCCTATGGCGCCGAATTGGTGCTGACACCGGGCAGTGAAGGAATGCCGGGAGCGATCCGAAAAGCTGAAGAGATGGCCGCTGCCGATTCACGCTACTTTATCCCGCAGCAGTTCAGGAATCCGGCAAATCCCGAAATTCATCGAAAGACAACGGCCGAGGAAATCTGGCGTCAGACGGACGGCATGGCGGACATTCTCGTTGCCGGCGTGGGCACCGGAGGGACGATAACGGGGGTCGGCGAAGTACTGAAATCGCACAAACCATCTTTCAAGTGCATTGCCGTTGAGCCGGACGCATCACCGGTGCTCTCAGGAGGCGCCAAAGGTCCACATCCAATTCAGGGGCTCGGTGCCGGTTTCGTGCCGGAAATACTCAATGCGAAGATCATCGATGAGATTGTCCGCGTCACAAATGATGATGCTTTTAAGACGGCGCGGAGAATGGCCAGCGAGGAGGGGCTGCTGACCGGGATCTCCTCCGGCGCGGCGGTGTGGGCTGCTGTGCAAGTCGGAGAGCGTCCCGAGAACACGGGGAAGATGATCGTCGTAATCATCCCGTCTTTCGGTGAACGCTATCTGAGCACGCCGCTTTATGCTCATTTGGCCGAGTGAGTATTCGGCCCAGAGATAACCCTTCGAAAAAGAGCACGATACGGGGTGATGCCTGCGGAGCTTCTATCTGTGAGGGTTCATCTCTTGAAAAGCCGTGCTGTTATTATCCACACGGTGGCTCTTCCCAGACAAAATGTGCAGTATGATAGGCACTGTCTGTGTTGGGTGTGTGGTATCAGCAGGACGTTTGAGTTACTCCGAATTTTTTTGGCAAAGAGGAAAGATGGGAAATAGCGCTCTGAAACACTCTCTGAAGAAACTACGAGACGAGAAGCCTCTGGTGCATAACATCACGAATTACGTGGTCATGAACTTCACGGCCAATACACTGTTGGCGATGGGCGCGTCTCCGGTCATGGCGCATGCGATAGAAGAGGTCGAGGAGATGGTCGCACTCTCGCGATCGCTCGTGATCAATATCGGGACACTCTCGCGATATTGGGTCGATGCCATGTTGGCTGCTGGAAAAAAGGCGAATGAGCTTGGAATACCCATTGTCCTGGATCCCGTCGGATCAGGCGCGACATCGCTCCGAACGAAAACATTTCGCACACTGGCCGATTCGCTGAAGCTCTCCATCGTGCGAGGCAACGCATCGGAAATTTTGTCTCTTCTCTCAAAAGGTATCACGACGAAGGGTGTGGATTCCGTTCACGCTGTCGACCAGGCTCTTGCAGATGCCATGGACCTCGCAAAAAGCATCGGCACCGTCGTCGCAGTTACCGGTCCGATCGATTTGATAACCGATGGCAGGAAGGTCATCCGTTGTCATAATGGACATCCGATGCTCGCGTCAGTGACAGGAACCGGCTGTGCAGCAACCGCATCAATCGCCGCCTTTGCCGGCATCATACCGAACGCGCTGGAAGCGGCGGCAGCGGGTTTGGCATTTTTCGGACTTGCAGGCGAGTTGGCGGCGAAAAAGTCGCAATCTCCGGGATCATTCATGATCGCATTGATCGATTCACTTTACGAGATCACGCCGGAGCAGTTTGAAGCAGGAGCCAGGCTCACAACCGATCCGTCATGACATTGCCGGACAAAAGCGCCGTTGATTATTCTCTCTATCTGGTGACCGATCGCTCTCTGTCTTGTGGGCGCAGCACCATTGACGTTGTCCGCGAGGCCGTTGCAGGTGGAGTTACCATCGTGCAACTTCGTGATAAACAGGCGGTGACCCGCGAGTTCTATCGCGAAGCCTGTAAAATTCGTGACTTTTTAAAATCGAAATGTGTCCCTCTGATCGTCAATGATCGCATCGATATTGCATTGGCAATTGATGCTGATGGAGTTCATCTGGGTGCCGATGACATGCCGATCGACGTGGCCCGGAGACTGCTCGGTGATGGAAAAATCATCGGCGCGTCGGTGTTCACCCTTGACGACGCGGTCAGTGCAGTGCAGCAGGGCGCTGATTATCTTGGGTTATCGCCGATTTTCATGACAGCCACAAAGCCGGAGCTCGTCGAAAAGATCGGCATTGAAGGGATCGCGCGCTTTCGGAACTCTATCGACATTCCGCTTGTCGGAATCGGCGGCTTGAATGTCACAAATGCTTATGATGCGATACGGGCGGGGCTTGACGGTCTTGCGATCGTCTCTGCGATTGTTGCACACTCTGATCCTGCTTCTTCCGCACGATCCATCAAGTCGGAAATCCAACGGGCTCGGAAAGAGACTCGCCGCCCCTGATCTTTCAATTCCGGCTTTGGCGGCGACCCACCCAACCGGCTATTTTTTTCAACCACCAGGCCCGCTCCTTTTGACTTCCATGAAATCGCTTTGTTAGACTCGCTCGGCTTGAAAGGAGCTCTGATGAAAACTCGCATCCTCATTTCTTTTATACTGATCTTCACTGCTGTCTGCTCGGCATCCATCCTGCCCATGGAAGATTATGATCCGAAGATTCCGACGTTCAAACAGGCGCTCGGATCTGATGTCAGTGAAATAATACATTCCACTGTCGAGATAGAAAAGTACGCACGCGCGCTTGACGAGGCCTCTGACAGAATCATGTTTTTCACCGATGGCAAAAGCTATCGCGGTCGCCCGCTTTTCTATCTCTGTATTTCCGATCCGGCGAATCTCGCCCGCCTTGATCAAATCACCGAAACAACACGTAAGGTTCGCGAAGGGGGCGGAGCTTTTCCATCCGATCACCCTCTCACTGTTGCCATCTATGCGGCCGTGCACGGCGATGAAATTTCCTCGGTCGAGGCGGTTCTTTCATTGGCTTACTATCTTGCTGCCTCGCGCTCGGCAGAAACCGCGACGCTTCTTAAGCAACTCGTTGTGATCATCGATCCGATTCAGAATCCGGACGGGCGCGAACGCTTTTTGTCCTATCATGACTGGACCGAGCTTTCAAAGCCGGTCGCGGATCAGAATGCAGCCGAGCATTCTGAAGCATGGCCCGGCGGTCGAGGAAACGGCAACTTTTTCGATATGAACCGGGACTGGTTCACGCTGACTCAGCCGGAGACCCGCACGCGAATCCGCCGCTATTTTGAACGCCTCCCCCTGGTGTTGGCGGACCTTCATGAAATGGGCGGGGATTCCACTTATTACTTCCCGCCTCCGAGCGCGCCTGTCAATAAGAATCTCGCTTCTGAAACGATCAAGCAGTTTGAGACCTTCGGCCGTGCGATCGCCGATGCATTCGACAAGAACGGGTTCTCATATTTCCACGGCGAAGTTTTTGATGAATTTTTCCCGGGATATGGTAGTTCCTGGCCTCTCTTCAACGGAACTCTGGGGATGACCTATGAACAGGCCGGAGTCGGTGGCTTGATTTACCGGAAGTCGTCAGGCGAGACAATGACCTTTGCGGATGCGATCACGCATCATTTCACATCCTCGCTGACCACGATCCGCACGGCGGCACTCAAACGCGCCGAGATTCTGGATACCTATTCGCGGCTCTGCAAGCAAGCGATCACCCCCGGCACCGGCGATGATGCTCGCAACTATGTCTTTCCACCTCAACCTAGACTGGACCAGCTGATGTTGTTGTTGACAGAACAAGGGATTCATATCAAGCAACTCACGGCTCCCTTCTCCTCCCGAACGGCACGATGCCTGGTGGGTTCTCCTGAAAAGAAAGTGATGAATTTCCCAGCGGGATCGATGGTCATACCACTCACACAACCGGCTAGACGCCTCCTGAAAGTCATCATGGACGGCCATCCGGAGATGGACCAGCATTTTGTGGATGCTGAGCTCGAGCGGAAAAAGCACCGGCTGGAAAGTGAGATCTACGATATTACGGGTTGGTCGCTCCCTATCTGCTACAACCTCTCAACCTTCTTCGTATCCGAAGATCTCCCGGCCCTCGCTGATTGGGCAGGACCCGCGGCCGGAGGCATTCAAGGAACGTCTGATGGGAATGTCTATGCCTACCTCGTTGACTATTCCCAGGATAAAGCGGTTGCAGTCGTCGCAGGCCTGCTCAGGGCCGGATACAAAGTTGAAATCGCGGAAAAATCCATCACGGTGGGAGGCGCTGAGTATGCCCGCGGGAGTTACATCCTTCGACCGGCAGCCAACCGCGCCGGCCTCAAAGTTGAATTGGAATCTCTCCTGAAGAAATACGGCGTGAAGGCCGCGATTACTCAGACGGGCTTTACTGATGGATCGATTGATCTGGGCAGCCTCCGCGTGAGAAATCTTCGAGCGCCTCGCATCGGCGTCGTCATGGATGAGCCGGTTTCAAGCACGTCTTACGGCGCCCTGAAATGGTTGCTTGAATCTCAGTATGAACTGGAATTCACGCCGCTGAAGGCTGCTGATTTGCCATTTCTCGACCTCCATCCCTATCGGACTCTCGTCATCCCGAATATTCGAGCTGAACTTCTTGAACGTCGCTGGGGGAAAGAAGGACTGGAACGGGTCAAAGGATGGGTCGAGTCCGGTGGCACCCTGATCGCTGTGAAGGGCGCTGCTGAAATGCTGCTGGGTGAGGATTTCAAGCTCGGCGGAGGCCGGGTGCTGACATCATTCAAGAAAGATTCCGTTGAACCGGCGCCGGAGAAGAAGAGAAAGGGCAAGGAGGAGGAGGAGGAGAAACCGCCGGAAGGCGAATTTGAAAGTCCAGGTGAAATTCCCGGGACGCTTTATCGAGTATCACTCGATACGCTCGACTGGATGACAGCCGGATACTCTGATTCTGTTCCGGTCTTCATCAGCGGGAATCTTGTCATCGACTGGCCTGAACAGACAGATCGCTGTCTGGGCCGCTTTCCAAAAAGCCCCAAGATCAGCGGCTTCAGCTGGGATATCGATGACAAGCGGCTTGAAAACAAAGCCTACCTCGCTCGTGTCAACCTCGGCGAAGGTCAGGTGATCCTCTTCGTTGATGAACCCTACTTCCGCGGATATATGCGCGGCCTTGATCGACTCTTCATGAATGCTGTTTTCAATGGCGCCAGCTATCTTGGAGGACTCGATTACTAAACCGCATCAATTCGTTCCTATTGCTCTTGTCTGTTGTGGGGGCGAAGTCCGATGAAGTTGTATTGACGTCCGGTGCGAGAGCCATCGCGGCGATAAGAATGGAAGAGACTCGGATCGCATTTTGTGCAATGATGCGAAAAGAGAATGTGCGATTCTGCAATTCCGGCCGCGACCAGCTGTAGGCAGGCTTCTCGCGCAAGATCGAGAAACAGCCGGCCATCCTTTTTCGTGACGGATTTCTCACCAAAGGGCGTCACCACATCCAGGCCGACTTCATAGCAGCATGCTTCAATGGCTGGGCCGAAGCATGCGTGCACCCTCTCCGATGTTACGCCAAATTTCTCGTGCATTGTTTTGAATGTCTGTGCGATGACTTCGGCGCGCAATCCACGCCAGCCACAATGAATCGCCGCGATAACGCTTGGAGAAGGGGAGTAGAGCAGAACCGGAAGGCAATCGGCTGTCGCGATCGTTAGAAGCAAGCCCTGAGTCGACGTCACCAGTGCATCTCCCGGCCGAATGTCATCCTCGCTTGTGTCGGCAATCACAACGCCACATCCATGGACTTGTTTGACTCTGATCGTGCGGAAGCCCGCATCAGGATCCGTGGATGGAGTCGCCTTTGTCGTGAAGCCGTGAATGATGCCGGTCCATCGATCCCATTCCTCGTGCCGGAGAATCCCAGAACCTGAGAGAATCACGCTAGCCGACCAGTTTTTCGAACTCTGCTTCATCGAGCACCGGCACTCCGAGCTCGCGAGCGCGATCCAGCTTCGAACCGGGCTCGCTTCCGGCAATCACATAGCTTGTCTTTTTGCTGACCGACCCCGTGACTTTCCCGCCGTGTTCTTCGATCAGCCGTGTTGCTTCATCGCGCGTGTGGCGGATGAGCGTGCCGGTGAGAACGAAAGCCCTGCCCATCAGTGGCTGATCGGCCTGTTTTTTTGCACGTGGTTGTGCAAAGTTGAGGCCGGCCAGTCGCAGCTTTTGGATGAGCTTTAAGTTTTGTGGCTCTGCGAAAAAAGAGCAAATGGAGTTCGCGACAATCTCTCCGATACCATTAACCTTCAGAAGATCGTCGACCGATGTCGAGCTGATCATCTTCAGATCATCATAGGTTTCCGCCAGCAGCCGGGCCGCTCGTTCGCCGACATGCCGGATGCCGAGTGCAAACAGGAGGCGTGCCAGCCCTTTGTTCCTGCTATTACTTATTTCCAGAATGAGATTCGAAGCCGATTTTTGTCCCATTCGTTCAAGCCCGGCAAGGTCCTCTATGGTGAGTGCAAATAAATCGGCCACGTCATGAACGAGGCCTTTGTCGACGAGCTGAGTCACGATGGCATCTCCCAGGCCGTCAATATCCATCGCCGTCCGTGAGGCGTAGTGCAAGATGGATTCCCGGAGCTTCGCCGGACACGACGCGCCTTCACACCTCCACACCGCTTCTCCTTCCTCACGGTAGACATGTGCGCCACAGACGGGGCACCGAGTCGGCATTTTGAAAATCCGTTCCGATCCCGTCCGGCGATCGGGGAGGACTTTCACCACTTTCGGAATAACTTCCCCGCCTTTTTCGATGAGCGCCGCATCGCCGATTCGAATGTCCTTGCGGCGGACTTCATCTTCATTGTGGAGAGTGGCGCGAGATACAGTGGTGCCGGCCAATTCAACCGGCTCGAGCACTGCCACCGGAGTCAGAGCGCCGGTGCGCCCCACCTGCACAATAATGTCAAGAATCCGCGTGGTCGCCTGCAGAGCCGGGTATTTATAGGAGATCGCCCAACGGGGAAACTTGCTGGTCGCACCCAGATCTCGCTGCTGTGCGACTGAATTGACCTTGAGCACAACCCCATCGATGTCATATCCCAGTTCCAATTTCGCAGTTTCCCAATGATCGAGGTAGTGCTTGACATCGGTGATGCTCTTACAGAGAGCCATGTGCGGATTGACCTTGAATCCAAACTGCCGCAGGAGGAGCATGTTTTCGAGATGAGTTGGGCGAGGCTCTTCGCCGTCGACGAGCAGCAGATAGGAGAACATATCCAGGCGACGCGTGGCGACGATGCGGGAATCGAGCAGGCGAATCGTTCCGCTGGCGGCATTTCGCGGATTGGCAAAAAGCGGCTCGCCCGCCTCCTTTCTCTGCTCATTGATCCGGTCAAAGGAGCTTCGTGGCAGGTAGACTTCGCCGCGCACTTCAATCTCATGTCCGGCCAGCTCAACCGAATCCAGAACGAGAGGAAGCGATCTGATGGTCCGAACGTTCTCGGTGACGACTTCGCCGACTTCACCATCTCCCCGAGTTGCGGCTCGTTCGAGGCGGCCTGCTTTGTCATATGTGGCTGATATGGAGAGGCCATCGATTTTCAACTCGGCCACATATTCCGGGTTTTTGCCTTCGAGTCCCCGGAGTACACGCGAGTGAAATTCTTCCAACTCGGAAAAGCTGTAACAGTTATCGAGGCTGATCAGCGGCCTCCGGTGGCGGACCGTTGGGAATCCTTCGACGGGGACCCCTCCGACCCGCGATGTCGGGGAATCCGGCGACCCAAGGTCAGGGAAGTCCGCTTCCAACTGAACCAGTTCGTGCATGAGCTTGTCGAATTCCTGGTCCGAAATCTGGGGATCGGAGTCGACGTAGTATTTCTTTTCGTGGTAGAGGATTTCTTTGCGGAGAGAATCAACCCGGCGGCGGGCTTCCATTGCATTCATATCGGCACCGACCCCCTCGGGACCCTCTCAGCTCTCAGGTCCACATCCAGGCAGTTGAACGGAATATATTGATGAGCCCGTCAGTAACTGTTCGGGACAATTTTCGCGAAGTAGGGCGCGAGTTCGGCGCACATCTGATCGAGTGTCTTCAGGTCGGTGTCGGTAAAGTCAGAACCGGCTCGCGCCTGTGACTCCCCTTTTCGAGAGACCTGGATGACGCCGATGGCTTTCCCGGCGGGCAGTATGATCGGCGCACTGATCATTTTCTGGATCGGCTGAGGAGGTTCGCTGCCGACCTTCACCATTTCAAAAATCGCCAGATGCTTGATGCTCGACGCGGCATTGATGACTTCGCCCTTTTTCGAGCTCATGGAGCGAAGAGCGATGGCGTCTTTCATTGTCACACGCCCACTGAGCGGGATCGTTCCGCTATTCCGCAGGGCTTTCGGGTGTTCAAATTTCAGGACATTTTGACGAGGGCTCAGCAGCAGGATTGCGACTTCCTGTTCACGAACCGAGAAGATTTTTGCGATGAGGCTTCCGACCCGTTCCGCTGTCTGTTCCAGGAGCTTGATTTTTGTCGGGTCGTCGTGCGCGGACTGGGTTAATATTTCCAGCTCCTTGAGTACTTCCTTCATCGTGCCTCCAGTTGATGATCTCTCTCTGCGATGACAACCGAGCCATTTTTTCCATCCGTCAGGATTCTATCAGATACTGGCGAAGCCATGAAAGGACAGTTGAATACCAGAGCATCACGTTCTTCGGCTTCTGGATACTGTGCCCCTCATCGGGAAACCAGAGAAATTTACTTGGAATGTGGCGCCTTTGCAGAATCGAGAAAAGTTGCTGAGCCTCGCTGATCGAAACACGGTAGTCCTGTTCGCCGTGGATAAGAAGCATGGGTGTTTTGATGTTATTGGCATTGGCGAGTGGCGACCATGCTTCATAGGACTCCGGAGTGTCCCATGGGCATCCTCCGAATTCCCACTCAGGGAACCACAATTCTTCCGTTGTCCCGTAGAAGGCCGGCAGATTGAAAAGGCCGGCGTGGCAGACAAGCGCCTTGAATCTATCTGTCCGGCCGGCCATCCAGTTCACCATATAGCCGCCGAAGGATCCGCCGGCGGCCGCAACCTTCTCGCCATCGATGAACGGCTGCTTCGCCATGTACTCGACACCGGTCATAATGTCGATGTACACCTTGCCGCCCCAATCCTTGTTGATTCCATCACAGAAGGCCTGACCGAAACCCGTGCTTCCACGCGGGTTCGGCAGGAAGATCACGAATGGGCCGGCATTGGCAAGGACCTGCGCATTCCACCGATAGGAGAAAGCGTTGAGATGCGCATCATGAGGCCCGCCATGGATGATGACGAGAAGCGGGTATTTTTTGTCAGGTCTGAAGGATGATGGTTTCACAACCCATCCCTGGATGGCTGTGCCGGCAGCTCCCGTGTATGTGACCGATTCGGCCTGCTTGAGCTCGAATGGGAGCAGGAAGGATGCATTGACGGAGGTGAGCCGTCGGGGCGTCTTGCGACCAGAGGCCGATGCATAGATATCGATAGGCTCATTGAAGCTTTCCGATACAAAAAAAACATCCCCTCCGGCCGCGGCAATCGATCCGGCTGTGATGTTATCGAGGATCTTCTTCGGCCGCGGGTTGAGGGGCGCCACCGAATAGAGAGGCCGATATCCGGAGTCTTCACAGGAGAAAAAAATGATCTTTCCATCGGGCGCGAAGACAAAATCATCGATGGAACGATCAAGGGTATCGGTGAGATATTTTTTGGTTTTACCACTTCTATCGTAAATCATCAATTCGGCACGATCCGACTCATATCCGGGCCGGAGCTGTGTCAGGTAGGCGATGAAGCGACCATCTGGGCTATAGGCCGGCGACGTATCGGACCCTGGGTTGTCGGTGATTTGCATGATTGCGCCGGTTGCAAGGTCGACGGTGAAGAGATCATTGTTCGTGGAAACCGCCGTGTCGGCCGCGTTATTGCGGCAAAAACAGATCTCACGGGAGTCCGGTGAAAAAGCAAATCCTCCGCTGTCAATGGTGAGAGGAGGGGAGTCGATGTCGCCTGGGGTCAAATCCCTGCATTCACCGCCTGCGCTTGGGACGATCATGATATGTCGCCTCTTACCGTTGCTCCAGGTATCCCAATGCCGGTACATGAGATGCTCGATCAGTCGTGCTTTGACGGTTTCTTTGGACAGGGCTTCGTCGCGAGCTTTCTGCTCATTATCTTTTTTAAGATCGGGGTAGACGTCGGAGATGAATGCAATGGATTTGCCGTCCGGCGAATAAAGCGGCGCTGAAGCGCCAGTCGAAAGCGATGTGATTTTGAGAGCCTCGCCGCCGGCGATTCCAATCGACCAGATTTGCGATGTGCCGTCCCGATCCGCGACGAAAATGATGGATTTTGAGTCGGGACTCCACCATGCTTCACTCTCGGATGACTCGCCGTTGGTGATCTGGTGCGGTTCGCCCCCGGTGGCCGGCACGACATAGAGATGGCGGATGAGCCTGTTGGTCGTCAAATCCGGCACACCCATTTCAAAAACGACCTGACGGCCGTCGGGTGAGACGCTCATCCGAGAAATCCTCTTGATCCTGAGCATATCGCTCACTTTGAAATCCGCGCCTGCCATGGCATGCGCAGACGCACATAGAAGTGCAATCGTGATCAATCGTCGCATGGAAATATGTCTCCTTGTCAGGCCTTCGGATCGTATCTTCGCATGATGAGTCCGGCCTCGTGTATGAGGCGGAAGGCCGAGTCGTTAAGGGGGTAGTCGTGACAATAGACCACTTCAACAATGCCGCTATTGATGATCATTTTTGTACAGAGCAGGCAGGGCGCGTAGGTTGAATACAGAGTGGCTCCGGCAATCTTGACACCGTGGTAGGCGGATTGCACGATCGCGTTTTCTTCGCCGTGCGAGCAGAAGCACTCGTCGAGCCCTGTGCCGCTGTCGGCGAGGCTGTTGCAGCGAGGGCACCCGCCTTCGTTACAATTCCTGATTTTGCGCGGTGTCCCGTTATAGCCGGTTGAGATGATGCGGCGGTCTTTGACGATGATCGCGGCAACCTTTCGCTTGATGCAGTTGCTGCGGAGCGCCACGACCCGCGCGATCTCCATGAAGTATTCATCCCAACTCGGCCGCTTCCGGTTCTGCAATAAAGGAATCACCACCTCGGAGAGGCGGCGATGAAATTCCCCGACATCCCCATCATTGACCACTCGAATATCCGCCATTCCCTCGCAACAGATCAGCTGCTGCCCCGTTATGGACTCGTTCCGGAGTTCCTCTTCCTCAAGGGTTGAGAAGACATTAAGGGTCTGCGGGTCTCCGGAGCGGTTTCGTTTCAGGATACGCGAAAAACGGACGTCCTGGGGGGCGTCAATGTAGATGAGCGTGAAATCGGTGTTACGTTTGAAATACTCGATTTCAGCAGGGTTCCGAAAGGAATCGACACAATAATTCTTATCCGGTTCAAGTTTCCGAAAAATCCGCTCACCAAGCACCTGCGGGCCGAAACGCTCACGCAGTTCGCGTCCCGTGGCGATCATGTTTTCACGAGTCTCCTGAACGCCGCGATTTACCAGTTCCTCGCGAATTGCATCCGATAGCGAGTGAAGGTGAAATCCCTTTCGAGCCAGAAAGGTCGCCGCTTCACCTTTGCCTGATGCGTTTCGCCCGGTGAGTCCAATAACCAGCATGATGGTGCGATATTAGCATATCAGGCTCTATCCCGGGCAAAGTATTCAATCGCCTGGTGCAATCGCCGGTTGAGATTTGAAATGGAAAGGCATACCGGCATCGTGCTTCCCTGACCACCAGCTTTCAGCTTCATCAGTGGGATTTCCACGCCAATCCGGAATCTCTCGTGCCTGCGGTCAGGCACATCATGAATCAATGATCGAGTTGCACACCCTTCTGTGGCAAATAGTCGAACGAAATTTAAAGATCTCCGATCTCCCTTATCAGCCGGCTCCAAAGATCACCACCACTCAGACTGTTCGTCATGATCACAATGCCTGAGCCTTCCGCTGGATTGAATTGGCTGAAGCAGCGGAATCCCGATCTGTTGGCACCGCTGTGGTGGATGATATCTCCTGCCTTGGTCGAGTTGATGGACCATCCGAGTCCCCAGAACACCGACAGCCCCATCGCTCGCCCCGGCCGCTCGATGGGTTCTCTTGTATTGAGTCCAATCTGGCGCGTCAGCATGGTATCGATGTATTTTTGTGAAAGCGAAATGGCAGCCGTTCTGTCCGTTTTCATGATCTCGATCAGGACCTTTGCGTAATCGTCTGCAGTTGTGTAGAGCGAATAGGCCGCGCTGGCGTGTGTGTATCTTGTCTTCTGTAGGAATGTGCCATCTTCTTTGTGGCCACTGGCAATGTTGGGATCGAGTTCCTCGGTCCAGACATAGCTCATGTGATCCAACCCAAGTGGCTTAAACAGGGTCCGACGAGCATAGACTTCGAGGGGTTCGCCTGTGATGGATTCGACGACTCGCTGCAAATAATAAATTCCTTCCCCTGAGTAGCTGAACGTTGAGCCCGGTGTGAATAGCACGGGTATCGGCCCGTCCCTCTCTTCCTCGCCCTTCCGCCAATTCGGGAGACCGCTCGTATGGGACAGGACCGTGCGCGCGGTGATGAGTGCGCGCAGGGGTTGAGAGAAGAGGGACGGTTCGTCGAGATATTCGATCAGGGGCCGGTCGAGATCGAGCTTTTTCTGCTCGACAAGCTGCATGACTGTGTAGGCGAAAACCGGTTTCGTCATGGAACAGGCTTCGAAGAGAGTCCCGGTTGTTACCGGCTTGTGTTCTTTGACATCGGCGAATCCATAGCCCTTTGACCATGCGAGTTTGCGATCCCCAATGATGGCGATGGAGACGCCGGGCACATGAAGCTCTTTCATGAGATCGGGGATCATTTTCTCGATTCTAGCGATGACCGAGGGCAGGTCGGGCCTTTTCCGGAGTGCCTCCGGATTGATTCTCTCCAGTGCTTTATAGGCACCCCAGCGCACATCATTATCTTCGTCGTGGAGGGAGAGGAGAAGTGCAGGGACTGCTTCTTCGCCTCCCTTGCTCATGGTACCGAGTGCTATGACCGAGCTCCAGCGCACGTTTTCATTTTTGTCTTTCAAGGACTGTATGAGTGCCGGGATGGCGTCGGCGGCGTTCTGCCCCATTTTGCTTAGTGCGATTGCGGCACACCAACGAACATTATCGTTGGCATCCTTCAGCGCTTGTATGAGAACGGGGACAGCCCCTTTGCCGATTTTGCTCAAGGCATCAGACGCCTGGCCGTTGAAATATGGATCCGGGTCCGACAGGGACTGGACAAGAGAATCAATGATCTGTTGATCTGCTGTTCCAATCCTTCCCAGGGCTTCAGCTGCTTTCTCCCGCACCTGCCCGCTCTGGTCTTTCATGGCACTGAGGAGAGATGGAACTGCTTCTTTCGCGTCCGGACCGATCTGACAAAATGCGGTCGCCGCACCCAGGCGGATGTTCTCCTGTGTGTCTGCCAGAGCATGAGTGAGAGGGATCACGGCGGCCGGACCGATTCTAGCCAGAGCGATAGTGGCACTCCAGCGCACGCCTATATCCTGGTCATTCAGGGCCCCGATGAGGGAGGGTATTGCATCCGCTGCCCTGGGGCCGAGCCTGCCCAATGCACTGACGGCTTCCAGACGTTCTTCGGGACTCTTGCCGCCAAGCGCCTGGATCAGATCTCCGACCTCAGCCGGCCGGTCTTGCGAGGATACCCGCCCGGCCCAGATGGATAAGAGCAGGCATAGAATGATGTTCACCGTTCGACGATAGTGTGACATGGGTGATGTCGTCCCTTTCCATAATGTTTCTGGCCGCTTTGATGGCTGCATATCTGAACAGATGAAATGGATTTCATGGGCTTGATGGTCAATCTCTCGTTCGATTAAAAAGAGCCGGGATATCGTCTTTGAACTTCGTTTTCATTATGCCTATTCCCCTTGCTGACATTTTTAGAGTTTGATTTTGTAATGTCAACCAGCGGCAGTGATTTTCTTTCCTGAGTGTTCCTGGCATTGAGTGCCTAATATTGTGACCGAACCCCGATACACTCCCAGTAAGGGCAAACGAGTGAGGAGTCAAATCAGAACGGCGATTTGTGCAAAAAGACTTTCCCCCCGTTGATGACCAGAATGGGCTCGCGCAGGACGACCAGGTCTTTGACCGGATTGCCTTTATATACGACCAGATCGGCGTCCATGCCCGGTTTGAGTGCGCCCTTGGCGGATGAGATCCTCAGGCACTCTGCCGACAATGACGTCGCCGATCGGATCGCTTCCAAGTTCGATAAGCCCGTGGAGGCCAGTTGAATGATCTCATCGATGATCGTGGGCTCCTTGTCCTCATAACCCGAGTCGGCCCCGGCGACAATGGGGACTCCGAGCCGTCTGGCTGTTGTAACTGCCTGGCGGCCGCTTTTTAATAGCATCTCCAAGCGTGGCTGGAGTGCCCGATCTTCGGGCGGCGAATCAGGCGTCAGATTGAATCCATAGAGCGTCGGGACGAGGTATGTGCCGTGGTCGCGCATCAACTTCAGCGTTGGCTCGGTGATCAGCGAACCGTGTTCAACGGTGCGGACGCCGGCGTTCACGGCCGCCGAAACGCCCTCGTCTGAGTAGGCGTGGGCTGCCACGGGCAGGCCCAGCCGGGTCGCCTCTTCGACCGCTGCTCTCAATTCCTCATTGTTGAGGTTACGGGTGCGCGGGTCTGTTTCCGGGATGCCGGCACGCTCATTGGCAAAGACCTTGATCCAATCCACCTGGCGATCAGCATTGGCGCGCACGATGCGGCGCGCACCGTCGGGACCAATTCGGTCAAGGCTCCTAAGGTCATCGAGAGCCGGATGGTCGAGGAAAATCGCTGAAATATCGGGCTTGAACCGGACCGGATTGGCCAAGACCGGATAGCCCGCGGCCAGGATGGTCGGGATGTCCGCGTCACCGCGCCGGTGCAGCGCGCGCAAACCGACGTCAGCGTAGTTCCACGTGAACAGACTGCGGCCGGTGGAAATTCCGAGAGACAGCATGCGCCGGGCCGCGGCAATATTCATCACATGGACATGTGCATCGATGAGTCCAGGCAACGCCCAGGCACCCTGCAAGTCCATTCTCTCGCCCTGCATCGGCGCGGGGCCTGAGGAGATGCTTTGGATTTTGCCGGCATGCAGGACGATCGTCTGGTCAAGCAAGGGCTCATCATTCAGCGGATTGATGACGTTGACGTGTTCAAGGATGAGGGGCCGGCTATCCTGCGAGAATGTCGGACTCGAAACGAGAACTAGCAGCAACAAGATTACGCTGGTAGCCGGGACCGTGTTTTCATTTTTCATTTTCATGACGTATCATTTTATCGAGACGATCCAGGCGAGCTCGGAAATCGGGGTCGTGCTCTGCATCTGTCTCCAGTTCCTTTACCGCCATGGTGACAGCCGAGGGTCGTCGTTCGTATCGGCGCGCGATCTCAGTCGGTCGGAGCTTGGAGTATTTCCGGAGAGCGAATAACGGCAGCCTTCTTCGACGGGCTCGACCCGAATCTGAGAAAAGCCTCTCCACCAGCTCTTCTACTGTGTGCGGATCGGCCGCACACTCCCGCCGAAGCGCCCTTAAGGCAGGTTGATCCCCATGGTCTTCCTTCGCTTTCACTATTCTGCCAA
>CAIWXX010000138.1 GCA_903916735.1 uncultured Acidobacteriota bacterium
CCAAAACGTCTCCTCCTGGCACCCGTCCGTCATCCCCGGAGATGACGGACGGGTGCCAGGAGTGGTTCTATTGTCCCTATATTACTACAGTTGTAGAGTTTTCGGTATCTGGTCGGAAAAGCAAACCCCTATAGCCAAACCGCTATAGCCTAGCCTCAAAGATTGCTCGATGCGATGCTCGCGAAGGATCCGGCGCAGCGCGTTCAGTCGGGAGCGAAGGTGTGCGAGTTGGTGGATGCTCTTTCAAGCAGGCGGGAGGGCGGCGCTCCTGCGGCGCCGGTCATCCCGGCATCGCCTCCACGGCCCCAACCTGAGCCGTCATTCCTTGGCAGTATTGGTGATCGCGAATCGACATCAAGACCGTCTGCCGGCCGCAGGGCAGCTAAAGTTCTGTTCGGGATATTGGCTGTTCTGGTGGTGGTCCTCGTCATCGTGCTTGTGCAGAACAAAGGCGTAGACCCCACTGCCGGCGGCCGTTTTATTAACAATGGAAACGGCACTGTGACCGATACGCAAACGAATCTGATGTGGGCCACACGAGACAATGGAAGCGACATAACATGGGATGATGCCAAGCGCTATTGCAAGAACTACAGCGTTGGTGGGTACAGCGACTGGCGTATGTCGACTCTTGAAGAACTCCAGAGCCTGTATGGACATCGGTACTCTAGTCAATCGGATTGTGGAAAGACTGTACATATAATATCGCTGATACATTTCAGCGGCTATGCCGTGTGGTCTTCGGATACAGGTGACATCGTGGAAACTGCTGCGTGGCAATACAATTTCGATAAAGGTCGCTCGGATGCAAAAGATCGGCGCGACGCCTGGGACGGCCGCGCTCTGCCGGTTCGTTCCCGATGATGACGTCGATGATTTGGTTATTTGAGTCATTTGATCATTTCGGGAGGGCGCCGCTCTGCGGCGCCATCTGTTTTGGAGTGCTGGAGCGAAGCTCCAGCGTTGTATCGGTGGCAGCGGAGCTGCCGCCCCGAATCTATTTTGCAAATTCAAACACCGGCGTTTCGATCATGCGGGCCGGTGTTCGGTGCTCTGAGATGATGCTTTGCAATTGCTCAACGATGTCCGGAGCAAAGAACTGTTCTCCCGTTTCGACACATACCCTTGCAGGGACATTCTCTACAATGAAGAATTTCTCGCCCATCTGCAGTGTATATGCGACCTTCTGCTCGACGAAAGTCTCATCCCAGCGATGCTCGCTGTTGTTATTCATGGCTCTTCCTCCTCGACCTAAATTCCACCCATCTGGTCTCGTCCGGTTCGTAGACTGTGACGATTTTGATCAGAGGCCTGGATGGGTGACTGCATTGTACGTGCAACGGACGGCCGGCTCTGGTGAATCCAAGAATCAGACAACTCGGCCCATACACGCTTGTAGGGTAGTTCTCGATGATCTCTCCCACGAGAATGGCCTCTCTAATCTCAATGACAGCGATTTCGCGCAAGATCGTCTGGTCTGTCGCATGCTTGGAGAACTCGTATTCGCCACGCATGATCTTGTCACGGATTTCATTAATCATTTCTTTTCAACAGCACCATATCATGCAGGGGAAAGCGTACGAGCTTTCGATTTTGAGGATTGGCATATAGACGCACCACCATTGATTGCGCTGGGCAGCTTCACCGCCTCCCCAATGGCATCTTTCGAAATGCTGTTGTGCCATTCTTCGATGATCGCCTCCCATGCCATGCCATCGGTCACCATCTGCAGCACGTCTGAAACCAACACTCTGGTCCCGCGAAATGTCGGCTTCCCATGGCATACCCTGGGATCCAAGACGATGTATCGTCCGAGCAAGGTTCGCTTCACGCCTTTTTTCATGCCAACACCTGTAATTCATTCTATGAGAGGCACCCGATGAAATCAACACGCAAACGACGTGCCCTATGGCGCACATGGTTGTCTTCTGTCCTGCTTTCAGGCGCGCTCGCGAGCGCCGTGACCGCTGCTCCGCTGCTCGACAAGGCCACGATCATCAGGCTCTACGAGAACATGCTGGTGGAGGACGGGAATCCGCCACCGGATCTCTCGGATGCCGATGTAGTGTGGAAAGAAGGATCGCTCACATCGCCGGGTGCGACCGAGGCCATTGCCTCTGTGACTTCCGTAGCCGCGTTTGCTCACGTCCAAGGATTTGCACACGTCCTTTTCCTGCGGTACTCCGGCGGGTGGTTGATCGACCGCGAGCTGACGGTCGGCGACACGGCCTCCATCTCCCTGATGGACATCGAAGGCGATGGACAGAAGGAGGTGTGGATCGAAACCGCCGGTGGCAATATGGGGGAAATGCACACCTCTGGCACCCTGGTCTCTCTGTCGACCATGAGCGCGCGGGCGCTGTTTTCCTTCGAGGGCGAGAACACAAGAGCAACCGCCATGGACCGAACCCAGATGGACGAGCATTCGGCCCAGTTCACCGATCTCGACAATGACAGAGTTCCAGAAATTGTGGACACGGAGGAAATTGGCACCTATGCGAACCGTGGGGACACGGAAGTGGAGCTTTCCCACAAAACCGTCAAGACCTATTGGAAATATCGGAACGGCGTTTATGTGAAATACGAACCAGCAGTCGCGGCGCCAGCACCCAAACCCTCTCCGGGCGGCGACGACCCCGTGGCCTTCGCCATCGACCAGATGAAGAAGACCGACGTGGTCTGGACGCCGGTTTTCTATGCCTCGACCTGGGGCGTCTACAAAATCGGCGGGCGGATCGCAATGGCCGGGGGAGCGTACATTCTGCTCGAATCCCCCAAGCTCGCGGTGGACATGGTGCTGGGGGGTCTCTACAAACCGGTAGCCACGATGGGCAAGGACCTCGCCCTCACGCTCATTGAATCCGCCGTGAAGACGCCGCGCAAAGTGTGTCTCGGCATCTGCAAGAACGTCATCGACGGAGGGTGGGAAGAGTACAAAGTCGCGTACGAGATCGCGAGAAACTACCAGAAGAGCAAAACACTCTCGCGGCCGGACGCGCTGAAATTCCTCCGGTACCGGTTCGGGCCGAACAGGATGGCCGCGGCGAGGGTTCTCTACGAGCAGATCGGCATAAGGGACTACAAGCCTCCCGATCAGCAGGTGGCGGAAAAGACCACCAAGACTTTGATCGCCAGATACGAGAAGGCATACCGGGGCGGTCAGGGGCCGCCGATGGCCGACTTGGCCTTCTTCATGCGAGACATGATCGGAATTCTCGAGGATTCCAAGCTGGGGATGATGGACTACCCGCCCTACGTCGATTTCATGGGCAAGATGGAAAGTATCAACAGGTCGTTGATCGATGAAGCCAGGCGTTTCGGCAACGCTCCGGCGAGTGCGGTCATAAGCCCTCCTGCCCCGGCAGAACCGCCCGCGCCGCCTCCCGGCCTTCCTGCACGAGAAGATGCGTTCCTCGGATTGGAATCCGACACGATAGGGCTATGGCACTTCAACGAAGGACAGGGTGACATCGCATACGACGAATCGCCTGGACGGATGAACATCAGGCTCCAGGGAGTGATGTGGGAAAACGGGCGATTCGGCAAGTGCATCCGAATTCACGGACAGGGCGCCAATGCCACCGCCATGAATCAATCGGTGATGGATCGGCTGAGCACGTTTACGATCGAATTTTGGCTGAAGGGATGGCGTGGCGGGAATCTGGTGATCAACAAGGATATCGTGGGTACATATTCTACGGACTGGCTCCTGAGCGGCTACAGTGCAAACAGACTCTACTTCGGATTCAACGGGAACGAGGGGGAATGTTCGAACGCGGCGATAGATCCGGAGAAATGGACCTACGTCGTCGTCGTCAGAGACATGCAGCGAGATTTCGCGGGGATCTATCTCAACGGTCGCCTCGATATGCACAGCAGCAAGCCGCTCACTCGCATTTCGGTGCCCGATCCGTTGACTCTCGGACAATGGTCTTCGAAGCATGATGCCTTCGCGGACATGGAGGTGGACGAGCTCCGGATCTCGACCACGGCAAAGTCCGATTCTGAGTTGCTTGCAACATGGGAGGCTTCGACCAGGCGGTGAGCGCATACGGGAGGATTGCCATGCCAGAGTTGCCGTTGATTCCAGGATATAGAATCGAACGCGAGCTGGGTTCGGGCGGAATGGCCACCGTGTACCTGGGCGTGCAGGAAAAGCTGAATCGCAGGGTTGCGATCAAGGTGCTGAATCCCCTGCTGCTGGTGGATCCGAACTTCGCGAAACGCTTCATCAAGGAGGCAGAGACGGCGGCTGGCCTTACGCATTCAGGCATTGTTCACATCTACGACATGGGGCAGGCGGGGACCCATTACTACATCGTGATGGAGTACCTTGAGGGCGGGAGCCTGAAGGACCGAATCAAGTGCGGCGCTCTCGATCCGGACGAAGCGTTGAAAATTACCAGGCAAGTGGCTTCCGCGCTCCAGCACGCTCATGACGAGGGCTACGTCCACCGCGACATCAAGCCGGACAACATTATGTTCCGAAAGGACGGCACGCTGGTCATCACGGATTTCGGGATCGCGCGTGCCGTGGACTCGGCGACCAAACTCACGAAGACCGGTATGAGTATCGGGACACCGCACTACATGAGCCCGGAGCAAGCACGGAGCAAGCAACTCGATGGGCGATCTGACATCTACTCGCTCGGCTGTGTCCTGTATGAGATGCTCACTGGCAAGGTTCCATACGAGGCCGATGATAGCGTCGGTGTCATCATCAAGCATATCCAAGAACCGATCCCGCAACTCCCAGCCTCGCTGGCCAAGTACCAGGCTGTCATAGAACGGATGATGGCGAAGGATCGAGAGCAGCGTGTTTGTTCTGCATTTGAGGTCTGCCGGTTGCTTGAAATGCGACCGCAAACGGATTCAGCTAATGCGGCACAGACCTTTTCTGCTTCCCAGATTGCATCTGCGCCGCCTGGCCCTCCTCGAGTCGAGCCTAGTGGTGGGTATGAAGTCCACGATCGGCGACGCTATTACTCTGAAGACTTGCCGGGCTATGAGCCTGAATCGCAGGAACTAGTGGCCTCTCAGCCCCAGAAGCCTCCAATTGAGCATGGTGATGTTCCGACTTCGACCTCGGAACTCCGCCGCGCCGATGGAATGCCAAGGAGCGCAACTCATCCTGATGTCCAGTCTCCAATTCCCACCATCCCTCGATACCGAATTGACGAGGAAATAGGCGAGGACGAATTTCGGGCATATCAAGAAGAGACCGGAAGGATGGTCGCGCTCAAGGTGCTTCGCCCTCCACGTGCCAGGATCCGGCTCTTCGTCGAATTGCTCATCCAGGAGGCTGAAATCACCAGAAAGCTCGACCATCCCAACATAGTCAAGATATATGATTCAGGTTGTCAAGATAATGTGTATTATGTGGCGAGTGAGTATGCTGAGAGTGGCAGTCTTCGCGAGCTAGTTCAGAGGGGACCACTCGACCCTGTTAAGGCACTCACTATCCTCCGACAGGCGTCATCGGCACTCCAACACGCACATCAGATGGGACACCCCCATTTGGATATTAAGCCGGAAAATATTCGGCTTCGCAGAGATGGCAGTGTGGTCATCGGTGGCTTTGGCATCGGCGGTGTGAAGAGGCAAGAGACAGAATGCATGGAATGGACACCAATTGGCACGCCACATTACATGAGCCCGGAGCAAATCCGCGGAAAGCAACCTGATGGTCGGAGTGACATCTATTCTTTAGGAGTCGTGCTGTACGAAATGCTGACTGGAAAAGTGCCCTATGATGCAGAAGACAGTGTTGGAATCTGCGTGAAGCACATTCAGCAACCAATGCCCAAACTGCCTTTACATCTAAAGAGATTCCAGGAACTGCTTGAGGGCATGTTGGCAAAAGAAGAGCTTCGACGCATACCGTCCTGCATCATGTTGCATCAATTGATTGACGCTCTTCTATTCGATCTGGTATCTCCGGATAGGATGTCTGAGCAACAAGCATTGAAGGATGCTTCGCTCGATATCAAACCGAAGTCATCAAGGAAAGGCAAAGAGGAACGTCATTATGAAGATGGCTCTACGTACTTTGGCCTTCGATCAGCGTCCTATCAACAAATGCGGGGAGACGTGGGTAACCCATGGAATCGCCCATCATGGACGTCAACTATCTCAGTTGCTCCTTCTGGAAGCGGAAGTAAAAGCGACAATGGGGCTGCCGGTTTGCAAAGTAGAGATCAACCCCCAAGCGTCTTGGAGATGGCGGAGAATATTCCGAGGCGTAGTCCACTGGTCTTTGGGCTCCTGTTCGTCCTAATTGTGTTGATGATCTCCCTCATTGTCGTGCTCTCACAGAACGGCGGCGAGAAGCCGCAATCGGCCACGCCAGTCGCTCAGACAGCTGCTACACTCGCCAGCAGCCAACGCAGCACCGATGGCCGGTTCACTGACAATGGCGACGGCACCGTAACCGACTCACAAACCGGCCTGATGTGGGCTGCAAGAGACAACGGGAGCAACATCAATTGGGATGAAGCTAGAAGGTATTGCGAGAACTGCACCGCAGGAGGCTACAAGGATTGGCGCATGCCAACAATTGAGGAGCTAAGAAGCATTTACGATTCAAAGAGCTCTCAACCCGTGGAATGTGGCGGAGTAACACACTGCATTCTATGCATTGATCTGAGTTGCTTCTACGTATGGTCTTCAAAGACCAAGGATTTCTCCTCAGCCTTTCTATTTGACTTCGACTACGGCTTTAGAATTCACGAAGATACCGACGTCCTCTGGGGTGATCGCTCTCACTCTGAGCACGACCGCGCTCTGCCGGTCCGTTCTCGATAATGACATGAGCTATTTTTGGTTGTTGGAAATACGGATCACGTCGAAACTCCGAGAGACTGAAGCAATGCTATTACCCAGAAGGTGGGCATCCTCCTTGCAATCCATGGGATTCTTGGAGCCAAGTGAGATGATTCTGCACATCGACATCATGAGAGGATTTTCCAACCTCTGGAGTCAAAAGGAGATCTATTCATGGATGAATCACTAGCGATCCCCGGATATCGGATTGAAAAGGAACTCGGCCAGGGCGGCATGGCACGGGTGTATCTAGCGCATGAGGAGAAGCTCGAGCGTCACGTGGCGCTCAAGGTGATGATGCTGTCGCCGACTCAGGACCGCACACTCAGCCAGCGCTTCATCAAGGAAGCCAAGACCGCCGCAAAGCTCCGCCATTCGAACATCGTCTCGATCTTCGACGTGGGGGAGACCGGGCAGGTGTACTACATGGCTATGGAGTACCTCGACGGCGGGAGCCTCAAAGATCGCATCCTGCGAGGCGCGATCGAGCCCGCCCAGGCTCTGGCGATCGTCCGCCAGATCGCCACGGCGCTGGGATACGCCCACGGGATGGGGTACATCCATCGCGACATCAAGCCTGACAACATCATGTTCCGCAAGGATGGCACGGCCGTCATCACCGATTTCGGCATCGCCCGGGCCATGGACTCCAAGACGAAGCTCACGAAGACCGGGATGTCGATCGGCACTCCGCACTACATGAGCCCGGAACAGGCAAGGAGCCGGCAGCTCGACGGGCGTTCGGACATCTACTCGCTCGGCTGCGTCCTCTACGAGATGCTCGCCGGCAAGGTCCCCTACGAGGCCGATGACAGCGTCGGCGTCATCATTCAACACCTGCAGGAGCCCATACCTCAACTCCCGGTATCCCTTGGCAGATACCAGCCCCTCATCGATCAGATGATGGCAAAGGACCCGGCCCGACGAGTGCAGTCCGCGGACCAGGCATGCCAGCTGATCGATTCCTACCTGGGGACCAGGGCTGCGCCAATGGGTGCGGCGTATACGCCGGAGATGGCCCCCCCCCCAAGCGTTTCCCCATCCGGTGATGAGCTGCCGGGCAGAAAGGCAGCTCACCAGGAGGCGCAGAGAGGTGATGACTTGCACCTTTCGGTGACTATCGGTTCCGAGGAGGCGAAAGTCGGTCTCGTTAAGTCACTTGATGCTGTACGGCTGGACCACTGCGACCGGTGTGGCAGTTCCGGAACCGTTCGCGGTTCGACCTGTCCCGAATGTCGCGGCAGTGGTCGGCGGGAGATCGTTGACAATCTTCAAGTGAGACTGCCCGCAGGAGTTCAGAACGGAACGAAGCTGCGAGTGCCGGGCAAGGGGGACGTTGGTAAGCATGGAGGGCCTGATGGCGATCTCTATGTCATAGTGACAATCGATACTTCGCCGCGTCCAGTGTCGTCGTCCATTCCCGGACGGACCCCTACCTTCTCCTTGTTGAACCAACTGGATCAGAGCCTGAGTCTGATCAAGTCTCTCTCGAACCCCTCCGAAGACTCCGCAGTGGCTGAACCATGGATTCGCCGGCTACTGATCCACGCCTGGATATCCCCTTTTGTTGTTTATCTGGTCGGAAGTTTCACACTACCTCGATCACTGGCGGGGAATCTCGTGGTAGATTATCAGGGCTTTCCGCCACTACTTTTACGTGGCTTTCTCCCTCTCGCCCTGGGCGCTCTGCTGGTGTTCGTCTTGCGTAGGAAGAAGAGTGTAGCGACCCCCTTGCTGCAGTTCTTCATTGCGCTGTCGGCGATGGGCGCGCTCATTGTGTCCGCGTACCTCTACATTCTCATCGAGGGCGAGGGACAGTCCGTCAAGGAGCTTCTTCCACCTGGCATCCTTTCGCTCATCTACTACGTGATCTACATCTACCTGGGAACTCGATACTTGAAGGCAACACATCCGTCGACATTGTCCAAGCCGAGTCAATTGCCCAAAGTCGATTTCTATGGATTTTCTGACACAGGAGGGACCTACCGCGCTTCAGAGACCTCGGAAGCCCGGGAACAGCATTCCTCTGTACTTCCGGTAACAGCCGCAGTCTTCATGGTGCTGGTTTCCCTGTGGTTCTTTGCCACCGATGCGTTTTCCTGGATAGCCTTCAATGAGGGCCTTCAACCGCTGACCCTACCTATCTGGAATTGTGTCCTCGCAATGGCGATCGTCTCCATTACGATTGGCGTCTTCATGAAGCGGGAGTGGGCACGCCAGTGGGGTCTTGGAACCTCGGCATTGAATGGTCTTGGAAATGCAGTCGACGCCGTGAGACTAGGCACGGGGCTCCTGTGGATAGGGGTCGTTGTGCAGCTGGCTGCCGTCATCCCACTCGCGCTCTCAAAGAAGGAATTCAAAAGATACGATCAGTCCAAGACGACCCTTGGACAACTGGGCCAAGGCCTGTCTGCGATTGCAATCGTCGGGTCGATTCTGATCCATCTGACCGGACTTGGAGCGGGTAAAGGAACTGAACGCGGTCGGAACGATCTTGCTGCGGAGATGCAGGCACCATACCCGCCCGGTACCGTCAACGTTCGCGCTGACGGTTCGACTCTCAGAATCGAGTCCATGGGCGAGACAGATGGGCAGATCATTGTCAGTGCAGACTTCATGAGACAGCAACTTGCCAAGGCGGGCGAGAATGCCAAGATCTGGGCGGTTGGATTCGAACGAATCGATGTCACGAACGCGCGCCACGTCGAGACGATCCAGCTGGGGCAGGTCGGCGACGAGCAGGCAAATCGGGCACTGGAACAGCAAAAACAAGCCCTAGCGGTTTTCGACAAGGAGTTGCATAGGCAACGACAGGAAATCGGGCCGGAGCGGGTGGTACCAGTGCCCGCCGGGAGCTTGAGTCTCGGTGACCTGATCGCGAAGAACGTGTGGGCTCACGGGGGCATCGAAAGAATCAGGGCCATCAGGTCCTATCGCATTGCGGGCTACCTGATCGTGCAGGAGGCGGAAATGCCGCTTGTCACCACGGCGCGTCGCCCGAGTCTGCTCCGCCATGAGACGTCAATGGGTTTCCTGACGATTGTTCAGGCTTTCGATGGTACACGGGCATGGCAGGTCAATCCGCTGGAAGGCATGAAGGGCCGGACGGACATGCCCGTCGATCAGGCCAAGGACTTCATCGAAAGTGC
Organism: uncultured Acidobacteriota bacterium; assembly: GCA_903916735.1. Taxonomy (GTDB): domain Bacteria; phylum Acidobacteriota; class CAIWXX01; order CAIWXX01; family CAIWXX01; genus CAIWXX01. The sequence continues at coordinate 9,972 of CAIWXX010000138.1, forward strand.
GGATTTTGATGGCCCTCTGGTCGACCACGGGAGAAAGACACTTGCAATTCAGTTGCTTGGACAGGTCGAGATTGTCGACAGAACCGCTTTCAAACTGAGGGTGACCATGCGGAGCGGCTCTGTCAAGTACTACTACCTGGATACGCGCAACTATCTCGAGGTCAAGACAACCGTTGCTTCACCCGACGGAACCAAGGGTGCACCGACGGAGACGTATTTCCTCGACTATAGGACAGTTGGCGGTCTCGTGTTGCCATTTAACCAGTTGACATACTACGGCGAGCAGAAATTCAGGTACGTGGTCAGCAAAGTTGAGACGAACATCGATGTTAGTGGGGACTTCTTTGTCAAGCCATAGGATGACACTAGTAGGAAGCCCGAGGCGCGGCCATGCCTGACCGTCTTAGAGTTCCTCGCTGTCGGACTGGGCGAAAGGCAGCCGATGGTAGCTGTGCCGCTTCGCGTCCCGGCGTCGGTCGTGTCTTAGGTAGCAGAGTGGTCCTCAGGATCCATCCCTGCCCGCAAGGCACGACTTACGGATGGCTATCCACGATCGCTATCGGATCTCTGCACATCTACAGCAGCCGTCAGTAAAGGAGAAATGGGATGAATCGTCTGAAGACCGCCGCACGAACCGACGTGGGCCTGGTGCGCGAGAAGAACGAAGACAGCTTCTGGATCAGGGACTTGGGCGATTCACTGGTCCTCCTGGTGGCTGACGGCATGGGCGGGGCGGTCGGCGGGCAGATCGCCAGCACGACAGCCGTCGAGACGGTCGAGGAGTTGATGCGCGCGTGGGACGGAGCATCCCCGATCGGGGATCGAATCGTCGAGATCATGAAATCGGCCCATCAGCGTATCCGTGCGAAGGGGGCGACCCCCGAGGGGAAGAACCTCAACATGGGCACGACCTGCACGTTTGCCGCGATCGGCGCGGGCGGGCACGTGACCTTCGGGCACATCGGGGACAGCAAGCTGTATCACATACGCGCCGGCATCGTGGTGCAGCGCAGCACCGATCACAGCATGCTGCAGCGGATGCTCGATGCCGGAGCCCTGACGCCGGAAGAGGCGAAAAACTACGCCCACAAGAACATCATCTACAAGTCGCTCGGCGGCTCCGAGAACGCCGATATCGACCCCGCCCAGGAATTCGAGCTCGAGAAGGGCGACGCGCTCCTGCTCTGCTCGGACGGGCTCTCCAACTACGTGACGACCGATGAGCTGGCCGCGGCGCTGGCCGGCACACCGTCCCTCCAGAAAGCGGCGGCCTACATGGTGGACCTGGCCAAGGCGCGCGGTGGCGATGACAACATCACCGTAGTCCTTGCTGAATACGGCACGTACGCACGCAACAGCAGAATCAAGCTGCCTCCCATTGCACGCCCTCATCCCAGGAAGCGCAGGAGTGGAAAGGCCCCGATCGTCGCAACACTTCTCATCGTGCTGATCGTTTTGTGCAGCTTGCTCGCATACGTGCTCAAGGAAGAGAGGAAGGAATCCGGCAGCCGGGCCCCTCAAACACAGCCTCATAAGCCTCGGCCGAAGTCTCCACCCACGATCCATGAGACGAGATCGAGCCCTTCCTCGAAGCCAGGCTCGCCCCAGCCCGATCAAAACCCTCCGCCCGGAACATCGGGCGACTCTGAAGGGAGGTAACCTCATGCCACCTATCCCAACCATTCCCGGCTATCGCATCGAAAAAGAAATCGGCCAAGGCGGCATGGCGCGCGTGTACCTGGCGCACGAGGAGAAACTCGAAAGGACAGTGGCGCTGAAGGTTCTCCTGCCAAGCCTGGCTGAGATTCCGAACGCCACCGAAAGGTTCATCCGCGAGGCCAAGACTGCCGCGAAACTCGTCCATTCGAACATCATCACGATCCACGACGTTGGCAGTTGCGGCGATGCGCTCTACATTGCTATGGAGTATCTCGAAGGCGGGAGCCTCAAAGAGCGTATCCGACGAGGCCCTCTGGACTCAGCACAGGCACTCGTAGTGACGCGCCAGATGGCCGTTGCACTCCAATACGCCCACGGCAAGGGTTACATCCACCGCGACCTTAAGGCCGACAACATCCTGTTCCGCTCGGACGGGACAGCTGTCATCGCGGACTTCAGCATCACGCGGGCGGTGGCGTTGGCAACAAAGCTGACCAAGCCCGGTACGAGTATGGGAACGCCGCAGTACATGAGCCCCGAGCAGGCTCGGGGCAAGCCTCTCGATGGCAGGAGCGACATATACTCGCTCGGAGTAGTGCTCTACGAGATGCTGACCGGCTATGTGCCGTTCGATGCCGAAGACGACATCGCGATTATTTTCAAGCACATTCAGGAACCGCCGCCAGGCATTTTGGCGAAATCTCCATATTTCTTCTGGGCATGAAGATAGATTTCATAGATCGGCACGGTGCCGAGGGGCAGCCTGGTTCGCTGGAGAATTTCCCGGCGAATCGCTTGCACATCTCCTCCAGTTGAGAGATCCA
>CAIWXX010000139.1 GCA_903916735.1 uncultured Acidobacteriota bacterium
CCGCAGGGAGGGTTGCGGACGCTGATGCGGCACATCAACGGAGACTACGCGCAGGCTTTCAACAGCCGCCACCACCGGGTCGGCCACCTCTGGCAGGGGCGGTACAAGGCGATCCTTGTCGACGATGGAACATACATGCTGGAGTGCACCCGGTACATCCACCTCAACCCGAACCGTTCTCGCTTGACGCGACCGGCCGAAAGATATCGATGGTCGAGCTATCGAAACTACGTCGCGAGTGGTTCGGCGTGTGTGCCGTGGGTGTCGACGGAGAGGACGCTGAAGGAGTTCGATGGAGACCGTGAGCGATACCGGAGGTGGATCGAGACGGGGAAAGGAGAGAAGACAATCAGTCCCTTCGAGAGAGCCGTGGCGGGGCTTGTCCTGGGAGGCGACGCCTTCGTCGCGCGTGTCACGGACCTGCTGAACAAAAGAGTCGGGAGCGCCGAAGAGCCGTCCTTGCGGTACTTCAAACCGACTTCCACGTTTTCCCCAGATGCCATCGAAGCGGATGTGCACAGAGTCTTCGCCGAAGAGACTCCACGCCGCCAAAGGCGGCTTCTGTACTATGCGCTGCGCAAGTTTTCCCCTCTGGGAGTCTCCGCCATTGCACGGCGATATGACCGGACTCCATCCACGGTTTCCATGGCCGTCAGACAGCTGGACGAGGAATCGAGCCGGAACAAGACGCTTGTCGCCGGCATGGAGCTCATCGCTGCAAAAGTCGCCACACGGGGAGCCTCTCTCTCGACGTGACTCAGCGCGATATCTTGCAAGAATATTGAAAAATTGAAGACACGGTCCCTATGTTATTTGCTGTCGGAAAATCCAAAGAATCGAAGCTCCTGCTCAGACTGATGTGGTCTGCTGTTTTCATGTCTGCACTCCTGCTGTCCACCGGCCGGCCGGCAGCGGCAGGCCCGGCACGCCGCGTGCTGATACTCCACTCGTACGACGCTTCGTTTTCATGGACCGTGCAAATCGATGCCGGCATGCGCGCGGTGCTCGACACGATTGAACCGCCCATTGAGTGCTCGGTCGAGTACATGGACGCCAAACGGCGCTCGGACGAGAAGCACCTTGAGGAGCTCCGCCAATCCTATGAAGCCACGTATCACACAGTGAAATTCGATGCCATTCTGTCGTCGGACAACGACTCATTCAATTTCCTGCGACGGTGGCGCGACGAGCTGTTTCCGGGCGCGCCGGTTTTCTTCTGCGGCGTCAATTTTTATCGGGATGAGATGCTGGAGGGGCTCTCCGGATTCACAGGCATTGCCGAGACATCCGATTACCAGAGCACCATCGACCTTATGTTGCGGCTGCACCCGGCGACGCGCAGAATCCTGATCATCCATGATGCAACCACGACGGGGAAGGCACAACATGCCGAGATGGCGCCCTCGCTGGACGTGTTCAAAGAGAGGGTCGGTTTCGATTTTCTCATCGATGCCACGCTGGCCCAGGTCGATCAAGCCGTATCTGCCCTGAAGAGCGATTCTCTGGTGCTGCTGGCTTTCTTCGCCGTCGACAAAGACGGCGCGAGAATCTCGTATGCAGACATGGCCCGTCGCGTGCGGGAGAATTGTCCGGTGCCTGTCTACGCGGTATCGGACGCATATCTGGGGTATGGCATTGTCGGGGGCAGGCTCACGCGCGCGGAAGACCAGGGGGGAGCCGCGGCCGGGATGCTCGCCCGATTTCTGACCGGCTCGCAGGTCTCCAACATTCCCGTGCAGAAGGAGGCACCGACCAGATTCATGTTCGACGCACGCGAGCTGGCCAGATTCGGGATATCACGCGACCGGCTGCCGCCGGACAGCAGTGTGATCGGTAGCGGACCGTGTCTTCAATTTTTCAATTCTCTTGACTATGCTCCGGGACTGTGCGTAGACTCCCTACATGAGCCGGGCGACTCGGGTGGAATTCGATGGAGCGATGTACACGTCATGTCCCGATGCGTGGCCAGAATGCCTGTCTTCTTGGAGGATGATGATCGACTCGACTTCCTGAATCGCATCGGGAGGTTGGTTGAGAATGTCGATATGACGGTTCACGCCTTCTGTGTTATGCCGAACCACTACCACCTGTTGTGCGAAACGCCGCAGGGAGGGTTGTGGACGCTCCGAAAGATATCGATGGTCGAGCCATCGAAACTACATCGTGAGTGGTTCGGCGTGTGTGCCGCCGTGACCGAGGAGTTGCCGGGGCCACAGCGCAGAAGCCTCTCGTGGATCGCGCGTCGTTGACACGGTGGCGGGGCAACCGCTATCCTTGGAGCATTGGAATCAAGAGGGAGCCGGCTTGGCGGTGACGATCATGCTGCAATCATCATCCGCCCGGGTGCCAGGAGGAGACGTTTTTGGCGGTTTGCAGCAAAAACATGGGTTCAAAGTAAGGCATTTTGAGAGTTGAGTCAAGAGCCGTGCCGACTAGAAGGCTTGTCAGGCAAAGGTTTCCTGCTGCGTGATTGCTCGGGGCTGACTAGAAGCAGAAGGCATCTGAGCTGGAGCCATCGTCCCGATCGCCTTGCGGATCGGGGGAGAAGGCAGGAGGCGGACGCTATGGGAGTTGGAGAACTTCGAAAACGAACTTGATGCTCGCCAGAATCTTGCCAACGACATCCGATTGGTTGCGTGCTTCGATGACGAAATCACCTCGAACTTCGAGCTTCGAACCGCATTCGCATA
>CAIWXX010000140.1 GCA_903916735.1 uncultured Acidobacteriota bacterium
ACACTCCCAGATTTTCTCGCGGTTGACGAATATGACCCAATCTTTGCGAAATTCCTCCGCGATAGAATTGATATCGAAAGAACGGAGGGTTCCAGACTCATCGCCTGACCGACGGATCACTAGAAATCGGTACTCTCAAGTGAGTCCTCTTCGCTAAAAGTTCTGGAGACGTTTTTCGCCCATTCCCGTGTGCAACATCATAATCCCGTCATGACACTGCTTATTCCAGAAAGCCACGGCTCACCAGATGGTCCACGATCATCTGTGCACACCCATCCGGCGGCGTCGCCGTCGTGTCAATGCACAGGTCAGGATTTTGCGGCGGCTCATAAGGATCATCCACACCGGTGAATCCCCGGAGTTCCCCGCGTCGCGCCTTGGCGTATGACCCTTTTACATCACGAGCCTCGCATACATCCAGAGGCGTGCTCACGTAAACCAGAATAAACTGCTCGTGCCCAACTAAATTCCGGGCTTCATTGCGCGCCCCACGATAAGGGCTCACCGCCGCGCACACAACGACGCCATTGTGTTTCACGATTTCTCCTGCTACCCAGCCGATCCGTTTGATATTGGTATCGCGATCTTCCTTGCTGAAACCAAGACCCCGAGACAGGTGAGTTCGGACGACATCGCCGTCCAGCAGCGTGACCTGCCGGCCGAATTCCTGGAGGCGCGTGAGGAGAATCTCGGCGATCGTGGATTTCCCGGCACCCGGCAACCCCGTGAACCAGATGCAGAATCCCCGCTGGCGCAAGGGCGGTGAGACCGCCGAGAGCAACTCGGCGACCTCCGGGCGAGTGAACCATTCCGGCAGAGGCGCGCCTTTGGCGAGGTATTCGTTGCGAACCTGCGAGCCCGAAAGCGAGAGTGTTCGTTTTCCGGATGGCACGCGATCGTGTTCTTCATAACGATCATCGTCGGGTATGTAGACGAGTTCCGTGAACGGTATCATCTTCACGCCGATCTCAGCCTGGACACGCGCCATCAGCTCCTGTGCGGCATACGGCTCATAGAACGGCTTGCCGTTCGAATCATTGCCGGGCCCGGCGTGATCGCGCCCGACGATGAAATGATTCGCACCATGATTGCGCCGGATGATCGCGTGCCAGACCGCCTCGCGCGGCCCGGCCATGCGCATCGCAAGCGGTAAAAGACTTAAAAGTGTCCGGCGATGATCGTAATATTTCTCGATGAGAATCCGGCATGCCCGCACCCGTGTGTAATGATCCACATCACCCGGTTTGGTGGTTCCTACAACCGGATGAACAAGAAGCGTCCCGTCGATGGACTGCGCCGCCCGTTTGGTAAGCTCCTCATGAGCCCGGTGCATCGGATTCCGGGTCTGAAACGCCACGACGTTCGAATGTCCGAGCGCTGCGAGTGCTGTGCGGACATCCGCGGGCGTACGCCGTAATTTGATAAAGTCATAATAAATCGGAAGGTTCACGATTCGCAGGCGTCCTGTCAGCGCAAAAGGCCCCCAGGATTCCATTTCGGCGATGAGTGGATGGCGGGCGTCGGTCGATCCGCAGAGAGCCAGCATCTCCCGTTGCGCGTCACGTGGAAAGAAATCCTCAACCGACAGAAGCCCGAGCGTTTCATTCTGCATGCCTCGGAGGACCAGATCTTTTCCGACGACGGTGCGCCACTCCGGATTCACCGGTAAGATGACCGGAATGGGATACATAGTGCCATCGGCGAAGCGCATTTCGTCGAGCACCCGGTTATAGTCCAGGCACCCCATGAAACTCCGCAGCGGTGAAAAGCCGCCGGTCGCCAGCAATTCGATGTCGCAAACGCCGCGCATCGTCAGTTGAAGCGACGGCATTTCAATGGATCGGGCAATCAGTTCCTGGCGCTCGTCGCCCCGAACGAGCAAATCAACCAGCTTTCCGCCATAGGGCGGGATCAACTCCATCTGCTCAATCTCCTTATCACATTCATCCGACCCGGGCATGTTTTCCAGTATCCGATTCTTCAATAATAATTGCCTTTTATTTTCTAATTCAATCATCTCCTACCCTCTCCGTTTTGTCAATTTCGGATTGAGTGACCGAAATCCGCGGATAAGGAATGGCGGCAAGCCATCAGATAGTCTCGATAGACCCGGCATGAGGGCTCGGCATCCTCGCGAGCCGCGTGCCGCAGAGGCTCCGAAGCCATTTTGTCGCAATAGACGAACCCATCCGACAACCCAACTACAAAAGCTGCATACTCGGCCAACTCCGAGCCCGGGTCATCTAACATCGGCCTGTGTAAAATTAAGACTAGAAATCTATCGATAAAATCAATTACCTGTTCAAAGAGGATTTCCAACTTTTCGGCTATGATCTGAAATAATTTGTGGAGAAGACATGATGCGCGCAAGAGGCTTCGATATGTATTAGCTGAAGTGTGCGTTTTTACTTGGGCTAAAGGGATGGATGAATTCGCTGTCAAGCATGGATACTCGTCTTCTTATTATCCGAGGCGACGTAGTCAGGCAATCCCAAACGGGTGCTCTCCTAAATGCCATTGTAGAGATCCAGAACACTCTCCGCTTTTTTCTGGAAGTCGGGATCCCGAGGAAAAATCCAAAATCGATGCTGCCAGGGACGGATCGCATCATCTGAAAGCCACCCCCAGAGGGTGGTCCAGCCAATGGCGGCTGCTATGCCTTGGCGCAGGACCTCTCTAAAGTTCGACGCTCAGATAAACCGACACACTTTTTATGCGGCGCACCGCATAATGCATGGGTCAATTTTGGTGAGAAGTATTGGCTATGATTATTTGACCATAGTGGGCCACGGTAAATCATATGCGGGATGCCCATATGCGACTACATCCTGATGATCATCCCAAGCCCTTTCTATATATAGGAAAATGCGGATACCTGGTATCTCCTCCAGGATTCGAAGTATTGAGTGCGATTTCGTGAGCGAAATTCCGTAATTTCCTTCAATAAATGAATGAGATTCCTCTCGTCGGTAATCCCAATATCCATAGCCGGTCTTGGTGAAACCATCAAGTACCCTCTGCCAGTTGTCCTCAGACATATATGGTGCAATCTTATGCACATGCTGACACCAACGTCCGTGCACAGTAGCAACGACAATGCCCTTGGGGCTTAGGAATTTTGCCAGGTGCGCAGTCCACCTCCGCGTCACATCTTGCGCGGTATGCGTAAAGAGTGATCCTACCCAAATGATGTCATATAGCGAGCCGAAATCTACTTCGGCAAGCTCTTCCCGAGAGATTAAGGGCTTAGCTCCGAAACTTGATTCACAGAAGGCCACACCATCCTTATCAAGATCGCATGCATGAAATTCGGCTTCGGGAAAAAAATGTTTCAAATGTCGTAACACACGGCCATGGCCGCAAGGGATGTCAAGAACCTTGCTGACCGATGAAAGCTGGCTCGCCATCAACGCCAACGCGATGACCTCAATAGCACTCCTTCCGACACTAAAATAATGTTGATCGTACATCGTGTCGTTTGGTGAGATGCGATTATCGATAGTGGCTTCATAATACCGTTGCAGGCTGTTCTTGATAAAATCAATGTTGTACATTTGCTTTGTTCCTATGGGAATCACTTTAACTTGAGAGTACCGAGTTCTCTTCTACGCTGATCCCGTCTTTTCGTCAACTGTATGCGAGACTTTCATGCGCAACTTTGACGCCTCGATGCCGAGGTCGACCCACTCATCCATCAGTTTCTTGAACCGCTTGTAGGCTG
>CAIWXX010000141.1 GCA_903916735.1 uncultured Acidobacteriota bacterium
AACTATTGTCAGCCTGTTTACGCTACTGGTTTCAATTGCGCTCATCTATTCAATCTATCACCACACACAACAGCAGATCAGTGATTTGGTTCATCTCGAAACACAGCATTTGCTGGAGATTCAGGAGGCGACCAATAAGCAACTGCAACAAGCCAACGTCACCTTGCAGGTCAGTGAGGAAAAGCTTGCAGTTACGCTCAACTCCATCGGCGATGCCGTGATAGCCACCGATATCGAAGCGCGGGTGACTCGCCTGAACCCCATTGCTGAAGAACTCTGCGGATGGACGCAGGCGGAAGCCATAGGCCGTCCGGTGGACGAAATATTTCACATCATCAACAAAGACACCCGTAAACCGGCCACCATCCCGATAATAGCGACTCTGGCGAATGGCACCATACAGGGCCTGGCCAACCACACCGTTCTGATTGCACGCGATGGCAGCGAGTGCGATATCGCCGACAGTTGCGCACCAATTCGCGATCGCGATGGTCATGTAATCGGTGCCGTGCTAGTGTTCCGCAATGTCAGCACGGAATATAAGGTGCAGCAGGCCTTGCGCGACAGTGCCGCGCAGATCCAGACGATTCTCAATACCGTGGCGGATGGCATTGTCACTCTCCATGGCCGCGGTGGCATCGTCGAGACAGTTAACCCGGCTACTGAAAAAATGTTTGGCTATAACGCCGCAGAACTCATCAATCAAAATTTCAGCCTAATGATCCCCGAGCTCAATTTAGACCAGCGGAATGGTTCACTCGAGCATTACAGTGCAAGCGATGAGGCACGCGCCGTCGGTCTCGGACGCGAGGTCACTGGCCGGCGCAAGGATGGCAGTTTTTTCCCGTTGGAGGTAGCCGTAAGTGAAATGTGGCTGGGGGGCGAGCGTCACTTCACCGCGATTTTGCGTGATATCACCACGCGCAAGCAGGCTCAGGAGGAGCTGCTCAAGGCTGGAGCACTGCAGAACGCTATATTTAACAGCGCCAATTTCTCGAGTATCGCCACAGACGCGAAAGGCGTCATTCAAATTTTTAACGTCGGCGCGGAACACATGTTGGGCTACACGGCCGCCGAGGTGATGAACAAGATCACCCCGGCCGATATTTCCGATCCTAAGGAAGTGATCGCGCGTGCTGCTGCTTTGAGCGTAGAGCTTGGAACACCGATTACACCGGGTTTTGAGGCGCTGGTGTTCAAGGCTTCACGCGGCATTGAGGACATTTACGAGTTGACCTACATCCGCAAAGATGGCAGCCGCTTTCCTGCTGTTGTGTCAGTCACTGCCTTGCGCGATGCCCAGGAAGCAATCATCGGCTACCTGTTGATAGGCACGGATAACACCGCGCGTAAGCTGGTCGAGGCAGAACGGATGCGGCTCGATCAGGCACTGCAGGATCAGAACGCCGAGCTCGAAAGCGCCAAGTTAGCGGCGGAAAAAGCCAATCTGGCGAAATCAGAATTCCTCTCCAGTATGAGCCATGAACTGCGCAGCCCTCTCAATGCGATCCTTGGTTTCGCCCAGTTGATGGAGTCCGACTCTCCACCACCAACACCATCGCAGACGGCAAGCATTGAGCAGATTCTTCAGGGTGGATGGTATCTGCTGAAGCTGATTAACGAAATCCTCGATCTTTCGGCGATCGAATCCGGTAGAATGTCACTGTCACCGGAACCGGTGTCGCTGATTGAAGTCATTCTCGAATGCCAGACTATGATAGAATCGCAGGCGCAAAAACGAGGCATCCAGATCACCTTTACCCAATTTGACAACCAGTGGTTTGTCCATGCCGATCGGACCAGGGTCAAGCAAGTTCTAATCAACCTTCTTTCCAATGCGATCAAATACAACCGTGATAGGGGAACAGTCGTTGTGGATTGTACCGCAGTCAGCCCGGAGCGAATTCGCATCAGCATCACTGACACCGGTGCGGGATTGCCTCCGGAGAAACTGGCGCAGCTATTCCAGCCATTCAATCGTCTCGGACAAGAGAACAGCACCGAGGAAGGAACGGGCATCGGCCTGGTGTTAAGCAAGCGACTGGTCGAACTGATGGAGGGAGAAATCGGAGTGGAAAGCACCGTCGGGGTGGGAAGCGTTTTCTGGATCGAG
>CAIWXX010000142.1 GCA_903916735.1 uncultured Acidobacteriota bacterium
ATCAGAGTCGAACCCATGTTTCGAATTGATGTCCGCGGAAGGCATCGATGCACGCTGTTAATTTGGCAGTAATTATTGTTTGGTGTTCGCCGATAAATCCACGCTTGGAAATATCCCGGAAATCCCGTTTCAGGTGATTTTTATTCATCTCCGTTCGGAATTGTCTCCCTTTTGCGAGTCTGTTGCTGCGAATTTCCGATTGTCGAGTCTCTGCAAATAGGAGCCGATGTCGAGCCATGCAATTTTGACTTCCAACGAGCCTCCCCTCTGGAGGGAACCTAGTGCGGCTTCGGGTATTGGTAGTACGATTTGAGGATCGGCAGTATAGCAATGGATGATAATCCCTCCCTCCTTGACCGGGACATCACTTATTCCGACATGATGACAGGATGAATCGATCAGGGGTTCGGCGGTGTGATCCCATTCCCAAAGAAGGTCGTTCTGATCATCCAGCAATCGAATGGCATGCAGGGATGCAGCTCCGGCTCGATCAGACGGGTCCAGTCTCAACTTAATGGGTGAGCATTGAAGCAGCGGAATATGAAGAATAACTGATGAAGGAGGTCCCTGGGGGAGAGACACATTGGTACTCATCGCCTCACTGAACCCCTCCCCCTGGCCATGCCAGAAGAGTTGGCAATTCGGGGATCTACACTCGTGGTCCTGTTTCATATCGTTACCTACAGGAACTCTCAGGGTCGATAATTTTTGTTCCTGAAGCACCTGCATGGATAGGCTCATCGGGGTGCCGACAACCACGAACCGGAAGGCCGCTTCCTTCTCCATTAGCGCTCTTTGCTGGGATGGATCGGTGTGTAAGGAGAGTACATCCATAACGGCGAATACGGTATACGAGATGCGCAGGCATTCAGGATCTGCCGGCATGCAGCAGAATCGTGCCCGTTCGAATGAGCAATAGAGACCTCTGAAAATGACATGTGCAAAGGATACCGGTGTTTTCGAGCGATATTCCAGGTCGAATGGAAGCAGTGTCCCGTTGGGCAGGCGGATGATGTTAAATGGCGTACAATCGAGAAAATTTTGGGGCAGTGTTGGAGATAGGATCGCATCATCGTTGGTCGGTGATGCGTGAGTGTGAAGGAAATCAACCCAGGGTCGTGCCCACTCAATGACATGGTCAATGGTCCATCCGGGGCGGTTGATGATCGGAAAGAGGAGATCCCCGAGCTGAGTGCCTGGATACAATTTTTCATCGGTAATCAGATGGATGATTTCATCGGATGCAGGGGCATCGGGGTAGAGGCGACGTCGGCGGATTATCCAACTGTCATTGTGTTCTTCGATTCGTGTCTCTTTGGAATAGTGACGCCGCCGGTAGGTCGAATACGAGAATGCGACTGCCGATTTCGAACCGCCGATTGGGTCCTGTTGACGACCGGCTTTCCTGACCAGGATAAGAAATGAATTGGACATGGATTCGGCAAGGCGATTGCGGAGAATGACCGGCCAGGACATCTGTTCTGAAAAAAAGCGTGTGTAATCCCAGTTGAGATTGGGCGCCGGCTGATTCCTCAGGAGGCTGCTCAAGTCCAGATTCGGCGCGCGGAAGGCCGCCTCTGAAAGGATCAAGCTCGGCCTCTTGTAATCCGGGAATGGATAGTAGAAGGATTCGATTTCCAACCCTGCATCCCGGAACCGGTCTTCCCATTCCTGCTTACCCAAGGTCAGCGGTGAATTTTCCACGTAGAAATCTTCAATCCCATAGAAGGGGATATTCATGTGGTCTTCGGGTGCGCCTGCGAAATATTTCAGTCCGAGACGGTTTTCGATGGCGATGAGCAGATATCCGGCAGGTGATAGAAATTCGGCGAGTTGCCGGAGCATCTTGTCGAAACCATTCGGTGTTTTGGCGAAGCAATTTGCGTATTCTATGACCCCGATGCATGTGACCAAATCGAATTTCTCATCGATATTAAAATTCTCGATGGTGTCACAGTAAATCGAGACATGGGTAAGACCTTTGCATCGGGCGGCGGTGATTGTGGCACGCCGGAGGCTGCCTTCCACGGCGATGACTCTAGGGGTATTCTCCCCGAGATACCGGGTGATTGGCCCGCACCCGGGGCCGACTTCGAGGACATTTCGTCCGAAAAGCCGTTGAAAGGGTCGCAGTAGGTCGGCTCGCATGGGGCTCAAATGATAGAACGAGACCCAGTCATTGATGTAGGCAGACAGTTCTTCTGAACCGGTTGCCCGATCAACCGCGTTTTCGATGATATGTTGAATCCGGTCTTCCGCATCCGCGGCATCTGAATATCCGAAAGCCTGCATATCGAGACGTCGAAAAACGCCCGAAACGGGGTCTTGTTGATAGACGGTGTTCATCATGAATATTCTATCATGCCCGTGGTTCCACTCGGGCCATCTTTGTGATCATTGGGTTACTGTACCGTACGATTTGAGTCGGTACATGAGGATGGAATCAGGAAAATGACTTGTTCCGTCGTGTTGATGTTGTTTAAATATTTCAAAAATGGGATGTGTGATCTGAGGGCGTGACGATGTTCTATCAGCACTTCCCATCACCCCTTCTCACAAGCGTTTTGTTGTGGTTGCGAGAGTTCATAATAATCGGTCAGAATATCCTTGTATTCATAGCCGAGTGAGAGTGGCTTGATGTTTCGCTCACGCTCCTGGTCCGCTTCCAATAACGCTCTGTTGATCTCTTTAGGTTCACACCACAATGGCAGAATTTTCCCCCACCCCAATTCTCGAATGCGGTCGGCAGGTGCACCCAGATCGAACGCAACCGGATAAAGGCCAGCGCTCAGGGCCTCGGAAAGTGCGTAGCAGAATGTTTCCGGCCAGACGCTGAAGAAAGCGGCCACCCGGCAGTTTCGCTGCGCCAATATTCCCGGCAGCGCAGAACGCTCATACCGGCCGACCAGTTCGACATTCGGGATTTTGGCGAGTGCCTGATCGTCGCATGTGTTCCCGAAAACGGTAAATGTGATGGCTGCCCCGTCCTTGTAGGCTGCCAGTGCACAACGCCGGAGGATATTGAACCCTTTGTGAGGCCCGAGGCCGCCGATGACGGCGACATGAAGCGGTCCCTCGGGCAGTCGCGGTGGAACGAAATGGATGACCCGTTCCGGATGGGTCCGGACATCGATGCCGGTGAGTCCCAGTTGCTGGGTGATTCGCCTCTTGATATCCATGCTCGGGACAAAAACCTTCCTCGCTCGAGCCAAGTGGTCCTTGAAGAGTCCTCTCCACGCCGACATCGACCCAATTCTCTCGTACATTTCCGTGAATCCGAAACCCGGGTAAGTGCCGTTCAGCTGAATACACCGCTCGCACGCATCGACCGGGGGGTTCCCGCAATAAAGGCCCGATTCGTCGATACAGTTCATACGAGGACAAATCGTGAGATAGTCATGTAGCGTCACGTCATATGCGACACTCCCCAAAGCAGCTGGGAGCTCGAGTATGCTTTCATGGAACCCCAGAATGTGGTGGAAGTGAATATGCCAGATGCCCAGTTGAATGAGGTCTTCATTCAGGGTACTCCGTTCACTGGGCAGGTGGTAGCGCATCATGACATCAATACCCGATACCGTTAGACGGGCCCATTCCCCGGGTTCGCTCTCCAGCAGGAGAACCTTCATGCCGGCTCGTTTCCACAGTTGCTCAAGATCGCTGCAGTGGGCAGCCACCCCGCCTCCGATCCCGTGAATTACGAACAGCACATATTGTGATGCGTACCGGCGGAGCCTCACCATATCGAGATTCCGGCGTGCTCTTCGGATGGGGTCTGCCATTATGAATTTGTGCACAGACTCCCGATAGTCTGGATATCGTTTGTCCAGAATTTTCAGATGCTCTTCGATCAGCGTCGTCTTGCTCGGGCCGAACGACCGGCCGCCGGCATGCTCGACGAAAATGTCGGATGCCGCGATGTGCCGCCATCCGACGGCGCTTGCTTTAAAACACCAGTCATTCTCTTCACCGTACCCGTGACCAAAGGATTTTTCGTCAAGGCCGCCGATTTCATCCAGAGCGTTCCGGCGAATGTACATGCAGAATCCGATGCCGGTAGGCATATCAAAAATTAGGCCCGCGTTGAACTCCCGGCACAGATGATCGAGTTCGGCTGATGTCGTATCGGAGGGAATGGAATTTTCGACATTCATCAAGGGATAGCTGCAGATGGTGGCATTATTGGAAAGTGGCGTGACGGTTGCAATGTTTCGATCCAAATAAGCGGCGGCGTGCATGCGGTCCAGAAAGCCGACCGGCAGGATCGTGTCGGAATTGACGATCACGATGTCGCGGTCCGGATGAAGTTGCATACCACGATTGACGCTCTGGACGAATCCCAGGTTTTGCGGATTGCGGATCAGGGTGATGAGCCCGCGATCGTTGTATTCCAGCAGATCGGTTGAAAGGTCGGGGTCAGGGGAGCAATCGTCGATCACGATGATTTCCATTGGCACCTGATTTGACGATCGTAAAAGGCTTTCGATGCACTCGATCGTCATCGCCCGGTCCCGATAGACCGGTATGATGGCATCCACAACCGGATCTATGTCGGCCGGCAATCTGGCGGCTGCTGGGGCAAAAGCAGGAATGTCTACGGTCAGATGTTGGAAGTTCGGCCCCTGCTGACGGAGAGCCTCCAGAACCGGAGCAAATACAGTGCATCGCACCAAGGTAATTTCGGAAGGTGCCAAGGAATGCCCGGTATTTCGAATCGACAACAACGATGAGACGGCGGCTTGGACGGCACCGATCGCCTGATCCCGTTTCCACACGAAGATAGGGGTTTTCAGAACGTGCTTCTGGGTACCTGCAATGAGAAGCCCCACTGTCTGATGATTAGAGATCTGTTCGGCTGGAAGATCCGCAGAAAACCCGCACCTCGGCGAACCGCTCGTATCGGCTGCATCCGAACGATAAATGTCGGCTGTGATGGTCTTGACTAGGACGCCGTCAACGCAGACATCCAGTTGGAGTGGCTGATCCGGATGTGCCAAATCGCTGATCCAACCCTCGATATATGTCGGCGTGACAATATCCAACCACCCGGCGAATTGAGTGCGAAAGGTGATGGGGCCTCCCAGAAGCCTCACACCTCCGGCCCGGATCTCGACCAGATGCTCCGATCCATCTAAAATGGGGGCCGGCATCGGTTGCCGGAATCCACATTGGCAGGATGGGACCCTGAAGGCGTGCAGATCCAAACGGCGATGATTCGCGCAGGATGTGCCGGTCAGAACGTTATCGCAATAGATCTCCACGTCCGTGGTGGTCGGAGCCAGGACCCGTTCACACGCCCACCCTTGCGCAACACAACCGTAAATACCGTCAAAATGGCCGTCGAAATGGCCGGAACCGGAGTATTGGGGACTCCGTTCCAATTCATCCCCATTCTCGCCGAAATACGCACGGATCTCGTGCTTCGCGCCTTTGAAAAATTCCTCCGGAAGGTTGATTCTAAAGGCATGCTGGCCTGCGACGCGCCCGGCCAGCGCGGGGCTTGGCTGGTCGGCGACCCCCTCGACAACATGCGTCCCATCGATAACGATCCGGATGGGCACTTCGGAAAGAGGCTGATGAGAGTCGTATGCCCATCCGAAGGCCATACATCCCCAGAAGCCGTTGAAACCACTCTGAAAGTGGGTTTCTCCCTTCGTCTTGTGTGTGTGCGGCTTCTGTGACGGTTTTGATGATGAATGCCTTTGCTGTTTCTTGCTCATGAATCGGACTCCGTTGTGGCTTCGTTGAATAGATTTTTTCGATGGTCTCCTGGATCGATCCCCGGAGATCCCGGCATTGTATCCTCAACCATATTGTCTGCCTAAATCGTAGCACTTGAAACGGTCATTGTCATTTCGTGGATATGAGTGTATCAGAGACATTCGATCCGGGTGGAAAGGTCTGATCCTTGTTTAAGACTTGACTCAAACTGATCAACTTTTCAGCCTTAAATTGATAGGTTACCTGTGCCAGCCGCACAGCACTCTCGAAAAATTGTCCAGAATGCCCGCATAGGACCGGGCTGAGCGTCCCAAAATCTCTTTGGCGGCACTGACTTGGCTCGATTCGATCAAGATCTCGGCCTGGATGTTCACCAGTTCCTGTGAACCAGGGAATCGCTGTAATGCATTTTCAATTTTTTACCATTACCGCGGACAAATCACCTGTTTCATAAAAAGCCAGATGTATTTCAAGGTTTGATCAAGAGTCTCCATTTCTCCTGCCTGCATGCGCTGATCATCGGGTTTGGTATCCATCCCATCTTTAAATCTCCTATAGAATAGCGGCTAATCGCCATAGGGTCAACTAGCTCGTTGAAATGTATGTCCCTGTTCTTGAGCCATCTTTCCTAGCGTTTGCTGTGCAAAAAATTCTTTGCCCGGCGAATTGCAGAATCACCCACTGGGTTAAGCACGCGACTCATGAAAAATGGCGAAGAAACCCATCAAATAGGCCTACGTCATCATATCCTGCCCGTCGCCGCGCAAAATTGAGGTGCCATAAAATGGGGTGTCAAGACCCCGAATAGGTAAATGAAAAGGACGTGTCTGGATTGCTCGTGGAGAAAGCCCAGAACCAGCCTATCCGAACCCCTATTCCTCTTTAGCTGGACCATTCACAGTTCGTTTTCCAATAAGAGCGTGGTCCATTTATCGCCTCCTCTTCGCGGTTTTCAGGGCAGAGATAGGGAGGTCGCACCGGTACACCAGTTGATAAATTACTTTCATATGCTGATTCATAGACCAAGTCTGTACAATTTTCGATTTGCCTTGACTCCAGCACACCGAATGTCTACATTTTGATTGTGTTCCAGTTTCAACCATCGCAAATTAATGGCCGGCTGTGCCATCCTCCGTCACTGGGGATGGAGGATGAGTGCCAGTATCGACGCGTAGATACTCGTGTTACTACGTCAGTGGCATTTAGGCATCCAGAGCAGAAAAGGAAATTCCTAAATTCTCCGGCACTTCCGGTACCAGTTGAGCCAGGGACTCTCAGCGACCTGCAACACCGGCCTCTGCGTCCCATGTGGCCGATATGTAGCCCACCTCGATGACGACGATCTCTACTACTCCTATCACCTGGAAACCCTGGTGAGTGCGATCGAGGACCGCAGCCATCGCGTGGCCTTTTTCGACGCACTAAGCATCACTCAGCGGCTCGAATGCGATCGGCTTGCGGCAACGAGGCGCCTGGAGCAATTAGTGGAACTGATGCCCCACGACCTAAAGGCAGCGCTGAGTCTCCGAGCGGAGCTCAATGGCAATTGTCAATCCGAATCCGTGACCATGCCATCAACACACGCTCACCTGCCGGAATGCCGATTCCTGTGCGAAATAGGCGTTTCGGTGACGGATTTTATTTATGAACACAGAACTCCCGAGCTTCGAGCCTGATTCTGTCGAAACCAACTCTGAGGCGCTCGATCCATCCGCTCTGGTCGTCGCTGCGGAGAAAAGCTTTCAAAGCGGTGATCAAGACGCGGCGATGCAATTGCTGAAGAACGCTCTACGCGTGAAACCGGAGGATTTCGATTTGCTGATGTGCCTCGGCAACTTCCAGTATCACACCAAGGATCTGCCCGGCGCTGTGGCGTCCTTCACCAGTGCAGCGAAACAACGTCCGGACGCGGTACTTCCACATCTGAGCCGTGCCTTGGCACTTGTCGAGCAGGGCGACTTTCTGGAGAGCGAAGGCGTCGTACGGCAGGCGCTTGCGATTGATCCAGCCAACCTGAACGGGCAAAGGCTCCTCTACTGCTTGTTGCTACGACAGAGGCGATTCGCCGATGTACTCGCGTTATGCCGGCAGATTCTCGAAAGAGATCCTCAGGACATCAACACATGGCTGACCGCTGGACGATGTCACTTCGAGCTGAAAGACAACGCGGCAGCGGCGCAGATGTTTGAAAAAGTGTTAGCCTTGGATCCCAACCACGCGGTCGCCACAGAGAACTTGATGGTGTTGCGTTCCCAGCAGGGCATCGCTTTGTCTAAAGCGGATGATCCGGAAACCATCCTGCAACGGAAGTTCGAGAAGCTAGGCCCATGGTGCACGCGCTTCAAAATCCAAGGAAAGGAATGCGGCGGCACGATGAGCTACGACGGCGACCTTAGGCTCAAAGACTTTTTCGAATGGTTCACCGGGGTTGGCAGCGTGCTGGAACTCGGATCCTTTGAGGGGGCCCACAGTTTCGCGATCACGGAGAATCCGCGTATTCAATCCCTCATCGGCTTGGAAGGCCGAGACTACTTGGTGGCCCGTGCCAACTTCATCAAGGAACTGATCAGCAACACGAAGGTGCGGTTTTTCCAATGCGACTTCGAGAAGGAGGATATCAGTCGGTTTGGCCCGGTGGATGTTGTGTTCTGTGCTGGCTTGCTGTACCATCTCTCCCACCCTTGGATGTTGATCGAGTCTATTTCCAAAGTTGCGCCACGACTGTTTCTCTCCACCCATTATGCTGAGAAGGAGGATGTTTCCCGCCTCCACTACAAGGGCATCCTGTTCAAGGAAGGAACTTATGCGGATCCGTTGAGTGGCCTAGTAGATGCGTCGTTCTGGCCGACGTTCAAGCATCTGTCTATGATGCTGACCGATTATGGGTTCAGAATCTCAAAGATGAAAGACTATCCATCCTGGGTAAATGCACCGTTGATCAACCTATATTGCGAAAGATAAGCCTGCTCCATGCATAGGCTCCCAGTAGCTATGACATTCGCAGCACCCGGCCTTGGAGACAATCGACGTGGACGACTCCGGTAGGTCCACAACTCCGGTGTGAGTTCGAAGACGCCCTGTAAGGGGTCTTACACAGTGGCGTGACGAAGGTGGTTCGGCAGAAGATACTGGATTCTGCCTGGCGACATTTCGTGCCATACTGTTTCACCGAGAAACGATGCTGGTTCCGCTGATCATAGTTTGCAAGATGCGCTACAAGCACTGTCCTACCATTCTGTCATAACGATCGGCAAGCAATACTCCCTGCGATTTATATCAAATCTGTCGAAAGTTCATCGACAGTGGTCGGCTCGATCAAATCTACGCAGTCGTGAAAGGGTGCGTGAAAAAGGGCTGGACCCACGACGTCCACGCGAAGGGCGAGTTTTGCTTATTTTTTGTCCGCATGTCGAACAATGTGAACGGCAAGGACGTAGGCGGTTTTCTGGGCTTGCACCGTCAGTAGTAGATTCGCCATATCTTCTTCGACGTATATTTCGGCCATTCGGCTGTGAAACATAACGTCATCGACACCTTGGATTACATAGCGGCCAAAGCTCGACACGCCGGGATGCATGTTGAATCCTATGAGGGTATTAAAAGTTATCCGGAATTGAACTTGCCGGAACAGATCGAACGAGTTGCTTATGAGATAGAAACCAACGTGGAGGTGCAAAGAAGTTGCTGCCTGACCGTCATGCCCGAAATCCCTGTGGCAGACATGATTCCCTTGCGCATGGTTTCCATCTATGCGATCCCGGGCGCCTTGTGGAAATCCAGGTGAGAGTATAAAATTCCCTTGGAGTTCACGTTAGCGATTAGAACCTCGTCAACAAGAAGGCGTGTTGGAAATTGGATGCAATGTGTAGTCTGGTCAGAGCACAATGGAAAATAGTAGCAAAAATTCCTTGGCCGGCCCCTGGACCGGGATACAAGGAGATATCTTGATGGAAACTATGAATGATTTGTAACTGCATCTGAGCATGGAGAGCTCGACATTGCGCAAAAGTTGTTCCTACATCGAGAGCGGGTTGATCCTGCATCAAAACCACCTACGGGTGTGTTGTTCATTCCACCACGGAAGAGGATCTCCTCAAATCTGCGAGTTCACTGGTGGGCGCTTTCCGATGGAAGAGGTTCTGGCCAAGCGAAATGAGATCAGAGAAGCAAATCGCACAGGAGTGTATCCGGCCTGCGAAGGTTGTTATTTCCTCGAAGAACGCAACTGGCCAGATCAACAATCGCATCTGATCAGAGTGATGGATATCGCCATGGCATCGGCCTGCCAGTTGAGATGCAAGTATTGTTACACCGTCCTACTTCCGGAGATAGCCAGCAACAGCACATACGACCTATACCAAATCTGTCGGGAGTTCATTGACAATGGCTGGCTTTCCCCCAACGCCAACATCGTCTGGACCGGCGGTGAGCCAACACTGTTTAAACGTTTTGACGATGTGTTGAGCATGTTGATGTTTGGCAACATTCGGCATCGCCTCTTCACCAACGCCTTCAGGTTCTCCGACAGTGTTGCACTGGGTATGCAGACAGGCCGGTTGCAGTTGATCTGCAGCCCTGACGCAGGGACGCCCGAGACCTACGCTGCGGTGAAAGGGCGCAACTGTTTCGAGCAAATCAAAGAAGTTTGCGCTCAATATGCTCGGGTTAGAGGAGATTTCCGCCTCAAGTATGTGTGCATATCTGAAAACGCCAACCGGAAGGATGCCGATGGATTCCTTGATATGATCAGGCAATTGCACATTAATCATATCTTTCTCGACGTTGACCACGGCATTCCGACTATTGGGCAGAGCATCATCGACACACTCGGCTACATACTGGCCAAAGCACGCCAAAGCGGAGTGAATGTCGACTTTTACGATGGTGTCAAAGGATATCCTGAACTGAGACTGCCCGAGCGGATTGAATTTAGGGCGGATGAGTGTAAGAGGAAGGATCCTCTTGAAGGTGGGTGTTGCCTGGTAGTGACGCCCAAGACCGGGTTGGAAGGGTTGACTCCGCTACGCATGGTTTCCATCTCACTCGACCAGGATGCGATTAGATTGTGTTCCAGCGGTTCAGATCCTGGTATCCTCCTGCCGGAGTTTCCTCTCCCGGCAGGGTATCGTGCCATGATCACTGCCGACATCACTGTTGGGCAGCAGGACCTGATGGAAGTCTTCTACATTCCGGAGGACGATACGGATTATCGCCAGCAGAACTCCGTCAGCGTACTGTTAGAACCGGGGCGTAACCATGTCCTGATGACGGCCTTTCCCCTATACGGATGCTTGAAAGGCCGCGTACGGTTAGATCCAGGGATTCACGCAGGAGAATACCTTCTGCACCACTTGGAGGTCTCCACGGAAAAAAACACCACATAAGCAATCACCGGTCCTTCAAGTGGTCAACATTTTCAAAACTAGAGACCAGGATGAACGCACAATCAGCAAATCCATTTGAGCAGTACATTCATGGTGAACTCCTGCGGCGGTTGAGCGGCAAGCGGAGCGCTCGCTCCTTATTTCTGTGGGGTGCTGGACAGGCCGGGCGTAACGCAATGAGCTGTCTTCAGTCGCTGGCAATTCCATTCGACTTTTTCGTCGACAGCGATTCGGCAAAGCAAGGCACTCAAATTATGAACCACAAAGTGGTTGCGCCCGGTGCACTGAAGGTTTCCAAGCATCCCTTCGTGCTCATCACGTCGATGTTTCACAAGGAAATATCGGCTGCACTGCGCACGATGCATTACATCGAGGGAAGGGACTTCGCGGTTTTTTCCCCGGAGGACCTCGCCAAATTCTCCTTTCTCCCGTTACGCCAGGCCTATGCGATATGGTGGGCTGGTCGATCGTCCAGCAGGAGTGTGCCGATCCTGGTTCGCCTGCCCATCTCAGGACGGTTAATCCCTGGTTCGCTTGGTCTAAGCCGCGAAACCTCTAAACAGCGTGACTTGTGGTGTTGCGTTGTGGACCGTGAAGCGGATGTGCTGCCGGATTGCTTCAAACACGTCCAGGACACAGTGACATCATCAACGAGATTCAACGCATGTGCCGCGGCGGTGGAGATTGTGCCCCACAGTCAGTGGGCCGCTAAAGGCCAATCGGATGTTTTCCTGCTGCGTTGGCTCTTGGCACTACATACGTGCACGCCACCAGTGATTTGCCAGCTGGGGCATTTGCTCGATTTCTGCCATGACCCCACGATTGGTTCCTTCGATCTTGCATCCCTGAATGAGTGGTTGAGAGCGCGGCGGCTGTTGAACGGACCCAAGCAGGGTCCAGTCGTCGCGAGGTATTCTGCTCAGTGGGCCGAGCTATGCATCAAACAGATCCTGAGAGGTTCCGAACCAATTTCAATTGAGGCATCCGGACGCTCTAATCCGCTGGCTGACTTTATCAACAAAATCGGAAATGAAGGTGGAATACCCATTTCGCATACAGAGGTGATCTCCTTCGCTCGTGAGTTTTTCCCGCGGATCCCTGTTGAGTGTGGATCTGAGTACTTGAAGAATCGGATTAAAGACGCTGCGAGTGTCGGGCGCATCGGTGTCCTCGCGCACTCCCGCGGCAACAGTTTCTTCGTCGAGATTCAGACGTTGCTGGCAGAAGGACTTCGGCGCGCAGGCGTCGATGTTTTCTGTGAGGATGAGCAAAGCAAACCGGAAAAGGGATCGGCCAGGTACATAGTAGTGGCGCCTCACGAGTTCTTTGTCATTCCGGGCAGCCGAGGGGAATGGTTCGAGCAGGTACATCGGATGGCGCTTCTGAACACGGAGCAGCCTTCTTCGCGATGGTTTAGCGCTGCGATTCGCCATCTTTTCGCAAGCCCGCTTGTGTTCGACATGAATTGGCAAACGTGCATGATTCTGCGCCTGCTGGGTCGTAACGCTCACTACTTGCCACTTGGGTATGTCGATCATCTCAGGCAGTTCGAACCCCGGCGCATAATGCCTTCCAAATCGGTGTTCGATCACCTTAGCCGTTCGCAGCGGACACTCGGCACTGAAGTGCCGGCGTATTCTGAAAGGCCGATTGATGTACTCTTTGTCGGGAGCTTGAGCGAAAGACGCGAGAAGCTGTTCGCGCAGGCCGCACCTGTTCTGGCGGATTACGAATGCTTTCTGCATATTGTCACGGAGAAGAAACCAATTTTGCGCGGAGACCCCGCCTGCCTGGATTCGCGTGATATGGCTGATCTCTGCTCGCGTTCGAAAATACTCCTCAACGTGCACAGAGACGAAACACCCTATTTCGAGTGGCACCGGATCGTGCTAAAGGGTATCTGGAACGGTGCAGTGGTCGTGACTGAGCCGGTGTTGCCTGTCCCTGGTTTCACTGCTGGCGAGGACTACTTGGAATGTGAGATGCCGGCACTACAGGATGTTTTGAGACGGTTGCTACGGACTCAGAAGGGAGCAGAGGAGGCCGCGCGGATTTCGAATCGTGCTCGTAAAAAGCTCGTAAGGCAATTCCGTATGCAAGAGATCGTTGCTTGCGCCGCACGGCTCATGTGCCATGAAATACATAACTGAAACATTTTCGGCTGGAACGGGTAAGCGCACCCAGGCCGCGGTCACCGTGTGCGTAAGCCTATATAACTATGGATTGCTCGTAACGAACACACTTGAATCCGTTGCGCGCCAAACGCTTTCCGATCTGTCGCTTATCGTCGTCGATGACTGTTCTTCCGACAGGGGTCCTGGACGAGTGAGGCAATGGATGCGATCTCATCCAGATAGATTCGTTGACCTGCGGCTCATCCTCAAGACCCGTAACCGTGGTCTGGCGGACACCAGAAACCTGGCGGTGCATATGGCAAAGAGCCCTTACGTGTTCATGCTCGACGCGGACAACCTGCTCTATCCACGATGCGTATCGCGTATGCTGGATGTCATCCGCAACTCCAGAGCGGCCATGACATATTGTCTGCTCGAACGGTTCGGCATTGAGCAGGGAGTCATGGGTATGGATTTATGGTCACCTGACCGGCTAGCACAGGGCAACTACATTGACGCGATGACACTTCTAGATCGGAGGATATTAGTCGTATCCGGTGGATTTGCAAAAATGCCGGTTCCCGGATGGGAGGATTATGACCTCTGGTGCAGGTACGCCGAGATGGGGTTGAAGTGCGTTCGTGTACCGGAGATACTCGCGCGGTACAGGGTCCATCGAAGTTCCATGATCCAGACGGTTAACCGGCAGGCGTCTAAGACACGCACCATGGTAAGAGACATGAAGTGGCGTCATCCGTGGCTTAAGATCAGCGCCTGAAAAACCTTACGATTGCCTTTTACACTGTGAAATCTGCGGCTGAGGGCTCGCGAAGGTGCGTGTATGAATTGACCTGAGGGACCTTGGTATTGTGTAGCTGTGGGCGCGGAGAGCGCCAGGAGGACAGCACATGAGAAACAAGCTTGTTGATCTGCACGAGTGAGAAGTCTTCGCCAAGCAGATCGCCCATCGCGCTCCGCTCGTACCAAACGCGGTGCAACTTCCATTCGCTCCCGGGCGAAATCAACCGGTAGCTAACCAGCGTCTGAAGCACGTTTCTCCACTGCGTACCCTCCCTA
>CAIWXX010000143.1 GCA_903916735.1 uncultured Acidobacteriota bacterium
ACTCGTAATGGCCATAATCGGATTGCTATTGTTTGGAGCGGTCTGGTATTATTTCAAGGAAGATACGAAGGTAATAGGTATTTATAAAGTTTATTACTATGCAACGCACTGCAATCCTGATGAGTTTTTACCAAGCTTTTCGCAGCTTACACTAACGCCGTGCGTTAACAAAATTACATGGATGGAAGAAATCGACCCGAAGCTTTACAAACGTATGAGCTGGACCCCGGAATATGGGACCAAAGAAGGCGGGCTCGTGCGAAAAAGCATATCGCATTTGAACCCGTCCTGCTGGGGAATATGATGGTGGAGAAATGAGTGCGACAATACATTTGCGATTGGTTGAATTCGGTAGCGTGTGCATTCCCCGCAACTTGCTGCGGAAAGCTTCAATTTAGAAAGGGGGAAGCCGCATGGACAACCACATTGACAAGAGATGGAAAAGTATGTTTACGGCGGGAGTGCTTGCGACTCTGGTTTGCACTATTTCTTGCGGCTCCTACTGCCCGGTGGAGCCTCTGCCTGAAGAAGGCATCGTGGACATGCACTGCCATGTTAACGGTATCGGCGCCGGAGGTAGTGGATGTTTTATATCGGATAAATTTCGCAACAATTGGCGCTTCCCCTTCTATTTGAGGAGCTTCGGAGTTTCCGAGCAGGAATTATTGGAAAAGGGTGATGGCTTGGTGGTAGAACGTCTCTCTCAATTGCTCGCTGAAAGCAAGTTCGTTAAGAAAGCCGTTGTAGTGGCGATGGATGGCGTTTGCGGCAGGGATGGGTTCCTTGACACACATCGAACCGAGGTTTACGTTCCCAACGAGTTTGTGGCAGATGCTGTGAAGAGGTACAGCAACCTGTTTTTCGGAGCATCTGTAAACCCGTACAGAAAAGATTGGCTCGCTCGCCTGGTTTGGGTAAAGGCTCACGGCGCCGTGCTCGTGAAGTGGATTCCTTCGATCATGAACATCGATCCAAGTGATCCTAGTCTTATCCCATTCTACGACAAGCTTACCGAACTCAAGCTTCCTCTCCTAACCCATACTGGAAAGGACAAGTCGATTCCAACTGCTAACGACGAACTTTGCGACCCTGAAAAATTGCGTCTGCCTTTGAGCCGGGGCGTCAAGGTGATTGCGGCTCACATCGCTTCCACCGGATCCTATCAGGGCGAATGCAGTACCGACCGGCTTGCACGAATGATGAGGGAGTATCCTAACCTGTACTCCGATGTCTCTTCCCTTACACAGTTGAACAAGCTGGGATATATGAAAGAGGCTTTGACGCGGCCGGAATTTTCGGGAAGATTGTTTTATGGCTCGGACTACCCTCTGATCAACAGTATTATGGTTTCGCCATTGATTCCTTTCCACGCGCCCCCACTGAATGAGATCATTTCTATCGCGCGTATCAGGAATCCATGGGATGTGGATGTAAGAATTAAGCAGGCTCTGGGCACGCCTACGGATGTATTTGCCAGATCCCGGGAATTGCTGCCGCCCTGATCATCTATGATGAAGATAGCAGTGTTCAGCCCCGGACTACATCGTAATATCATTTCGACTGAAAGGAGAAAT
>CAIWXX010000144.1 GCA_903916735.1 uncultured Acidobacteriota bacterium
CAATGTGCAATAAATACAAAAATAGTGTGTCACTACAAATTTCCGGGAAGTGCCTAAAAACCTGTCATCAACAACCCTATTTTCGCCGACTCCTACTCCAATTCAGCTCGCCCTCGCCTCCAATGTGCAAACATGCGCTAGCCCCAAACGTACTATCCGGGTTGAACTTGAAGACAGTGTTACACCTGATGGCAGCCATCATCATTTTCGCGGTTTTCTCCGCGGAGGCCCCATCTGCCGGCCGGGAGATCACCCAGGATGTAATCATGAAAAACACCCTCAATACGGAGCATCCTGAGAAATCGGCCCCTTGTCCATCCGTCAATTTCGACCAAACTCCTCCCGGCAAAGATCCTGTGATCTTTGCTCCGGGGATCATTTCCCTGAAAGATTACTTACTCCCCGGACGGGAAATGTTCACTATCGGATTGTCTCTGATTTGATTTGGATCCGTAAGTATAGATCAGGGTAGGAGAGCTCACGATTCCAATATCTTGAATGACCCTTATCCACATCTTGGCTGGAATGACGGCACTGCCACCGAGTCGGCCATTAATTCTACGTTGGTAGATAGAATAAGAATGTGATTTTCCATTGTGAGCAGGGGAATGAATTTGTTATTTGCATTCTCCTTCTCTACCTCGCAAGCCTCAAGCGCGGTATACTGGGAAAATGTACTTGTATCACATATTAATTAAGATGCCCCAAAGGATCATTTCACAGAACAAGAGGAGGCCCACATGAATAACTCTGAGTCACATGATCTGTCCTTCGAGCAGGAAGTTGTCGGCACAATCGATCATATCGATCTGGTCGTCGTCAAACTGCCCTTCGTCACCCCATTCGCCATCAGCTCGGCGGTCTGGACTGCCAAGGAAGCACTGTTGCTGAGGCTCGATAGCGATGGCATCACGGCATGGGGCGAGTGTGTCGCCGACCCGGATCCCTTCTATAGCTGCGAAACAATCACCGGTGATTGCCACATCATCAAGGAGTTTCTGCTGCCCCTTGTGGAACCCGGTGTCTCTCTCGGCGAAATCGACAGAAAATTCCGCCACGTCCGTGGTAATGGCATGGCCAAGGCGACAGTCGAGAATGCACTCCTTGACTTGATCGCGAAACGGAAACAGATTCCGTTGCATAAACTGCTGGGCTGGCCACGGAAAAAAATCATGTCCGGCATAAGCATCGGTATCCAGGAATCGCCTGCGGCTTTGCTCGCAGTAGTCGAGGAGGCGGTACAGGCGGGGTATCACCGGGTCAAGATGAAAATCAAGCGGGGCAAGGACATTGAGTTTGTACAGGCGGTGCGTGAGCGATTTCCGGACATCAAACTCATGGTGGACGCCAACGGCGACTACCGACTTGAGGACGCCGGACACCTCAAGCAGCTTGACCGGTTCAACCTCCTCATGATCGAGCAGCCGCTCTCCTATAGCGATATCTATCAGCATTCGATTCTCCAGAAGCAATTGGCGACCGCACTCTGCCTCGACGAATCCATACACGATCTCGATGATGCCAAAACGGCCGTTGCTCTCGGCAGCTGCCGTATTATCAACATCAAGCAGGGGCGGGTCGGCGGACTCATGGAAGCCATCAGGATAACACGTTATGCCGCAGCGAACGGGATCGATGTCTGGTCAGGGGGCATGGACGAGACAGGCATCGGGCGGGCGGTCAACATACACCTGCAGACCGTCGATGGTTTCACTCTGCCGGGTGATACGTCCGAGACACGGCGGTATTTCCATGAAGACATCGTGTCACCGCCCGTTGTCCTGGAGCATGATGGATTTATCGAAGTTCCCGGAGGCCATGGCATCGGCGTCACCGTGCTTCCGGACCGCCTCGACAAACTGACAATCCATCGCGAACGGCTGCGATAATACATTATCCGGCAACACCGGAGGATTAAGAGGGCGTCATTTCACTGTCCCGCTCTCTTGTGATCATCATCATCATCATTACCTTCTTGGCAGGCGTGACGGGCCAGGAAACGAAACAGGCGCCGTTGGTCAGGCCAGAGTAGCCGGTAGAATTGCCGACATTGCTTGGTTGTTCTGGCACACCAGCTCAGCCAAGGAATGTCGCGAAAGGCACGCAGCTGGGCGAACTGTCGAACTCCTACAATTGGACTTTGACCGACAAGTTATACGTTTTGCACGGCAAGCCCTACTTATCTTCATTGGCAAAATGATCAGGGACTCAATGTGTCAGGAGAACAGGCAGTTTCGTCTTCCGTTACCCGGAATGGGTAGTGTCTCACTCAGATTTCCGATAATCCTTTTTTCTGGTATGACACTATTAGAGGCGTGATTGTAGGCCCTTTTTGTGTGAACGGCAGTTCAAATGCATTTGGCATCGAATCTGCGAATACTGAAGCCGAGATGAAGGGAACTATGACGCGCATTAAAAGTAATATCCTGATCCTGCTCATGATATGCCTTTTCTGGCCGATCACTATTCCACCCAACAGTGGCCAAGGCGCTGAGCATGCCCGATGGGGCCACGACATGGCCAATTTCAGCGCCGATCTGCGGTTGGTGAAAGGCTTCTTCATGGACGTTGTGAACGGCAAGTTCGCCGGCCAGGATGCCATCGACGAAAAAACCGGTACTTTCTTTGGGATCCAAGGGCCGTGGTATACCGTGGGCTACAAGATGGCGGTGATGGTGGAAAAACGCTTCGGCCGGGAAACCCTCATACACACCGTGCTCGACCCGCGTCTCCTGCTGGTGCTTTACAACCAAGCTGCAACGGAGCAGAGAACGCCAAGGAGAAAGAGCAGCTTCCACTATGGTCGGAGGAGCTGTTAAAGCAGGTGCGAGCACCGAGTCAACACTGACCCGCTCGATTTATCGAGCAGGCAAGGCGGTAGTTACCGACGGAGGACCGAGTGGAAAGCGGTCTCCTCGGGATGATGAGGGCGGTACGGCTTTTCGGTTGGCGTTTTCGAACGCGAAACATCCACGCTTCAGGCATGAGTGCATTCCGCAGACCAGTTGAGCGTTACTTTACGTGGAATGGGTAGATGTTGCTTGCCTGGTTGTTCACGATCACATAGACGCCAACTATCCCTTTCTTCAACCGTTTGGGGATCGTGACCTTGAGGCTGGTTGTTTTAGCCCGGCTGATCATTTTGGCCTTCCTGGTGCCGAAATAAACGATGATTTGCTTCTTGTCCGTGCCGAATCCCGTCCCAATGATCGTCGCCGTCGAACCGGGCCTGCTCGTCTTCGAGATGATATTCGTTATGCCAATACTCGACACAGCGTTCACGGTGATGATCGCCGCATTGCTGTTGACAGAATCACAGTCGTTGGATACCCTTGCCCAGAAACAGGCATTCGAGGTGAGCACAGGGGTTACGCATCTGAACGAATCTAATCCTAAGGGACTGGTCGTGTTGCCGCTCGCACCTTGATACCACCGGCAATGCAGCGGCGTTGTCCCGTTCGCCACCACCTTCAACGTCACGGTCTGACCACTCGTGATCGCCTGGCTCTGTGGATGTGTCGCAATCATCGGGGCGATGCAGCCAGCCGCCACGCTGACCGTCGCTGTGGCGCTGTCAACAAGTGGATGACATCCGTTGCTGATGCGAACCCAATAATCCGTGGGTGTCACTATTGGTGGAGTCGTGAAGGTATTTCCGTCGGTGCCGACAGGAAGTGTGGTATTGCCTGTCGAGCCCTGGTACCACTGGTAGCTTAGCGGCGCATCGCCTGTGGCCGCCACTGCCAGAGTTGCAGTCTGGCTTGTGGTGACGGTTATGCTTTGAGGCTGCGTGGTTATTGTGGGAGCCACACAGTCACCTGTCGCTGTCCGGTAGATATGGACCGCGTAATCGGAGAAGCTGTCATGGAAGACGCCATCGTTCGCACTGATCTGCCTGGTCTCTCCGATGACATCCACTGTCGAGTTGCCGGCGAAATCCCGCAACGTGAAAGTGGCATTGGTGGCCCCCGTACGCATGGCCACGGCGAAAATGTAGGTGTACCCACCCACGCGTTTGAGCATCGTGTCTATGGGTATCGCACCATTGCTGGATGTC
>CAIWXX010000145.1 GCA_903916735.1 uncultured Acidobacteriota bacterium
AGCCTACAAGCGGTTCAAGAAACTGATGGATGAGTGGGTCGACCTCGGCATCGAGGCGTCAAAGTTGCGCATGAAAGTCTCGCATACAGTTGACGAAAAGACGGGATCAGCGTAGAAGAGAACTCGGTACTCTCAAGAAAGGAGCATCGATGATGAATCGAATGCGTCGGATCTTTTTGAGCTTCGTCGCTGTTTTGAGTCTGTTCGTGCTTTGTGCGAGGGCAGAGGAAAAAAAGGTGACCATCATTCCAGTCGCGGAGAACCTCTATCTATTAGCCGGAATCGAAGGCGGAAACGTTGCATTCCTCCTGACCGACAAAGAAGCGATCGTCATCGATACTGGAGAAGCTCCTCGTTGGGGAAAGCTGATCGTCGAGGCCGTCAAGGAAATGACCGGCAAGCCGATCGGCACCGTCGTCCTGACACATTACCACGGCGATCATGTCGGCGGACTTCAAAGCTTCCCTGAATCAGCAGATATCATCGGCCATGACAACATGGCGGAACAGAAGCTCCGAAAAACGAATGAAGCCCACCGGAAAGAAAACATTGAAAAGCGTTATCCTGAGTACATCGACACTCTGAAAAAAAATATCGAAAAATTGAAGGCAGAGAAAAGCCCTGATCTGGCAAAGGCTGAGGGTGAACTTGTGAGTATGGAGGCGGACTTCGCGGAATACAAAACCATGAAGGTCATTTACCCTGACATCACTTTTTCCGATTCTCTGACGATCTCAATCGGAAACGAGACAGCTGAGCTCTTTCACTTCGGCCCCGCTCACACAAATGCTGATCTGGTCATCTATTTCCCAAAGCAGAAAGTTCTGCATACGGGTGACTTGGTTTTCAATAACGAGCTGCCGTATATCGATTGGAAGGCAGGTTCTGATACGGCCAATTGGATCGCCCAACTGAAAGAAATGCAAAAATGGAATATCGATAAAGTGATCCCTGGTCATGGAAAATTGGCCGGCAAAGAAGTGCTGCAGGCGCAGATGGATTATTTAATTGCCTTGAGGCAGGCCGTGGCGGATTCGATTAAGAAGAACGAAAGCCTCGATGCCATGAAAAAGAGCATCTCCCTTCCAGCATATAATAACTATAGTGGTCAGGATGTGCTGCCGGCAGAAATCGAAGCGGTGTACCACGAAATGACGGCACCTGCTACTCCTGCAACCCAAACAAAATAGAATAAACAGAGAAAGCCCCTGGCCGTGTATTGACGATGCAGTGCATCAGTGTAGTTGCATAGCCAAGAAGGCTAAGCTTAAAAATCCGGCGATCAGAGGGAAACAATAACGTATGTTTCGATGTGAAGAGCGATTGATGGCGAGCGGCAGGCGCCATCATCACCATAAGAGGTGGCACGCGGGCATACGCTTGTAGTGTTGTTTAGTTTGTGACAAGGCAAGGCCCGCGCCAAGCAGGTTTTATTTTATCCACACAACGTCGATCCTTGAAGGGATCACATCATGGAGGGAACGAAGCCATGCCAGCTTTTCTTCCGACAGCGAACCGTGTCTGCCAGAGCAGTTGAGTTGAATCCACGACAAGCATCGAATCCGACTGACACCTCATCGTCTTCATCCTGGCACCAAATTGGTCGGGTCAAAATTAATAGAAATTGGTGGTTGACGCCGGCCAATAATATTAACATCCTAGTCTTATGAAGACATGAATTTCGGGTGGCCATTTATCAGGAGCTGTGAGCGCTCGGCTACATTGAAAGCCGACCCGGCTCCTACTCAACAGTTCGGCGTCGCACCGATATTGTGCGGCTGGAAGACGGACCTCGATCGAGTGTCATCGACTGGGATGAGGCATCGAGTCTGCCGAGCCGCCGGTTGCATGGAGAGTATGCACATTTTTCCAAACATCAGCCGCCCGTGAAACAGGATCATCTCATCAATTTCTCTAGGCTATCAGCCGACCTGGAGCTCTGCCCGGTGGATGATTTCAGGCGGAGTGTGAAGCAGGCACTCGTAAGAAACGGCAAAGGAATTCTTGCTTACGGAGATCATGCCGGCTATCCGCCCCTGCGTGAGTCAATTGCGGCGCGAATGCGAATACATGGTGTTTCCGTCACGCCTGACGAAATCATGATTACCAACGGTGCACAGCATGGAATTGATCTGGCACTCAGGTTGCTCGCAAGTCCCGGCACACAAATCGTAACCGAAGTACCGATCTACGGAATCGCTCTCCCGCTCTTTCGATTCCACGGCGTGGAGATGATCGAAATTCCAATG
>CAIWXX010000146.1 GCA_903916735.1 uncultured Acidobacteriota bacterium
CTCAAGATCATTACTACGACAAGTTTAAGGCCGTGTATGAGGAGCGCTTCGAGAAGCATTACGGCCGGTGGCGAGGTGTCATCGATAAAGTCGTTGGGAAGTATTTTCAGTGGGGCGTTTTCCTGGGTGGCTTCGCCCATCCGAAGTGCCCAGACGCGGCGCCGAAAAGCTACTCGCGCTAAGCTGTAAAACGAGGGGCATCCTTGGGCCGAGCTTCGTGACATTGGCGTCCACACTCAAGTCCGTGGCGACGGGCGCCACGAGCCGAGTCATTCCGTTCCATACGGGCGCGATCTATATCTCACTCGCCTTCCTGCCGAAACTGGCTGCGTTCTTCACTATCATGCCCAAACCGGTCATGGGGGGTGCCTTGATCAGCAAGATCGGCTGCTATGCCGTCAATGCCAATGTGAAAAGAATATTCGATCATCAACCCCAGCTCGACCAACTTCCCATTGATATGGCGGAAAATCCTGTGAAAAAATGTACGAAAATGATGACAAAAGTATTGAAAATTCGCCTTGATAAACCATTCCTACATTCCTTTCTTCCTGGCTTCCTGAGAGGAATTCACGATTATGCCTGATCACAACTCTTGCCATTTTGTGCACAGATTTCACCGATCAGATACTAACAGCCATGTGCGGTCATAGTTACGCGGATGAGTACTCAGTATTCATCATGATCCCTTTGATTGCGTCGGCACAATCCAAGCCGGAGAATACAGCTCCATCAGGAGCCGGGCCATTGACCGTTAAGGAAGTGCTGGATAAGTATGTGAAAGCCAGCGGCGCGACGTCTTTTCCGACTTGAGGACGGAACGAAGGAAAGGAACATTGATAAGAGGGATCAGCCGCAAATGAGCATTTGCGATCATAGCGTGGTGAATCCGTGAATGCGAGGATTCCATCCCAAGAACTGACCCGCTTTGTTGATCGTGAGAATGGCTCCGGGTCGAGCTTCTGGCGAGAGTGATCAGTCGTTGCGCTTGTAGCGATCCGCCATGAAGGTATAGTAGATGAAGCCGAAGCGGTTGTACCAATCCGGGTTATGGAAGTGCTGCTCCTCGCATCGGCCGATTTGCTTGAGCGCATCTTCGACGCGCGGTATGAGCTCCAGATACTTCGCATCGTACGTGTGTTGGAAGTCCACCAGCTCTTTTTCGATCTTGCGCTTTTCTTGTTGCCACGCCAGGCCCGTGACGGCGTGGATGCCCGACGCGCTGTCTCCGAATGCCATGGCTTTGCCGGCGAAGCCCTTCGTGTTGGCGTAGATGGCACGCAAGCGTTCCAGGTCGACGCGGACGCGATTGAGCGAGGCCAGGGCTTGTCGGTAGCAATCGCCGCACTCGTCATTTCCCTCGCAACTCGACGGCACCTCGGGAGAGCCCGGTGGCCTGTAGTCTGGCTCGAGTGTTGCGTCTTGCTGCGTCAAAGTCTGGTAGGCTTCTCGTAACTCCTGCAGGCTGCGCATTGTCCCGACACCCCACGACAGCCAACCGATTCCGGTGCCTGCAGCGCTCTGCACGGCTGAGCTCATGTTTTCACGAGCCTCACGTTGGTCGCGCCGTTCATTGAGCTCCGCCTGTTGCGTCACGCTTCGAGTCGCTGCATCGACAGGAGCGCTGCCATCGTTCATCCGCTGGGAATAGTCCCGCCAAACGCTTGCAGGGTCCGTGGCGCTCGGTTCGCTCGTCTGGGCTGAGGCCACCGCGGCCATGGCAACGATGATCGCGCCGATGAACAGAATCGTCCAGGTCTTCATGCAGTCCTCCTTTCCTTCAGCAATCTTGTTCCGATCACAATGGCGACGACGAGCAGAACTGCGATCACCGCCACGCCCGCAGCGATGATCCACATGACTGGGGATGTGCCGCCGCCCACACCCGTTGTATTCGTGCCGCCGTTCTCGGTGGTCGCGGCGCCCTGTGGGTGCTTGCTCTTGTACTGGCTCATCGGCACGAATGCCGACGGAACCGGCGGCTTCAAATCATCGCCCGCCCAGACAATAAGATCATAGGGCGCGGGCGCGCCGTTCGACTGTACTAGGATCCTGACTTCTCCCCATGTGCGAAACTTGAAAGTCAGCTGACCCGTTCCTTTCGTCGATCCGCTCCGCTCGGGCTTGTCCCAACGGTCTTTGCACAGTGTGAGCGTCAGGTCGTTGCCGGCATTTTTGGCCACGAGGGTCACGGCGGAAGGTTGGAGCACGCCGAGGTTATCGACGATGAAGTGGTGGCCGGTTGAATCAGCGGTGCCGCTCATGGCGGCGATCTTGCCCGTCGGGAGATCGGGATAGGGCTTCAAATCCAGCCTGTACGTCATTGGCTCTTGAGATTGTTGAGCGAACCCCACGGCGGCCAAAAGAAGGATTGCAGTAAAGAGAATTGTTCCTCTCATGGTGCGACTACTCCTTGACGATCGTAAACTCGACGCGCCGGTTGAGCTGGCGCCCTTCGGCGGTCTCGTTCGAAGCCACGGGCTTGGTCTTGCCATAGCCCTTTGAAGAGAGGCGTTCGGCTGCGATGCCGTGTTCAGCCAGGTACGTTCGGACTGACGCCGCTCGCTCTTCGGAAAGGCGCATGTTCATTTCGTCGGCCCCCTCCGAGTCGGTGTGGCCGGAAACCTGGATCACCATCGTTTTGCGCGCATTGAGCAGCCCGATGAGGCGATCCAGCTCCATCTTGGACTCGGGTAGAAGTCCGGCCTTGCCCGATTCGAAGAAGATGTTGTTCAGACGGATCGAGGCACCGACCTGAATGGGCACGAGGATGAGGTCGCGGTCGATGGTTTGTGATTCCTTGGCCTGCCTGAGGTCAAGTCGCTCACTGACGGGGATGTGGTTGGCGGCCTGCGCGCGGAAGGCGTAGTCTTCGCCAATCGGCAGGGCAATTTGATAATGCCCCGTTGTCGGATGCGCATTCGCCGATCCGGCACCGCTCCCATCCCTGAGCCGCTCGTATGCAACCGTCGCCGCCACGGGATTTCCCGAGGGGTTCTTGCACATCCCGCGGACAAAGGCGACAGGTGTCGGCCGCACTTCTGCGGGGAGCGCGAATTCGTAGAGGTCTTCCTGGTACCTCTTGCCCAACGACATGTAGGCGTATTTTCCGGAGGCATCGACTGTGAGATTCGCCTCGTCAAGCTCGCTGTTGATCTCCGGCCCCAGGTTTTTCGGGGCAGACCAGTTGAGCCATGTGTCGTCGAGGCGTCGCGTCATATAAATGTCAAAGCCCCCATAGCCACCCTCACGGTCACTGCCGAAGAAGAGTGTTTTCCCGTCCGGCGCCACGAAGGGCGAGATCTCGTTGCCCCCTGAATTGAGCACATTCCCCATGTTCTTCGGCTCATTCCAACCTCCATCTGTGCGCTGGAAACTGACGTAGAGGTCGCGCTTTCCGAACGTGGGGGCAGCCTCAACCGAGAGGATGAACACCTTGTCGTCCGGGCAAGCGAAGAAATCGTTCCGCTGCGCCAGGTTCACGAAATTTTTGATCCGCAAGTATTCGGGGACGCTCCAGCCGCTCCCTGTCCGGTGCGTCATCGCGATGATATGATTCGGGTTGTACTCGCCGGCCGAGTCTGGAGCTTGTGGTTGTTGCGAAGCTGTGCCAGGCGTGGCCTCGTCGAAAATCCGTTTCAGCTCCTCGAAGGTCAGTGGCGTGCCCCTCTTCTTCGCATCTTTATCCGCCTCCTCCAGCTTTTTGGCCAGACGCATGGATTCCTCGATGGTCATCGATTTCTGCGGGCCGGCCGGCTGGCCGCCGCCCGCCGCCCCGGAAAGATAGTCGTTCGCCGATGCACGCGATGCCACAGAGCCGAAGCTGCCCCCAACAAGGAGGGTGTTGTTATCCGGGAGTGCGGCGGAAAGAAAGGTCGTCGTGTCGTTGTTGAGCGGTGAGGGCATCTTTACAGCAGGTCCCCATGTGCCGTCAGACAGCCGTTCGGAACACCAAATCGTCTGGTGCTCCACATCCTTCACTTCGCGCGTGAAGTAAAGCGTCCGCCCATCGGCGCTGACCGTCGGGCAGAGCTCGCGCGCCGCGCTGTTGACGGTTGAAGGCAGTTTTTTCTTGACAAGCCCCTGTGTCGAACCGATCTGGGGGCGCACCTCCAGAGCGACGGCGAGCTGGAGACATGCCGCACACAGCGCAAGCCCCAATATCCTAGGAAACCGCGATTGTCGTCGTAGCCTCCGGTGCTGTAAAGACTTCCGCATACCGACTCCTTATCGGACCCGCCTGCACGGCTGAGGTCGAAGGCGACCCCTGTGTCAATGCACACGCCGGTAAGTACCGGAGTGCGCTGCCCAAGAAATTGAAACGACAGCCCCGTCTCTGCTTTCGCCTGCACATTAGGCGATACAAGTCGGCGCTGCAGTCAGCCTTGATGCTGCGCCCAGCAAGTGACTTGCCTCGAATGATGCGAGCATGAAAGCCCTCCTCCATAATCATCCAAGTGAAAATGGAGCCGGGTTCAAAGGGGAGCACTTCGGCCTCCTTGTTCCTGCCAATGATTGGGCCACGGAACGACGAAGTCCAGAAACCCAGAATGATCAGGTCCGTGATCGATGACAGCTCAGCAGCCCTGATAGTATCCCCACTTTAACCCCTTCAGATGATGGAGTCAATAACAGGGTCAAGGCCACGGCAAAGTTGATCACTGCACATGAGGAATTAATAGACCTCTGATATGAAGCAAAGTAAAAAGCAAAAAGCAAAAAGTAAAACCAATAATTTCAGGAGCAACAACTGTGCGAAATATTTTATTTTTTGGTTATGCCTAATACAAAGATAAGCAGAGCTGTTTCCTGATATCTTGATTGGGGACAGCGCAACGAACTGCTGAAGAGTTGGTGACGTCAGCCATCATGAAATGATCCGAATATTTTTTGCCATCCCTGCTCGGATGCCATCTTGGATCATAGGTTGGACCATTCGTGACTACGCAGGGATTTCCCTACGGGATGTTTCGTGGATTCGGGCGGCACGAGCTTCCTCATCCGATCCCTCTGATCCCGGCGTCGTGAGGGTGTGTCGCCCGTTTCCATTGTGGCACTCGCTATTTGGACTTGAGAATATCCGCCAACGCTTTGGTGGCTTCCGGATTTTCAGAATCACCCAGTTCATAGATCGCCGCCTTCCGAATTTCCGGGTTGGAGTGTGTTTTGGCGATCTTGATCAGAAAGGGAAGAGCTTCCGTTTCCGGAAGATCCGCGAATGCGTAGACCGCCTGCTTCTGGATTTCGGTCTCCCGGTCATCGAATGCAATTTTTCCCAGCGTTGCGATGGTCTTCTTCGATGCTTTTTCCGCAAGAGCCATGACAGCTTCTTCCCGTGTTTTGTGATCACGCAGATTCAAAGCGAGGTCGATGAGAAGATCTTCTGCCTCCGGGCGTTCCATTTCGCTCAAGCCCCAGACGGCGCTTTCTCGCACCTCAGAAGACGGGTCCGATGTCGCGACCTTTTTCATGATGGCCATTCCCTGCAGGTCATCCTGCTCCCCCATCATCGTGACAGCCTCTTCTCGAATCGAGTCCGATCGATCTGATGTGAGCACATTCTCCAGGAAGGGCACGACGAGTCGAGGGCTCTGATGGATGGAAACAGCTTCGACCAGATGTTCACGCGCCTCTTCCCCTGATGCTTCCCGGTAAAGCCCATCGAGGTACTCGATGCTTTCCGGATTCTCAGCAGAGCCGATCCAGATTAATGGCAATCCTCTCAGGTCGACCGGCAAGGTTAAATTGCTGATGGTGACTTCAACAGGTTGACGGTTTTTTAAAACCGAATAGCGCATGACAATGGCGATATCCTTTTCAACCTTTTCCTCGTGCCTGCCGTCTTTCTCGAATTGTTTCAACGCCATTTCTGCTGTCTCTCTAATCGTCGGTTCATGAATTTCGGACTTCCCGATGTCTGTTTGCCGTCTTGAGATGACCATTTCAAGAGTCGGTTCGCCTTTTCCAGGCGGGTAGCTTTGGCAAGTGCCTATGAAGGAACGTTTGCCCATGAGCCGGCGCACTGAATATCCCACCCAAAAATCCCCTTTGAGAGAGGACGCGGATGCCTGGGCAAATGCCCATTCTACCCTGGTGAGGAGTGGCTCGTTCGATTGTGGGTGAACAAGGACTCTTGTCTCTGGAGCGCCCGATGCAGACATCCCGGAGGCCGCCCCCATGAACGTAGCCACGGCCATGACAGCGGCTGAAAAGTTCATCCATCCCTTCTCCCTCATGATTTCTCTCCACATCATTGTTTTCTCGATTTTCATCTCAGGTTACTTTTCTGATTTACTGATTGATTTTGAGGATTTCCAACAGGGCTTGATGAGCTGCCGCCGTATCGATGTCGCCCAAGGCGGTGACGGCTGTGCGGCGTGCCTCAAGATCCGGGTTGTTTTTTGCGGTATCGAGTAGAATGGCTACGGCATCATCGCTCTCCGTATCCGCCAACCGATAAATGATGGACTCCCTCATTTCCGGATCTTTTTCTTCCTTGAGCAGCTGGCCCAGTACTTTAACCGATATGGCATCCTCCTCGTCTGCTATCGCATCAAGGGCCGTTCGGCGAACCTCCTTGGATTGGGCACGACTGTAGATCTGACGCAGGAGATTGGCTGTATCTTCACCTTCCCGATCAGCCAGCGCATTGATGGCTGTTTGACTCATTTCGATGTCAGTGCTGCTGAGTGCGTAGTTGGCCAGAAATTCGCCGATGGATGTGTCATCGAGGTCGCCAAGCGCCATAAGCGCTGCATGCCGGATCTCCCGGTCCTTGCTGGAGTTCAGAATTTCCTTGAGATATCCCACGGCTTCCTTGTTTTCACTTTCAGCGAGAACAGCGGTGGCCGTCTTACGCAGTTCAATGTCCGCATCGGAAAGGGCGACATCATGAAGGATGGACGGGACTGAGGCGTCACTGCGTTCTGAGAGGGCCAGGATGGCGGAATGGCGGATTTCCGGAGCAGGGGCCTCCTTGAGGATCTGGACCAGAGCCTGAGTTGCATCGGCTGACTCCATCTCGCCGAGTGCCATGACAGCTTCTTTTGCCATTTCGTGATCGGATCCGGCAACCGCCAGTTGCTTGAGCACAGGGATGACGGCGGGGTCATCTCTTTCCGCCAGTGCCATCAGTGCGGCTTTTCTGACGTCCCGGTCGGATTCGCTCTTGGCATCGGCATTTTGGCCGAATGAATTGGATGTATAGAGACCCGCACCAGATACGACAATTGTGATGGATGCGGCCAGAGCGATCATTGTGAAACGGTGATTTGTCACTTTTTTCTCCTTTTTTCGAATTGCTTCGTTGGGTAATTCACGCCGCATCTTGCTTTAATCCTGCGTGGCATGAGGCGGTGTTACGGCTATTGTTATTGCGCTTTTTCCATATCCGCCTCTTTAGACGAACTGGCGGAGGGACAGGTTGACAGTGTCGAATGAAAATAATTTCCCCTTTGCAATCGAGGGGGTTCATTGCCGGCGGCCGTGATCCCTCGATTCCATTTTGTGCATTCGCAAGTGTCAACGCTTTGCGTGAGCGACATCTCCGCCAATATTTTTTCTGAATTTGATAACAAGATCTGCATGGTCGTCGGGGTGCAATCTTCACCGCAGCCAGCCGCTACCGGTTCGGCATGCATCGACTGCGCAAAATATTGGGGGTGGAGAAATGAAGCATCACAATGATTTTTTCTTTGGGATGCGGGTGCCATCACCGCCGCCGGAGCGCGCCATCAGTAAGGAACTGGACCCCGCAGATAGGAGCTTTGTGATGGGAGCGGCTTTGTGGTTCGAGATGGCTGCCCAGAAGCTGTAGTATATCGAATAGTTGCCCCGGGTTGGCAGGCGCAGGCACATCCGGCCGAAGGGAAAATGACTTGAAGGAGTACATATGGAGAAGGCATCGGTTCTGAGGTGGATTGTTCGTGTTCTTGGCATCTCGCTCGCTGTTCTGCCGGCTGCATTTCTCGCTCTGCGAGCCTATGGCGCATACCGTTTTGCCTCAGCCGATCGCCGGCTGCACGAGAAGCTCGGAAGCGCAATCGGATATGTGATGGAGAAAGTTCCTGACGATCAAAACGCAGCCATCGCCTTGTGGGCAGGAGCGGATGCTCTTACCCTCTCTAATGAGAACAAAGCATTCCTGAGTAATCTGCAAGAGTCAGAGCACTGGACTGACCAGCAACGCGCAGAGTTGGGGGAAATTCTGGCAGCCAACGGCCATGGACTCGAGTTATTGCACCGGGCCGCTGAATTGAAACGGTCAAATTTTAATCTGTCTTTTTTTGACATCCCCGAAATAATGACGGTGAATAGAACGCACTCTCCATTTCCATTTGTCAGCTTTCTAACCGCCCAGCGGCTTCTCTCTTTTGAAGCACGAACTTTCCTCCAGCGTGGCGACTGGCCGCAATTCCTCATAAGTGTTAATTCGATGGCAGCAACAACGGCGGCTCTGCAGCGCGAGGTCAAGGAGAGTCCACAAATGCTTGGGATCGTCTTGGAAATGTACCTCCTCAATGAAACACTCGCGGCGGCTGCCGATCCTCTGTGCAGCACATCAACGATCAAGAGCTTAGTGAGTCTGCTGCCAGATACTGACCTTCAATTAGCCTGGAAACGCACCCTTGCAGCAGAAAAAGAGCGCTATGACCAAATGTGGGTATTCTTCGCCGAACGGCCAAATGACTGGCGCTCACCAACGCGGCGAGCCATCTGTTCAATGCCAAAATCTATCTTCCGTGCGCAGGAGTACGAATCTCTCTTGGACTTTGTTGATGCAATGAGCCTACCATATGGATCCAATCCGCCATGGGTTGCGACGGGCGAGCTGATGATGTCGACGTCACCGCTCAATGTGTTTCGCAGCCTGCCGGCTCACAACCATATGTCACAGGTAGGCCGCCTTCAAACCCTCATGTCGCTGCGACGGCTCGCCCGACTCGTGTTAAATCTGCGCTTGGCTGAATTGGATAGTGGCGAATATCCAGCCACCCTCTCATCATTCCCCGCTGCCTCTGAGCCGGATCCCTTCACAGGGAAGACATTGTCATATCAAAGGAAAGCAGATGGATCAGCCCAGATTACGGTCTCCGGCGCCGCAGAGCTTTACAAAAAACTAACACACAACTCTCGAATCAAGTGCCCTTTCAACTGGGAGCTGCCGGCGCCACTAGTCCATGTCTCTCGACCGAACCGCTGATACGACGGAGTAGACGCACTGACGCACCTCACGATTTTGTGAAGCCTTTGCCCGACTGCCAGGCTTTCCCGATCATGTCTCCAATCGCCCAGTACTGATTGTCGGGCATCGTCAATCCGAAAGGCTGCATCTTTCGAATATCGGGCGTGCCCTCTGTCAAAATCCGTTCGTCGGCATGAACAGCGACAATCTCACCGATGAAGAATTCATTGGTCGGCAGGTCAATCGTGCGGTTCAACCTGCATTCCATCGTGAGCGGGCACTCGTTCACCATGGGAGCGTGAGTGAGATCGCCCCTCACGCACTCAAAGAAACCGGACTTGTCGATTTTTGAGCCCGAGACAATGCCCATATAGTCCGTGATACGCATGAGATCCGCTGACGGAACGTTCACACTGAACTCGCCGTGCTCTCGAATTCCCTTGTTCGTTTGATGCGTCTTGCCGAGTGCCATGCCGATCATGGGTGGAGAATAGTTCGTTCGAGTCACCCATGCGACAGTCATGTAGTTGGGCTTCCCATCCACATCCGCCCCGATGATCACGATCGGCATCGGGTAGAGGAATCCCGCTGTTCCAAGCTTTACTTTCGCCATCGGCTTTTCTCCTTCTCTCTCTTCAAACATGGATGATTCGGTCATCCGACCGGATCAGTATGAGATCCTCACTTGATGATATGAAAATAGTGATCGCGTTTCATCTGGCGCGGATTCGGCTGCAAGCCGTCCGGCTTATATCCGAGAGCCACACTGTAATGGACCTTGTAACCTTCCGGTATGCCGACCTCCCGGTATCGTTCAGGAGAGGTGAAATAGAGGCGGGCGAAATCAATCCAGCACGAGCCCATGCCGAGGCTTTCCGCGGCAATCAGCATGTTTTCAATCGCCGCGCAGGCATCGGCGATGGGGGAGATGGCATCCTCGCGGGCGGCCACGAGAATGACAGTCGGGGCATGATAGAAAATGTGAAAATTCTCGTTCTTGCCGATCTGCACCATCCAATCGACGGGGAGCTTAAGCATCTCCTGCTTGCTGCCATCACTGATCTGGTCGTTGCGTTCCCTGTTCTGGATAACCGTCAGATACCATGATTGATCGTTATGACCGCTGGGTGCCTGCAGCCCCGCATCGAGTATGGCCTGGAGCTCATCGTCTCGAATCTGTTCTTTCTTGAACTGTCGAAAACTCCGCCGTTGTGCGATGGTTCGTAGTGTGTCGTTCATGTGCTTCCTCCTTTGAACAGTGTCAACAACCCGCGTCCGTGCTGACGTCCGAGAATACTTCAAAAAGGCTGTTTTGTTAAGTACGCACCTTTTTGTATCATAGTCCACTAACCTGGCGGAGCCAGAACCAAAGACGGTGGCGGAACCATCGCATCCATGACATCCCTCAATCCGCAGGTTTCTGCGACAGGACACATGTCCGGTTCGCCTCGATATCGACCACCATCTTCAAGCCTAACACATCGATCGGCTTACCTGGTTGATGAACATTGAAGGGCCTCAACTCAGGATTCCAGATAGTCCGCGATGGCGGCAGCGAGTGTGCGAACATCATCGGCCGTCACTTCGTGGCTGGTCACGAAACGAATCCCCCACATGATGGGAGGATATGTCAGAATGCCGCGTCCGGCGAGAAACTCGACTAGACCATCTTCACTCTTCCCCTGCGTTTCCACGTGGATGTACACCATGTTGGTTTGGACTTTCCTGAGATCGAGCACCACGCCGGGAACCCGGGTGAGGAGCTTGGCGAGCAACCGGGCGTTTTCATGATCCTCGTGGAGGCGGCGGACCCCATCTGTCAGTGCGATGATGCCGGGTGCGGCAAGCACGCCGACCTGCCGCATGCCGCCTCCCATGACCTTTCGCCGTTTCCGGGCTCTGTCAATGAAATTGGCGGTTCCGCACAGCACGCTTCCAACTGGCGCCCCGAGGCCCTTCGACAGGCAGAACGACACACTATCGCTCTGGGCGGCGATCGATCGAGGTTCGACATCGAGTGCGAGCGCCGCATTGAACAGGCGAGCGCCGTCAAGATGCACGGCAAGGCCGTGCTGTGAGGCGAGCTCCTTGACCTCGGCCATGGCTGCGATCGGCATAACCGTCCCATCGGAGAGTGCGTTCTCGAGGATGATGAGACGCGATCGTGGAAAGTGGACATCTTCACCGATGCGCAGACGCGGCATAATTTCATCGGCCGTGATGTAGCTCGCGTGCCGGGGCTCTATCGTCCGGAGCTGCACTCCACTCAGCACACCCGACGCACCCGCTTCATGCTCGACCACGTGT
The DNA here is from genome assembly GCA_903916735.1 of uncultured Acidobacteriota bacterium. Lineage (GTDB taxonomy): Bacteria > Acidobacteriota > CAIWXX01 > CAIWXX01 > CAIWXX01 > CAIWXX01. The sequence continues at coordinate 11,492 of CAIWXX010000146.1, forward strand.
GTCATCTCCGAGACAATGACCTCGTCACCAGGATGTGTATGAACTCCGATAGCACACTGATTCCCGAAATGGCCACTGGGGACGAACAGCGCGGCCTCTTTGCCGAGACGTGCTGCAACCATCTCCTGCAGCTTGTTGACGGTGGGATCCTCTTCGCACACGTCATCTCCCACCTCGGCCTCGAACATTGCCTGTCGCATGGCAGTTGTCGGGCGCGTCATCGTGTCGCTACGAAATTCAAGTTTGCGCATTTGCGAGTCTCCTTTGCCATTTCCATCATGAGGTATTTTAACGTATCTGACCTGCTGTCTCATCCCTTCCACATAGAAAACCCCTCAATCCACAGAGAAAAATCACCGGCTCAAAGCGCCGGTAATCGGTGTCGCGAGTCGCGAAAAAAAGAGGACGGTCCCGACTCCCCCATAGCAGGGGATTCAGGCCCGTCCTCTCACATATATAATCTCGGCGATCATGCCGAGTGCCGTGGCACCTACTGCACGACTTCGGAGATGCTGCGGCGAAGCAGCGAGAGGCCCTCTTCGAGATCCTCGCTGGTCAGGTTCAGAGACGGCCGGAAGCGGATTCCCGCACGTCCGGCGGCCAGAATGAGCAATCCGTTCGCGTGACACCGGTCGATGATCGCCTTGCGAAGCTCAGGCGTCTCCACATCAAAGGCGCACATCAAACCGCATCCTCGCGCATTGAGAACCTTGCCTTTGAACTCGCCTTCAAGGCCGTGAATCCTCTGGAGAAGAACATCGCCCATCCGAGCCGCATGGTCGACCAGATTTTCTTCGTTGATGATTTCAAGATAACGAGCACCGCGGGTCATGTCCGTCAGGTTGCCGCCCCAGGTCGAGTTAATGCGCCCGGAGAGCTTGAAGACATGATCAGGAGCCTCTTCGATCCGCTTCGAAACCATGATGCCGCAGACCTGTAGCTTCTTGCCGAAGCAGAGGATGTCCGGTTCGACGCCGAAATGCTGATGTGCCCACATCTTCCCTGTGGCGCCAATTCCCGTTTGCACCTCGTCGTAAATCAACAAGGCTTCGCGCTCGTTGCAAACCCGCCGCAGTTCAAGAAAGAACTCGCGACGGAAGTGATTGTCCCCACCTTCACCCTGGATCGGCTCGATGATGATCCCTGCGATGTCATCCGGATTGTTGCGGAAGGCCTCGTCAATCTGCGCCATCGCCCGCTTCTCGGCCGCTTCCACGGCCTCGAGGTTCGCGCCTTCGAGCGGGAATGTGATCTTCGGATTCTCGATCCTCGGCCAATCGAATTTCGGGAAGTAATCGATTTTGTTTCGGTCCGTGTTTGTGAGTGAAAGAGTATAGCCTTCGCGGCCATGAAAAGCTTCACGGAAATGAATGATCTTCGAGCCTTTCTCGACAGTGGATCCGCGAGCCAGATTCTTGCGAACTTTCCAGTCGAAGGCCGTCTTGAGCGCATTGCAGACGGCTACGGCGCCGCCTTCGACAAGGAAAAGATAGGGCAATGAGGGAGGCATCGCCCAGCGCTCGACGGCGTTGACGAAGGAAGCGAGCTCCACCGTGTAGGCATCCGAGTTGGACGGCTTGTTGACGGCCGAGCGAACCAGCTTCTGCAACCACTTTTCATCTCGCATTTTTGGATGGTTGATCCCAATGGGGCTGGAGGCGAAGAAAGTATAGAAGTCGACGTACCATTTCCCCGTCGATGAATCCAGGATACGCGAGCCGTGACTGCGCTCGAGATCTACGACAAGATGGAAGCCGTCGACCAGCATGTGCCGGCCGAGGATGTCGAAGACCTGATCGGGGGTCGCCTCGTACGATTTGGTTGGCGTGCAGAGAACTGTGCTCATGGCTCAATACCTCCTATTTATTGCTTCCCCGGCCGTGAATCACACGCTTCGCCTTTTTTCCGTTGGTGGAAGCGAAGAGTGACAGCCGGGTCGTTTCTTTTGTGGTTCCCAAAACAAGGATCGTGCGCGTCTGTCGGACACCGGGCAGAGAGTTGATTCGATCGAGGACAAGCTCGCGGAGGGCCCGACGATCGGAGACTCGGACCTTGAGGAGGCACGAAAAATCTCCCGCCACATGATGACATTCCTGCACCTCGGTCAACTTGATCATCAGATCCAGGAAAGCCTTTTCGTATCGCGGATGCTCGATATCAACCTCGATAAAAGCCGCCATGTCCCGGCCGAGCTTCAGATCGTCCAGCAAGGCGACATATCCGCGGATGACTCCCAGCCGCTCGAGCTTGTGAATACGTTCATTCACGGACGCGGCGGAAAGTCCCACCCGCCGACCAAGCTCCGCCTGATGGATCCTGGCATCGGTTTGAACGGCGTCAAGGATCTGAAGATCAATCTTGTCCATCATTCGGAAATTTCCTCCATATGCCAAATAGAATAAGGGATATTTTATATTTTGTCAAATCAAATTAGGAGCCGAGTGGTGCAAAAAGGCGTGAACAAAAATGAGACAGGCGTTCGTTCCCGATCCCCGAGTCGGCGTCTCATCTCGTTTGAATTCGCAACGAGGAGGTGGTACCCATTTCCCTACCCGATAGCATTTATGAAGCTATCGGGCAAATGCCACAAAAGGGATGCTATCTGCATCCACTGTTGATGATTGTTACTTGCTTAACTTAACAGCCATGCCGTCAGGGGGGCGACAGACCGGGTTCCGACACTAGCGGGGCAGGTTCTTGAGGGCAGGGTCCCCCTTCAGCCACGCTTCGACCTCACTCGGTGCCAGACTCTTCGCTTTGGAGAGTGCCTCCCGGGCTGAACGTGCATCGCCGGCAGCAGCCGCGCTCCTTGCCGCGTTGTACCAGGCACGCGGGTCATGCGGGTCCAGATGAGTGCATCGGGTGAAGGCTATCCGGGCCTCCTTCCACCGCTGCAGAATCGATAGGCTCACACCGTAATAGAACCAGTCGGTTGCCGACAGATCATCCGCATGGGAGGATGCGAGGTCTTCGAAAAGCACCGCGGCCTGCTGGTGTTTTCCCGTGACAGAGTTCAGGCGGGCCTTCATGCGCCGGCCCTCGAACAGCTCAGGGTTCAGAACAAGGGCTTTGTCGCACCACCATGTGGCCTCTTCGGGGCGGCCCAAATCTTGAAGGCAGCTTGCGATCTTCACGTTGATATCGGGAATTCCCGGGCTCGCTCGGTGGATCTCCAGAAGGTAGTCAAGTGCCATCTGAGGCCGGCCCGTCATGTGTGCCAGCAGGGCAAGGTTCTCGAACGTGTCAAGCCGATCCTCCTCGGTGGAAAGGGCCTCATCCAGAACAGCCTGTGCATCCCCTGTCTTGCCGTTCTGCATGAAGAGAGCGGCCAAATCGTTGGCCGACAAGGCGATCTCGCACAGCACGGTGCGGTTCGTGGGATCCAATGACCGCGCTTTTCTAAAAATAGCAAGAGATTCCTCGGGGCGTCCCAGGAAGCGCGCGGAGGCGCCCTGCATCGCGAGAAGGCCAATGGCTCTCGCCCGTGATGCGGTTGCGAGTGCCTCCCGGGTCGAGAGATCAAGCGGCATGTCTTCGGGTCGGTAGTGGTCGATCAACCAACGCAGGTTCAAGCCTTTGCTGAGTCCCAAGTGACTCTTCGGCGCCGAGAACTCAATGTGGGGGTGGTTATCGGAATTGATCGGACCGTTTTTCACCTCTGGCAGGATGGAGGGATCCATGACAAATGTCTGTAGAAGCTGGACGGCGTTTGAGATGCCGATCTCCTCCAGACTCTCCTTGACACCCGGAAGCGCCATGCGCCTCTCAAGCTCATCAAGAGTGGTCTTATGGGGGGTCTCGCTGCCCATGAGCACGGTGTCCGTCCCCGTGTACCACAAAGTCACATGGGGAAAGCTGTGACAGAACGAACGCACAATCATTCTGTAATCATCGAGAGACAATTGGTAAAGTGGGAGGAACTGGCAGAAAATGCCGCCTGGAGTCAGGCGGGTCTTTCCGTTTGTGAAGTGATCCTCGGTATAGAGGCTTGCCGCACCTGCAATGAGAGGTTCAAAAGGGTCACTCGTAATGACGTCGTACTTCTCGTCTGTCAGAAGAATGTGGTTACGCCCATCATTCAGGATAATCTTGAGGCGGGGATCATCAAGAACATCCCGGTTCTGAGCGGCGAAGAAGCGGGCTGCCCCGAGAATATTCTTCTCCAGTTCAACGCACTTCAGCTCTTTGAGGGGATAGACCTTGAGAGATCCAAGGGTGATTCCGCACCCGAGCCCGATGTTGAGAGCCCGGTCCATCCGCGGTGCGAAGAGCATCGGCAAATGCCCCTGCAGACGCTGGAGTCTCATGTCAACGGGGCCAGTAGTGGCCTCCACCTTGCCGTCTACTACGAACAGCCGGTTTCGTGGTGTCTGAATGACGGCGGCAGTTTCAGTGGTACCCTCCAAATATGTCAACACTCTGAGATCCCCAATGGCCTCCTTCAGAATGTTCTGCGTCCCGTCCGCGCTTATGTATGCCCTTGGCAGAAAATAGACTCCGGCCGAAAGCAGGGTGCGATTCCACGTCGGCGTGGTCCATGCCGTTAAGAGTCCGGTTGCGGCGAGGGAGAGCGAAAGCAGAAGCCGTGTACGGAATGAGCCCCCAGCCTCTATGGTCAGGGTGAGAAGTGCGCCGACCACGATGGCACATAGTGCAGCGGCCATCAGGCTTCGCTGAAGGCCTAGCGCCGGCAAAAGGACGAAGCCCGCAAGCAAAGCGCCAGTAATCGCACCCATGGTGTTGAAGGAGTAAAGAACTCCTACCTGACTTCCGAGGCGCTCTTGCTTTGTGACCTGCATGCGGGTGACTAAGGGGAACGCCGCCCCGAAAAAAATCGAGACGGGGAGCAGGACAATGGCGCTGATAAGAAATTTCAGGGCCAGCCAGGACCTCCATTGGACACCGAGGAGCAGGAAACCATCGATGAAGAGCGACGGCAGAAGGTTCACCCATGACACGGAGAGAAGAGTCAGGAAACCGGCGGCGGCTTCGACCAGGCCAAGAACGAGCACGGGGTGGTCGATGCGATCGATAACCAGCCCAAGCAGGACGCTGCCAAGAAAAAGGCCGAAAAGGAACACAGCCAGCATGGAGGTGAAGGCGTAAACAGTACTCCCGAAGATAAGAAGCAGGCTTCTGGCCCAGAGAACCTCCAGGGCAAGCGCGATGCCACCAGAGGCGAAGAAGGCCCAAAGCACCAATCGGTAAGTGGCGCGCGAGAGAGCGATTGGCAGCGCCGCAGGCTGACCAGCGGCTTCCCTCGCCCGTAACTGCGACACCTCTCGCACGTTGTCCCTGTTCGCACTAGAATGTCGCGAGATTCTCCAGGCGAGAAGCGTTGCAGAGAGTGCGACTGCGAGGTTGATGAGGACCATTGACCACATTGTTGCCCGTAGGCCCAGGCTGGGAATCACCCAGAACCCCGAAGCCAAGGTCCCAGCAACCGCGCCAATCGTGTTGATGGCGTAGAGCAAAGCCAGAGTCTTCCCGGCATTTTCGACACGGGCGAGAAGACGGCCGAGAGCCGGTAGGGTCCCTCCCATGGCTGAGGTGGGGAGAAGCAGAAAAAAGAATGCCACGAAAAACCGCGTGAAGCCGAGGAGCGTGAGATGATGACTCCGATAAAGTGCCCGAAGCAGTGGAAGTGCGAAAGCCAGAGCGCTCGGCAGCAAAAGAGCAAAGAGGCCGACCAGGCATTCCAGGGCGGCGTACAGGAACAGGGGGTTTCTCACGCGGTCGGCGATGCGCCCCACGAGGAAGGCCCCCAGCGCAAGCCCTGCCATATAAGCAGCCAGGACCGTGCTCGTTGCAACGACGGTGTTGCCGAACGTCAGCGTGAGAATCCTGTTCCAAAGGACCTCATAGACGAGGCCCGTGAAGCCTGTGACCGCGAAAAGTGCCGTGACAGCGATGCCCAGTCTCCTAGATGGCATGGAACCCTCTGCGAATTTCATCCCGATAACTCTCTGTCGACTTGAGAAGCCACCGGACTTACTGGACACGCGGAGTCCTCGTCAGGGCGCATCGATTGCACCCGACGACCCTGCAAACTAACTGCCGGACTCATTTCGCATCAAAGAACTGAGACATGAGTTGGTGAGGATATCACAGCCCCGTGCAGGAGACAACAAAACCAGCAGCGATGAAGAGGCAGCGCAGGGAGATGCGAGGACCGGAGGTTCAGCAACTCTCCATCGTCGGTCCGTCGGGCTGGAGTGAGAGATTTCGCCGAGGAGGGCGTGCTGACAGGCGACTCAGTGGGTTGGGGGGAAAGGACTGGAACCCGCACGCGCTCTACGAGGAGTCGAACCTGATTTGCAGGTGGGACACCGCCAAGGCGGTGAAGAATTCGATTGAGAGGCTGGCATTTCGCCAAGCCTCGAGGAGACGGAAGGCCAAGTTTCTTCCAGAGCCGAATCCTTTGGGGAAGATCTGGTTGAGGAGGCTTCCCCGGTGGATCAACTGATCGATGACGTGGGCGACCTGCAGAAGGAAGTAGAAAGCCTTGGCCGAGGTAGGATTGTTGCTGTAAGCGTGCTCGAGTCCGAACCCCCCATTCTTCTGAACATTGAATCCTTCGTTCTCACCTTTCCACCGTATACGACCTCCGTTGCTCGCGAGTTCGACGACGTTGGCTGCCGTGACTCGCAGGTTCTTGACCCATTTGAACGTGGTGATGGTCGGGGTTCCGTTTTTCGTGGCGGTAGACTCCGTGCACTGGAGCACGGATAGGGTATGGGATCTGTTCGCCGAATCCCGGTAGTCGATGTCGTCCACCCACAGGAAGTCTTGAATGATCTCGGCTTTCTCCAGTGTGATTCTCCGGAGCTTATTCTGGGGTTGGAGCTTCCTCAGTGCGGAGAACTCCTGTTGCACCGATGGCAAATCCTTGTCCTTCAAAGTGACCATGAACGCCCACTCGTGTTGGCTGCAGATATCGAAAACAGATCCGGCGGCGTATTGGCCGGTCAGCGCCAGCGCAATGGGCAGGCGAGGGAAGCGGGCGTGCAGGCGCTCGGCGAGTCGGTAGAAAGGCTTGAGCTCGCAATTCTGCTTGGTGAGGTTCTCACCCGAATTTTCGATGAATTCGCTTATGATGGAGAAGCAGAATCCGTGGGGCGTCACCAACTTCAGAACTCCTGACATAGGCATGTTCGGAAATGTCCGCTTTTTGTACTCATGATGATGTTTTGACAGCGTAGTGCAAGGTCAGGTTGGTACCTGGGAAGGCTGTGTTCGTTTGGTTGAGTTCCTCGCACAACGATGCGATGGCCTTCGAGCGGTGTGCGGAGCTTTGTGGAGCGATGGTGATTCGAAGCTCGGAGGTTGTCACCTCGATATCAGCAGCCGAGTTCAGCGCAGCCTGGATGAGCGTCCGGCCTTCCTGCTCCGTTCTTTTGTAGTGAGGTGCGACCATTCGGTAGAGATCGGATTCAGCTTGATAAGCCACCATTTTGAGGATGTTCGTGAGGAGCTTTTTTTCCGGAGCGAGGCGGATCACAGGGCCGTCGACAACATCTTTGACCGGGATACGGCGTGGTGTTTTATCACGCCGGGCTCTGATCTGATTCACCCGTTTCAGGGCCTGTTTGATCTCACGCCCTATCTTTCCGTGTGCGATTTTGAAGCCGCGCATCGTGGGTCGATCGCCTTCCAGGTTGGTGGCGGCTTTGATGCCATAGATGGCACAGAGATCGATGATATTCGCCTTGGCAGCCCGGAGTTGATCGTCGAGTTTATGCCATGCAGGATTAGGAACATCGCGAGTGGGATCGTCCGGCTCGACCGCATAGTCGGCCAAGGCATCGAGGGCATATTCTTCGCGCAGGTATTTAAAGAAGTTCTCTTGCCTCCACCGATCGAACATTCGGTAAGCAATCTCAGCGGGAGTGAGGTCACGACGTGACGTGATGATGGGAGTCTGGTGAGTACCGGTCTCCGAGAGACATGTCACTTGCCGGAGGTGAAGGCCGTTGCTGAGGCGCACGCCGGTGTCAGCAAGAGTGTACTGTATCCTCCGGCCATCTACATTCACTTCGCAGGGAGTGAAGAGTCTCCGGGGCAAGGACCGTACACGACCCTTTCGGTACGTGAGAATGTCGAACCCATCGTTGATGATCGTCTTGAACAAGCCAGGACTCCATCCTCCGCGGTCGAAGACGACGGTGAGCCGGCGTTGCCCAACCAGAGAGCGGATCTCGGCGAGAACCGTGGGAAGCATCCTGGCGAGGCAGGCATTCGCGGCGGCGGTGAGGACGAAGAGAGGGTCGCCCGATGTGTCATTAATCCAGTAGTCCGTCGTCGCGGGCATTGGAATGCGCATCTGGGCGACGTGCGCCTTGGGCAATGTGTGATGTCCGTGGTAGACGCGCACATGACCATCGACGTAGAGGAATCCCATCATTTCTCCTCGAGCTGCCACGCGTTGCACCGCAAGTTTATGGCCCAATTCCGAGGCCCGGCCAAGCTTCGTCAGGCGGGTGAGCTTGCGGCGGAGTGTTTTGACTTCCGGGGCGCGGTCGAGTCCGATGATGGCACCGAGCTCCTCGGGCACATGTTCCTTCAGGGCTTCTGGTCGCTTGATACGCAATAGGGCCATCAGCAGCAGTACCAGCAGGCAGGAACGAAGACCATAGAACGCCGGGCCGATGCTGCCGTACACCGATCGCGCACTATTCAAGATCCCACCTGATACCAGAGCCGGGATAGCCAGCAACACCGCCGCCTTTGGAAGTCCCGCAACAGGTGCAAACATCGGCGCCGCGTCATCAATCAGCCCGAGATATGCCAGGAGCCTGTCGATGCGCCGGTCACTCGGGTCGGCGTCATGTGAGATGAATGACTCGCCCTCAACACAAAAAGCGGACATATTTGGGTCCGCACCGGCAGAGGATGTTTCCGCAGGGGTTTCTATGGGCTTCGATGAAAATGCGGACAGGGTTGGGTCCGCATCATCGACGATGCCAGGCAACGACATCTGCCCAGCGACAGGGACTTTCCAACCCAACCGGCGTAACACCTTGCGAACGGCCTTTTCGTTCACACCCAGCTTCCGAGCGATCTCGCGGTTGGACGCTCCAACCGCCTTCAATCGCGACACCTGCTTCGTGCGTGACATCTTAAGTCGCGATCTTCCCTTGGGGTAGCCAGAACCACGACCCAATGCCGCAACCCCGCCATCCTCGAAACGCCGCTGATGCCTTCGCACTGTCCGCGGCGAACACTCGAATGCGCGTGCGACATCATTCTGATCAGCATACCCGCGTTCCACCAAGCTCACCATTGCATGTGCCTCGGCCATGTCGTCGCCTTTCGCATAGGATGCGATCGGCAGGCCCGCAACCAGCACTATTCGGTGAACCCCATCTGATCGGAGCAAACAGCGATCGTTGATGAACCTTGCTCCTTCATCGATCGGTGCTTCAGGAAAAAGAGCCGGCTGCTGTACTTGTTCTGCCATCCCATCATAGTAGCCGATTTGAAAAAAGCGGACAGGTTTGGGTCCGCACCCAATTCGAACTAAATACTGTGATTACAAGAACTTGCGAAACTCTATGTCAGGAGTTCTGAACTTGGCTTCGAGGACAGAATGATAATAGGTGGTCGTGTTTCCATGGGTTCGGGTCAGGCAGTATGGGCAATGGCGGCGCGAGTAGGTGACCGTTCCCGTGCCGTCGATCGCGAGTACGTAGTAGATACCCAGGAGACGAGAGGGATAGAGGATCTTTTCCGGATCAGCATCTCCACCAAGCGGGATGGGATCTCCTGAAGTTCTTCTGGATGAAGGCGGGCAAAGTGATCATTCACAGTGTCCCCGTGGGGGAATGACGCCACTCCGAACAGCGCATGGAACTTGGCGGCAGAGGAACCGTTCCGAAGTTTGAGCCCCACCTCCCTTCGGGCACGGAGTCTGAAAAAGAAGAGGAGCACCCCCGCAAAGAGGAGGCTTTCTGAGGGATAGCGAATCCGGCGAGAATCACGCGGATCCTTGATGGATCCAAAGAGGATCGAGATCGATCCGAAGAAATGGTAAATCGTAGTGAGGAGAACCTCGATCAGCTCCTTTTACGAATCCTGCTGGTCATCAGAAACCGCCGTTGGGCTCGGGACATCTTCCGTCCCAGTTCTCGTAGGCGCTTCCATTCCTTCACCCACTTCGCCACCTCCGTTCGCAGGGAGAGCGGAACATGAAGAGTCCGGGTGCGACCGGATTCCTTCCATGTAAGCAAAACGGTCGGATGAATCGGCCCCTCCGCGGCGCAACGGCATTGCCGCCGGCCGCAGCGCTTCTTAGTCACCATGAGCGATCCCTCAAGAAAAGGCCGAATCCTGCGGATCTCCTCGAGAACCCGCCGCCCTTGCGCAGAGGTTGTGATTCTTTGCATATGGCAAGTATAACGGCTTGCCACCTAAAAGACAATTAAAAAAAGAAACATTGCGAAAAAAATACTTGGCCACTCCACATATCACTGATCCCACAAGCTGAATTCGCCACGCCATCGGCGATCTTCAGCGCTGTACATGCAATCGAAAAAAACGTTATTTCAACATAAATGTCGAATAATAGGATGAAAGACATGGATGTAGCTTAAATTCTGGAGTGCATGTGAAAAATGAAGCGGAGCTCATTTCCTGGTCTGTTCGTCTCATTCTCAAATCCGTCATTGTTTCAGCCAAGTGTGCTGCTGCCTGCAGATCACGCTTTCTCACTGAGGTCTTCGTACCAAGCGCTGATGAACTGCTCAAAGAGGTTGCTCTCCTTCGCCAGAAGGTTGCTGAACTTGAAGGGCTCATTTCCATTTTTCGTAGCCAACTCGAAGCAAAGAGCGAGCGAAGGCATCTCACAATTAAAGAACGACTCTCAGTTATGTGGCACATGGAGTTTTTCGGCATCCCTCGATGCCGCGCAAAGGAGTATTGCGGAATTTGCAGCTCTACCATTTATTGCTGGCTTCAAGGAATCAGACACACCACCACGAGTACATCGCCTGCCAATAAAACATCCGAAGAAATAGTGAAACTTGTTTGGGAGATAGCACAGAAAAATTCAGGTTGGGGTAAACTGCGAATCGCTCATCAGCTTGGCCTCCTTAACATCCTCATCGCGGCCTCCACAATTCGA
>CAIWXX010000147.1 GCA_903916735.1 uncultured Acidobacteriota bacterium
CGTTTTTTTCTACCAAACATCTGCACCACAATGACGAAGAACAACGGAATGAAGAAGATGGCCAGGAAGGTTGCAGTCACCATCCCACCCAGCACGCTCGTGCCGATGGCCTTCTGAGCTCCGGCACCGGCTCCAGTAGCCAGTGTCAGAGGCAGGACGCCGAAGCCGAAAGCCAGGGATGTCATGATGATCGGGCGGAGTCGCAGCTTTGCCGCCTCGATCGTGGCTTCGATCAATCCCATGCCCTTGTCGAGATGCCCCTTGGCGAACTGGACGATCAGAATCGCGTTCTTGGTGGTCAGACCCAGGACGGTGAGGAGACCGATCTGGAAATACACGTCGTTAGGTAAGCCACGCAGGGAGGATGCCATCACTCCTCCGATGACGCCGAGCGGCAGGGCGAGCAAGATCGAGATGGGCACGGTCCAACTCTCGTAAAGCGCTGCCAGGACCAGGAAGATGGCGAGAACGGAGAAGGCGTACAAGAGTCCAGTCTGGGACTGGCCCATCCGTTCCTGATAGGAGATGCCGTTCCAGTCGTAGCCGTTGCCCTTGGGCAATTTCGAAACGATCTCCTCCATGGCTTGCATGGCCTCGCCGGAGCTCCTGCCAGGGGCAGGTTCACCCAGAAAGTTCAGGGCCGGGAAGCCGTTGTAGCGTTCGAGGCGCGGGGAAGCGTAGATCCAGCGCCCCGATGCGAGGGCGGAGATGGGTACCATCTTGCCGTTGTTGTTCCGGACGAAGAGCCGGTCCAGATCGTTCGGGAGCATCCGGTAGGGTGCATCCGCCTGGGCATAGACGCGTTTGACCCGTCCACCCTGGATAAAATCGTTGACATAAGCACTGCCAAAAGCCGTCGAAATGGCGCTTTGTATCGAGCTGATGGGCACGCCGAGAGTGCCGGCTTTCTCCCAGTCTATATCCACCTTGTACTGGGGCACATCCGCCATTCCGTTCGGCCGGACTCTGACCAACCGCTTGTCTCCGGCGGCCAGGCCGAGGACCTGGAGGCGGGTCTCCATCAGTTTCTCATGTCCGAGCCCTCCCCGATCCTGCAGCATGAAATCAAACCCCGTCGATGTGCCGAGCTCCACGACGGCTGGAGGCGGGAACGCGAAGACCATGGCGTTCCGGATGGTCGACAAGAAGGGCATCGCCTTGCCCACAACGGCTTTCACTCGCAGGCTGGGCTTATTTCGCAGTTTCCAGTCTCGTAACATGATGAAGGCCATGCCTTGGTTCTGTCCTCTGCCCGAGAAGCTCATACCGGCGATGGTCATACAGGATTCCACCGCATCCTTCTGGTCTACCAGGAAATGGTGCCGTACTTCTTTCAAAACAGCCTCCGTCTGCTCCAACGTCGAACCGGCGGGCAACTGCACCATGGTCAAGAGAACGCCCTGGTCCTCATCGGGCAGGTAGGCTGTCGGCATCCGCCAGAAAAGGAACCCCATCACCAGAACGATCATAAAGAATACCACGATGTAGCGGAATTTCTTCGCGAAAATGTTTCCCACTGAAGATTGGTACTTTCCGCGGAGCCGGTAGAAGAGCCGGTCGAACCATAAAAAGAACGGCCGTAGTAATCGGAAGCCGGTTTCCGCAGCTTCGTGCCCTTTGATCACCGGCTTGAGGAGGGATGCGCACAGCACTGGCGTGAGGATCAAGGCCACTACGACCGACAATAACATGGAGGCGATGACGGTAATGGAGAACTGGCGATAAATGATGCCGGTAGAGCCGGGGAAAAACATCATGGGGCCGAAGACCGCCGACAAAACCAACCCGATACCGACCAGCGCACTGGTGATCTCATCCATGGACTTCCGGGTGGCCTCCCACGGCGGGAGCCCCTCCTCGCTCATGATGCGCTCGACATTCTCCACCACGACAATGGCATCGTCCACAAGGAGGCCGATGGCCAGAACCATGGCGAACATGGTCAGCATGTTGATGGAAAAGCCGAACACCGCGAGGACGCCGAAGGTTCCCAGGATCACCACGGGCACCGCGATGGTCGGGATGAGAGTGGCGCGCATATTCCCCAAAAAGAGGAACATGACCAGGAAGACCAGAATGATTGCCTCGATGAGGGTCTTGACCACTTCACCGATGGCGACCTTCACGAAGGGCGTCGTGTCGTAGGGGTAAACGACCTTCATCCCGGCTGGGAAGTACCTGGACAGCTCTTTCAACTTGGCTTTCACCCCCGCTGCTGTGTCGAGCGCGTTGGCGCCTGCCTCCTGGCGGATGGCAAGAACGGCGGCAGGGTGCCCGTTGTGCTTAACCTTCGAGTCAGAGAACTCAGTCCCCAGTTCAGTCCGCCCTATATCCCGGATGCGCACGATGGATCCGTCTGGATTGTTGCGCAGGGGGACGGCGCCAAATTCCTCCGGGGTCTTCAGGAGCGACTGCACGAGGATGGAGGCGTTCAAACGCTGGCCCGGTACCGCCGGCGCCCCGCCGAACTGGCCGGCGGAGACCTCCACATTATAGGCGCGGACAGCCAGGATGACATCGTCCGAGGTCATGTTGTACTTGTGGAGCTTATCCGGATCCAGCCAGAGCCTCATGGCGTACTGGGAACCGAAGGCTTCCACTTCTCCGACACCAGGCACGCGCGCCAGAGAAGCCTGTATCTGCGAGATGGCATAGTTGGCCAGGTCGTTCTGGTCCAGGCTGTCGTCCTCGGAGGTGAGTCCGACCATCAGCAGGTAGTTGCGGGTGGACTTGCTGACCGTGACACCCTGGCGCTGCACCACCTCGGGCAGCATGGGCATGGCGAGCTGGAGCTTGTTCTGCACCTTGGACCAAGCCAGGTCCGGATCGGTGCCCGGAGCGAAGGTGAGCGTGATCTGTGCAGCGCCTGCCGAGTCGCTAGTGGAGGACATGTACAGCATCCGGTCCAGCCCCGTCATCTTCTGCTCGATGATCTGGACCACGCTATCTTCCACCGTTTTGGCCGAGGCGCCGGGGTAGAAGGCAGTGATCGCGATCGACGGCGGAGCGATGGGAGGATACTGAGAGATAGGCAGGTTATAAATCGCCAGGGCGCCCGCCAGCATCATGCCGATGGCGATGACCCATGCAAAAACCGGACGGTCGAGGAAGAATGCAGACATCGCGTTCCCCCTCCTACTTCGACTCAGAAGGAATTGGGCCTTCGCCTTCTTGAGGCATGTCTCCGGTCGGACCGGCGAAGGGGACGGCTTTAACCGGATCGCCCGGGCGGACCTTCATGGACCCTTCGACGATCAGCCTGTCGCCGGGAGCCAACCCTTTGGTGACAAGCCATTTATTTCCGATGGCGCGGTCCAATTCCAGCTCCCGCTGCTGCACTTTCTCGGCCTGGTCCACAACCCATGCGACTGGGTTACCCTTCGGGTCCCGTGTGATCCCCTGCTGTGGGACAAGGAGAGCCTGCTCGCTCACGCCTTCCTCGACGACCGCACGCACGAACATGCCAGGAAGGAGGATGTGGTCTGGATTAGGGAAGATCATGCGTAGACTGACCGACCCGGTCGTCGGATCCACCGTGACATCGCGAAACTGCATCGTACCTTTGAGCGGGTACGGCGTCCCGTCTTCAAGCAGCAGCTTGACCTTCCTCTGCAGCGCTCCGTCTTGCTTGAGTCGACCACTTGCCATGCCGCGCCTCAACTGTAGAAGGTCGGCAGTCGCCTGGGTCACGTCGATATAGATGGGATCCAGCTGTTGAATCACCGCCAAGGGGACTGGCTGATAAGCGGTCACCAGCGCCCCCACTGTCACACTGGACTTGCCGGTGCGCCCGGGGATGGGCGCCCTGAGCGGTGTGTAGGCGAGGTTGATACGGGCACTCTCCATGGCTGCCTTGCTTGTCGCCACACTTGCTTCGGATTGCTGAAGGGCGGCTGCAGCGTCGTCGTAGTCCTGCTGGCCCACGGCATGGATGGCTGCAAGGTCCTTGAGGCGCTCGGCACGGGACCTGATGGCTGGAAGATTCGCTTCGGCCATGGCGAGCGCCGCCTTGGCCTGGTCGAAGGCCGCCTGATACGGGGCAGGGTCAATCTGATATAACAGGTCACCGGCCTTGACGTCCGAGCCCTCTGTAAAGTGACGCTGCTGGATGATGCCGTTAACCTGCGGCCGGATCTCGGCAACCAGGAAAGCCGATGTCCTGCCAGGCAACTCAGTCGTCAAGACGACCCGTTCAGGTTGAACTGTCACGATGGCCACCTCTGCGGGTCCCCGTGACATCGGGGCCGACTGCTTTTTCGCACATCCAATGTTCAGCGATGCGATGGTCGCCAAAAGGCTGACAGCTAACAACTGTACGAAATACCGATCCTTATCCATCATTTTCTCCCTCAGTACGCAAGAGCAATTCCGTTGACATGCATCTCGTGCCGGCCCGGGTCATTTCCACGCCGTCCTTGGCGGCCTCTACGTCGGCAGCCCGGATGATCTCGTGGATGCTACGCATCCAGGAACCCCCTGATTGCAAACATGCGCGTCGCGACGAGCAGCAATCGATCCGCCCGGTCCACGCCTCGGTGTCCACCTACCTGTCTCATCGAACTTATATCTAACGTACGTTATATTACACCTTCGACGCCGATTGTCAAGCCTCCCGCGCATCCTGCCAGGGCTACGGCAAAGTAGATCACTGCGCATGATAGGCTAAAAAGCTTCTGACTTGAAGCAAAGTAAAACAATTAAAAGGAAAAAGGAAAACTAATAATTTCAGGAGCGACAACTGTACGATTTTTTATTGCTTTCTGCTTTTGCCTTTTTGCTTAGCCTTTTCAATCACCAACGCTGACTTTGCCGCAGCCGTGTCATCCTGTGATTCTCCCGTCCGCCGACAGCGGCAAAAACGAGAGCAGGTTGCTCCGCCTTGCAGTGAATGCCGCGATCAACTCTATACTCGTGGCTGAACGCTCACCCCCGCTTGAGTCCCTGAGGGCTGTGTGGGAACGCCTGCTGACAGACTGCCGTTGTCAATCGGTGGCTGCGTGAGGTCGGCAGGTCGGGCGAAGGTTCGTCCTGATAGCACAATTCCTGATTCATGGATCGACCTTGAATGAGGCGATTGGCAGGAAGGGATATCGGGCGAATCGCTAGACCGCAGATGCGGCTAGACCGTTGAGAATCACTGACAGCATCCCTTCAAGTTGGTCATCATGGCTGGAGTTGCGCGGCTGGAGGAGGTGAGGTCGCGCCACCATTTCGACGGCACCCAACAGGGCACTGGCAGCGTGAATTGGATCGCAGGCTCGGAACTCGCCGCTCTCGATACCGTCTTGCACAAGTCGCGCAAGTTGACGGAGTGATTCCTCGAATTTCCCGCGGAAGTCGAACCGAGGCGCCGCCTCTGGCGAACCAGAGAGGATTGCTTCGATGATCCATGCCATGTCCGCATACTCGCGCCGTATCGCAGCGATCGCATGACAGTAGCTGCGGACCTTGTCGGTGGCGGAGCCCCCCTGTTCAAGCGCTTTCCCGACGGCAGTCTCGATCTTTTGGACACCCTCGCGGACAAGCGCAAGAAACAGTCCCTCCTTGTTGCCGAAGTGGTAGTAGAGGACTGGTGCCGTCACGTCAGCTGCACGCAGGATATCCCGGACCGATGTCGCGGCGTAGCCTTTCGCCGCAAAAAGGCGAACCGCAACCTTCAGAAGGCGCTCGCGCCCGCTGACGCCCGTACTCCGCGGCTTTTTCTTTTTCAGCATTTCCCCCTGGACGCGGCTGCAGACTCTCGCCGCTTCACCAACTAGCCTATGTTAGATTGTAGGTGATATCAAGATATGGTCATGCTCCGAAATCCGCGGCGGGGTGATATTTATCTGATGGCTCGCATGGCTGGAAGAAACTTGTATATACAAGTCCGTTTGGGTATACTCACATCGACTTGTATATACAGGAGGTCGTATGACGCCGCTGATGCTGATCCCCGGACGGATGACCTTCGACCAGTTCCGCGCTATTGCTCGCGGCGGAGTTCAACTCTCGCTCGACCCTGACTGCCTGCCGGCAGTCCGCCGTGGCGCTGAAGCGGTGCGGGTGATTGTCTCTCGCAATTCGCCGGCTTACGGCGTCAACACCGGGTTTGGCCGGCTGGCGCAGACTCACATCCCGCCCGAACAACTCGAACTCCTCCAGAAAAACCTGATCCTTTCACACGCTGTGGGCGTCGGCTCGTTCCTGGCCTCCGACATTGTGCGCCTCACTTTCGCTCTAAAAATCACGAGCCTGGCTCAGGGCTTCTCCGGCGTTCGACCAGAGTTGCTCGACTATCTGCTCGCCCTCTTCAATCGGGATATTTTGCCATGCATCCCCTGCAAGGGCTCTGTGGGCGCCAGTGGTGATCTGGTGCCATTGGCTCATTTGGCTGCGTTGCTGCTGGGCGTCGGCCATGCCCATGTCGATGGCCGGATTGTCCCGGCTGATGAAGCTTTACGCCACGCGAAGCTTTCTCCCATAACGTTGGCCGCCAAGGAGGGGCTTGCTCTCATTAACGGCACGCAGGTTTCCACTTCGATTGCACTGCGCAACCTCTTCGCCTCCCAAGAGTTGTTTCAAACAGCGATCGTTTCAGGCTCGCTCGCCGTGGACGCCGCTGCCGGCTCGATGAAGCCGTTCGATCCACGCATTCATGCGCTGCGCGGTCATCCTGGGCAGATCGCCGCTGCTGAGGCGATACTGACGCTGCTGGAAGGGAGCGGGATCAACCTCTCTCACCGCGACTGCGGCAAGGTGCAGGACCCTTACTCTCTGCGCTGCCAGCCTCAGGTCATGGGCGCCTGTCTCGATCAGATCCATCACACGGCGACGATCCTGTTACGGGAGGCGAACGGTGTCTCCGACAATCCGCTGGTATTTCCGGAATCGGGCGAGGTTCTATCAGGCGGCAATTTCCATGGTGAACCCGTGGCTTTTGCCGCGGATAATCTGGCTCTCGCCATAGCCGAAATCGGAGCGCTGGCCGAGCGGCGTATTGCACTGCTCATTGACGCGACCCTCTCAGGTCTTCCGCCGTTCCTTGTGAAGGATGGCGGTGTCAATTCAGGCTTCATGATCGCTCACGTCACGGCGGCGGCGCTGGCTTCCGAGAATAAGACGCTGGCTCATCCTGCAAGTGTAGATTCATTGCCGACGTCGGCCAACCAGGAGGACCACGTTTCCATGTCGGCCTTCGCGGCTCGCAAGCTCGGTGACATGGTGGAGAATTCCGGAGCCATCGTCGCTATCGAGCTTCTGGCGGCGGCTCAGGGAGTTGACCTGCGCGCCCCACATCTCACATCACCCCGGCTGCAGGCGGTCATGAGGGACATCCGCTCTCACGTGCCCCATTACGACATTGATCGATACTTCGCACCGGATATCGTCGCCATCCATGAGTTGGTCCGAGCAGGCAGTTTCGCCAGGCACTGCCCATTCATTTTTGCGTCATAGAAGGCACACACATGAACCTGCCTGCTTATCGGCAGATCAAGGATTTCATCCAGAGGCACATTAGTGCCGGCCACTGGCGTGAAGGGGATCGTGTTCCTTCGGAACACGCACTGACTCGCGAGTTCGGCGTTTCCCGCATGACGGTCAACCGGGCTCTGCGCGAATTGACCGCGGAACACGTGTTGACGCGTGTGAAAGGGGCGGGTACTTACGTGGCGCGGCCCCGGTATGAATCTACACTTGTAGAAATAAAGAGCATCGCTGCTGAAATTGCCGGCCGCGGTCACGAACATGCGAGCGATGTGCTGGCTCTCGATCGTTGTCAGGTCCATCCTGCCCTGGCCGTTGAGCTGGGGCTGCGGCGCGGTGCGCAGGCTTTCCATTCGCTGCTCCTGCATCGAGAGAAAGGAATGCCGATTCAAGTCGAGGACCGCTGGGTCAATCCCGCCATCGCGCCGGAGTACGATCTCCAAGATTTCCGCCGCATCACTCCAAACGAATATCTCATGCGAGTCGCTCCGCTCCAGAAGGTCGAGTACCGCATCGAAGCCCAGGTGCCGAATGCGATCACGCGCCGGCGCCTTGCCATGGCTGCCGGCGAACCATGCCTTCTCTTGCATCGCCGCACCTGGTCTCAAGGCCGGGTGGCATCCGTCGTCGATCTCTGGCATCCGGGGCAGCGATATCAATTCACTGGTCATTTTTAATTTCCAGGAGTTTTCATGCACCAAGAAACCAGATCTGATCGTTTCGATCCAACGCGTATGATACGCGCTCCGCGCGGTGCCACCAGAACATGCAAAAGCTGGCTCACGGAGGCCGCCTATCGAATGATCCAGAACAACCTGGACCCCGAGGTCGCCGAGCATCCCGAGAGCCTTGTGGTCTATGGCGGCATTGGGCGCGCCGCTCGTAACTGGGCCTGTTTCGATGCCATTCTGACAACGCTGCGGGATCTTTCCGACGATGAGACTCTGCTCATTCAGTCGGGCAAGCCCGTGGGTGTCTTCAAGACACATCCGGATGCCCCGCGAGTCCTTTTGGCAAATTCCAACCTGGTCCCTCGCTGGGCCACATGGGAACATTTCGATGAGTTGGATCGCAAGGGGCTCATGATGTACGGCCAGATGACAGCCGGATCCTGGATTTATATCGGTTCGCAGGGCATCGTGCAGGGCACATACGAAACCTTTGCGGCGTGTGCTCAGAAGCACTTCGGTGGAACGGCACAGGGCCGTTGGATCCTCACCGGAGGCCTCGGCGGCATGGGCGGCGCTCAACCTCTTGCCGCATGCCTCGCGGGGTTTTCGATGATCGCCGTCGAATGTGACGAGTCCCGAATCGATCTGCGCCTCAAGACCCGCTACGTCGATCAAAAGGCGCGCACGCTTGACGAAGCCCTGGCGCTCATTGCCGAGGCAAAGCGCGGCGGAACAGCGGTGTCGGTGGGGCTGCTTGGCAATGCGGCGGACGTTTTCGTTGAGCTTGTGTCCCGCGAAATCACGCCCGATGCCGTCACCGATCAGACGAGCGCTCACGATCCGATTCACGGTTATCTGCCGCAGGGATGGACCCTGAGCGAGTGGCGCGATCGCCAGAAGAGCGACCCGCAGAGCATTGTCATGCCGGCCAAGCAGTCGATGGCCAATCAAGTAAGGGCCATGCTCACACTCCAGAAGCGAGGCGCCGCGGTCTTTGACTATGGCAACAACATCCGGCAAATGGCGAAGGATGTCGGTGTCGAAAACGCATTTGCCTTTCCCGGCTTCGTCCCTGCTTACATTCGGCCGCTCTTTTGCAAGGGATACGGCCCGTTTCGCTGGGTGGCGCTATCGGGCGAGCCCGAGGATATTTATCGAACTGATGCCAAAGTGAAAGAACTCGTGCCGGACGATCCGCATCTGCACCGCTGGCTTGATATGGCACGTGAGCGTATCGCTTTCCAGGGACTCCCGGCTCGCATCTGCTGGCTCGGAGTGAAGGAACGCTGGCGTATCGGAGTGGCCTTTAACGAGATGGTCCGCCGCGGTGACGTCGGAGCACCGATCGTGATCGGTCGCGATCACCTGGATTCTGGTTCTGTCGCGAGCCCAAACAGAGAAACCGAAGGGATGCGCGATGGCACCGACGCGGTATCGGACTGGCCGTTGCTCAATGCTTTGCTCAATACAGCAGGAGGCGCGACATGGGTATCCTTTCATCATGGGGGCGGCGTCGGAATGGGGTATTCACAGCACGCCGGTGTTGTCATTGTCTGCGACGGAACCGACGCTGCATCGCACCGCATTCAGCGGGTGCTGTTCAACGATCCTGCGACCGGCGTGATGCGCCATGCCGATGCGGGGTACGAGCTGGCAATCGAGACAGCGTCTGAGGTGGGTCTTAAACTGCCGATGATCGGTCGGTAGCCCGAAACATGCTCAAAGCAGAAGATCAGCCTGACGTGGACGTCGACGAATGTCCACGCACGCATTCTTTCGATGCCATGTCCTTGAGACATCGATCATCCATAAGAATTTGAAATCGAAAAAGGAGAAGCCATGAAACTTGTTGAATGTGTTCCCAATTTTTCAGATGGGAGAAACAAGGAGACGATTCAGAAAATCGCCGACGCCATCAAAGGAAGCGCCGGTGCAACATTACTGGATGTTGATCCCGGGTATGACACGAATAGAACCGTCTATACCTTCGTCGGCGAACCAGAGTCTGCTGTTGATGCCGCTTTTAATGCCATTAAAACCGGCCAGGCTCTCATTGATATGCGCCTTCATTCCGGCGCCCATCCACGCATGGGCGCTTGTGACGTGTGTCCGTTCGTGCCTGTCGCGGGGATGACAATGGAGGACTGTGCGGAGCTCGCCCGGCGTCTCGGAAAAAGAGTTGCTGAGGAGCTTGGAATTCCCGTGTACCTTTATGAATATGCGGCCAGCAACCCCGAGCGGAAAAACCTCGCGAACATCCGCGCCGGCGAATACGAAGGGTTGGCGCAAAAAATCGTCGATCCCAAGTGGAAGCCCGATTTCGGCGCCGCAGAATTCAACGAGAAGGTGAAGAAGAGCGGCGCAACGGTCATGGGAGCGCGCGAGTTTCTCATCGCCTACAATCTCGATTGCAACACAAAAGACAAGGTGCCGGCGAACACGATCGCGAAACGAATTCGCGAATCCGGTGAGAAGAAGAAGAATCCTGACGGGACCGAGACTTTCATTCCAGGCCTTTTGAAGGAATGCAAGGCCATCGGGTGGTACGTGGCCGATTACGATCGCGCGCAGATCTCGATCAACCTCACCAACTATCATGTCACCAACATGCACCATGCCTTTGATACGGCTGTTGCCGAAGCGGAGAAAATAGGACTTCGCATTACGGGGTCTGAGATCGTTGGGCTGGTTCCGCTGCAGGCCATCATCGAATCAGGCCTGCATTATGCCGCCAGGCAGGGGGGTTCACGCGCTCTCTCCGCAAAGGAACTCGTCCGTCTGGCGATTCTGTCGCTCGGGCTCAACGACGCGACCACGTTCAACCCGCAGGAAAAGATCATCGAATACAAGGTTGGGAAGAAAGGACTCTTGACCCATCTGACGATTCAGGGCTTCACCGATGAGCTCGCATCGAAGTCTCCCGCGCCCGGCGGTGGCTCAGTGGCTGCGCTCAACGGATCCATCGCCGCCGGCCTGGTGGCGATGGTCGGGAACCTCACATACAAGAAAAAAGACTATCAGGAGCATTGGGAAGAGGTCGAGCGGATTGCCTTCGAGGCGCATTCCATTAAGGATCAGTATGTGTCATTGATCAATCGTGATACAGATGCTTTCAACGAGTTGATGGCTGCCTTCAAGACAAAGGATGATGCGCGCATTTCGGAGGCGACAAAGAAGGCATCCCTCGTCCCATTTGAAGTGGCCGCTCTTGCCGAGAAAGTCATTCCGCACCTTGAACGAATCGTGAAGATCGGAAACAAAAACGCGCTCTCGGATGTTGGAGTTGCGGCACTCAATCTCAAGGCCTCCTTCTCGGGGGCCAAACTGAATGTCCTCATCAACCTGAAAGATTTCTCGGATAAGGCATTCGCGAGCGACCTCGTCACGAAACTCGATCGGATCCAGTCGAGCCTCTTCCCAAGGATCGACAAGGTCTTCTTCGAAGTGGAAGTCATGGTGACGCCGAAATAGTGATCTGATTCAAAACCCGACGCAACCTCGAAAGCCATCTCCGGCAATTTTGACAATCGTGTTCGACGCCAATAGAATCCAGGAAGTATGCGAAGAAGCGCCCGAGAACGGCCACAGCAGCTTCTGGCCGGCATCCTCATGATCAACAATTTCCAGTATCCTATCAGCGATCTTCGTCGAGTATATGAAAGAAAGCCCTGATTTATCCTCGCATGAAAGGAAAAAGGGATGGGAAAGATTGTCCGTATTGGTGTCTTGAGCCTGTTCGTCGCAGGAGCGTGTGGCGTCTATGCTGCCGGGTATCATATCCCGACCTTGAATGAAGGGCTTCTCTCTCAACAAGGCTGCTATATCGGAGCCTATCTGGGAGGAGACCAGGGCGCGAATGACGCTCAGTGCATCAACTATTTCATGAAAGCTCAACCCTTTCCCTACGAGACTCAGATCCTGGACAGTCCGAGTGAGTACGGAGAGACGGTGGATAAGGGGATTGCAGGTATCGACACGGGGATCGATGCGTTTCGCCGTGCAGTGGAAACCGTCAAATCCGGGACCGGCAACAAGCAACTCCTCTTTTCCCGATATTTCAACCTGCTGTACTATCCGGACAATAATTACGGAAAGATCCCTTATACCGAATCGCCTGCGTGCTATGTCTGGGCCGAGGCTGTTTTGAAGCAGGGCGGAGTGCCGGTTCTCATCTTATATCCCTGGAGTCTGGTTAATAATTCGACCCATCTTCTCGATCTCTCTGCATCCAACCTCAAGGGGAAAACAGGCATCGCGATCATGACTGAGATCGCTCAGAATTGTGATGCTCTCAGCAAGAAATACCAGGATGTCAAGGGCAATCCTGCGACAGTCCTCATCTGTCTCGGACTGGAATTCAACACGCAGGCTATTGTGAACCCGACGTCCAATGACCACACCGATAACCCAAACAAACAGGCATGGCGACAGATGTATCGTGATGCTTATAACATTCTCCGGAACAATGCGAACTCCAGCGTTCAAATGGTGTGGGCTGGGAATATCTCCCAGTCGAAGGAGGATCGCATTTATTACTGGCCCGGTACCGACAACAGCGGAAATCAGATGAGTCAGGATTCGGTCGACTGGGTCGGTATGACCTGGTACCCCTGGAAGGGCGGGCCGACGGCGATGGAAAGCCTCAAAGGGTTTTATGAATATTATGCCCAGGAGCGAAACCATCCGTTTATCTTCATGGAGACAAGTGCCGATGGAATGGGGGATCCAGCCACTGAAAAGACCCTGAAAGAAAACCAGGTGACCTATCTCTATAGACGGGCCACACTGTCACAGTACCCAAACATCAAGGGGATTATCTGGTTTAATGTGATCAAAGGAGAGGAATCGGTGACGAAGAACTTCCTCTTCCCAGACGGGCAATGGGATAATCATGGGAAAAGTGCTTCAACTCCAGGAACGCTCTATTCGGCTGCCAATCGATCCCTGATGATGAGCAGCTTGTATCCGAATGGGATAGTAGATTCGTTCTTCCTCGGTCCGACAGGTCCGCTGGTTGATTCCGAGTTTGATGTGCATGTGGTTACGGCAAAGGCCGCCGGTGGCTCACGCCTGTCCGTCAGGTTCCGAGATGAAAGCAAGGGTTTCTCGATTCGATCATGGCAGTGGGACGTCGATGGAGATGATGAGATCGAATACTCCAGCCGGAATGCAACGCATTCGTATGAGCAGCGCGGAGCGTATCTGGTGACTCTGACGATCAGAAGTGGAAATCTCATTAACTCGGAAGCGCGTTGGGTCAAGGTTCCCGGCGGGTTGCCTCCCGAAAGGGTGTTCATCGCATTGGCGACAAATCCGGAAAATGCTTCCATCTATGTGGGCAGGACTCTCATCGGAACAGCATCCGCTGCCAATCAGTTCTTCTGGGCCCCAGCCGGGACTCATCAGATAAGAATCAAGGCGGGAGGATATCGGGGCTGGGTCGGGAGGTACGCGCTTGAATGGCCGCAGATGAAGGACTTCGGAACGATCCGGCTTAAGCGGGCATCTGGTGAGACCCCATGATGGCAACAGAATCGAAATAACGCACAACGCCGACGCGCCCTCGATGACGCATGCGGCGGCGCGCGGGCTACCAGCGATCGAATGCTGCTTTGACGTCCGTGGCGTATCCACTATGATCCGTACAGATCAGGTTGATGCCGTTCAGGCGGGCCAGTTTTTTAATGGATGCCGCCTCGATCTTCCCGAAATCCGCGGATAAGGAATGGCGGCAAGCCATCAGAAAGTCTCGATAGACCCGGCATGACGGCTCGGCATCCTCGCGAGCCGTGCCGCAGAGGCTCCGACGCCATTTTGTTGCAATAGGCGTGTGCTTGCTCGCGGATAGGGGTCTTCGTATCCATAATTGATAAAATCGTAAAATTGATAGACCTTCCCATCTTTGAGCCTCAGCGAGTCCCCCGCCAATCCTTGAGTGGGGCAACAACAGATGAAGGCCCCTCATCCCTCTTCAGGGGGCATGTCGACGTTCGTTGCTCAGATCGGCTCTCTGTCACTCGATGTGCGCGAGAAGTGATCGCTCAAAGATGCCGTTTCCATGTGTGACCGCTCGAATCTTATTGTTGCTCCGAGAAATCGAGAGATCCATGACAATAACGGCGGGAGGCAACCCTTGATTGAACGATTGCCACGTTTGCCCGTTGTCCTTTGAGACATATATGCCCTGATCATTGCCGACATAAATTGTCGTGGGAGTTGCAGGATCGACGATGACGGCGGATGTCGGAAAATCCGGCAGTCCTTTCCCAATGTCCTCCCAGGTAGCCCCGTCATTTTTCGTCCGAAAAAGATGCGATGTGCCAAACCCGCCGAGGGCTGTGTAGAGGATGTTGTCATTCTGCGGAGAGACCTGAAGATCGATATAGTATCGGTTTGGTAGATCGCCGGTTATATTCTTCCAAGTGAGGCCGCCATCTCTTGTCGAAAAAATATTGGCTCTTTTGGCTGATGAAGGAATCGTGGCTGCGTAGACAACATCCGGATTCTGATGAGAAATCGTTAAGGAAATCACGGGATTTCCGTTGAGAGGATTCCCGCTATTCTGTATTGACCATGAGTCGCCCTTGTTGTCACTCCTGTAAATGATATCCTCACCGGCATAGAGCCTCGTCGGTTGAGAAGGAGAGAGAATAAAAGGCGCGACAAAACAGGAATTCCGCTGGCGGAAATATTGGTATATGTCGATCCAACTGCGACCACCATCCTGAGTCCGCGCCATATACAGATATTGCGATGATCCGTACATGGTTTGATTGTCTTGTGGGTCAATTGCGGTATAGGTGCCGTCGCCTCCCACTAAATTCGTGATCCAGTCCCGGCTTCCGGTATACATCACGATGCTGTTGTCTTGGAGGCCTCCAAGAGCCAGATTCGGATTGGTTGGAGAGGAAGAAAAGCCGTTATAAAACTGAGTTGTGACGTAGCCTTCATTCAAGTCTTGATAGGTGTTGCCGCCATCGAGAGTCCGATAGACGCCTCCATCATTCCCGAAATACACGATTTCCGGATTCGTTGGATGATCTGCATAGACATGATGGTCGACATGCATTTCATCCTTGCGGCTGAAGTTGGTTCCGCCGTTCGAGGAGACATAAAAATTGATGCCGGCGCAAAAGATCTTTGAAGGATCCGTCGGATGAACCCTGGCATAGTGGGAATACCATCCTTGATAATTGGCATAATCGAGAGCAGTGATGCGTTCCCAACTCTGCCCCTGATCCATACTTCGATAGAGCCCCTTCGATGTGAAGGCATCGGCAATATCGGCAAAGAGGATGTTGGGTGATTTTTGATAGATCGTCAGGAGCGTCTTCCCGCTCCAGCTTGGAGGCAGGCCGCCGCCAAGTTTTGTCCAGGTTCCGGCCTTTCCACCTTGCATTGAGCGATAGATGCCGTTTCCAGAGCTGCCAAAATTGCCACAAGAGACGTAGACAGTGTTTGTGGATATGGGATTGATGACCAGGTCCACAGCCATGAGAACCGACTGCACCTTCTGCCAGGTCTTGCCGAGATCCGTCGACCTGTAAACTCCTTCGGTCGTTCCTGCAAAAACGATGTTCGGCCTCTTGGGATCGATCTTGATACACAGTATTCCGCGGCTCTGGTTGTAGGACCAGTCGATGCTCTTGGTCCATGTGACGCCTCGATTTGTGGACTTCAAAAGGCCGATTCCATAGCTCCCCCTCGTGGTTCGGTCAGCGAGACCCCCTGTTGCGTTCTGATAGCCGTAAACCTCCCCGGTACCGATGTAAATGATCTTGGGGTTTGTGGGATCGATTGCGATTGCATTGACCCCCAAGACAGGGTACCCCGTGTTGATCGATTCCCACGAATAGGAATTGCCGTGCATTTTCAGCCGCCAAAGCCCGCCGCTGGCCGATCCGGCATAAATCATGTTCGGATTTTGGGGATCGATAGCGAGTGCGATAGTCCTTCCTCCCTGGTTTGCCGGCCCGATTGATTTCCAGGAGTCAGCCGCATTCAGGCCGAAATTATCTCTGCCCGCGATCTCTTGGATTCGGTCATACGCCCGATAAAAACCGGCGTCCGGTATGCTCCTTTCTGGAAAGGCCCTCTGGGCAGTCCAGAAATCGAGGGCCTTCATGGCGTCGCTCCCCCCCACAGAGTCCTTCTCGTCGGCACAAGGATTCTTCAGCCGCTGATTTTGAAAGGCGATCAACATGGCCAGTGATGCGGCGATGACCAGGAAGAGAACCATCAAGCTCTTTTTCATGTGACCTCACTTCACGTCAATGGCGATTGGGTTATCGATGATTTGATTGATGTCTGACGATAGGAGGAAGCGCATTGAGCATCCTTTTTAAAAATCCCCGATGCGGCGTTCCTGATTCAGGAACCCTACTAAATACTACAGGCGACTGCTGAGTCATGTCTACCCTCCTTAGATAGTGTCTGATCGCAATCTTTCGATTGTCCGATGTTGAATAACGGCGCCTGCCGGGCTCTCCTCCGTCTATTTGCTTCTTCCTAGGCTTTTCTCTCTTTTCTCAGTAAGTTCGCCTCTCTTGAAGACCGGCGTTTTGACAACTCCACGCCGGCACTTCTATAGTTGAAAGGTGAAGCAGGGGATTTTTCTGGGGATCTTGATCGGGGTTTTTCTGATTCTAATCTACTCTCCGGCTTTCAGCACTTTTCTCATTGGTGATGATTTCGATTGGTTGGATTCGGCTTACTGTGGATGGCAACATCCACTCCGACTTCTCCAACCCATTGGCGGCTTTTTCAGGCCGTTAATCAAGGTGACGTATCTCGTTGACTACTCCCTTTTTGGACCTCATGCCTTCTTTTATAATGTGACAAATCTCCTTTTCCACATCATCAACGTATCTCTGCTTTGCATGCTTCTCTTCCGCGTCACCGGGCGCATTTTTTCGACGGCAATCGCCGCACTAGGGTTCGCTGCTTCGGCCTTTCACAGCGAAGCAACGTTGTGGGCAGCTGGACGTCCGGATTCAGTGCTCGCAATTTTTCTATTGCTGACTTTGCTTTTGTTGAGTTGCCGCTGGGAGCGGTTCAGAGTTTTACAGCACGTCTCTATCACTCTCCTGGGACTCTGTGCTGCCTGCTCCAAGGAGTCGTGGGTTCTTCTGCCTGTGATTGCTATTACTTATCTCTGGTTGATCAAGGGCAGGCCCATGACTGAGGCTGTGCTTTCGGCTCTACCACTCATTCTGCTTCTCTCTATCTATCTTTTTTATTTCATAGGTGTTCCGATCCTGACGACGGGCAGTTTTTCCCCGCCGTACGGTGCCGTTGGCTTTAATAGCATCATCAATAAATTCGGCTATCTTATGTTCAAATATGTTGGAGCAGGGGAATTCTTTGTTGGAAGTGCATGGCAACTTATTATTGTTTCGATTATTCTCATTTCAATAGTATATCGCTTATTAATGACGAAAAACTTCCTTGCTCTTTGGGGGGCGATATGGATGTTGTCGTTTGTCTGGGTGTCTCTCCCGATTTACTATGCTGCTTCACGGTATAACTATATTCCCTTGATAGGGTTTTGGGTCATGCTCACTGCAGGACTTGAATATGAGCTCGGTTGTCTCGCTAATCGTTTTCAACTCCGAAAGCGATTTGTTTATGGCATTGCAATATCCCTATTTGGTTTTTATGTCGCTCACCAATCAATCATGGTTCGATGGGATATCCAGGATTATCGCCGCTATGGCGAATTGCATCGCATTGTCTATAATATGTATCTCTCTGTGAAAAGCCGACTGCCAATAGAGCAGCCTGTTATTTTTGTTAACAGTGGAACGCGAAGAGCTGTTACGGAAGCGAGAGTGTTCTTCTATGGATATCGCAAGTTGTTCTTTTCACGAGAAGATGCCATTTGGCAAGAGGTATCAATTGATGCATTGGCAAATTTTGCCGGTGAGCCATTTATAAGGCTTTTGCGCCCTGTGCCGGGCTGCAGCATCGTGACAACTCTCAGGACGTCTTCCACTATTCTGGTTTTCGATGATAGTGGCTTCTCAATTTCCCATTCGGCAGAGCTTCAACAATATGTTGCCGATTACTACTGTAAAAATGGGTGTTTGCCTCCTAAGGTTGAGGTTCTCCGATTCGTTTCTGCGCAAGACTGAGCTTATTAGGAGACCAATTCCCGGTAAAAAGTCGATCACAAGTATTGAACATAAATTTCGACTGAGTCCCGGCTGATGACGCTCGCGAGCGGCATGTCGTGGATGATCAACCTGAAAAATCCTTTGTAATACAGTTGCTTCAATCGTTCGTTGCAATGCGATACATGGAGTATAAATCCGAATATAAGAGGGCGGGGCACACATCCTCTTACGACTGGGTGTGAATCGAATACAGAACCGGATGTCAGGTCGCCCAGTGCCTCAGAATCAACTCCTTTGTGAAGAGACATCCCTCAAGATCACCACCCATGCCTTCAAACTCAACTGTAATAGGGCCGTCGAATCCGCTTTCGCGAAAAGAGCTCAGGCACTTCTTGTAATCGATGCTCGTCTCTTCTCCATCCTGGCGGAAACGGTAGCTCTTGGCATGGAGAATGATGGCTCGAGGAGCAAGCAAGCTGAGAGCCGCATCCGGATCGATTCCTCTCGGAAAATTGCCCATATCAGGGCATGTTCCGAGATTTGAAGAATCCACTTCTTTGATGATTCTCATGATGTTCTTCGGATCGCCGCTGATACCCCAGTGATTCTCGATCCCGATTTGAATTCCACGTTCAGCAGCCGTCAGTCCGATTTTTCTCATTGAATCGATGGCCCGCCTCATTTTGTTCTCCAGCCCGCTGACATGCGATGATGTACTCCGGCGGAAATAGTGCCCGAGCAACATCACCATTTTTTCCATGCCAACTCGCCCTGATTTATTTTTGGACAGTTGAGCTTGACGTGCGGACGTGATGATCGATGCCGCGACCGCCCGACGTCTTCTGAAAAACTTCTGAACCGTGAGAGCTTGCCCACCCAGGCAAATCCGAACGCGTGTGGCCTTCAATTCGGATGCGATGACCATCATTTTCTTAGCGTGATCGATATCCTGCTCCAGCAGCCGGCTATCCGGTGTCGTGAAATCAACGTTGATATCGATGATCAATCCACACTGATTGGATATCGATTCCTGAGCGAGACGTTGGAGAGAATTTTCATCAAAACCGGCGAGTTGTCGATCGGAAATCTCCAGGCCTTCGAAGCCGTTTTCCCGGATGAGTCGGGGAAGGCCGAAGAGTGAGAGCCCCATCTGAATACAGGTTCTCTTCAGACTGTGAGCGAGGACGAAGATCTGCATGGTCGAGGTTTCCTAAAAATGAATCGCTGGCCGGAGCATGTCTTTTCCTAACCTGGCGGAGCCAGAACCAAAGACGGTCGGCGCATCACAGAGGGACTCCAGACCTCTCAGGAAGCCAGGAAGGGATGAATTCAGGAACGGAAGGCGGGGTGTGCCGGCAATGATCGGGGTCGTTCCTGGTTTCCTTGCTTCCTGCATTCCTAAGAGGTTCAGATGCGATCTTGCATGTTCCGAAGATCTTGCCTTTTCGTTTCGACATTTGGCCGTTTGGACACTAATTCGTTCCCGTTCCCGATTTGTTGTAATCGTAACGACGCCTCAATAGCATCATGAGCAGAGGATTGCGATCCACATTCACGCCGGAACATAGATTTGCCTCGTCGTGTCAATTTCCGCTTTGCATGTAACGTCCATCCAACCCAGCTCTTTGGACATGATCCGAGCCGTCTCCGCCAGCGCATGTTCTCCAGGATCTCCTGCAGAGCCCAGATCGGTTCTCCTCAAGACGACATCCGAAAGCCGTATCGCCATTTCTTCGCGCACGGCATGCACAACTTCGGCTGCGAGCACCTCCTCCGACCCCGAAACCTTCTCAAGCGCTCGCGGATCTTCCTTTTCATATTGCAGGATGTCCCCGATGGCTGAGCCATAGTTATAGCTCAAATGATGCATGACCTTCTCGTCGAGATGATGCGTCTTGTCGGCAACATTCTCATTTAAGAAATCAGCAAGTCTCTCTATTTCCCCTCCGTACAGCCTGGTGATTTCAGTCTCACATTTCGGCAGTGTCTTGCCCATCTTGCCGGCGATCAGGTCAAGAGTCCTTTTGGCAACATCTCGTGCTGTCGTGTATTTAACGCCCACAACCGTAATGAGCCCGCTGATACCGTCGGTTGATGCGTGATCATGAATATGAAAATGGCGAATAAGTTGCACGTCGCCGGTTCTCGGGTTGATTCCAGTCATCGGAAGAAATCCGCCATAGAAGAATGTCACCTCTTCACGCTTCATTTCAGCGGCGGGGTAGGCTTGATTCAGATCATGTAGAAACTCACTGATCTCCTTCTCGGTCACTTTATATTCGTGGTGATCTCCATGAAAGGGTCGGTGATTTGTTCCAAGGATGGTCTTTCCCCGCCATGGCGAAAAAAAGAGAATTCGGAATCCGTTGTACACAGATCCATTTTCAAAGATATGCTTGAAAGGGCCTGATAGCCCGAGTGCGAACTTGGCAGCAACATCTCTGTTGAGAATCAAATTCAATGCGGTCGATGGAATGAACGTTTTCCTCTTCGGGGCGCCGGCCAGGCCCGCCAGAACGTCATCCACCCATGGGCCGCTCTCGTTAATAACAAAGCGCGATCTGATGTCAAATCGATCTCCGGTTAAAACATCTTTGGCTTGAACACCCGTGACTGTGGACTCGTGTTTCAATAAACCTGTCGCCTTAACATAATTCGCAACATCGGCGCCCCTGTTGGCCGCCGAGATGACATACGAGAGCAGCAACCTTTCGGTGTTGTAGCATTGGCAATCAAACCACTGTGCTCCCCCATTCAAGTTGTATTTGTCATAGCCCGGGATCAATTCCTTCAGTTCCTTGCGGGACATGGTGTGACCGCGGGGTATGAACTTCTGTGGATCGGTCAAGCCGTTTCGATCGAATCCAACGATATCATTCGCCAGCAATGCCGCAGCCAGCGCCGGCCGGCTTTTCAGTTTGTAGCTGTAGGTCGGCATCAGGACCGGCAGTGGATGCACAAGATGAGGCGCGATGTACATGAGGACTCGTCGTTCATGAATGGATTCCCGCATCCGCAGAAAATCGAGCTGCTGCAGGTAACGCAACCCTCCATGGATGATCTTCAGGCTGTTGGCTGATGTCGCACTGCCGAAATCTCCTTTTTCGATCAGCGCGACTTTCAACCCTCTGAGTGTCGCATCCCATGCGACAGTCGCTCCGTAGATCCCGGCGCCGATAACGACCAGATCATACTGCTCAGAGCACATCCGATTGAGGTTTCTCTTCATGTCGTTCTCCAGACCATTCGAATTCCAGACACAAAAATATCACAGTCAAGGCAGCCCTGGCCATCAACCGGCGCAGGTCCGACTCTCCGACGAGGAAATTTTTAAGGACGCTGTCGTCGATGTGGAGGTGGTCGTCAATGCATCAAGCCGAATTCTTCAGCGTCGACCTCTGAACGTGTTGTATTAGCCTGGATTTCCACGGACAACAGTTCACCTAAGAATTCGGCCCATCCTAAGGTCCCTGGTAGATTGTGAGGAGGAGCCGGCGATCCTCCCACCACTGCACCGGGATCGGCTTATTCAGTAACCCGGAAGCGAGAAGAATCGGGAGATGGGTACGCCTGTGGAAGCTGACTTGGATTTCGGAATCTGAGATTGTCACATTGGCCTGCATGTCGATGAGATCACGGAAGATCTGTCGGGCCTGGGCATTCGAGTAACCGTGCATCCTGCGCGTGAGGAGCCGGTAGAGGCTGCTTGCGATGACGAGGAGTGCCATGTCGAAGTCGATTTTCAGGCCGACGGCGGAAGAGAGGGCGTCCATGTGAAAGAACCGCACGGCGTCGGAGAGAGCATTTTCGATGAGCATGCGCTGGGCGTAGCGCGTCACCAATTTCACGGTTGAGACCCGATGCTGGTTGGTCAGGAGAATCCTCGGTTCATCATGGCCAAGGTCCTGGATGTAGATCTGACGAAAGCGCCGTCCAGCCAGACGGATCGTCTGCTCGTAAGCGCGGGGTGTGCGGCACTTGCTGGTCGGCACATCCAACTCGATCGTGCGCCAAGCTGAACGTGGGAGAAGCACGATCTCTTTGAGGAGCGCCGGACTTCGCCGTCGCAAGGTGATGAAGGAGATGTGCATCGTGTCGAGGCGCGCGAGGCTGGCGTAGGTGGTCAGGCGTGAATCAAACACGAGGTGGCGGGGAATGCGACGATGGGCACGTTTCCAAAAGGAGATGAAATTGAAGATTTCCTCTGATTCCTCTCCCTTCCGCAGATCGGCAGTGGAGTAGCAAAAGGCTCGTCCGTCGGCATCCTGAGCCATAAAGACCAATATGCTCGGCTGGCGACGGCTCCGTGCCGAGACGAAATGGCGTTCGATGACGGGATGTTCTCCGCAGTCCGGGACCGAATGGAAGTCGAGATTGAAGGAATTTCCAGGGAAGAGCCGCTCTCCATTGACCTGATCCTGCCAAGCCGCGAGGAAACGAGTCGTTTGGGTGTGAGTGATACGGGAGGAGTGCTTAGAGAAGTAGCTTTTCTTGGGAGATGCGTTGAGACCGGCAAAGAGGGCGAGGCCTTCGTCGGCGACCGAGGCCATGATGTGGCTCTTGCGTTCAATTGACCAGAGCTTGAGGGTCAGACTAGCCCGCAACGCATGCGCAGCTGGAATCATCTTCGAGCCCGGAAGGCGGCAGACTTCGGCAAGCCGTGCCAGGTGGAGGCGAATGAGATCGGGGACGATACAGGAAGAGTCCGCCGCACCGGGTCGTGAAGGTTCGCGGGGTCAGTTAGAAGGACCGAGCATCAGCAACTGGCTCCACGGTCGGTCGGGGCGAGTTGGGGCGTTCCTCCTCAAGACGCCGAGGAAGAGGGGCGAATCCTTCCACCTTGAGCACTTCGCGCACTGCAGTGGTACTGAGCGGGCGTCCCCGCTCCTTCAGAGCCGCGCTGATCTCATAAACGGAGTGGTTCCGTTTGCGGAGATCGACAATGAGATCGCGAGCAGCCGACTTCTTCGGCTGAGAGCGTGGACCGTGGCGCGCGGGAACAAAGAAGACAGGTTCTGGGTTGCGACGGAAGTGGTGGCAGAGAACGTGGAACGATCCGACAGAATAGCCGAATGCCTGTGCGACATCATGGGAGGGACGACCTTCGACATAGTAGGCCCGCAACGCCTCGTACATGCGTTGCTTGGGGTGGCGATGTTCGAGGAAAAAGCGACGGCATCCGCTTAGGTTATTTGGTATTCCCAAAGTCATGCGAATAGAATATCACCCACAACATGCCGTGTGAAGCTCAACATGGACCACAACCCATGGAATATGCGAAACATCCATAAATATGAGATTTCGGCTTCAGTGTGTGATCCCGCCGCTGTGGGGCGGGCAATTGAGCATTCCATTAAAACTTCGCAACAGCACAGGTATAGGCGCACCAAAGGACAAAGATGGCGAATGAACAAAACGCGCACCTGTCCGGCCGGATCCGCGTAGACCCCCGTTCTACGGATGGCGCGGAGCGCCGCCTGTATCGGCGCAGGATCCGACGGAGCTAGAAATCTTAGCCGAATTGCGCTCGGCGGAAATCCAGGCTGGCGAAAAAAGCCTCACAGCGGGTGACTTATTGGTGACTTGAAAACTACGCGTGTAGTAAAAGGCTCACAGTCCTCTGGGCTGCGGGATGTACACTCCGGCATTTATTTACAAGGAGTTTGTGTGGTGCCGGAGGAGGGGGTCGAACCCTCATGGTACTAAGT
Organism: uncultured Acidobacteriota bacterium; assembly: GCA_903916735.1. Taxonomy (GTDB): domain Bacteria; phylum Acidobacteriota; class CAIWXX01; order CAIWXX01; family CAIWXX01; genus CAIWXX01. The sequence goes on from CAIWXX010000147.1 coordinate 23,962, forward strand.
ACCACGGGATTTTGAGTCCCGTAAGAATCGAATAATCAATGACATACGAGCGTTGACGGATGTTGACATAATATCTATGTTTTGTTATACTTAGGTCAGATAATGGTATTCGAGCGTTGATTCCAGTTGCCTTTAAGGTGAGACTAGGGTGAGACTAAAATGAGATCAGGATTGAAAAATGATCTTCGTTTTGCTTCACGATTCTATCACCTAGATGGAGGATACCTTGCCGAAAATTACTACCCGCGTAGTTAATTCGCTCAAATCCAAATCCACACAATACAAAATTTCTGATGACGAAATCAGAGGATTCGGCGTCACCGTCTATTCAAGTGGACGCAAGGCCTTTTTCGTGCAATACGGATCAAAGAACCGGCGACGGCGCTACACGTTCGGAGACTATGGCACCTTTACCGTGGAAGCCGCTCGCGGACGTGCTCGTGAATTGTTGCAGGGAATTGAAGCGGGGAATGATCCTCTGGTTCAAAGACTCCAACAGAAGGCGATTCCGACTTTTTCTGAATTCCGGTCTGAGTATCTTTTGGAAGTCTCTAGGCGAAAAAAGGAACCCAAGCGTGATGAATATTTTCTGAAGCACAAAACGCCGCGAACCTGGGACAACGTGCCAGTCGATGAAATATCTGTTGCGATGGTGCAACGGCATTTCGACGATTACTCAAAGAAATATTCGATCGCCTGCAATCGATGGCTGGCAAGCCTTTCGGCCATGCTTCAAAGTGCGTGGCGAAAAAGTTTGATTCCTGAGAATGTGGCGCGGAAGGTTCAAAAGTTACCAGAGAATCCGCCGCGGACTAGAGTATTGAGCGACGACGAAATGACGCGCCTGTTGGCGGCCATTGAAAAGCTACCACGGCCGCATGATCGGGCGATGTTTCAAATTTTAATCGTTTCAGGCTGTCGGATATCGGAGGTGCTCAGGGCGCGATGGGATGATATCGACTTCAATCAAAAAATTTGGCGACTGCCGAAAACAAAAAGCGGTAAGCCGCAACAGATCCCGCTGCCTCTTGAATTGTGCAGCCTACTTCAAACACTACCGAGAAAATCATTATATATAATTCCGGGCCGTGGACTAAGACCAAGAACTCGTCCAACATTTATATGGAAAAAGCTTTGCCAAGATGCCGCATTGGAATTCGTTGGAATCCATGATTTGAGACGCACTGCGGGCCTTGCATGGGCGCGTTCAGCAGGGCTTCATATAGCATCTAAATTACTCAGGCATAGTAACGTCCACATCACTGAGCAGGTTTATAGTCCTCTTGGCCTCGACGCCCTACGAGCAGCTATGCAAGAGAGAACTAAAGTCCTACCCTTTGAGCGCAAAGCAGCGGCTAAGTAACGCGATATTTAATTTATATATAAACCCCGTTTCGTTATAATACCGAGGTTGATAAGAAAAAACTTGACAATTGTTGCTAGTTGTCCTATCTTATAATCGAGTTGAGATATGAGCAAGCTTATTGAACGGCAAAACGGAACGGCACAAGATGAAGGTGCTCTTGTGCGGTCTGTCATAGAGCTTTCACGTCATGCGCCACGTTATGGCAACTTTACCTTCCGAGCAAGTTTTAAGAACCACAAGCTCACAACAATAGAGAGAGAGTGGGACGCCACACATCCACAAGGATTTGTTACCGCAA
>CAIWXX010000148.1 GCA_903916735.1 uncultured Acidobacteriota bacterium
GATTTCAGCAGATGGAAAAACAATCCCCGTATGCCCAGATGTTCAGCCGGATCATTTTTTTAAGGGGAGACGTCACAAAACCCCTCAATGCCGGGCATATCAGCGCCCTGAAAGCCAAGTTTGGAGAGGCGTCTCTGACCAATCCTCTTTATATCGGTATGACATCCTATACCATTGGGGCTCTGGACAATATTACCATGGGAGACGGGACGACGGTTGCTCAGGCGATGGCGGATGAAATGTTCAAACAGTGCTGGAAGGTCTATGCCGTCGATTTTTCATCCCCGATGTGGCGCCTTTCGGCATTTCTGAAAGATACGGGAAAATGGGGCCGGGAATATCTCCGGATTGTCCATGGGCATACGGAAAAGAAAGACGAGCAGGAGTCCATGAATCGCCCGGTGGCCCTTTATCTGAAAATCCGGTTCGGAATACCGCTGAAGAGCGTCGCCGATTTCGTCCGGTTCATGTCGGTCGGCGCCGCGCTTGCTTCCCACTATACGACAGTTTGGCCGGACAGCGATGGCCATAATGCCGGCTATTGTGTTGTCGAAGACGGCACATTGAAGAAACCTGGTATCCTGAGCTTTGCTGAAAGGCTCCAGGGGCAGGGAGCCACGCTGTATTATAAATCCAAGATTTGGTTGTTCGGCACCCTGGACCTGGGAGGAACGCCGGGAGGGAATCGTGCCTGGGCCTTTATTCCCGGATGGATTGCCGACTTTGTCGTTGCAGAAAACAAATGCAATATAAATTCTGATATGAAGGAGACTGTTCATGTTCACCAGCAATGAAATATCTGTGCAGGAGCAATTGGCCGGTAAACGAATCATGATCACCGGCACGACCGGATTCTTAGGGAAAGTTGTCATCGAAAAAATAATTCGTGAGATACCGGATGTCGAAAAGATCATCTTATTGATCCGGGGAAACGATCGGTATCCTACGGCCCGGGAGCGCTTTGACCAGGAGATTGCCGTGTCCACCATCTTTGATCGGCTCAAAGATGACAGCCCTGCCTATTTCAGGCAATTCTGCCGAGATAAGATTGAATGCGTCTCGGGCGAGCTCACGGAGAAAAATTTCGGCCTGAGCAGGGAAGATTTCACGCTGCTCGCCGGCCGGGTTGATGTCATTATCCATATAGCGGCCTGCGTAGAATTCCGGGAACAACTTCAGCGGGCATTAATGATCAACACCTTGAGCCTGTTGAATATAGCGGATCTGATCAAAGCGGCGGGAAACATCCCGCTGGCCCATGTTTCAACCTGCTATGTGAACGGATTCAATACAGGGGACTGCCGCGAAGAAGTTGTTGTTCCGACCCGTAAGACATTCAAAAGAAATCCGAAAGGCTTTTATGATGTTCACCCGCTGATTGCGAAGTTGCAGAAAAAGATCAGGGACGTTGAAGAAAACTGTCCCCGACCCGATCAACTGGCTGAACGTCTGGTTGAACTGGGCGCAAAAGAATCCCATCGATATGGCTGGAACGACACGTATACTTTCACGAAGTGGCTCGGTGAGCAAATTATTATGGAAGCGCTACAGGACTCCACACTGACCATCGTCCGTCCGGCAATCATTGAGAGCACTTACCGGGAACCGGTCCCGGGGTGGGTCGAAGGCGTCAAAGTGGCCGATGCGATTATCCTTGCCTATGCGCGGGAGAAGACACCTTTCTTTCCCGCGCTGGCAAACGGTATCATTGATATCATTCCTGCGGATCTCGTGGCGAACAGCCTGATTCTGGCCGTGGCCGAAGCGCTGGCGATGCCGGGAAAACATCGTATCTATCAGTGTTCAACCGGATCTTCCAATCCAATCACGATCGGTCGGATGAAGCATTTACTCCAGTCGGAGGCCAACCGCAACATTGAAGACTATGATCGGCTGTTCCCGAAGGGCAAACCGAAACGTGACTTCCGGATTATTGACCGCAGGATTTTTGTCATGGCGATGTCCGCATTGAAAGGTGTGGTGACGATGTATGACGGGATCTGCAAGTTTACGGGAATGAGGAACAGGATTCGTAAAGTGACTAATTTTGTGAATACAAC
>CAIWXX010000149.1 GCA_903916735.1 uncultured Acidobacteriota bacterium
CAAGATGGCGGCCAGCTCTAACTTCGGCAACATGTTCAGTGTTGTGGGGGCCAGCGCGTTCCTGCCTTTCCTACCCATGCTACCTATCCAGGTGCTGACCAACAACCTCCTGTACGACTTCTCACAGACCACCATCCCCACCGACGAGTTAGAGGTCGACTGGCTGACCAAGCCGCGCCAGTGGACGATTGGCAAAATCCTGCGTTTTAGTCTGTTTATCGGGCTGATCAGCTCGATCTTTGACTATGCAACATTCTTCTTGATGCTGTACGTGTTCAACTGCCGGCACAACCCGGCCATGTTCCACACCGGCTGGTTCGTTGAGTCGCTTTTCACCCAGACGTTGATCATCCATGTCATTCGTACCAACAAGATCCCGTTCATTCAAAGCTGGGCCAGTTGGCCGCTCATCTTCACTTCCTTAATCATCGTCGCGGCCGGCGCCTGGCTGACGGTTTCACCGCTGGCGAGTACACTCGGGTTCGTCCCGCTCCCGCCGCGGTACTGGCTGTTTCTGGCCATCATGCTGCTGGGCTATGCGATTCTGACACAGGTTGTGAAGACCTGGTCTATTCGCAGGTTCGGCGAGTGATAGCGGTGGCGAGGAGAATGCTTTCAGGCAATGCCTGAGAGAGGACTTGTCCCGGATTTTCCGCCACAGGCGTTCACCGAGCTTGATGGAATCCATGGGCAGGCTACGCGAACTGAGGACTCGCGAGTGATCTAAGGAATCGTCTCTGGTGCTCCATCGACAGCGATAATTCGCATGATCTGGACCGACTTACTGTTGCCGGAGCCTTACCTGACGGGGCCGCCAAGGTCCTTGATGAATCAGACTGCCTTGCCATTGTCATTGAGATGATTCTCGCCGGATCGGCAAAGTCAGCGGCATCGATACACATGTCATGTCTGCCGGAAGGAACCGGCGAGTTCTTCCGCCTTGATGATCCGATAGAAGTAACCCGACCTGATCAGGTCTGCAGAGGGAGCCCCGTGAATGACAAGCACGCGCTGAATGGTCTTCGACGGGAACGCCCGTTGCAGGAGCGACACCTTCTTTTCCACCTCTTTCACAACACTCGCCCCGACAGGCGCGGCGGAACACTTCATCTCGCAGAGTGTGAGGACATTGTCGGCCCGGCTGAATAGGAGATCCACCTGAAGACCGGTTGCGTCCCTGCCCGGCGCACGGAAATATGGGCCGAAAACAAAGTCAACGCCGGAGAACCCAAGTATTTCGGCAATGCGTCGCGCGTGAGCGATACAGAGATGTTCGAACGCCTTCCCGCGCCAGGCGTGAAACCGTCCCGTTTGCGACAGGCGCGCAAATATGTCGCGCGGCGCTCCCGCCCGTATCTTTCTGAGATTGGGCTTGATGAAGGAGAAATAAAAACGCATATAAGGATCGCTCAGATAATAGGTAATGAGCCGGGATTCATCGTTTTTGTCGAAGGGGACTACAGACGATATGAAACCGGCTGACTCCAGATCCGCAAGATGTTCCGAGAGACTTCCCCCCATGTCCACACCCGCCCTTTGCGCGAGTTGTCTGCGGAACAATCCCTGGGGGTATGCAGCCAGGGCCGCAACAATCTTCCGAAAATCCGGGTTCCTTCCAAAATGACTTGTGAAGATCCGGTCGTATTCCTCCAGAAAGTAGCCGTTCTCCCGGAACGCCAGTTCCTCCACTGCCGATCTGACGGACGAATAGCCTCTGAGAAGCTCCAGGTACTTGGGAACCCCGTTGAAATATAAACATGCCTCGATGACCTCATCTAATCCCTTGCCGGGCAGCATCTGTCGCGTTTCATCAAGATGGAAGCCCTTCAGGTGAAGCTCAAGGTCAGTCCGACCGTACAGAGCGCTGGAACGTACGACCTTTGTTGTCATGAACGACGCGATGGATCCGCAGAGGATCAACTTCACGCCGGTGATTTTCGAGAAGTATTGATCCCACACCATTTTCAGGTCGGAGACGATCTCGCGCCGGTAGTTTGCCATCCACTGGAATTCGTCCAGCACTATGCACGCGGGTCTCCGCTTGAGGATCGGATGCAGGAGGAACAGTGCGTCACGCCAGCTTTTCGCGGTCTCTCCTGTCGCCGCCTTTCCTGCCTGCCGCTTGAGTTGAAAAACGAACGCTGCAAGCTGCTGTTTTTTTGATTGGCCTTCGACTCCTTCAAACGTGAGGGCGGGCCGGCCTTCAAGCGCCTTCCGGATGAGCAGGCTCTTCCCGATCCGTCGCCGCCCGTAAACAACGCCCACAGCCGGAGAAGGTTTCGAGAGGAACGCTTTGACTTGCCCCATCTCGTTGGCACGTCCGACGAACGTATGGCTCATAAAAAATCTCCTATATTGCTTGGGATAGTGCATCATAGGAGGAATATTGTCAATGGGATTGCCGGAACTTAAATCCGCGGATAAGAAATAGCTCATCCAGGGACCCGCGAACGAATGAAGCGACTATATAGCCCGGAATAAAAGTCCACACCATTGACATGAATCAAGCTTTGCTTGATCTCATCCTTATTCTTAATCGTTCCCGTACCCGCTCCCGTTCCCGAATCTTCGCGATGAGACTTCCAAATCGGATCAGGAACGGGCACGGAATTCTCGAAGTGAATTGAGTAAGATAATGAGCTTACTCGTGTAATCATGAAGGCGGGCTGCCTCCGATAGGCAGCCGAGTTAAAATCGGTGACCAGACGGGGTCGTCATGGTGACGCTCCACAAAGAAATTAAAAGGAGGTCAACCCGCCATGGAAATGTACATTGGATTAGACGCACATGAGCAAGGGCACGACCTATGTTGTGCAGGACGAGACGGGACGGAAACTGAGCCGCGGCACAATTGAGACTACGGAAGAAGGTTTCCTACCGAGCTGGTGAGGAAGTTGGAACCGCCACGAGGGACGCAGGTTGGATTAGAGGCATGCGGGATGGCTCAATTTGTCGCGAAGATTCTCTACAAGCATCAGCTGGAGCCGGTGGTGATCAACGCGGCCGAGGTTCGAGCCAAGGCGCGGTGGATATTTATTTTGCGGGGGTCGATTGTGGACCTCGATCAAAATGTAGACAACTGGCGGGCTGGGGTCAAGGCGAATGGGACCGGTGGGACTTGTGAGGGAAGCTGCAGAACGGCGAACTGATATTTGATGTGCTTCAATATTTTGGCGACTGCGCGGAGTGAAAGGGAAGCAGCTCTCCTGGCGGCATCTTGGCCTTTTTGGATGTGAGCTCCATATCTCCTCCACGATCTGTCGCGTCCTCTGTCCAACGTGTGGCGTCAGGACCATGCAATCAGCCCCTCTATCGTGCCTACCTCCTCAAAGAGTCGTTCCAGGACATCTTCATAGCGGGCACTCCTGAAGCCGCCGGTTTCAAATTCGACCAGTGGTTGGGCTGGGCACGCCGATCCCGCCCTCGAACCCTTCAAGAAGCTTGCACTGACTCTCAAAAGCCACTGGAAAGGCATCAGCCGATTCATCAAACACAAAATCACCAATGGCGCTGTCGAAGGCTACAACAGCAAAATCAGGATGATTAGCCATCGTGCCATCGGCCCCTCCATTCCGCTGTCGCTCTCATTGCCATGATCCATCTAAACTGCTCAGGAATCCGCCTCACGCCTATTGGGGGCTGATTCGCAACTTACTCACTTGTTAGTGTCTAAACTGCAAAATGTCGACACGAAATGGTAAGATCTTCGGAATATGCGAGATCCCATCCGAACCTCTCAGGAATGCAGGAAGTAAGGAAACCAGGAACGAACCGGTCATTGCCAGCACACCGTTTTCCGTTCCTGCATTCCTCCCTTCCTCGCTTCCTGAGAGGTCCAGAGTAGCTCTGTGATGCGGTCACCGTCTTTGGTTCTGGCTCCGCCAGGTTAGGAGACCCGCAAATTGCCATCGAGCGGCGTGTAGGCCAGCCATTCACCGGGTTGCAGTTCACGCATGTCTTGATCGCGGAACTCGTCACGATGCAGATCGTAATATCGATAGAAGTCCTGGTCGACATGATAGACCTCATTCGTTTCCGGGTTGTACACGCGCTCCCGGTTGAGAATGTAGTCGCTGTATTTCTCTAAAAACTCGTCATTCCGGTCTTGCTTTTCCTGGTAGAGCTGCAGGTTTTCCTGACGCATCTGCTCGCCGTTCCTCCGAATGGTCTCCCCCGTGCGATTGGCAGCCGCCCACGAAGCGTTCAATGCACCTCTGCACTGATCGAGTGAAGAACTGCTGTAGTCGATCGATGTGAAAATCCGAACGAGAGTGGGCTTGTCCTGTTCGAATTGATCCTGAGGAGAATAGACTCCCCAGAGCATTGCCACAGCGGTTGAGACAGACGTGCCATAAGTGCCGACGAGGAAGATCCCCATCGCAGGTTCGCCCTTATTCATGAAGGTGCAGCGCATCACTTTCACGTCTGTGCCGCCGCCATTCGTGAGACCGCTAACGTCGCCATCTTCATAACCGATCAGATGCATATTGGTGACGTCCGGAAAATCCTGTGGGAGAATGTCGGTAAGATACACTTCGGGTGTCGTCCCAACCGGGAGCGGCTGGATGCTCTGGTGGAGTCCGTTGAGAAAGACCACGCCCCTCGCAGGCGTGGCGCCGTCCAGGGCGAGCAGTCCGCTGCAGCCCTGGAGGACGTGGGCTGTCCATCCGTCCGGGAGCAGGATCTTGACTCGGTTATCCTGAAAAGTTTCGCGAAGCTCTCCGATGCTACTCATCGATGCGCTGTTCTGAGCCTGTTCTACCGTATCAGGCGGGGTGAATTGTCGGAAGCTGGATGCGATGCTCCGCATGAGCGGTTCTCTGGTTGAGAAGAGATTATCGGAAGACTCATAGCTGCTGAGCATCACATACGGCTGATTGACGAAGATAGTGTAAACAACCTTCTTGAGCGCCCCGGCTTCGGTGAAGGAGGCTTGAAGCTCCAGGAAGCGGCCATCTCCGGATTCTCTGACGCGTTCAACGGTGAATCCCTCATACTGAATTCTTCGCTTGCCGATCAGATAGTTCGCCACTTGAGAAGCCGAGAGATATCGATATCTGCCGGACAGAAAGACGGGCTGGATCTGAACATTTGTGCTGCCTCCATCTGCCGAATCATTCATGCGAATGGATTCTCCAACCGTCACGCTCCAGGATGCAGGCATTGAAACGGAAAAATGATAAGTGGCATCTTCGTATTGCGAAAGCACTGTGCCGTCCGATGCGATGGCGCTCGTCGCGGCGACCGTCGCGGAGGAATCGCCGAGAGAGCCAGTGGAGGCATTATCCGGCGGCCGTCCGCCGAAGACTGAATAATTGAAGAGACCCGACGCCAGGAAGATGGCAAAGCCGATGGCCACGATGCTGACCACCACGGTGGCTGAAATGAGGATGATTCTGACAAAGCGATGTCGAGGGAGATGCGAGTTGGTCAGTGTCGGGCGTTGTTTTGCTATTCGGACAGTCGTTATGCTGGCCTGTGGCTGCGCCGGCTTTTCAGCGCCGCCCCCTGGGATGTTATCATTCTTTTGTCCGCTCATCAGATCTATACCTCCACATTCTAACGCGGGAAAACGACTACAATCTCATCATCTCAAGGAACCGAGGTGATCGATCTCACAATTCGGCTTGATGACGATGTCCGGAAATTCGGATTTTGTTCGACATTCTGATCACATCACACAATGTGAGGTTGGAGTTCACTTCCTACCGCGGCATAGCCGCAACCAAAAAAGGCGGTTTTGATAATTATCCCTCCCGAACCTCTCAGGAATGCAGGAAAAGAAGAAAGCAGGAACTGATTTTTATGTCGACCAGCAGCCGTGGTTTCATGAGCCATTCCTGCATTCCTTTCTTCCTGGCTTCCTGAGAGGAATTCACGATTATGCCCTATCACAGGTCTTGCCATTTTGTACAAAGGTTTCACCGACTAGAGATTAAAACTCATCTCAATTTGATTTCAGCATCGGCTTTTATTGTCTTCAATGTTAAAATGCGCCGTGCCGTTATCAGTGGTGAACATTTCAATCCATATGTCCTGGTCCGTCATCATGCCGGATCCATCACATGGACGATCGCCCGTCGTGTTAATCGGCGGTCTCCCTCAACATCTAAAAAGGATCGCATCATGACAAAAGCTCGGTACTTCCTTTTCCTCGTCATTACAACCATGGCGGGGCTGACGCCGCTTGCGGCTGAACATGAATTCAAGATCGACCCTCAGACAAGCCTCAACCTGGACCTCACCTTTCACAGCTACTTCATGGACGATCAATGCATCCAGTGGAGCGGGCTGGAAGTAACTTTCGGTTCTGAGGCCGCGGTGGGAACCGGGCTCGGAAGAGACTTTGGATCATCGGCGCCACAGAGCCAAAGGAGTCAAAAAGTGTTAGAGGCGGCAGTGGCGGGTTTGTTCAATCCGGCGGAGCCAAGCGCGCTGGCGGAAATGGTCAGTGGATTTATCGACAATTTCACACGAGGAGAGCGAATGCTACAAACGCCGCACATTGAGTGCTATTTCACAGCGGGTGAGACGGTGCTGGGTGTCGTGATCGGAATAACGGATGGAAGGGCGGTACTATTCGCTCCGGTCGCCGGACCGTCAGGTGCGGATGTTGTCGCCTGCGTGGTCAGGGGATTGCCGGCAACAGAGAAGTTCCTCATTGTTTGAGTAATCAAATGAGCTCCAGGAAAAAAAGCGGCGTTCGATCGGAGTGTCACGAGGGACAAACCATGGACTCAAATCATTCAAGCCAGGTGTTCGATTCGCAGAATGCCGTTGCTGCCGGTGCTGAGGAGTCGGCCGCACAGAAGGACGAGTACCTGCGCCTCGCAGCCGACTTCGACAATTACAGAAAGCGCACCCGACGCGATTCCGAGAGACAAGCTGCGGCCGAAAAAGAAGCATTTATCGCCGACTTGCTGCCCATTTTCGACAATCTCGAACGCGCCCTGGCCTCCGAGCAATCCTCTTCCTCCGAGTCATTACATCAGGGTGTACAGATGACGCTGCAACAGTTAAGCCAGTTGCTCCAACGCCACGGCATTGAGGCCGTCGAGGACGTTGGTCAGCCCTTTGATCCTCATCGACACGATGCTGTTTTCGTGCGGAATGACCCACGCCAACCCGATCAGATAGTCCTCGAAGTGACTCAGCGCGGATACTGCCGCGGCGATAAGGTCTTTCGTCCAGCCAAGGTCATCGTGAATGATCTGAGCCATTCAGCCGGTGCCCACCATGTCGGTTGAATTCAAGGACTACTACGATGTCCTGGGCGTGGCTCGAGATGCGAGCGACACCGAAATTAAAAAATCCTTCCGCAAGCTTGCTCGTAAGTATCACCCTGACATTGCCAAAGACAAAGCCAGAGCCGAAGAGAAGTTTAAGGAGCTGAACGAAGCCAACGAAGTCCTAAGCGATCCGGAAAAACGACGAAAATACGATGAACTGGGAGCAAACTGGAACCGTCCGGAACGACAGCATGCCCCGCCACAGGGAGGGTTTGGCGGAGGTTACGAAGAGGCTTCGGAATTCCATTTCGATGGCACGGGCTTCAGCGATTTCTTCGAGCAGTTTTTCGGTAGTCGCGGTCGCCCAGCCGGTGGTTTCGGCCGAACACGAGGGGATAGCATGGGAGGCGAGGCATTCGCCCGACGCGGCCAGGATATCGAGGGCGATATCCTGGTGACGCTTGACGAAATCCTTCACGGTTCGACGCGCACGATCAACCTGCAGCGCACCGATCCGCGCACTGGGAAATCGACCATGCAGACCTTGCGGGTGAAAATCCCCCCCGGCGTACGGGAAGCGCAGCTCATCCGCCTCGCAGGCAAAGGCCAGGAAGGCATCGGCGGGGGCGATTCGGGTAACCTCTACTTGCGTGTCAAGTTCGCCAAACACCCCGATTTTCGTGTGACGGGTGCCGACCTGTACTACGATTTGGAGTTGGCCCCATGGGAAGCGGTTCTGGGTGCCACGGTCCAGATCCCAACTCTTCATGGAAAAGTGTCCTTGAAAATTCCGGTGGGCACGACAACCGGACGGCAATTTCGTTTGCGCGGGAAAGGCTTGCCCACCACCGGTGATGGAACGTATGGCAACCTGTATGCCCTTGTGTCCATCCAGGTTCCGCCTCATCTTACGCCGGAACAAAAGATTCTATGGGAACAGTTGGCCGCAAAATCGACGTTCAATCCGAGGAAGACCTCATGAACAAGCGAGTTGATCCGGACGACCCCCTGCCTCTTGCTCTGGAGTTGTTCCAACCAAAGCCGAACGTTCTCTACAGCCTCGATGCAGCCGCTCATCTTGCTGGTGTCTCTCGCCGGTCCATTCTGATCTATTGTCGCGCCGGCTTGGTGCGACCGGTCATTCAGCCACCGTATGGGGTGATGGAATTTACGGAAGAGGCGATCTACACGGCGCGGCAAATCGAACACTGGCGAACCGCTCATGGCCTCGATTTGAAGTGGGTCAAAACGATCTTCAATCTGCTCGATGAGGTGGAGCGCTTGCGCGCGGAGGTGCGCTTTTTGCGTGATCGTTGAAAAGTCGAACACACAGAAGAGGCATGGATGAAATTCTCAAAGAAGACCCTGAGCGTATCGAGGCACCCAGGCAGCCTCTCCGGCGGGAACGGGGCACAGAATTCCATAAAGCTATTAGAAACGGCACGAGCCGATACCGATGCCGCCATGAAGGGGCTTGAATCACAACTGAATGGCCTGAGCGAGGCGGAAGCCGAATCTCGCTTGAAGCAGTTCGGGATGAACGAGATTGTCCGAGAGAAGCGTCAATCGGCCCTGATGCGCCTCCTGAGTAACATTAAGAATCCCCTCGTCATCCTGCTTGTAGCACTGGGCGTGCTTTCCTTTCTAACCGGTGACCTGCGCGCGACAGTGGTCATATTCGTGATGGTTGTTCTGGGTGTGGTATTGCGTTTTTTCCAGGAGATGCGTGCAGATCATGCGGCCGAGAAGCTCCAAGCTATGGTCAGCAACACGGCGACGTTGGCCCGCGGCGGAAAGGAAGAAGAAGTATCGCTCAAGATGTTGGTGCCTGGTGATATCATTCGGCTGGCCGCCGGCGATATGGTGCCGGCTGATGTACGGGTGCTTTCCGCCAAAGACCTGTTCTTGAATCAAGCGGCCCTCACCGGCGAAGCCCTACCTGTGGAGAAGAAAGCCGCCCAGGCATCGGCAGATATTCAGAACCCACTGGAACTTCCCAACATCTGCTTTTTAGGCTCCAATGTGGAGAGCGGCTCCGCGACAGCCGTGGTAATCCACACCGGAGACCGAACCTACTTCGGATCGCTGGCTGCCAGTATTGTCGGGCAGCGCCAGTTGACCAGTTTCGACAAGGGCGTCAACAAGTTCACATGGCTGATGATCCGCTTCATAGCCGTGATGGTTCCAGCTGTGTTCCTTATCAACGGACTGAGCAAGCATAACTGGCTGGAAGCTTTCATGTTCGCCATGGCCGTGGCCGTCGGGCTGACCCCCGAGATGCTGCCCATGATCGTGACCGTCAACCTGTCCAAAGGCGCCCTTGCGATGGCCCGCAAGAAAGTGATCGTCAAACGCCTGAACTCCATCCAGAACTTCGGAGCGATGGACGTGCTGTGCACCGACAAGACCGGCACTCTCACCCAGGGCAAGATCGTGCTCGAAAAGCATCTGGACGTGTACGGCGACCCCAGCGAGAAGGTGCTGCAATACGGCTACCTGAACAGCTATCACCATACTGGGTTGAAGAACCTGCTCGACGAAGCGATCCTCGACCATGAGGAATTGAGAGAGCACCTGAAAGCGGACGAAAAGTACCGCAAGATCGACGAGATCCCTTTCGACTTCGTACGTCGGCGCATGTCGGTGGTGGTGGAAGATGAAACCGGGTTGAACACGCTGATCTGCAAAGGCGCGGTGGATGAAGTGATGAGCCAGTGCACCAGGGTGGAAGTCAAAGGAGAGGTCATCGAAGTTCTACCCGAGCACGACGCCAAACGCCGCCAGTTGGCGGACGATCTGAATGGTCAGGGCTTCCGGGTAATCGCCCTGGCTTATAAGCAAATGCCGGGCTCATCAGATGAGCCGATTTACTCGGTCAAGGATGAGTCGGAGCTGATCCTGCTGGGTTTCCTGGCCTTCCTCGACCCGCCAAAGGACACCGCTACAGAGGCGTTGAAGCGGCTTCACAGCTTGAAAGTGGACGTCAAGGTCCTGACCGGCGACAATGAAATCGTCACCGCCTACATCTGCAAAGAAGTGGGCATGCCGGTGGAGCATCTTTTGCTCGGCTCCCAAATCGAAACGATGAGCGACCCGGAATTGGCAGAAGCAGCCGGCGCGACCAGCGTCTTTGCCAGACTGGTCCCGTCTCACAAGGAACGCATCATCCGTGCGCTCCAGAGTAAGGGCCATGTATTAGGGTTCATGGGTGACGGCATCAACGACGCCCCGGCCTTGAAGGCCGCCGATGTCGGCATCTCAGTGGACAGCGCGGTGGACATCGCCAAGGAGTCATCCGATATCATCCTGCTGGAAAACAGCCTGCTGGTACTGGAGCAGGGTGTGCTGGAAGGCCGGCGGGTCTTTGGCAACATTGTCAAGTACATCAAGATGGCGGCCAGCTCGAATTTTGGCAACATGTTCAGCGTCGTGGGGGCCAGCGCATTCCTGCCTTTCCTACCTATGCTGCCGATCCAGGTGCTGACCAACAATCTTTTGTACGACTTCTCGCAGACCACCATTCCCACCGACACTGTGGATGCTGACTGGCTGACCAAGCCGCGCCAGTGGACGATTGCCAAGATCCTGCGTTTTATTTTGTTTATCGGGCCGATCAGCTCGATCTTTGA
>CAIWXX010000150.1 GCA_903916735.1 uncultured Acidobacteriota bacterium
ATAGTGATAGCGTTCAACGTACTCGTTCCAGAGCCCTGCCGCTTCTCGGCTCGTGACAACCTCAAGCGCCACCGGCCCCAGTTCCCCGATCCCGCATCGGATCCTGTTGCCGGGGTTGCTCTGCTTTGTCCTCCGGGGCGGATCGCTCCTATGGCGTGCCAGGGGGCAGGCTTCTCCGGCAGCCGTATCCGTCCCTGGTGCTCGAGCTTCTCCAGCAACTTCAAACTCGCTGTGAGCTTGAGGGCGCCAGTCGCTGTCGTCCACCCAAGGTGCTCGCAGATCGTCCATGCCCAACGCCGGAAACCGGGCACACACATCCTTGATGCCATCGATCTCCGACGCCCCTATCTCGCGTCCACACTGAACGAGCTCTTCCTCTTCGCCTTTTGCCATCGCCGGGTGTCCCTCCAGATGAAAAGTTCACCCTATCTTCGCAGAATCGGGGTTCCACGTCTAGTCCCTTCTTTGCGAAAAAAAATTTCTCACCCGAATGAATCACCCAGTGAATTCAAGGCGCTGCTATTCTTGCGTCAGGGCTGTTGACAAGTAGTACCTGTGTGACTACATTGTAACCAGGAGATGTAAACACAATGCTAGAAGTAGCCACTCGTGAGCTGAAGGCACGTCTGAGCACATATCTGGACGAAGTGCGGCACGGCAAACGTGTGAGCGTCACACACCACGGCCATGTCATTGCCGAAATCTGCCCACCGCCTCAACCCTCTGAACTCCACGCTGAGGGCATCGTCATAACGGTCGCTCGCAGGCCGTTCACGCTCCCCGACTTCAGAGTAAAATTGAAGGGGAAAGGTCCAACAGCATCGCAAATCGTCATAGAGGACCGGCGGTGAAACTCTATCTAGATACGTCGGCGCTGGTTAAGCTATTCGTGGTCGAGGAATACTCGGACCTGGTGTCCGATGCCGTCAGGAAAGCTGTGGAACTTTGCACGTCTCGCCTGGCGTGGGCCGAATCCGTGACCGCGTTCGCCCGGCTGAAACGGGAACGCCGCATAAACGAAAGTGATTTCTTTAGGCTGGTCGAGTCTCTGGACAGGCGCTGGCCCGATATCCGAATAGTCGAGGTGACGGCGACTTTGCTGATGTCGCTGCCCATCCTGGTGCTATCACATCCGCTGCGAACCGGTGATGCCATTCACTTGGCAAGCGCCAAAGCTTACACAGCGATCACCGGTGATGTACGCTGCGCCGTATTCGATGATGTGCTGGCAAAGGCTATGAGGGAATGCGGGCTCGAAGTATTAGGAGCAGGTTAATATACAAATGCGTACACGAAACATATCGATAATAGACCGGCGCTCCGGCGAAGTGCTATGGAGGGGCCCGGCATCTAAGGAAATAAGTAATTACTAGTATACCCTTTTTATTGTATCTTGATGTCGAGCGATAAGAAGGATATGTGCACATGAAGACATCGATTCTGCAACAAAACGAGATTCCAATTTCTGTCGTTGAGTTGGTTCAGCGCATAGTGGTTAGAATTCCTTGGCCTGCTCGCCGGCAAGCGATGGCGAATACGACGAAGACCCTGTTGAATGGCAAACCACGTGTAGCGGAGGCTGTGTTTGGATGGGGGCGAGCCACGGTTGAATTGGGAATGAACGAGTTGCGAACAGGCATAGTATGCCTGAACGATCTGTCGAAGCGGCGCAAACCAAAGACTGAGGAGAAATGGCCGCAGTTGGTGGTGGACCTGCGGGCTGTCATGGATCCGGAGAGCCAAGCGCAATCGCATCTGCGCACGGACTTTTCCTATAGGAACATGACGGCGACGGCCGTGCGATCAGCGCTGTTGGAGAAGGGCTGGTCGAGTGAAACAGTCCCGACGGTACGAACCCTTTCCAATATCTTGAATCGTCAAAACTACAGACTTCGGAGTGTGACCAAAACTCAGGTCCAAAAAAAACGGAATATACCGACCCGATCTTCGCGAATGTGAAGCGTGTTAACCCGACTTAGGCAACTCGACGCGGCGCCCGTCAAAATTCAAGAATTTTCGTAACCCGGATTGGTGCGTTGACGGTGTTGATGCGCAAGGGTATCCAATGAGGAAGGCGAAACTGCTTGTAGTGCCGACCTACCCTCTTGAC
>CAIWXX010000151.1 GCA_903916735.1 uncultured Acidobacteriota bacterium
GGGGGGTGGCATTAGTTCTCAACAAATCTTGGAGTGTGTCGAGGATGAGGGAGACACCGCACAGGAGGAGTATCTATTTGACCCGGTAATTATGGCATATGCTCATGATACGCATAGAACCTTGGACGAGCCGGTTCAGGGCAGTCAATCGAATGCACAGCTGCCGGTGCAAAATGCAGAGGCTGTCCTATATCGCCTATCGGTTGCATCATAAGGGTCTTTGCTGGATGTTTGGTGTATTGGTTTGAGCCTGAAATCACTAAGTATCAATAAATCGGGATGGAACAACGGGCTTCTCTTGCGCGTTGTCCTTCGCAGACAGCTTGGATCCATGCTGACAAACAGTCATGGTGAAGTTATCGTCTGCGATTGCCTTTGGCAGCGTTGTGCTCCCGACACATCAGAGCTGCGTTCTCAAGCTGGCTTCGCCCCCCTTTGCTGTGCGGGTTGATGTGGTCAATGGTGAAATCGTCCCATGTCAACTTACGGCTACATCCCGGATACGAGCAGGACCTGCTTGTGGAAGTGTTCCAGATTATGCGACATTGCTCGGGAGTGAAACCTCGCCGGCTGTCTCGTCTGGTGAATATACTCTCCAGAATTCCCCTCAATATCTGTTCGCGCTTACGGCGTTGATTCACGTCATCGGTCATTTGGGAGACAGTTAGCAAGTAATCACGGTAGAGTTCTTGGTCGGGCCGAGCACCCTTGGCCTTGCGCTGCAGTTCGCGGACCTCATCGACCCGGACAGCGAAAGCCTCCAAGAGATCCCATGCAAGATGATTGCGATGCCGATCTGTAAGGATCAACCCTTCCTGTTCGAACTTCCCGATGAGAACCGCCAGACTGTAAAAAGTCCGTCACCTGTCGTAAACGAGTTGCCTTGAGGTTGGGAAACATCCTATCGAGACGGTGCAGAGTGGTTGTGATCATTCGCGACGCTTTGCCGAGCTGCCGCCCGTCAAACGATTTCGTCGCCATGACTCGATCTAACGCGGTTTTTTTGTTCAACACGTCGCCCTGTACCATGGAAAGCATGAGCTCACACATGAGTTCGATATGCTTCATGCGACTCAACTGGCCAGTACTGAAAATGGAGTTATTGCGAAAGTAGGGCTCAAAGCTGTTGGCCAGCCGGGCTGCCTCCTTGAGGAACGGGCTATTGTAGTAGCGGGCATGGCGCTGCTCCTGCCCCGTAAGTGCCTTGCCTGTGGAATTGATCCTGACGAACACGTTGATGATGTCACCTATTTCACCGTCTACTTCGACGACTGGTATTTCATAGCCAGTGATGCGGTGTTGCAATCCCCTGCGTTTGAGCATGGCCCAATTGACCAACTCCATCTCCTCCGCTTCAGGCAACTGGGTGCGCGCATAAAACATCCCCTTCATCGCGCCTGCGAACATAAGGATGGACTCGAGGCGTTGCTTACCATCGATCACATCGTAAACCAGCTCCCCCTCATCATTTCGTTTGTAGAGGAAAATAGCGGGCACAGGGTAGTTCCGCAGAATGCTGTCGATCAGCTTGGCGCGGTCACGCTCCGTCCAGACGGACTGGCGCGGAGAATGCGATTGCTCCTGTATGCCCACAGGCGCCACTCGAACTTGCGCACGATGGAGATAGCCCGTCTCTACGGCCGAACGCACGGCGCAGTGTTCCTCGCCGTTCGGGACCTGGAAGCTGAGGCGACGGAAACCCCCGCGTTCGCTACGCGTTTGAGGGCTCTGGCGAAGCGTCTGGAAAAAAACTAACGCCTAGCGAGACGGTCCGACACCTTAGTTCGAGTACCCCAGTGTCGTGTCTTCATTTGTCTCCCTTGCGGCTGAGCGTTACATTGGGGCCAAACATGGCCAGCATTCCTTCCGGCAGCATGTACAGTTTCTGCATCGGTCCGAGTACCGCTGAGCCGTCCTTGATATAGAGTTCGAAGAAGATGCGTCCATCCTCCTGTGAGGCTTTCCCAAAGAATACCTGAGCGGGTTCATCCGCAATCTGCTGGACCACCTTGATGTCATACCCCACCCCGCCTGGCCCGATGACCATGTTCATGTTCAGCCCTGTAAGCGAGATGGGTCCCTCCCATGTGCCGAAGACGTCAAAAGATTTCGGTCTCTCCTTCGATGCGCGCACTTCGGCGATGGCGCTGGGGGGGCCTGGAATCTTCACCGGAGGGGACGAGCCCGGAACCTCCACGACCTCCTGGTAGAACACGCGGTACGACTTCGTCGTGCCATAGAGATAGGCATACTGACCGATGAGGTTTCTCATATCCTGCCCGGTAACGGTGAACGTCTTGCCTGCCTTCTTGTCCCGGAGTTTCAGATCGAAGAGTTTTCCTTCCGCCTTTCCGGTTTCGAGCTCCACCTTCTCGTTTGTCGATTGAAGAACGAAAAGACCCTCTGTTGAAGGCGTTATGACGGATATGTTGTAGCCGCTGACCAGCCCGCGTCGTTTCAGCTCGGTAGGTTCAAACTCGATGCGGAGCAGGTCGTCTTTTTGTTCAACGGTTGGGGCCTTCGGAGGGGCCAGAACGAGAACTGTGAGCCAGTCGGTAAGGTATCCCTGGTACCCCGCCGGCGCGGTCGCGCCTTGGCCTGAAACGAAGGCCTCGATGCGCTGGAGGCAGATTTCATTCGCCCCTCCCAAAGAGATCTTCTCGCATCGCCCGTCGGCGTCCTTCCACGCGGGTTGAACGGATGTGGAAACCCGGTGGTAGACGTCCCGCGTGGCCAGTGGCCCTACTTTTCCGTTGATCAGCAGTGCGATTGCATCCTTGCAGGAATCCGCAGGAAAGGCAGAGAGGGAGATCACGCGAAAGGATGTGGAGAGGGGATTCTCCTCCGAGTACCGCCATTCGTATACCGGCGTGGCCGGAGTCAATTGCACGTTGACGTCCTGTGTCAGGGGATTATTCGAGCGTTGTGATTTCGCCCGCACCACTCTCATCATGTCGTTCGACTGGGATTTGCAGAACGTCAAGAATCGATCGGCCAATTCCTTCGGTGTCCTGGATGTTGCAGCATAGAGGGCTCCCACGGGGCTCTGGAGGAAGCCGCCGGATGATTCCATGATCGCCGGGAGAAAGCCTTCTTTACCGAGGGTGTTGTAACCCGGATCGTCCCGAAGGTAATCGAGGAATACCGACGCGGTGTAGCCGTGTTTGATGGCTGCGTCTCTATCCAATCCCGGATCCTGAAGGGGATTACGGAACGTGTCCCAATCATTTCGATCCGTCAGCTTGTCTCTCAGAGGACTCCATTTCCTGGTGAAATAATCCTCGTTCGCTTCGTATTCCAGCTCCAGCGCAGTCGCCTCGGAAAACCATGCCAGGCGGAAGTCGAACCCATGTGTCAGATGCATGTACTCGATCTGGGAAACGTGGAAGAGTTCGTGCACCATCGTCATATTGAGCTCACTCAGCTCCTTGTCTGTCCTCAGGTTGCCGATAGTGTTGACCTGCATGTAGGGTGCAGATGCTGCGACATTGTGGCGCAGGAAGAACGCGGGGATCATTTCGCCGAGCGGACTGTCTTCGCTTTTGACCAGGATAATGTCCACGGGGTAGCACGACATCCGGAACTTCCGGATGGAGCGAAGGTATTCATCGGCACGCTCAAGTGCCGTAAAGATGGCACTCACCTTTGGAGGCCAGTAGTTATCACGCCTCCAGGCCAGGCTTTTCACCAGGTAGCTCAGCTGCCGATACTCCGGATCAGAATTTACTTCCCGCCATTTCTGGATGTAGTAACCGAGAGGGCCGGGCTTAAAGAAGCCTTCGGTGTACCCCTTAATCCATGATCTGGTCGCCGGATCCCAACCGTGGCGGGACATCACGGTTTCCGTCTCCTGTTGGACCCGTTCGACCTCCGCCGCATTCCCGTGAAGCATCTTTTCTGGCCACCATAACGTGTAGTTCTGGACTTGATCGGAGATGTAGGGGGGATTCGGGAACTTTTCGCTGGCATCTTTGAGCACTCCCCTTTCCCATAGCAACCCCATCAAAAGAACCAGGATATAAACGCTGTTTTTCCGTGTAGAGAATAGGAGCCGGCTTCCGTCTAATCGTGTTATCAGACTCAAGACGGTGCCATCCGGTTCCAGGCGCATCACCGACAAATCGGGCCAGATGTCCTCCGGGATGGCCAACTCCCGCAGATCCAAGTTCACTGTGAACGGCCTCGGCAGGGTTTCCTCGGGCTTCATGCCTGCTTCCAGGTCGAATGCCATTACCGGCAGATCACCCTGGGCAGGCATCCGGCGGATGGCCTCCTGCATGCGATCCCCGTCCAGCCATGTTGCTGTGAACTCCCGGTCCCTGTCGAGAGCCCCGGCTGGTGCCTTGATTCGCACACCCTTTGCTGGGCGCACGTCCACTGCGGGCGTGTTCAGCGCGCCGGGGGGGAATGGTTTGAAATGGCCGAAAGGGTCGGCGCCGCCTCGAAAGAATAATCCCCCGTCGAAGACCACGAGGAGCGTGACGGCGAGGATGGTGGAAACTCCGAGGATGCCCAGGGCAATGAGCACCCCTCTATGTGAAAATACCCCGGCTACCCGCGGGGCGCGCGGTGGCACGCGTGAAACCGCTCCATGAACCGTAGCCGCTCCGTGCGGCGGTGCGAAAGAGCTTTGTTGCGGGATAGGAGGAGGCGCAATGGATTGACCGCACGCGCCACAAAAACGAGCCTTTGGAGGGAGACTTTGTCCGCATGCCGGACATCTGATGGCGGCTGGAGAAGGAGAGACTACCAGCGTCCCGCATGATCCGCAGAAGTGGGCGTTTCCCTTGATATCGGTTCCACAAACCCGGCAGTTGATCATGGTCTCTCCGACTCGTGCCCTATCCCTGCTGGACCCTCTTCATTGCCGCGCGCACTTCCGGATCGTCCGCGTATTTGCTGGCCTTCTGCATGGCTTGGCCGAATCGTCCCCCCAACGCTTTCATCTTGTCGGCGAGTGGTTTCAATTCCGGGGGGAATTTGTCCGGATTCGCAAAATCCGGATACTTCTCATCAAGGACCTTGCCGCGAGATTTCCACGATTGCTTGGTATCAGCCATAGCGTTCAGAGCGGATGCAACTTCAGAGGCCGAGGAAGCTGATTCCATTTCGATAATACATTGTTCCAAGGACTTCATCATACTTTCTGCCATCTCGACAAAGTCCGCGTATTTTCCGCTTGCCATATCTGATGACGAGGCTGTGTTGCCGGTAAGATCGCCCAGCGGGTTCGATGGATCCAGAGTCCTCCCGCTGGATATTTTTTCAAGCCACCCTGCCCTGTATTTCAGGAAGCTGATCGTGTAAACAAGAATTGCAGCCGAAACACAGATGACTGCGACGATCGCGATGATCCGCCCTGTCTTGCGTCGTGCAACGGGAGGTGCGAAAGGGATATTGCTCATCGCGGGGCCCGGGCTTTGATAGGAGGGTATGGGCGGGGGTTGGTTGGAATAGGCCGGTTCCAGCGGCGGCGGTGATTCCAACTGCGGCTGGATTGGAAAGGCACCTGTAGTAGGAAGTACGCGCGTGCCACAGTTACAGCAGAATCGAAGGTCCGGTTCGAGTGGGGTTCCGCAGTTCCGGCAAACAGGCAAAGGGGGAGTCACTGTCGGCCGCGGTTCATAGCGTGAACCGCATTTCCCACAAAAGCGTGCGCCCGGCTTGAGCGGTTTGGCGCATGTCGCGCACACGGCCTGCCCGGGGGCCGGAGTGATTGCCGATTGCTGCAACTGGAGATTGCTCGGAAACTGCTCGGGCGGATTATTCCGTTTGTCGCTCATTTTCCCCACCTTTCCTGATGTCATGCGGAGGACAGTAACCAGGTTTGACGCGGTCTCCGTCTCGGCTTGATCTGCATGCAAGCTCAAGCTCGCCAAGCTTACTTCATATTCTTAAATGTACATGTGATCGTACTAGAAAATGTGAAGGCTCGCAACCAACTGATAGGTGATGCGAGCATTTCCCAGTCGCATTCCGAAAGATGGCGAGTTTAATGAAAGAGGTAAAATGAGCCCGTCGTCGTGGGCCCTTTTGTGCGACGGCTTGCGGCTTGCGGCTCGCCCTGATCGATGAGAAGATGCACACAAAGGAGCTGGCAGAAAAGAAAAAGGTTTCCCCAGTTCAGACCCGAGAATAAAGAATAGGAGGAATGATAGATGCCAGAAGACACTTGGATTGTGGTCGTTGACGGAAGCCAGCTCGGTGGAGAGCACAACGCCGAGCAAGTACGGAACATCATGGCAAAAAACGCCGGACACCAACTCCTGGTCTGGAACAGGACAATGACCACCTGGGCGGATCCTCGCACGCTACCGGCATTCCAGATTGTTACAGTGCCTACGCCACCACCGTTCGCATCGCCGCCGCCACCCGTTTTCGCCCCGGCGCCTCAATACGTGGCCCCAGCCGCAGGCTCTGCTTCTCAAGTCGCGGTGTCACAGGCACGCGACGCCTTCCAGGAGGACGCGCGATTCTTCAAGGGACTTCTCGACTTCAAGTTCGAGATGTTCATCACACCGAAGATCGTCCGCGTGCTCTACATCATCACCACAGTCTTATGCGCTCTCGGGTTTATCGTGATGGTTTTCAGCGGCCTCATGCAGCTGGTCGCCGGCGTCAGGACGGAGTACGCCCGTGGAACGCTGATTATATCGGGGCTTGCGATGCTGATCTTCGCCCCGATCGTCTCAGTCCTGCAGCTGACCTTAGCCCGCATCTTCTTCGAAGTCGCACTCGTCTTCTTCCAGATCAAGGACAACACACACAAACTAGCCCATAAGGACTGAAACCTACGCCGCGGGTGCCGCGCGGCGCGGCGCCCTCTCCCCCCCTGGTTGCCTGCCGCGAATACAACGGCACGTGTGTCCGGATCCGGTCCCTATTCCGGAGCTGGCGAGTTGTTAACTACAGCAATGGGCGATATCTTCATGAGCCTCATCTACACCTGCCAGCTCTGCGGGGCCAATGGCATTCGTTTAAGGGGTTACGATGGTACGGCAATTCCCGGAGCTGTCAGTACCAGCTTTTTATGATTCTTATTGGGACGCCGCTTGGTTTCAGGTCTCATTGATTTTCGAGCATAGGAACGACCCGGTCTGTTTTTTTGGTGTCGACCGATGATGAAATGAAATGCGCGTTGAACCGCAGTTTTTATCTTGGCGTGCAAGAAGAGTAACTCCTCCATGCTTCCTGTAAAGACGTGAATGCAGCTTTTGTAGTTGGGTTGTCGGATGAATTCAGATCATCGTCCGCTTGATTGGCGAAGATCCGATTCATGGTGACAAGGGCAAAATGCGCGAAGATCTCCTGTTTGACGCCCCGTTCATTTTGGGCATGAAAGCCTTCGATAATGAATATGCGTTTGCTGACTTTGTAAAGCTCTTCTACGCCCCACCTTTCGTGGTACACATCAATGAATCATTTTGTATTTTGCCACAGATGTAGCAAATTATTATTGCATTCTCAACGGAATCCGCGGGTCATTTGGGGTAAAAGGATTTACTCACCTTGCCGGATATTCCTGTTTTCGATTTGCCTTGACATCAGCCCGCCTGTGGTCTACGTTTTGATCGTGCTCCACCATCGACCCCTGCAAAGTAACGAAAGATACACTCCAATTTTTGATCAATCCATTATTGCAATTGGAGGAGCAGATTAGATGGTTAATAAGAAGCAGCCGGTTAAAAAGGAAATTGTTGTATCAGGTGCGGGCTTCAGCGGGAGCAAGCAAGCTGAGGAAGCGCTGCGGGAGAGCGAGGAACGCTATCGTGAAATTTTCGACTCATCAGATGATGCGTTAGTTATCCAAGATATTGCTACAGGATCGATCCTTGATGCGAACAAAACAATGCTGAAAATCTACGGCTATGCTGACAAGCAGGAAGCTCTCAAGTGTACAATAGAAGACCTAAGTGCTTTGGACGAAGGGTATAACAAAGAAAAAATATTAGAGATGAATCAAAAAGCAATTGATTCAAACCTAAATTCATTTGAATGGCGTGCGAAGAAGAAAGATGGAGAAAAATTTTGGGCACAAGTTACTCTGAAAAGAACTCGAATTGGCGGTGAAAGCAGAATCATGGCTTCTATCCGCGACATCACCGAGCGCAAGCGGTCGGAGGAGGCGTTACAGGAGAGCGGCATAAGGTTCCGTGAACTCTTCAATCATATGAGCAGCGGAGTAGCCATGTATGAAGCCATCGACAACGGTGGAGATTTCATATTCAGGGATTTCAATACTTCGGCAGAGAAGATAGAGAAAGTCAGCAGGAAAGACATCCTCGGTAAGCGTGTTTCCGAGGTATTTCCCGGGGTGAAAGCGTTTGGAATCTTTGAAGTATTCCAGAGAGTATGGCAAACAGGGGAACCGGAATATTTCCCTGTGCACATTTATCTGGATGAAAAGGATCGCGGAAGCTGGCGAGAAACTTGGGTTTTCAAATTGCCCACTGGCGAGATAGTCGCTTTGTACAATGACATCACCGAGCGAAAGAAGGCAGAGGAAGCGCTTAAGAAGAGCGAGGAGCGGCACCGAACGCTCCTCCAAACAGCGATGGACGGCTTCTGGATGATAGACATGCAAGGCCGTTTGATGGAAGTCAATGATGCCTATTGCCGGATGAGCGGCTATAGCGCGCAGGAACTGATGGCCATGCGCGTTCCGGACTTGGATGCCGCCGAAGTAGCTGATGACATTGCCGCCCATATCCAGAAGATAATGGTGCAGGGCGAGGATCGTTTTAAGACCAGGCACCGCCGCAAGGATGGTAGCATTTATGATGTCGAGATCAGCGTCCAGTACCGGGCCTATGAAAACGGCAGCCGCATAGTCGGTTTCCTACGCGATATCAGCGAGAGCAAGCAAGCCGAGGAGGAGTTGAAGAAGCGGAGTGCCTTTATTGAGAACCTGCTGGAAAA
>CAIWXX010000152.1 GCA_903916735.1 uncultured Acidobacteriota bacterium
CCTCCTGGCACCCGTCCGTCATCCCCGGAGATGACGGACGGGTGTCAGGAGTGGTTCTATTGTCCCTATATTACTACAGTTGTAGAGTTTTCGGTATCTGGTCGGAAAAGCAAACCCCTATAGCCTCGCAAGCGAAGTGAGCAAGAAGCATAGGATCTAACCAGTCAACGTTCTTCTCTTACTGCATTTCCGAGAGATTCGGGGGCGATGGTTGTCGAAACCGGCTTGTCTGATTGCGGCTCTGGCACATTATGGGATCATCTCATCCAGCTCGCCTAGATGAAATTGAATTTGCCGGCATCCACCTAAAATCTTTGTAACTCAGCCCACAGCGCAATACGGAAAAAAGGCGTTCTGTAGTGCCAACCAGTGTGAAACTGGACAAAGACCCTGCGATGCTTTATAAGATTGAAACAACGGCATTTATCCGAGCCATTAAAAGGAACAACGATCAATTACGCGAAGATTTCATAATTCAACTGCCCAAGGAAACAATGCTGAGCTTTTATGATACCGATTTGCTTTAAGGAGAGGATATCGCAGATGCCGTCATCGATTGTTTATGAGCGGTTTCTTTGGTTCGAATTGCAAGCCAAGGGCGGGCGCTACCCAAACTCAACAACACTCGCCCGGCAGTTTGAGATATCCCAGAAAACCGCACAACGCGCCATAGTATTCATGCGCGACAGGCTCGGCTGCCCCCTGGTATTTGACCAGCACCGCAAAGGCTACTATTACAGTAACAACACTTTCAGTCTTTCCGCGATAAGACTTTCAGCCGGAGACCTGTCATCACTGCTGTTGGCCCGCGATCTTCTCAACAACGTTACTAACCGCACCCTCGGCAAAGACATCACCCATGCAATCGACAAAATCGCTGTAGCCCTCAAAAGCCATGGCGTCAACATTCGCACCGTTAAACATGCCGTATCGCTCCGTTTCATCGAATACACGCAGGCTTCCGAAACGGTGTTCAAACATGCGCTCGAAGCCTGTCTAAACAAACGTTCCATCGAAATCACCTATGCATCCCCCGCCAGTAATGAGCCGACTCACAGAACCGTTGACCCGTACCACCTTTATAACTACATGGGTACATGGCATCTGGTCGGCTACTGCCATTTGCGACGCCAGTTTAGAAACTTTAACCTCCTTCGCATCGCGGACATTAGAATGCTCAAACAGACATTCATTATCAGGGGACCGTTTGATGCGGATCACTATTTCTCTTCAAGCTTCGGCATATTTAAAGGCTACACGACACGCACCGTTACACTTCGTTTCTCGCCATTAAAAGCCAAATGGGTGGACGGTCTAATCTGGCATCCGAAACAAGGACAAACCATTTGCAAGGACGGCTCGCTTGAACTTACTTTTCCTGTAGCAGAATTTGCAGAAATTGTTATGGAAATACTCAAACACGGCGCGGGCGTAGAAGTTGTTTCCCCGCCCGAGTTGAGAGACCTTGTCAAAAACGAAGCCGAAAAGGTCAGCAAGCTGTATAAACCCCAAAATATCGAAAAAAGATGTAGGACATTATTTGGGAGGGTGAGGGGAGTAGAATAGAGGATATAATCATGAAATCAACAGACACTCCGTCATACTTCCGCTACTGGGGCAAGGATGAGAGGAACGGTGAGCAGCATCACTTACCACCCTATCATTTATTAGATGTGGCAGCGGCGGGGGGTCAACGAAGGCAAATGCAGGTGGGTGGTGGATAAAGTATTGGCAAGCCTTTGGGCGAGAAAAAGAGGAAAACTATGACTCACTTTTGGGCAAAGACCACTAAAGATAAAAAACCAGGCATTTCAGTCTTCCAACACATGGTGAATGTCGGATGTGTAGCTTGCAATATGGCTAAGGTTGCACCGGAGTTGTTGAAACGGTTTCAACTCGATGCGGAAACAATTGGGGCCCTATCCGCACTTCATGATTTGGGGAAGATTTCCCCTGGTTTCC
Organism: uncultured Acidobacteriota bacterium; assembly: GCA_903916735.1. Lineage (GTDB taxonomy): Bacteria > Acidobacteriota > CAIWXX01 > CAIWXX01 > CAIWXX01 > CAIWXX01. The sequence goes on from CAIWXX010000152.1 coordinate 1,963, forward strand.
AGCGAAAGTGTGAAGCATGGCTTGAAGAAAAAGACCTCTTGAAGATTGCACGAAATGGGGTTTGGGATACCGCCCTGGAATCGGATCATGGGAAAGCGACCCATGCCGCCGTACAGAAATATTTCAACGATAACAGAGTGGATCGGGGGACAGGTAAATTTCTTTCTGCTGTACTGGGTGGTCATCATGGAAGACTCAGCCCACCGAATGATCGAGGATTCAGGCCGCCGAAACCAATCACTGAAAACCGAAGCGGAATAGACTGGGAGAGGGAACGGAACGATGCCGCTGATGCTGTACGGTCAGTGTTCGGAGTAAATCCGGCAGGGCTTGCGGCAGATGATTCGTCCCCTGCTCTCTGGTGGCTGGCAGGCATAACCTCTGTAGCCGACTGGATAGGCTCCGATGAGCGGTTCTTCCCAACAGATAATAATGAAACCCCAATCGATAGCGCCGCTGCTGCACTTCAGGCACTCGATACTATCGGCTTTCGGAAAACTGAATTTGTCCGAAACCTTTCGTTTCATGATTTATTCCATGATGTAGAAAAGCCTGAAATACGGTGGATTCCCAATGAGATGCAGGAGAAAGCACTCGCTGCAGTGACTGGACCAGGAGTCTATGTTATCGAAGCGCCTATGGGTATGGGCAAGACTGAAGCGGCACTATGGGCCTCCTACCAGTTACTGGTTTCCGGAAAAGCAATGGGAATCTATTTCGCGCTTCCTACTCAGGCAACCAGTAACCGGATGCACATACGTATGAATGAGTTTGTGCGGCGCATATCCCACACATCTAATTCAAGCCGCCTGATTCATGGGAACTCCTGGCTGATGGATCAAACAGATGGACTATTGCCAGTTGCGACAAGTCCTGGTTCTGCAGGTGAAGATGCACGAACCGGGCGAGATTGGTTCGCATCGGCAAAGCGGGCGCTCATTGCCCCTTTTGGGGTCGGTACTGTTGATCAGGCATTGCTTGGTGTGGTGGCGGCAAAGCACTTTTTCGTCCGGCATTTCGCACTTGCCGGTAAGGTGGTGATTCTCGATGAAATACATTCCTATGACCTTTACACAGGGACGCTCATCGACAAGCTCATTACGACCCTCGAAGCTCTGGGTTGTACGGTAATTGTCCTGTCCGCCACCCTGACGGAAAAGCGGCGCCGGCAGATGGTTTCTCGCTTGGAGGATGCTACTGGAGATGCTGAACTTTCTTATCCACTCATCACCGGGCGTAACGAAGGGCATTTACTCAAACCGGTGGCAGCGGCACCGCCGGAGTCGCGAACCGTCAAAGTCGGCTTTATTGCCGCAGAGAATGCCGCCCAAGAGGCGATTGCGCTTGCTCGAAACGGCGGAGCGGCGCTCTGGATATGCAACACTGTTGACTCCGCACAGAAGCAATACCGGCGATTCATAGAACTGACTCAAAAAGATTTCCCTATCGGACTTCTCCATTCGCGGTTCCCTTTCTGGCGCCGTGAAGAAATTGAGGCTGAATGGATGGAGCGGCTCGGTAAGAATGGGAAAACACGATGCGGTTCTATTCTCGTCTCCACCCAGATTGTCGAGCAGAGTGTTGATCTTGACGCGGATCTTATGATTACCGAATTGGCTCCCACTGATATGCTTCTACAACGCATCGGGCGGCTCTGGCGGCATGATCGGGGGCAGCGACCGGTTGAGGCAGCTCGACTCTACATTATTAAAGAGGAAAGCAGCCTTGAGGAGTTCCTAAAAATGGAACCTAAGGCGATAGTGAAGGCACTGGGTAGTAAAGCCTATGTGTATGCGCCTTTCGTCCTTCTTCGTTCACTTGAAGTCTGGAAAGCGCAACCCCAGTTATCGATACCATCGCAGATACGACAGTTGATTGATGCGACCTACATGGAACGAGAAAAGGAACCCGATTCCTGGCAACAGCTCTTCAATGAATGGTTCGGAACGGATTCAGCAAAAAAAATGATGGCCTCTAGAAACTGCAACCTCTGGCAGGTGGCGCTTGAAGATGCTGAAGGCATTCAAACCCGTCTTAATGAGATGCCGGCAATTGCACTTGTCCTCTGTCGAGAACTTGCGGATCACGAGGCAGTCTTTATTGATCAGTCAAGAGGGCTTCTCGGCAGTGACCATTATCGACTTGCTACCGCACAGGCGATTCACAAAAATTTGGTCCGGGTTCCGCGCTATTGTTTTGATCGCATCGAGCCCTGTTCCTCATTTGCCGGCTATCTTAAAGGGGAACAGAGCGCCGGGATCGTTGCGGAAGATGGAACCGTCAAAGTGAAGGGACTTAAGAACGGGACGCGACTTTATTATTCTGATGAATTGGGACTCATCATCGAAAAATCGTCCGGAAAGGAGGAGATATGAATGTTGCCTTTGACCCGTGGATACCGGTGGTAACCACTGCGGGCAAACGCGAGCTTGCGAGCTTGGGTGCTGTGCTCACCAAGGGTGAGCAATTCGCCGACCTCGCTGTGCGCCCGCATGAGCGTGTTTCCCTGATGCGGCTTTTCCTTTGTGTTGCCCATGCCGCACTCAATGGTCCAAAGGATTACGTTGAGTGGTGCGAAGTACCGAAACGACTGCCTGAAGCAGCGCGGAAGTACTTGACGAATTGGAAGGATTCATTCGAATTATTCCATGAGACGCGGCCGTGGTTGCAGGTGGCGAAGTTGAAAGGGGTCGAAAAAGAAGACGGCGTTTCTGGAAAGACCTCACCTGTGGCCCTTCTTGATTTTGAACTGGCAACCGGGAACAATTCGACTCTTAATGACCACGGCGGACAGATGAGTTCCCGCCAAATCGAACCCGGTCGGGTTGTTCTCAATCTGCTGACTTTTCAAAATTTCTCTTCAGGTGGAGGATCGCCTATCGCGCAGTGGAATACAATCAGAACTTCACAAGTTGGCAATCCAGATGCCCCTTGCTTATCTCAATCCATGGCCCATTGTTTATTCCGTGGAAGATCTTTAGCAGAGACAATTCACCTAAATCTGCCGGCATTTGAAACTATTGGAAGGGTTTACAAAACTTTTTCGAAAGACAAAAAGAAGGATGACAGTTATTCGGATGTAGCCTTAGGGAGACCTGTCTGGGAGTTCTTTCCTGAATCACCGGAAAAAGAATCGGATAGGGTGATTAATGCGACGAAAACATACATCGGACGATTGGCGCCAATATCTCGATGGATTCGCCTGATTCACGGCTCAGATCAAATTTACTGCTGCAACGGTTTTAAGTATGACACGTTCAAGGATGGGTTTGCCTCAGAACCGACAGCGGCAGTCCGGTTGGTTACAAAGAAAGATAAAAATGGCGCGGAAACTACAGAACGGAGGATCGTCAGTGTAGAACCGGCGAAAACGTTGTGGCGAGAATTGTCTTCACTACTCGTAAAGCGTTCAGCAGATGGACTCGGTGGACCACTGGCTATGGAAAATGCCCCTTATGATACCGAGTTCGATTTCCATGTATGTGCAATTACTCGCGACCAAGCGTCCATGGACATTGCTGTAGAATCTGTCTTCCATATCACCCCGGCATTCCAAATAAATTTCTCTGTCTATCAGTCTGAGGTTATAGAGGCGGAGGGTTGTTCCCGAAGACTCCGTTGGGCAATAGAAGATTATCGTTCAACTATCGACAAGGATTGGGTGCAGCGCGTCAAGAGAACACAGGCAAAAGAGCAGAACACTTTGAAGAACAGGTTGGCGCAGACAGCATTCCTGTCATATTGGACCACCGTCGAAAAGAATCTCCCACTCCTCATGGCCCACATCGAAGCCATTGGCAGCGATTCTGCCATTCCCACTCGCGAAGCATGGCGAAAAATGCTCTTCGCTGCCGCCTGTGAAGCTTATCGCATCGCCTGCGGACAGGAGACGCCGCGGCAAATACGAGCCTTTGCCAAAGGGTGGCTGAAGTTGACGACGACGCGAGATGAACCTAAATCGGATACCCATGAAATCAAGGAGGAGAATTTATGAGCAGGCTTCTCGAAAGTCTACGCAAGCACAAAGATGACCGGGGGATGATGGCCAACCTTCGTTGCGTGCTTGTGGACATTAAAAAACACCGTGCATGGCCTGTATTGAATCGCTTAGGAGTGGAGATCGATGACGATGTCTCAGCTTATGTTGCCGGCCTCTTCGCCACCCATCCCGAGGAAATACTCACCGGAAATTTCGGCACTACCTGCAAGACAATCGAACTAAGGAGGGGTGATAAAAGAAGCGATGACAATAAGTTGACTTCAACCGAACGGCGATTCCAGCATTTGCTTACTGCCGAAAAGGGAGCTGAGCTGAATGGCCGCATCCTTCGAATAATTCTCATGGCAAAATCACAGAGCGTCCCGATTAACTATGCAAAACTGGAGACTGATCTGAAATTCTGGAGCGATCGCACCAAAACTGAATGGGCGACCGCCTTCTGGACGCAGGGCGCGGCGCCTATCATTAAGGAGGACGTATGAGCTGGCTTGCCCGTTTGGAAGTTAATACGGAAACCATTCTTGCGGAAGGCATTTATGACAGCTACGCATGGCACAAGAGGCTGTGGGAGTGTTTTGCGAATACGTCTCATGCCAAACGGGATTTCCTGGCTCGAATCGACCATCTCGAAGGGGCGTTCCGGCTCTGGATTCTGGCCAAGAGAAAACCGGTACGACCGCAATGGTGCTCCCCTAATGGGTTTGCCCTCAAGGAGATTGCTGCCTCGTTTCTTACTCACCGGTACTATGCCTTTGACTTGCGGGCCAATCCCACAAAATGCATCGTTCAGCGAGGTCTCAACGGAGAGACATTGTTGCATCCCAATGGAAAGCGGAAACATGGGAAACGGGCGCCAATTGTAAAACCAGGAGAGCTTCGCGGATGGATTGATCGCAAGGCAATTGCTGGAGGATTTCGAATTGTCGAAGATAAGCCTCTTGAGATCGGACGAATGGTGGAGAACCATTTCTGCAAAAAAAACAAGGAAAATAGTGAAGAACAGGCGGCCTACCACGGCGGGGTCCAGTTTCGTGGAACCCTGGAAGTGATCGATCCGGTAGGGTTTATTGAAACCTATCAATCAGGCGTCGGCAGTGCCAAGAGCTTCGGTTTTGGCCTGCTGCTGCTTGCGCCAATCAACCTGTAAATACAACAAACCCATAAGGAGAATAACCATGAAACACTTGGAACTGCACATCATTCAATCCGTCCCCGTTGCCTGCCTCAACCGTGATGACCTCAATTCACCCAAGACGGCGGTCTTTGGTGGCGTCCAGCGGGCGCGGGTATCAAGCCAATCATGGAAACGAGCGATTCGCGAGATGGCTGAAAAAGAGCTTGATAGTAAGGGACAGTTCAAAGGGAAACGAAGCCGGTTGTTTGTCGAGAAAATCTCTGCACAACTCATGAAACTCGGGGAGGTTGAAAAAACAGCAAATGCGTTATCTCTCTGTGCCGGACATTATCTCGCAAAACTGGATCCAAAGCAGCAAGGCAAAGTGAAAACCCTCGTATTTCTTTCGCCTCTCGAATACGAAATAATCGCTCAGCTGCTTTTTTCTCTCAAAGATGACGATAAGCAGAAGTTGATCGACGCAATTTCGTCGGTTGATACGGAAAAGTTGGCGAGTGATGAAAATGATGACGAAGAGATCAATGAAGAAGAGCCAGCAATAAAGAAAAAAGGCGAGAAAAAACTCACTGCTAAGCAGTTTGGCAAACTTGTGGCTAATACCCTTAAAACACCCATGGAAAAAGCATTTAAAGGTGAAAAAAAAGAAACGAAAAGCCTCCCAAAAGACGCCGCTGACATTGCCCTATTTGGGCGTATGGTCGCCAACGACCACTCCCTGACCGTTGAAGCCGCCTCCATGTTCTCGCATGCACTGTCCACTCACAAGGTCGATAATGAAATTGATTTCTTCGCCGCCGTGGACGATTTGCAACCCAAAGATGAATCCGGCGCCGGCATGACCAGCACGCTGGAGTTCAATTCCGCGACCTACTATCGCTTCGCCGCCCTCAACCTCGATATGTTGGCCGATGCAGAACACCTCGGATGTATGACCAAGGAAGAGCGGCAGAGTGTGGTGCGCATTTTCGTGGAAGCAACGGTCAAGGCCATTCCCGGAGCCCGTAAAAACACAATGAACGGCAATACCCTCCCCAACTATGTTCTTGGCGTAATACGGGAAAAGGGGCACCCGGTTCAACTGATCAACGCATTTGAAAACCCCATTCGTTCCTCACAGGGCTATGCTGCCAGATCCGTTGAACTGCTCAATTCGGAGTATGCAAAACTCGCCGAAACCTGGGGAATCCAGGCTGTCTTCGAAAAGGCGATTCCTGATGTTGGTATGAAAACATTCCTTGATGGAGTGATGGAACATGTCATCTGAAATAAGCTTTCTGGCCCTTCGTCTGGAGGGCCCTCTTCAATCCTGGGGATTCGACAGCCAGTACAACCGCCGCAATACCGGCCTGATGCCAACCAAGAGCGCCATCGCCGGGATGTGCTGTGCCGCGCTTGGCTGGCCGCGTGGAAGCGACAAGGAACAGGGGTTCCTAACCTCATTCGGAACGGTGCGGATGACTGCCATCGCCATCCCCAAACATCGGATGAAAAAAGAATTTCCGGTTCGGCGGTTGCAGGACTACCACACCGTGCAAAACACCAAGACCGCGGATGGGAAAAATAAGGACTGCCACATTACCTACCGGTTGTATCTTACCGATGCGTCCTTCGGTGTTCTCATTGAGGGGGCATCATCACTGCTCAAACAGATTGCCGGTGCCTTGAGCAATCCTGTCTGGGGTATTTGGCTCGGGCGCAAGAACTGCATTCCATCAGCGCCGGTTTTTGCCGGCTTGAAGGATAATCGGGACGATGCGATGCGCCTCCTCATTGGAGAAAAGCCAATCGAATCGTTCACCCGGCAGGAGGAGGTGGAAAATTTTACCGAGGGGCGAGACTCCCTCCCCGATGCGCCGGTATCATTTGCCACAGAGCGCAGGTTATTCTCACCAAGAAGAGTGCAAACGCTACCATGAACAGATGAGAAGACGATCGTGGAAACCAACCCGGCGATTTTCAGAGGAAGACGGATTCGGCGAACGGTGCACAACAACGAATGGCGGAGTTCGATTGTTGATGTAGGCGCTGAGCTTGCTATACGTGTTAACGCAAGAGCTTATTGGCGGAAGCTAAAGCGAAGACTGAAACAAGAAGGCGGTAAAGTCATGATATTTTGTCACACGTTAAAGCTGCTCGCTCCCGACGGCAAACCAAGAAAAACCGGCTGCTTTCAGAACACCGAGGGCATGTTCCGCATTGTCCCATCCATCCTCTCAACCACGGGTAGGCTGGCGACGGCCACGCGGCTAAAGGGAAAAGAAGCATGACAACACCTCCGTTGCCGCCGCTCAAGCCCATTCCCATCAAAGACCGTATCTCGGTGGTCTATGTTGAAAAAGGGAATCTTGATGTGCTTGACGGTGCTTTTGTGGTCATTGATAAGACCGGCATTCGAACGCACATTCCGATCGGCGGAATTGCATGCCTTATGCTTGAACCGGGCACGCGTGTCTCTCATGCTGCGGTGACGCAGGCGGCGCGAGTCGGATGCTTGCTGGTTTGGATCGGTGAAGCCGGTGTGCGTCTTTATGCGTCCGGCCAGCCGGGCGGTGCACGAGCGGACAGGCTGCTCTATCAAGCGAAACTCGCGCTTGATGACGAAGCCCGCCTTAAAGTCATCCGCAAGATGTATGAAATGCGCTTTAAAGAAAAACCGCCGGAACGTAGAAGCATCGAACAATTGCGTGGGATTGAAGGAGCGCGAGTCAGAAAGATATATGAATTGCTCGCCCGGCAGTTCGGAGTCTCATGGAAATGCAGGAACTACGACTATCATGAGTGGGAAAGCGGCGACGTGCCGAACCGATGTCTCAGCTCGGCTACTGCCTGTCTCTACGGTATCTGCGAAGCGGCTATTCTGGCAGCGGGATATGCCCCGGCCATCGGATTCATTCATACAGGCAAGCCTCAGTCATTTGTGTACGACATCGCAGATATATTCAAATTTGACACCGTTGTGCCGGTCGCTTTTCGGATTGCCGCCAAAAATCCCAAACAGCCTGAACGTGAAGTGCGGCTTGCTTGCCGCGACGCTTTCAAACAAACACGTTTGCTGCACCGGATCATTCCATCAATCGAGGAAGTACTTGCCGCTGGCGATCTCGAAATACCCACGGCACACGCAGAGGCCGTGCTTCCGGCGATACCAAACAAGGAGAGCATGGGCGATGCTGGTCATCGTGGTTGAAAACGCACCTCCACGGCTGAGAGGCAGACTCGCTATCTGGTTGATCGAAGCGCGAGCCGGCGTCTATGTCGGCCATGCCGGAAGGCGTGTGAGAGAAATGTTGTGGGACACAATCAAAAAGGGCATTGAAGATGGCAATGCGGTTATGTCATGGAGCACCAACACCGAATCCGGATTTGACTTCCTGACGATCGGCCCGAATCGCAGAATTCCTGTGGAAATGGATGGGATTAAGCTGGTTTCATTCATGCCTGAAGAAAAACATTCTGATGAAGTTGAGGCTACTACCGAGGCCTGAAAATATCGGTGGCTTTTTGTTCTTTGAAAATCTTGTTTAGAAACATAGGATTACAGTTGGTATGTTCCCCGCACACGCGGGGATGAACCGGGATAATTGCCGAGCTGAGCCGGGACGGGCATATGTTCCCCGCACACGCGGGGATGAACCGAGCTTTCCTTTCTCCTTCAACCCTTCACAGAAATGTTCCCCGCACACGCGGGGATGAACCGATGATCTGAAGGTCGAGAGCAAAATCCAACGGATGTTCCCCGCACACGCGGGGATGAACCGCATTACAAACCGCGCATCCTCCCTGAGAACTCATGTTCCCCGCACACGCGGGGATGAACCGAAAGCCGCCACTGTCGAGCTCAGCACACTGATATGTTCCCCGCACACGCGGGGATGAACCGTATGCCGTCGGTCCCGAGGGCGGAAATCAATTATGTTCCCCGCACACGCGGGGATGAACCGAAACGCTACGCCGACCGTGAAGGCGTGCAAGTATGTTCCCCGCACACGCGGGGATGAACCGAAAATTGCCAACGGTTAGACCTGATGGCGAGAATGTTCCCCGCACACGCGGGGATGAACCGTTTGATCTGTCGATTCGTGAACCGGGTCCATCATGTTCCCCGCACACGCGGGGATGAACCGTGAGTTCGATTGTTATTTAATCGCATAAAAGAATGTTCCCCGCACACGCGGGGATGAACCGAGATAACGGATGGATTGTCCACCATGTTTGAAATGTTCCCCGCACACGCGGGGATGAACCGAATGAGGTGTCATGGGGCGTTGAGCCATGGATAGGTTCCCCGCACACGCGGGGATGAAC
>CAIWXX010000153.1 GCA_903916735.1 uncultured Acidobacteriota bacterium
AGCAATCACGCAGCAGGAAACCTTTGCCTGACAAGCCTACTAGACGGCACGGCTCTAGACTCAACTCTCAAAATGCCTTACTTTGAACCCATGTTTTTGCTGCAAACCGCCAAAAACGTCTCCTCCTGGCACCCGTCGGTCATCTCCGGAGATGACGGACGGGTGCCAGGAGTGGTTCTGTTGTCCCTATATTACTACAGTTGTAGAGTTTTCGGTATCCGGTCGGAAAAGCAAACCCCTATAGCCCTAGCCTTCTACTATAATATTGCCTAATGATCGGACGCATCGTTTCGCATTTTCAGATCCTGGAGAAGCTTGGCCAGGGTGGCATGGGGGTCGTGTACCGCGCGCTGGACACCAACCTGAACCGGGAGGTCGCCCTGAAGATCCTGCCGCCCGAATGCATGGCGGACACGGAGCGCAAGAAACGGTTCATCCAGGAGGCACAATCGGCATCGGCGCTCAATCACCCCAGCATCGTTATCATCCATGAGATTGGTTCTGCCACCGACCTCGACTTCATCGCCATGGAATTGGTCCGCGGCCGGGTCCTCGCGGAGATCATCGGCGAAAGGAGACTGGAGCCGCCACGGGTGCTGAAGTACGCCATCCGGATCGCTGACGCGTTGGGCAAGGCCCATGAACGAGGCATCATCCATCGCGATCTGAAGCCGCAGAACATCATGATCACGAACGAAGATGAGGTGAAGCTACTCGATTTCGGTCTTGCCAAACTGGTGCAGCCGGAAACGGGCGATCCGTCCGACCTGGCCACCTCTCCGCAGATGACACAACCAGGCATGGTCATGGGTACGCCCAACTACATGTCGCCGGAGCAGGCAGAGGGGAAGTCCGTGGACGCGCGGAGCGACATCTTCTCCTTCGGTTGCGTCCTCTACGAAATGACGACAGGACACTGTCCCTTCGTCGGAGCCAGTCCGGCCGGAGTTCTCGGGTCCATCCTCCGCGATCATCCACGGCCTCCGGATGATCGGAACAGCCTGTCGCAGGGGCTGTGGCATGTCTGCGGGAAAGCACTCGAGAAGGACCGCGAGTATCGCTACCAGGGAATGCAGGACGTCCTGACAGACCTCAAGAAGCTGCAGCGTGATCTTCTAAGCACGGCCGTCGCTTCTTCTCCGGTCGTTTCAAGAAGACGTTTCGGTGTCGCTTTTTTCCTCCTCTTCATGATCCTGCTGACGGCCGTGGGAGGGTTCTTGTGGCGCTGGAAGTTTCGCGAGAAGGAGACTCCTCAGCAGTCGCGGCTCAGCTTGATCTCGACCTTTTCGGGCTCCCACCATGCGGCAAGCTTCTCACCTGATGCCAGCTTGGTTGCATTTGTGGATTCGTCGTTCGGCCGGACACGGGTCATGGTGAAGAATCTGGCGCAGGGGGATGCGATCGAGATCACGTCGGATGGCCGTGCAGCCGATCGTCCGCGTTGGTCACCCAAGAACGACCAGATTGTTTTCTGTACCGGTAGCTCCATGGCTCATCGGGAATCCGAGAGTATCTGGTCCGTACCGCCTCTAGGCGGAATACCCCGGGAAATCATCAGGAACGGCCGCAATCCCAATTGGTCATGGGATGGAACGGCAGTGATCTTTGAGCGGGGTGAGGAAATATGGGCCGCAGATGCAGACGGTGCAAGGCAACGCAAGATAGAAGGCATCCCGAAGGTGCCGTTGCTTATCGCAGATCGATTTCCCGCCTTCGCGCCTGATGGCAAGAGGATCGCGTTTTTTCAGTCAGAATCGGGACCACGTGGCGACTATTGGATCTCTACCGTTGAAGGAGGACAACTGAGACGCCTGACCTCCGATCTCTGTGCTGGAGGGGCTACGATCTGGACGCCGGATGGAACTTCCATCATTTTCCCTTCCGCCAGGGCCGGCAGCCTGACACTGTGGAAGATGCCTGTCACAGGAGGCGCACCGCAACCGCTGACAACCGGAGCTGGAGCGGATACTGATCCGGAGTTGTCTCGCGATGGGAAAAGGCTGGTTTTCACCAACACAAGGAACACCTACAGCCTCCAAGTTCTGAATCCAGCGACGCACAAGAGCCTGGAGCTGGTCCAGACGAACGGGAACATGGTCGCGCCGCAGTTTTCACCGGACGGGTTGCGAATCGCCTATTTCTCGGAGCCCGACCTCTTCGTCGTCGATGTACGCAATCCGCGCCCAGTGCGAGTGACATCCGGCAAGGGTCAGGACAGCGAGTTCCCACGATGGTCCTCAGATGGAACCTCTCTCTACTTCTATCAGACAATGCCTGTTCGAGCCTTTCGGAAGCTCTCACTCGAGGGAGGCGAGCGCACTGATGTCGTGCCCGGGTGGGCATGGGAAATGGAATATGGAGCGCAACCCGACCCCAGCGGGAAACTGATTGCCTACGCCAGAAGGAGCCGAGGTGCCATAAGCGCCACTCTGATTCGGAATCTGATCACTGGCGACGAAAAGGCGCTGCCTCGCGCACTGGATGACCCGCGTTGGTCACGAGACGGTAGGTGGATCGCCGGCTACGACGCACAGAACGAAATATATGTCTGCGGGGCTCATGACGGCACCTGTTACAAGGTCACGGCAGGGATCAACCCCGTCTGGTCCGCTGATGATGCCCAGCTCTTCTTCCAAAGGAAAGGAATCCTGGAGGATGGAGCGGAGCTCTGGTCCACGGACTTGACTGGAAAGGATCAGGAGAAGATCTTTGACTTGAGACCCATGCTTCCCATCGAGCTTTTCTATGATGTCTCGGTCAAGAACGATATTGTCTGGGTCCAGTTTCAGCCCGGCAACGGACAACTGTGGCTCCTGGACTTCACGCCTTCGTGATCGGATCGCCGCTTGTTCCGCCGCTCCGCGGGATGTGGATCGAATGCCTACGGTAGAGGTTGTCGACCGCCTGGAGCGTCCCCGGTCGGCCCAGCGCGGCCGAGCAGTTCTCTGACGGCAGCTTCGATGTCCTCGATGCACATCCGCATCCGGTCCATGTGCGTGCGGAACGAGAGCACGCAGACGCGGATGACGAAGCGCCCGTCGAGCAGCGTGCCGGTGAGGTAGCCCGCCGGCGTGCGTTGATACTCCAGGAGCTCCCTTGGGCCGGACCGTGTCTTTACATTTTTAATTCCTGAGGACTGCTCCCGTTCCCGGTAGACAGTGACAATGAGCCGCGCGACCAGGGTTGAAATCAAGGGCGCGATGTGCCATGTCATGACGAGAGGCGTGGCTCGGATGCCGGTTTTTCTCGACGATACAGACCGGACCGATTTTCTGGACCGAGTGGGCGGACTGGTTGGGCGCGGCGATATCGTGATTCACGCCTTCAGCCTGATGCCGAATCACTACCACCTGCTGTGCGAGACGCCGCACGCGAGATTGTCGATGCTACTCAGACATATCAATGGAAACTATGCACGTGTATTCAATAACCGTCGCCGTCGTGTGGGCCATTTGTGGCAAGGCAGGTACAAGGCAATACTGGTGGGAGACGGTTAGTACATGCTGGAATGCTCCAGATACATTCATCTCAACCCGAACCGGTCACGCATGACGCGACCTGCGGAACGGTACAGGTGGTCGAGTTGCCGCAATTACATCGGCGCCGGCCCGGCGTGCGTTCCCTGGGTCGCCATGGAAAAGACAATGGAAGCATTCAATGGAGACCGCGGCCGGCCTCGTGTTGGGAAGTCAGGCTCTTGTGGATCGCGTGAAGGGTATCTTGGCGGGCAGGCCTATCACCTCCGGTGAGCCGTCGCTGAGGTGCCTGGGCTCTGCCTGCGACTGGCCGCTTCCTGAACTCATCGAAAACCAGACGGAATTCTGGAACACTCCGGCGGCCGAACAACTTCGCCGGCTG
>CAIWXX010000154.1 GCA_903916735.1 uncultured Acidobacteriota bacterium
CCACGAGCATGCTCATGCGATCACAACTGAAGGCGTCTCCGCCGGGCAAGCCGGGAAGCAGTATTGCCGTATCCCGGGCGCGCAAACCACGGAATGGACCGCCGTCTCGGAGACCCTCGCCGAGTGGGCCGAATTGAACTTCTTCAGGAACGATCCAGTGATGTTTGAGGCTGTGGCGCTGCACGCGGGTGCGGGACCTTTCCCCGCCTGGCCATATGCAGGCGCACTGATGCTCGAAGAATCATCTTTTGCAGATGTCACCGCGCTTTTTCGCAATCTGTTGGAACAGTTTCGCGCGAAAAGTGAGAATGCTTATCAGATGCTCGCACAGGAGGACTTGGGTGGATCGCAGAACACGGCCATTTCATCCTGCGTTGAAGACGGAGTGAAAATGGAGAACCCTGATGAAGCGTTAATGGCTGACACACCGAGCATTCCTGAAACCTCTGGGCAGCCTTAAAATATGAAAGGGCATTTTTAGTGGATATGAAACACCAGGCCATGCCCCTTTGAATGGAAATCGATTCTCGGTGGAATAATGCAGGGTCGAAAAGGCTCGATTTTTTCCCGGAGCCGGCTACACGGACCAGTTCACGATATCGAGTCCGGGGACCCGAACATAATGATCGACATTATTCGTGACAAGTCGATAATTGAGGACGAGGGCCGTTGCGGCGATGATCAAATCGAAATCATCCAGCGGTTTCCCTCTTTGTTGGAGTTTCGCCTTGATTGAACCGAATGTCTCCATTACGGCTCGAGTCACATCAATCACTGGGAAAATCTCACCGATTCGCCTCACTCGCGCGAGGTTTTCATCTGCCTGTGCAGACTTCATGGCTCCAAAATACAGTTCGCCATATGTGATCACCGATATCGCTTTCGGTGCGGCGGCGTATGCACGCAGATTCGAGATAACCCGGGCGTTTCCCTTGAGCGAATAGATGATCGTATCAGTGTCAAGCAAAAACATCGGTACTTCGTTTGAATCGCCGGGTCGACTGCCGGGATTTCCGGATTTCACGAAGGATGGTTTGGGCGAAACGCTTGTCGGCCCACGACCCAGCCAGCGCAAGAAATGCCTCAGTGGCCACTTCCGCCGCAGGCGATGGCCGCGCCAGGAACTCCCGAATCATCATGACGACTTCCTGGCTGATGGAACGATTGTCCATCACAGCTCTGGCTCCGAGAGCCCTGTAAATCGCATCGTCGAGTCCTTTGACCTGCAATGTGGCCATTAATCACCTTCGGATCGAGGATATCACTAAGTTCATGAATTTGCAACCATTATTCATGAATTTTCATTTGAGTTGCACACACTTCCAGCGGCGCCCTTTTTCCATCAAAATGCATTTTATCTCAATCAAAGAAGACGGAATGGTTGGCCTGTGATATTCTATTGATACAGTTCATGCGCGGATAAATTCTCGACGACACAGGGTGAGTCTCGTGTGGACATCGTTCGCATCCAATCAGCCTGACCGTCTGGCTGCCGGGATGGCGGCGGAGAAGCCGCTGGCGTCTTCATCGCCGATGGAGCCGGAGATCTGTCTGGTCGATCACCCCGCGTTGGGACAGTGGCTGACACTGGAAATTGCCCGCCGGAACGGGATCTGCGCCAACACGCGGTTTTTATCGACACGGGCCTTTGTCGAGGAACTGGCGGAAAAGCGCACCGACCCGACGAGCCGGGAAAATTTATTCTCGGCGGGCGTTATGGTCTGGAGGATTCTCCGGCACATCGGAGATATCGCGCAGCATGGGGCATCAGAAGCACTCCGGGGTTATCTGCAAAAAGCATCGGAGAAGGACTCCTATCGCCTCGCCGAGAGAATCACGGCGATTTTCGAAAAATACATCGTGTACAGGCCTGATTGGATCGAGAGTTGGGAGCGCGGAGAGATGATGGGACTCGGGCTGGAGGAGGATTGGCAGGCCGAGTTGTGGCGGCGACTCTCGACCGAAAATCGCAACGACACGCCTCTCCGGAAACATCGCCGGCTTTTCAATGAACTCCGTGATGGCCCTCATCGAGATGGACTGCCTGAGCGCATCACCATCTTTGACTCGACTTTTATACCGGATGAATTTCTAAAAATTCTCGAAAGCCTCGGACGGCACATCGATATTCATAGCTATATCTGGACCCCCACCAAAGTCAGGGAGACTGAGACTCCCAACAGGCTCCTTCAATCATTCGGCAATGCACGACTTGCGCAGATCCAGCGGTTCATGTCGAGCATCGATGAAGAACCACGGATTGAGTTCATCGAACCAGGCGCGGGCACGATTCTCCACACGATCCAGTCGGATATCTTCAATGCCTTCGAACGCACGGCGGAATCAGCGAAGACGCTGCGCACCGATGATCGATCGCTGCAAGTGCACGTCTGTCACAGCCCGATGCGCGAAGTCGAGGTGCTTCACGACCAGCTTCTAGCGCTCTTCGACCGCGATCCATCTCTCACTCCCGCCGATGTCCTCGTGCTGTTCCCGGATGCCGGGAAATATGTGCCTCTCATCGACGCCGTCTTCCAGCCGCACGAAGGGGCTCCGCACATTCCATTTTCCATCGTGGATCACCCGGCATCAACGCCGGATCCGCTCCACACAGCCTTCCTGTCCATCCTCGACCTCGCCTGTTCCCGCTTCGAAGTCGATCGCGTCATGACGCCGCTCCAGTGCGCAGCCGTGCAACGTCGCTTCGATCTGGATTTCGATGCACTCCCACTCATCGAACGGTGGCTTCGCGAAGCCGGTGTGAGGTGGGCCCGCGACGCCGAACATAAAAAAGAGCTCGAACTCCCGCCCACGCCTCAGCACACCTGGCGCTTCGGCCTCGACCGGATGCTTCTCGGATTCGCCCTGCCTGCAACTTGCGCCGATAAACGATCACCGCTCTTCTCGGAGACGCTGCCCTACGACGACATCGAAGGCGGCCTTGGCCAAGTCCTGGGGCGCTTTGCGACTTACTACGAGACTCTTCGAAACGCCGTCAGTCAGCTCGATACAAAGAAAACCCCTTCTGAGTGGGCCGACGCTCTGCACACCCTCTTCGACACGATGTTCCTTCCAGACGATGATGATGAATCCCCGGCGCGTCTCATCCTGACCAGCCTTGACGCCTTCGCATCCGATGGTGAACGAGCCGGCTTCGATAAGCCGATGATGCTTGCGCCGTTGCGCTCCTGGCTCGACGATCGCCTCATCGTCTTGCAACGCCGCGGCCCATTCCCGACCGGCAACGTGACCTTCGCAAGCTTCGAGTCCGCTTTTCCATTTCCTGCGAAGGTCGTCTGTGTGATCGGGTTGAATGACGAAGACTTTCCGCGCCGCCCCAATGGGGTCAGCTTCGATCTCATGTTGCGCCACTCGCGCGCCGGTGACCCGTCATCGCGTGACGATGACCGCTGGTCTTTTCTCCGGGCTGTCTGTGCGGCCCGCGATGTGCTTTACTTGAGCTATGTCGGGGCCGACATCCGGGACAACGCTCTGATGCCCCCCTCGGTGCTTCTCGCCGAGCTACTCGATTACATCCGCGGCTCATTCCGTATGGACAGCGGAGTCATTCTGGAACATGTTGTGGTTCGCCACCCGCTGCAGGCCTTCAGCCCTGCCTACTTCCGCGGCGACGAGAGGCTCATAAGCTATTCGACCACCGTATGTGCGGCCGGCTGCGCCGCGGGCCTCGGCACCACAGGCAGCCGCCCTCTCTTCACCGGCCTCCTCCCTGATGCCGAACCTGAATTCAGGACGGTCGATCTGGACAGACTCACCCGCTTTTATGGAAACCCGGTTCGATATCTATTACAAAGGCGCTTCGGCATTTACATCGCTCGGGAGCCCGAATCCCTCGAGCCGCGTGAACCATTTACATTGAATTATTCTGAGGAGCAGGATCTCTATAAATCCCTGCTGAGCGCGCGACTCGAAAAAGAGCCCACCATCGACCTTCGTGCGCTGAGCGCCGCTGCCGGCAAGCTGCCGCACGGAAGGCTCGGCGACGCCGTGTTTGCCAAGGCTGAACGGGCGGTGACTCGATTCGCCGGCGAATTGAAACAACTTCTGCCCGACTCGAAACTTGACCCGATCCCGGTCAAGTTCGAAACAGCAACCATGAAACTCACGGGCTGGCTGAACGATGTCACTGATCAGGGACTGTTTGGATACGAAATGGACGAGGTCAGGCCATACCATCGGGTGCGCTTGTGGATCAGGCATCTCGCTCTCTGTCTGGCACGCCCGAAGGGGGTTCCTCTCGTGAGCCAGTGGGTCGGCTATCAGAAAAAAAACGGCAAGATCAGCATTGCCACATATTGTGAAGTTGAGGATGCCAAAATTCTTTTACAGGAACTTCTGGAGCAATATTGGAATGGGCTTCATGCGCCTCTCCCATTTTTTCCAAAAACTTCGTATGCGTATGCCGACGCCAAAATTCAGAGCAAAGACGCCCTGGTGGTTGCAAGAAAAGTCTGGGAGCCTCCGGACAACCGATATGCTGAATACGGCAGTGAGTCGGAAAAACCCGAATACATGCTCGTTTACCGCGGCACGGACCCGCTCGACAGGAATTTTGAATCAGTTGCCATGAAACTCCTGTCGCCGCTCTTCGAGCATCAATCGGAAGAGAAGATATGACAAAAAGCCTGGACGTCCTGACTCTCCCGCTGAAAGGCATCAACCTGGTCGAAGCCAGTGCCGGCACGGGGAAGACCTGGACGATCACGGCCCTCTATGTGCGGCTGCTGCTCGAGTGCGATCTCACGGTCGACCGGATCCTGGTTGTGACGTACACGCGCGCGGCGACGGCTGAGCTGCGGGATCGCATCCGGTCGCTCCTGACCGGGGTCTACGAGGGGCTTCGCAATAACATTATTCCGGAAACCGACGAGTTTCTCAGAGAACTGATCCGTACATGGGTGGCTGCGCCGAAACGTGGACTAGCGCTCAGGAAGCTCTCGACGGCCATCTCCAACTTCGACCAGGCAGCCATCTACACGATTCACGGATTCTGCCAGCGGGCTCTTTCGGTGTGGGCCCTCGAAACGAACACTCCGATCGGTTCAGAGGTATTAGCCGACGAGCGCGATCTCATTCAGGAAGCCGCCGATGATTTCTGGCGGTTGCATTTATACAACGGGCCGATTGCCCTCGTCGATTTTCTGAATAACAAGAAGATTGATTTCGCGAGTTATCTGAAAGTGATCCGGTCCCATGTCGACAAGCCATACCTCGAAGTGACCGGTCCCACTGTCCCGTCTGGTCTGCCGGAGCTTATGAATGAATATGACGGGTCGTATCACAAGGCGCGCGCGCTTTGGAAAAAGGGCAGCGATCATATTCTCAGTTTGCTCCTGAAGAATGATTTGAAGGCGAATATCTATTCGAAGGATAAACTGGAAGGCCCCAGGAAGGAAATGGACCTGTTCTTCGCACCGGAAACAAGTCACGGCATTCTTTTCGAGAAATTTGATTTCTTCACTTACTCCAAAATCGAAAAATCGACCAAGAAGGATGGGAAGAGTCCGACCCATCAATTCTATGAATTGTGCGATCGGCTGCAGGAATTGCATGAACCCGTATTCGCGCAGAAGATCCGCCATTTGCCGATCGAGTTCTTTGAGTTTTGTGCGCACGAGTTGCCAAAACGCCGGGGTGAGCTCGGTGTCTGTTCCTACAACGACCTTTTAAATCAGCTCGCCGAGGCTCTCGAATGCGAAACAGGTGAGAACCACCTGGCCGCCGCGTTGCACTCCTGCTATGGCGCTGCACTCATTGATGAATTCCAGGACACCGACCCGATGCAATACCAGATCTTTGACAGCATTTATAAGAAAACCGATTGCCCGGTTTTCCTGGTTGGCGACCCAAAACAGGCGATTTACGGGTTCCGTGGCGCGGACATTTTCACATATATTCGCGCAAAACAGGTGGCGGCATCCACGCACACGCTGAACACATGCCGGCGGTCGACACCGCAACTTGTCAGCGCTTTTGAAGCGCTGTTCAAAGACCATCCGCTCCCGTTCATGCTCGATCTGATCCCGTACCACCTCATCAAAGCCGATCCAATCGACAATCGCCTGCTTTCAATGGACGAAGCCGAAAACAAGGCGCCGATGCGCTTCTGGTGGATGGAATCGAACGATGGTGATCTCATCAACAAGGGCATTGCGAATAAGACTGCAGCGGACGCCACGGCCTCCGAGATCGCAAGACTCCTGAATCTCGCCGCATCAGGTCGTGCGACACTCGGAAACGAACCGCTCAGCGGCGGCGACATCGCTGTCCTGGTGCCGACTCACCGGCAGGCCGGCTACGTGCGTGACGCACTGCGCGCGCGCGACATCCCGGCTGTGCAATACGGGCAGGGGAATGTTTACGAAACGCATGAAGCAGGCGAGTTGCTGTATGTCCTTGAAGCCATCGCCGACCCGTCTGATGAATCGAAAGTGCAGACTGCCCTGGCAACCGAGCTCATGGGAATGAGCGGGGAGGGGCTCTACGGGCTGACTCTCGACGAGGCCGCCTGGGAAGAGCGTCTCGACAAGTTCCGTGAATACCGCGACCTGTGGATCGAACACGGCTTCGCGCGGGCATTTCGAGCATGGCTGGAAAATGAACATGTCCCGGAGCGGCTGTTGGGGTCGTTCGAGGACGGTGAGCGCCGGCTGACGAACGTGCTCCACCTGGGCGAGTTGTTGGGAAAGGCCGCCATGGCCGAGGCGCGGAGCATCGAATCACTCACGTCATGGTTTGCCGAGTATTGTCGCGACCCTGAACCGAATGCCGAAGAGGAACTGCTCCGGCTCGAAAGCGACTCGAAACTCGTCAAGCTCATCACCGTGCATTCGGCGAAAGGGCTGCAATACCCTATCGTCTTCTGCCCCTTTTTGTGGGATGGGCACTTGTGGAACCGCGGTGAAGAAAAAATGGCTGTTCTTTATCACGATCCGGCTGATGTCAATACAGCCAAGCTGAGTCTGGGAAGCCCCTCGGGTGATGAGGTGCGGCGAGGTGAATTCGAGCGGCTTGCGGAGAAGGTGAGGCTCCTCTATGTGGCCCTCACGAGAGCCAAGCGGAGATGCTATACGATCTGGGGGAAAATCAACGAATGCGAAACGTCGGGGATGGCGTGGCTTTTCCATGGAGCCGGGATCGAGACGGATCCGAACCCGAGTGAATCGCTCAAGGATCGCGTGAAGACTTCATCTCCGTCCGCCATGCGAGCACGGCTCGATGAAATTGCTCAGAGTGCGAACGGGGCAATCGTCGTCGAGCCGATTCGGGTGACGGAAGAAAAGCTGGAATCCCCACTGCTTTCGTTGGAAAAGCTGCAGGCGAGAGAATTTGCACGCCGGCTTGAGTCGAGCTGGAAGATGACCAGCTATACCAGCCTCGCCAGATCCGGTGATGTTGAAGGCAAGGATCACGATGCACGGTTGACGTCTGTCAGGAAGCGCGAGGAGAACCCCGACGCATTGGGCATTTTTTCATTTCCCGGAGGTGCGCGCACCGGCTCCTGCCTGCACTCCCTGTTCGAAGAGTGGGACCTTTCGAATTTGGACAGAGGTGCGCTGACTGAACATGTGCGACTGGGATTGCGTCGATTCGGAATCGAGGAACAGTGGGTACCGGCTGCGGTGGAAATGATGGAGAACGTCCTTGGCGTGCCACTCGACGGGATCTCGCTGAGACTTGCCGGCATCAACCCCGGGCAGCGAGTTACGGAAATGGAATTTCTGTTCCCGCTGCAGTCGGGCGAGGCGTTCCTGAAGACGCTTACAGACCCTGCGAACGGGCTCGCGCTTGAGTTCCGGAATGCAGCTGAGTCTCTCAATGTGCGGCGCCTGAACGGCTTCATGAAAGGCTTTATCGACATTGTTTTCGAAGCGGGCGGCCGATACTTCATCGCCGATTACAAATCCAACAGGCTCGGCAGCTCGATTGAGGACTACGCGCCGGGACGATTGCTCGATGTCATGGCGGCCGAGCACTATTATCTGCAGTACCTCATCTACACGATCGCGATTCATCGGTATCTGGCGAAGAGAATTCCCGGCTACGATTACGACAGGCACTTCGGCGGGGGGTTTTACATTTTCCTGCGGGGAGTCAGAAGCGCGGACGGCAACAGCGCAAGTATCTATCACGACCGGCCTTCAAGAGCGCTTGTTGAGGCAATCGATCGGGGCATGCGAGGAGAGCCATGAACGAGCCGCTGATGGAAGAAGCACCTTCGCCGATCGCGATTCGATTTGCCGAGTACATCGCGCGCATCCCGCGATCAGGTTCCGACGGCCTGCACCTGGCAGCTCAGCTTGCAGCACATCGAATCCTCGAGGGCCATGTCTGTGTCGATCTCAGCGAGATGGCAGGCCACTTGATATGGACTGGGCAGCCGGCTCCCGAATTGGCAGCATGGGAGAAGGAGCTTCGTGCATCTCCGGTTGTTGGGGCGCCGGGCGATTACCGGCCGCTGATACTCGACGAATCGCACCGGCTTTATCTGGCGCGTTACTGGGACTATGAACAGAGGGTTGCTAAGAGCCTCACTGCGCGAGCGATGGCCAAGGTTGATGTCGATGAGAAACTCTTGAAGGCCGATCTGGCTGGACTTTTCCCATCTGCCAGTGGCGGCGACCCGGATTGGCAGAGGATTGCCGCGGCAACTGCCGTGTTGAAACAATTCAGTGTGATCTCGGGAGGCCCAGGCACCGGCAAGACCACGACCGTCGTGCGGATTCTGGCGGCGCTTGTTTCTCAGGCGAAGGGACAGCCGATCGAGATCGCGCTCGCCGCGCCAACCGGCAAGGCCACCGCACGAATGCAGGATGTCCTTTCCATCGCAAAGCAATATATCGACATCGCTCCGGAGATCGTGACCAAAATCCCGGAACAAGCCTGCACACTGCACCGGCTGCTCGGCGCCCACCCGGAATCGCCAAAAATGCGCCACAACCATGAAAACCCGCTCGTGGCCGATGTCGTCGTGGTGGATGAGGCGTCGATGGTTGATCTGGCACTCATGGCGAAGCTGTGCGACGCGCTGCGCCCGGAGGCACGACTGATCCTGCTCGGGGACAAGGACCAGCTCGCATCGGTCGAGGCGGGGTCCGTGCTGGGGGATATTTGCGCCGCCGGGGGGCTGAGTGAGAAATTCGGTCGCCTGGTTTCCACGATCACCGGTGACAAGATCGGGGGAACTCCGGGTTCAGGCAATGTTCTCTCCGATTCAATCGTTCTCCTTCGTAAAAACTACCGTTTCAAGGAGGGGAGCGGTATCGCAAAAGTGTCGGCATTGGTCAATGCCGGAGACTCCGATGCGGCGGCTGACGTGCTTGCCGGCGGCGGTTGGGAAGACATCAACTGGAAAATCGGCCGGGTGGAAGAGTCACTCGATGACCTGCGGCTGTGTGTTGTGGCGGGGTATAAGCCCTATTTACATGCTGCCCACAATGCCCGGCCGCCGTCGGATGTCATCAACTCTTTTGGAAAATTTCGTGTTCTATGCGCACATCGGCATGGCCTCACAGGCGTCGAAGGTCTGAACGACTTTATCGAGAGTTCACTTCGCGAAGCCGGGCTCATCCAAGGCCGCGGCACATGGTATCCGGGCCGCCCTGTCATGATTACCGAGAACGACTACAATCTGCGTCTCTTCAACGGCGACATCGGGATTGCATTGACGACGAGTCCCGGCCTGCGTGTGCATTTCATATCGACCGCCGGCAAACTGCGCAGTTTCGCCCCCAGCCGCCTCCCTGAACACATCGACGTCTACGCTTCCACGATTCACAAAAGCCAGGGGTCCGAATTCGACGACGTCCTGCTCATTCTCCCGAGTGAATCCACCCGAGTCATGACCCGTGAGTTGATCTACACCGCGCTCACACGAGCCCGCCGTCACGTTGAAATCAGAGGGCCGCAAGATGTTTTTGTCAAAGCCGTCTCTCGCCGGCTCTCCCGATCCACCGGATTGCGTGACAGACTGGCCCGTTAATAAATTGCCAGGCATCAGAGAGTATCTTGCATTTTGGAAGAATGGAGCATGCCTGGTGCTGTTGGGTGTGAGACCGAAGTGAGCCGAACCGCGCACCGCCTCAACACGCGGAGAGACCCTAACCCGGCGTAGCCAGAACCAAAGACGGTGGCTGCACGACGTGCTACTCCGGACCTCTCAGGAATGCAGGAATCGATGAAAGCAGGAAAGAACTCTTATTTCGGCCGGCGGTGATTTCATAAGCCTTTCCTCCCTTCCTGGTTTTCTGAGAGGAAATCACAAATTTGCCCTATCACAACTTTTGCCGTTCTGTGTACAGATTTCACCGATAACATACTATAGAGTCAACCCCTCCATTTGTGCCGCGGCGTTGAGCCTCTCGTCGAAACTCAGGAACCGGACATCGATGCCACTTTTCTCCCGAAGATAGATGCCGGAGGCCAAGTGGAGGGCGTCTCCGGCCCGCAAGGGATGACGTTTTAATAGTGCGCATGCCAGAGTGCTCACGAAAGATCGATGACGTAGAAGAACCGCAAATCCAGTGCCACCTGCCGGGCGAGCTGCTCCAGCACCTGAGAAGTGATGCTGCCTTTCCGGCACAGTCGTGAAAGAGCTGAAACAACTTCGATTTCGGAATAGCGACTTGTAGCATGGTTTCCGGAACGAAGGAATATGCTGATTTCAGCGCTCCCGTTCTCCTGTACGTATCGCTTCACCAGGGCACTGGCATCCATGTATCCGATCAAAAGCGGCCCTCCCTGTCTTCGATAATGGTTTCCGACAGGGGTCCGCCTTTGACGCGAATCGGCTTGAACGCAGGCAACGGGCCCTTTGTCTGATGCGTGAGGACGCCGAGATCCACGAGTTCATCCAATTTACCATCCTCTCCGCGGATGTCGGAACCGAGCGGTCGCAGTTCCGCCACCGGGCGACCTCTTTCCGTGACGATGACGGCGCGCCCCTTCTGAACATGCCGAAGATAGGCACCAAGATGGGTTTTCAGTTCCCGCGAGCCGATCGATGCTTTCCCAATGATAACCTCCAATGTGATCATTGTATCCACATTGGAATCAGCACCTCAAGACACCGACGGTACTTCACTGCCCCTGGCGGTCGCGAGCCCACTGAACATCTGGACGAGGCTCATCGATGGAGGTTGTTGGAGTGGCTATTCGACCAGTCATGCCGGATGGAATCAATTCGAAATTTCAGCCGGTTTATGCCTTCAGTGGTAAGATTCATATCGGTATTGCCAGGAGGCCTTATGCCAGGAGCTCAACAAACGCGTCCGGATAAATCGAACAAAGCATTCGCCTTTCGCCCCGCCGCTGCTAGAACTCTGAGAAGGGTTCGACGGACACGCCCGGATGAATCCGCGACACTCAACTATGCCCGCATCATTTACGAGCTTCTGACGCGTCCCAACGGCTGGCGAGTGCGCGATCTCATAGCCGAACTTCAGATCAAGGATCGCACATATCGGCACTATCGCCAGGTGCTGCAGGAACGATTTGCTTCAATGCGGAACGCTGATGGGGAGAGCATGATCATCGAGGTGAAACGCGGCGAAGAGAAATATCTCTGTTTCCGCGACCCATCTCAAGCCGGGGAAACGCGCTACGCTCACCTCGTCGCACTCTACCTTGCGACACAGCTATTTGAATTCGTCAAGGATACATCCCTCTGGCCGACGATCCACGGCATTTTTGAAGAGATGCGTCGCCGGCCGGGCGCAGCATCCGTGTTCAGTCACGTCTTTCCCAACATCAACAGGCTCTTCTACTATCAGCCGTTCGGCACCAAGGATTACTCGCACCACGGCACGACGATCGACGCTTTGATTCGCGCGCTGATCAACCGCCAGAAAATTCAACTTGTTTATCGGAATCCCGACGGGGTGGCGAAAGAGCACCTGCTCGAGCCTTTGAGTCTCCTGCTTTACAACGGGGCCTTCAACCTGGTCGCTCGTTACTCAGGCGATAAAAGGCAATACCAGTTCGCGGTTGACAGGATTTCGGAGATCCACCTGCTTCCCGGCACCTTCCAGTATCCGTCGGAAAAGGAGTTCACGCCGGCCAAGTTGTATGAGAATGCGTTTGGAGGGTTCGTGGAGCCCCGAGGGCCGGTCATGAAAATCGATCTGATATTCGCGGCGACACCCTGGCTGAAGCAGTTCGTTCGCGAGCGCCTGTGGCATCGTTCGCAGACATTCGAAGATCTGCCGGACGATCGACTCCGCATGCGTATGCAAGTCAAGGGCAAGCTGGCGGTGGCGCGTTGGGTTCGCAGTTTCGGCCGCGACGTTGAACTCGTTTCGCCCCCGGATCTGTTGTCGTGACGAGGCACAGGAAATAAATACATAGATACGGGAAGGTCGCTACCCGCCCTCTTGAAGCATTCTCTCCATCTCACCCCTCAATTTTGACACCTGCTTTGCCCAGCTTTCCCGTTTCCAATATTCCCACCATCGAGGCCTTCTCATGCCAAGCACCTCGGTCCATGCCGAGACCGGCACCGCAAGCATGCGTCTGAAGATCACCCGTTCATACCAGCCGATTTCGGAAAGACGTACTCCCAAAATAGTTTCATCGGCGTGATTTTTTTCAGCGTCCATATCAAACCTCCTATTGCAGTCGATCGGGATTCAACCCGGCTATCCGGTGTTGCCTGACATTTCGTGCTTCATTCCCCCTTCTCTTCTATTAGGATCGGCTAACCCGCGGCATGATTCGTGCCGGGAGGAGAATTTTGAATTATCCCGGTGTCTGTTCGGGCAAAATATGGGTTGTTTGTAAACTTATTTTCTCTGTCTCCAGTATTTTCCGGAGAATTGAAGCACATTATTGTGCGCAGGCCGGCGGACGAGTTCCTGGAGGCGTTCATCGGGCGTGAGGCTCTTTGGCGCTGCTGCAGGGACGCTCGATGGACGTGCGGCGCGGTAGGCGATGAAATCAATCGGGGGATTCAATGGTATCCCGGATGCGATTTTTGCCAGCCTCTCCAGAGCATTATCCTGTTTGGGCATGGGTGTCAGGAATTGTGCCAATGGTCTCGAAGAATTTTCTCGAGTGTTCTTGGTTGCTCGCCTGCGAACCGGGGGAGAAGAGATCGATCTCGCTGAAAATGTTCGTCGCAGGCCGTGTGCATCCAGCCGCATGTGTTGCGAAACGACCCTGGTGCACCACAGAATAGGCATGCCTCCCCTGATTTTTCTTCAGCCTTGTCAATTATTGATGTGATTTTTTTGACAGTCACTTCGGGCAGATTCGTTTCTCTCCCTGAAAAATAAGCACGCAGTTTTCCGAATTTCTCTTTGATCTGACGCCAATGGAAGCCCTTCTTCTCTTCCTGACTTAACAATGCATCAATTTCGCTGCAGACTTCTTCGAATAGTGTAAGCCACCCGGGCTCTATGTACAGATCCAGATGATCGCCTTCCCACTGGTAGGGGAAGCGCCGCTTGAGTTCTTCAAGGCGGCGTTCATAATCCGCTCTCTGCATCAGCTCCATTCTGTACCTCCCATCTTGAACGAGCATCACGGCTAGTCGCATTTTATTTGACACCTTTATCCTAGATCAGAGATCGGCACAATTCTTGCCGGATTGCATCCTGATTCTCTAAAATCCGGTTTTGCCGCTCATGGCCCTTAGATTGGGATTTGTGCTTGCGTTTTTCAATAAATTTTCTTATTGAAATTTCATATAGACCATTTGATATTTCAATGAAAAAAATATAGGATGTTGTCTGAATTCAGAGGACGGCGCAATGATCGAACGAAAAAATGATGTGGTCCGGGTGAAGGAATTGATAGCTTCCTTTCCTGTCACCACGATCCTCGGACCGAGGCAGTGCGGAAAGACGACCCTCGCGCGAATGTTTCATGCCGATCACTATTACGATCTGGAAAACCCGCGTGATCTTGCGAAATTATCGGAAGCCCAACTTTTACTGGAGCCACTGCGGGGGCTGATCGTGATTGATGAAATTCAACGCAAGCCGGAGCTTTTTCCGCTGTTGCGCTATCTTGTCGATACGCAAAAGAAGCAGAAATACCTGATTTTGGGGAGTGCATCGCGAGATCTGATCAGGCAGGGAAGTGAAACTCTGGCCAGAAGGATCGCCTTTTATCAACTCGGTGGGTTGAGCCTGGATGATGTCGGGCATGCAGCCGCTCGAACGTTGTGGATGCGAGGTGGTTTGCCGCGATCTTTTACCGCAAAAACGAATAAACAAAGCCGGCTTTGGCTGGAAAACCATATCGCCTCTTTTTTGGAGCGCGATATTCCACAACTTGGCATCATGATACCGGCTCAAACATTGCGGCGTTTCTGGATGATGCTTTCCCATTACCATGGGCAGGTCATTCAGTACGCCGAGATCGGGAGATCGTTCGGAATTTCCGATGTCACCGTGCGAAAGTACATCGAGATCCTCGAAGGCACGTTCATGGTCCGGGTTCTGCGCCCGTGGTTCAACAACACGTCAAAACGACTGGTTAAAAATCCCAAAATATTTATCCGCGACAGTGGCATATTTCACACCCTTTTGGCGATTGAATCCCACGATCAGTTGCTTGGTCATCCCAAGCTCGGCGCTTCATGGGAAGGTTTTGCGCTGGAATCGGTTTGCAAAA
>CAIWXX010000155.1 GCA_903916735.1 uncultured Acidobacteriota bacterium
CCACTCCAGGCGCTCTTCCGCCATCCCCGAGGACGGCGGAAGGGCGCCTGGAGGATATTTTTTCAGTGGCGTACGGCGGAAACATGGGTTCAGAGTAGGGGATTTTGCAGACTCAGTCAAGAGCCACGATTGACGATAAGGTATTTCAGATAGAGGTTGGCCGTCGCGTGCATGTTCGGGGCGGATTAGAAGCAATAGGCGTCTGAGCCGGCGCAATCTCCCCCATCCGGTTCCGGGGAAATGACTGGCGGCGGACGTTCTTGGAGCTTGAGTACATCGAAGACGAACTTGATGGCGCGCATCGATGACCAAAATCACTTCGAACTTCGAACCGCTTTCGCAGAGAAGGGGGTAGACTTCGTAAACTTGCGGAATCATGCGTGCACAGGATTTTCGTCGAGCCTTGATCCAGTCCTCCTCAGGCTCAGTAGTGGTTGATCCTGGAGATGTGTCGGGGTGCGGCTTCGATCCACGATGAGATTCTTTCCCTCTATGAGCGTTTGAAAATTCGCCACATTATAATGGACGAGCTGGCAGCCCTTGTCTGGGATATGCGAGGTGAGGCGAGCGATCCAATCCAAGTAATCGAATGTTTTCGATTCGGGTTCGAACAGAGATCCGATGTCCCGGTCAGGTTGCGTTCCCTTCGCGTATATTTCAATTAGGGTCCATCGCCGAGCACGAGACGGCCGGATGAGGCCGGTGAACGCACTGTGTACATGCCGATCTGCACGATCTCCTTCATGTCCGAGATGGGTGGGCCAATCCATGCGTCGAACCCTGTGTGCTTCCACGACCTGATCTTGTCCACCAGCTCGTGGCTGATGAGACCCTTCTCACGAAGCAACGAGAAAACCTTGGCCTCGAACAGCTCGCGCACGGTCTTCATATCGATGACCGGAGCGGCCTCGAAATCGCCGTTCGCCAGGAATCCTCCACAGGTCACCTCGATTCCATGCACATGCGGCTGAAGGTTCCGTGTTGGATGCTCCGTGAGGAAGCCGCACAGTTTGCACTATCCTCTCAGCAGGCCGTTCTGTCCGCTACCGCTTTGTTGGAGGTTTATGGGTTGATCGAGTCCTTCCCGGCTGGGCAGAAGGGGGTTTGATTTGGGCGCATCCGCATGGAGGGAGTCGTGTTTCACCGGGCTCCGCCGATCCTCATCAATGACGCAGCGCGTCATGCTTCTTATCGAGGTACTCTCATATGCACGAGGTGAAACCTCGGAAAGGAGGTGCGGGATGGAACAGGCTCTTCATGCACATGCCGGAAGAAGAACGGGTCGCATCATGGCTGCCATTGGAATCGGAAATTGGCAAGAGGACGGTCAGACTGATGGCATGTGCCATTCACACCGTTCTCGTCTCAGAAGGAGGTCACGGGCATGAACAGAGAAAACCAGAGTCACAAAATCACATCCGAGCATCTTCAGCATAAGGCCTTTGTCTACCTCCGGCAATCATCGCTGCGGCAAGTGCGCGAGAACCTCGAAAGTCAGAGACTCCAGTACGGTCTGCTGGACCGCGCACGGGAGCTCGGTTGGCACGACATCAAACCGCATGCCAGGAGCTTGAAATCAGGATCCTGTCACCAACTGGAGACATGTCAACGATCGTTGACGGCACTCACGCCATACGCACTCAGTTTCGCTGCCTGGTTCAGTTTTTTCTACTTGATTTGGGGATACTTCAATCCCAGCACGCCTTATGGCAAGTCCAGAATGAATGGCTTTTCTTTCGTCCATCCATCTGCTATCGAATATTTGCCTTCATCTCCCGGATCATGTCAAGCAGCTTGTGTAAAAGTGTAAAAGCACAGAGGACGCGATGGGGGTTTGGATCAGGGTTAAATCCATTAGAGATTGAGAAAATACTCCGGTCGATGCTTCTAACAGTTACGAAGCAAACCATGAGACGAGTCATCATCCGAAGAAGACCGGATCAAACTGAGTCTATCCAATTTTCGATTCGCCTTGACACCAGCCCGCTGCATGTCTATCTTTTGCTCGTGTTCCGCCATCGACCACTGCAAAATGACGGCCCGCCACGCTTTCCTCTGTCTCTCGGGACGGAGAATAGGTGCCGATGTCGACGCCGGGAAACTCAATGACCTACGCCCGTGGCATTTGGACATCCAGAGCAGAAAAGCAAATCCTCATATTCCAGCGCAATCAATCGAAGTGATGCGGAACAACACATCGAGTGAGGCTGACCCCCGATCGCAGGGGTGGGGCTCGAAAATGGCCCGGTACTTTCCCATTCTCGATGCGTTCCATTCCCATCATCCTCGCGACTTCCTCGCCGACATCCAAGCAGGGATCATCATTTCGATTGTGATGATTCCACAGTCCATTGCGTACGCCGATCTGGCCGGCCTTCCGCCGGAAGTGGGACTTCATACCGCGATTGTGACTTTCCTGATCTACGCACTGATCGGTCCCTCGCGTCAAATGGCCGTGGGCCCGACATCCATCGGCTCGCTCATGGTCGCCCTCGCTCTTATGCCACATCGGTTCACCTCTGAGCAATATGTCATGAGCGCCATATTCCTGGCTCTGGTGGTCGGTTCTTTCTTTCTCATTCTGGGAATTTTCAAGGTCGGAAATCTGGAGAATTTCATTTCTCAGCCGGTGTTGCTGGGGTTGACGACGGCCATGGTTCTGATCATCACCATCGCCCAGACACCTCACCTCCTCGGCATTCACATCGATTACGGAAACGGATCCCATCATATTATTCAGACGCTTTTGCTTCTCATCCTGCAGGCAGGCAAGATGCGCTGGGAAGTTTTGATGATCGGATCGGTGGGTATCGCATCCATCATTATCTGCCGACGCATCAATCCTCTCATTCCGGGACCACTCATTAATATGCTGCTTGGAGCAGGTCTCATGTTCGCAATTAGCCGGCTATTCGGACACACCGTGGATGTAGTCGGTGAAATTCGGAGCTCCTTGCCGGTTTTCTCGCCACCTCGCCTGACACCCCTTCTCGGCACAGGCGCCACAATGCCAGCGTCACTCGTGCGCGCGGGCCTGGCCATCGGCATCGTCACGTATCTTCAGACGATTTCCGCTGCAAAAATCCTGGCAGGGCGCACCGGGCGTCGTCTTGATGCCAACCGGGAACTCATTGCTCTCGGCGTCGCCAACCTTGGTGGTGCGATGTTTCACTGCTATCCGGCTGCCGGCAGTCTTACGACGTCCTCCGCCAGCTATCGGGCAGGCTCCAGAAGTCAACTTGCTTCGGTCGTTTCCGTCCTCATGACGATACTCACCCTGATCTATCTGACGCCATACCTGTCACGTGTGCCACGGGCCTGTTTGTCTGCGATCATCGTCGTTTCCGTCCTGAGCTTGATCCACATGCCATCGATCTCCCGCGCTTTCAGAATCAAGAAAAGCGATGGAATGGTGATCGTGATGACATTCATTTTGACACTGGCTCTGGGCGCTGATACGGGTATTTTCTTCGGGATCATCGTTTCACTGGGTATGATCATCTGGCAAACGGCGCGGCCTCGCATTTCATGCATGGGTGCACCCGGCGGCGTCTCTTCCGGTGGCGATCGTGATCAACCTGCGGTTCAGGCCACAGATCCGGCTGTGATCATCGTCAAGGTGGAAGGGCCGCTTCTTTTTACGAGTGTAAGTTATATCGAGAACACCGTCATCAATCTTCTCGTCGACAACCCCAAAGTTGGAACCGTCATTCTGGATGCCGTCGCCATTACGGATTTGGACACTTCGGGGGAAAAGATGCTGTGGGATCTCTTGAGAATGATGATTTTGAGGGAAATGGATTTCGTTATTGCAGGTGCAACTCAGACGGTCACGAAAATCATGCATCGCTCCGGTTTCCAAAAATTCCTCGGAGCCGAGAATTATTATTCGTCAGTCTCGGATGCGATTGCCGCTCGGCACCGGGTGAACTGATTTTCCAGAGAATAAAAAGAAAGCCATATGAAACCGAAGCCGACTGTTTCGCCGGCTTATAGGGGCACCTCACGATTATTCCTAGCTCGGAATAACGCACAACAGAGGCTGATACACCAACTTGCTGAAGGATATTCTTCCGCCGCACATCAATTCCACGAACGAGCACCTGGCGGCAGTACTTCGGAGTTCATACAACATGGTATTTGCATTAATGACGGTCGCATGGCTCGAATATCATCCCCGAATGCTGGTGCATAAATACAAGGAATTTCGCTTGCCGGCGACTCTATTGTCATCTCCGCATTGTGCACTGCCATTCGCACTCGTCGATCGACCAGTTAAGCAAGTCCTTACATTATAGATCGAGCATTGGTTGCTGACGACGAGGCTTCTTTTCTAGCCCTTTGACGGGTCATCCTCCTTGAATCCGGCGCCGTACACGGCGGCGAGCAGATGCCCGGCTCGTCCCAGAGCGCTCATAAGATAAATAATCGCTAGAATCCCACCACGAGAGTCGATTTCATGTATCGGTGAATAAGAACATCAGTGGCTCTTTTTCGAGAGACAGCATGGCGATGCGCCCGGGCCAAGGCCCGATGCCCATCGACCAGAATTCGCTGGATGCGCGCGGCACTGGCATCGTAGCGAGGCAGGCCGCTGATGTTCGCATGGAATTCATCCTCGTCGAGCAGCCGGGAGCGGCGATAACTCAGAAAGAGATTTCTGGCCACCGTAAACAGCCAGGCCGCGAGACATGTGTCCTCGGTTGGCGACGTTGATTTCATTGCCAACCGCACAAACGTATCTTGCAGAAGGTCTTCAGCAATGTCGTGCCGTCTGCTCATGCGGAGCAGATAGCCAAACAACCGGAGGCGGTAGTGATGAAACACCTCATAGAATGCGGTTGAATCGGCCTCCCGGAGCCGGCCAACCATCTCCTGCTCATGCACCCGCTCCATACACAGTACAATGCACGATCCGCCGAAGCGTGACAAGCCTCTTGTGATGATGGCTGTCACGCTCACCGCGCTTCAAACGTTTTCCATATTGTGTGAGCACGGTAGGACAGTGCTCGCCGGGGAAAAAAGCCAGTTATTGAGGAGGGTTAAGGAGATGAGCATTTTATTAAATGGATTCGTTCACATGAGCCTTGTTGCAGTTCTTGGGATCATCACATTGGTTGCGGCCATTGCATTTGCAACACACCCAGGCGAACGAAAGCTCGGGTTCATTCGTCCGCTGTCCATCGCGACGACATTCTCTATTCTCAGCGCCATCTGCGGCGGCATGGGCGCGACATTTCTTCGTGTCAGCTCCGTTGTGGAGACCGGCGAGCCAGGCGGGCTCCATCAAGCGATGATCGCCGATTTGGCCGAGACAACCGTACCGGGCATTATTGGATTCGCCCTTCTTGCCTTGTCATGGTTCCTGGTGTTTGTCGGACTCCGAAGAATGGCGTAACGAAGGTGTTCTCATGAACGAGGAATGCGTGATGTCCGAGGATCACACGAACAGCACTCTCAATTCGAGTCGCATATCCCTTCGTTCCCGATTCTGGAAGTGGACAAAACGACTGTTAGCAGCGATTGTTCTTCTATTGCTTCTGCTCGCATGTGCAGGCGCAACCGACCGGGCTATCGCGACATGGTCAGACACGAAGAAGTTTCCGCCACCCGGCCAGATGATTGACGTAGGTGGATATCGAATGCACCTGTTGTGCCGCGGAAAGAGCGGCCCTGTCATCATCATGGACATGCTACTCGGTGAGGGATCCATGGGTTGGAGCTTGATCCAGGATGACACAGCCTGCTTCACACAAACATGCTCATTTGATAGGCCCGGATATGGGTGGAGCGATCCGGGATCAAAGCATCGCACCAGCGACCGGATTGTCACGGAATTGCACATGCTCCTTGCGAAGTCAGGCCTTCCGAAACCGTACGTCCTGGCCGGAGCATCCTTCGGAGGCGCTAATGTTAAATTATTTGCCCTTCGCTATCCCCGAGATGTGGGGGGGCCTCATTCTCATTGACTCAGTCCACGAGAACCAGAACTCCCGTCTGCCGCCGTCTATTGTTTCGGCAGGTCCATCGCTCGGTGCACTCAGGCTCTTTCAAATTGCAGCCCACCTCGGCATCCCCCGGATCGCCGATATGCCCATCGGCATTGCGTCAATGAACATTCTTCCCAAAAATCTCCGGACGGAGGCACGTGCGGTCGCATTCAGAGCCGACATGGTCGATGTTATCCACGACGAGACCGCGGCTCTCCCAGAAAGCTTCGCACAACCAAAAAAAGCCAAGGATGCGGCTGGGCAACCTTCGCGACTTATGTGCGCTAACGGACACCATCTGAATTTATGCCGTTTTTTTCATGAACAACGTTGCATTACGGAACATTTTGGGACTCAATTTCGTTCTAATAATTAAGAGGATATAGGAAAAAGGAGGCATCATGAGACGGGCACTGATGGGAGCAATTCTGGCGTTCGTGGCGATCACTATCATTTTTGTCGCTGTGGCATCTGCAGCCGATCAGGAGATGTGGCTGCATGTCAAGGTCCAAAGCACACGCGGAGAGGGCGAAACCGTTCGTGTGAATGTGCCGATATCGCTGGCAGAAAAGGTGATCCCCCTGATCAAATCGGATGAATTCCATGGGGGTAAAATCAAAATTGGCGATATCCGTCAAACACATGACGTCGATATCGACCTTCCCGCCCTGATGGCCGCCGTGCGCGATACCAAGGATGGGGAATTTGTCACGGTCCAGAGCAAGCATGAGAATGTACGCGTCGCAAAAGAAAACGGCAATCTCGTTGTCGCCGTGCGCGACTCCAAAGATGGCAAAAATGAGAAAGTGGATGTCACAATTCCTCTGAGCATCGTCGAAGCCATGACATCTACAAATAAAGACGAGATCGATGTGCTCGCTGTTTTGAAAGCGCTCCGGTCGCACGGCGACCTTAAACTGGTCACCGCGGTCGATGGCGACGAAACCGTGGGGGTCTGGATCGACTCGAAGAATACAATCGAGTGATCAGGGGGCGTTATGACAATCAAAACAGGGCTGCTCCTCGGGTTCATTGTTCTACTCGGGTTGGTTTTCGGCCAGGGCATGATTTATGTCGATGTGAAGGAACACCATGACGGAATGCATATCTGGCTCCCTGTCCCGGTCTCTCTGGCGCGGCTGGGAGTGACATTCATTCCGAAAGACAATCTGGCCGAAGCCGCAAAGCAGATGCAGCCGTGGATGCCTGTTATCCAAACCACCTGCGATGAACTGAGCCGCATACCCGATACGGTTCTGGTGCAGGTCGATAACAGCCATGAACACGTGTGCATCGAGAAACGCGGAGGATCGATCTATATCGATGTCAATTCAAACAACGACCAGGTACATATATCATTCCCTGTGCATGCTGTCGGATCGATCGTCGCTCAAATCGCCCGCACCCATGATCATCACTTGTAGAGTTCGAGCACACAGGCTCATTGACATAAATAAAAGGCGGCCGGGAATTGGGGACTGAGACTGAACGGTTCAGTTTCCGGTTCCCGGTTCCCAGTTGTTTGCGCGGCAGGGCACGTCACACAGGTGCCTTGCCGTTTCGCATCCGAATTTCACCCCGATCGAACTGATCGCGCATCACGGTAGCTGAGCATTTTCCCGATCACACAATCGGGAGGCGCCATAATTACGGTGCCAGGTCGAAGAGAATGGTCTGGCCAATCGCGAGCTTCCTGTGTTCGATCATTCCTGCCTGGAGCTCAAGCACATAGAGAGCATTCGTTCCAGGGGAATAGCTCGGACACTCTTTCGATCGGCACGGCGGGAGGTTTTTCTCCAGATGGACAATCTGCTTGCGTTCGTTGAGCCAGATGATGTCAAGAGGGATCTCGCAGTTCTTCATCCAAAAGGGGGAGATGGATGAGACCTCCATCAAGAAAAGCATCCCCTGGTCGGCTGGCAGGGATTTGCGATACATGAGGCCGAGCGTCCTTTTTTCGGGCGAATCGGCGATTTGAGCATGAATTGGCGTGCCATCTGGAAGTGAAACGGTCACAACCGCATATGATGGCGCATTCTGCAGCGAGAGCTGCAGAACAAACATTCCGAATGCGCAACAGAGAATCACACTGCGACTCGATCTTTAGCTGTTACCGGAGTCCTTGCCGGATTCAATATCGCCGATCTGCGATCCGGCCGTATAGCGTCCATCTTCAATAAAAATATCCATATCGTCACCCTCACCGCCCGGGATCTGATCGGCTCCGAAGCAAGCCAGCGAATAAGAAGTTCGCCCGCGTTTTTCGGATAGGTACAGATACGCCCGCCCCCACGGATCCTTGATGACTCTTTTGACATACGTTGGCATGAGCTGCGATATCGAGTCGGGATAGACATTGGCGTGACCCCGGTACATCTCACAGGCACGCGCAATCTCACGCAGATCCGCTTTGACGGTGAGCTGCTTTGAATACTGATCAATCTGCGCCGCATCTTCGTAAAATACCAGATCCTTTTTGGCCTTCACAGCCCACTCAGTTGCCGGATAGCGATCCTGCACATCCTTGAAGACCTCAATGGCCTCCTGCATCTTTTTCTGACGCACGAGTTCCACGCCCTCAAAATATCGATCCTTGGCCCTGTCCTCCTTCTTCTTACCGCACTGGCAGAGAAGGCCGACTCCGAGCAGAAGCACCATCATGATACGAGCGAAGCGCATGGCAATCCTCCACATTTCACTATATCACGACTGTGATCACAACATCCCTATCGCATTCCACGCTATCGTGGCCGCTCCTCGACCTCTCCCGTCATTGGGACGAACCGGACAGGAGTGATCTTACGTTCGATAGTCCGAGTGCCTTCCTTCCTGATGAGCACCAACTCCTGGTGGTATTCTCCGACCGGGATGACCAGCCGCCCGCCGTCCTTAAGTTGCTCGATAAGCGGCGGCGGCACATGATCAGGTGCGGCTGTGACAATAATGGCGTCAAATGGCACCGCCTCAGGCCAGCCTCGATATCCATCGCCGCATCGGACGTTCACATTCATGATGCCCAAATCGTGAAGCCTCTCCCTGGCACGATCCGCCAGTTGGCAGATGATTTCGATTGAAAAGACATGAGCATCCAGTGCCGCGAGCACAG
Source organism: uncultured Acidobacteriota bacterium (assembly GCA_903916735.1). Taxonomy (GTDB): domain Bacteria; phylum Acidobacteriota; class CAIWXX01; order CAIWXX01; family CAIWXX01; genus CAIWXX01. The sequence continues at coordinate 9,097 of CAIWXX010000155.1, forward strand.
CGGCCTGGTATCCGGATCCTGTCCCGACCTCCAGCACTTTTTCGCCTCCCTGCAACTCCAACAGCTGGCTCATGAGGGCGACGATGTATGGCTGTGAAATCGTCTGACCATCGCCGATCGGCAGCGGGCGATCTTCGTATGCGTATGGTGCTTCGTTGACCGGAACAAACAAGTGCCGCTGCACCTGCCGCATGGCCTTCAGAACGCGTGGATCATGGATGTCGCGCGTCAACAGCTGATCACGGACCATTTGTTCGCGCTGAATCGCATACCCCGGGGCGCCTCCGTCTTTATTCACCGCCCGCTCCCCGACATCAGAGCCGCCGCCACAGCCCAGGCAAGCCAGTAGACATCCACAGAAAACCGCCTCAATATGCCTTTGCGAAAAGGACACGGCTGATCGCCTCCTTGCCGCAAAAAACGCACGTGCCTTTTTCCTCATCTGCTCCGAATGGGATGACCCGGATCGTCGCGGATGTCTTTTCCTTGACCGCCGTCTCGCACTCCGCGCTCCCGCACCAGAAGCATCGGAGGAAGCCCGGCCGGCTTTCCATCATTTCCTCAAAGACGGGAAACGTATCTACATTTGTAGTATTTTTATCACGAAATTCACAGGCCTTCCGGAAGAGTGCATCCTGAACCTGCTCCAACATCGCCGTTAGTCTTGATTCGAGGCCTTCCATCGGCACGAACGCTTTCTCCCGGTTGTCACGCCGGACGAGAACCACTTGTTTCTTTTCAATATCCTTCGGGCCGATCTCGCACCGCACCGGCACGCCTCGCATTTCCCAATCGGCGAACTTCCACCCGGGAGTATAGTTATCGCGATCATCGAGCTTGCAGCGAATGCCGGCGGCACGCAGCTTTTCGAGCAGCGAGCGGGCATGAGGCAGAACTGTTTCTTTCCAATTCCCCGCCGAAATGGGGACGATGATCACCTGGATTGGAGCCACATGCGGCGGCACGATCAGTCCCGAATCATCCCCATGCGTCATGATGATGGCACCGACGAGCCGCGTGGACACGCCCCAACTTGTCGACCAACCATATTGCATTTGCTGGTTTTCGTCCTCGAACCTGATGTCGAATGCTTTGGCAAAATGCTGGCCAAGATTATGGGATGTGCCTGCCTGCAAGGCACGCCCATCGGTCATGAGGGCCTCAATGGCATACGTTTGCAGAGCGCCTGCGAAACGCTCGCGTTCCGTCTTCAATCCCTTCACAACAGGAATCGCCAGTTCAGTTTCGACAAACTCCCGATATATTTCGAGAATACGCAGAGTCTCATCCTGAGCTTCTTCTGCGGTCGCGTGAACCGTATGGCCCTCCTGCCAGAGGAATTCTGTCGTTCGCAGAAACGGCCGTGTGACTTTTTCCCATCGAACCACGTTCGCCCATTGATTAATGAGGATGGGTAGGTCGCGGTACGAGCGAACCCACTTCGCGTACATCGGGCAAATAATCGCCTCGGATGTCGGGCGAATCGCGAGCGGCTCCTCGAGTTCCTCGTTTCCTCCCCTCGTCACCCACGCCACTTCAGGAGCGAACCCCTTCACATGTTCCGCTTCCTTCTTCAGAGCGCTCTCGGGGATGAAGAGTGGGAAATAGGCATTTTCATGGCCAGAATCCTTAATGCGCCGGTCGAGCAGGTCCCGCGCACGTTCCCAGATTCCATAACCATACGGCCGGATGATCATGCACCCTTTGACGCTTCCGTAGTCAGCAAGCTCCGCCTTGCGCACAACATCCAGATACCATTTCGAAAAATCCTCGGCTTTTGGCGTAATTTCAGATACCCAACGTTTATCCAATGAGACGTTCTCCTTCACAACATAGGATGGCATGAGTCTACCGCCGGCTGACGCCAGGGTCAAGGCGGGGCTGGGATTTCAAGGGATGACAAAAGGGAAAATCTCCTCGTGCTCAATGGATACACGGTGAAATGGAAAATGCAAATGACAAAGTACAGGTGGCTATAGATGCAATCCGCCATTTGCACTTTGCAATCATCACGCCAACCCCTCATCCCCCAGCCTCTAGTCCCTAACGCGGCATGGCCGCAACCAAACAAGATGGCTTCGACAACCATCGCACCCGAACCTCTCAGGAATGCAGGAAGAAATGAAAGCAGGAACGGATTTTTATTTCGACCAGCGGTGCGCATTCCTTTCTTCCCGGCTTCCTGAGAGGAATTCACGATTATGCCTGATCACAACTTTTGCCATTTTGTGCACAGATTTCACCGATCAGATACTAAACCCTCCATAAACACATGTTCCTTCATCAACTGGATGAAGAGCGTGAAAGCCTGAGCCTGCTTCCGTTTGAAGACATGCAGTCCGATTTCGATGCAGAACCAACCCAGATAGACGAAGATGATCACAAACCGCGACTGCGGGATACAGAACTGGGTCAGCCAGAGGACGAAGAGCCCGGCGGCTTCATACCATGAGAAGCGCATATTCAGCATCAGGATGAAGCCAAGTGCCGACTGGACAATCGTCAATGCAATTTCGTGGAGATGCATTGTGTCGAAAACGATAGGGATATTCGCATGAGAGCTCCAGCAGAACACAATCGGAATCATCGCAACGAGCACCGTCCATTGGTTGATGTTGGATGAGACCATGTTCATGAGCGCCATGGGAGCGCCGGTCACCTTCCTCGCCCAGTAGAATGCCGACACTTTTTCCGGGAACTCGGAGACGAATGGAGCAATCCACTGGATGAAAACAAATTGCGAGACGCCGGCGGCAATGGCCAGAGCTTTTAGCGACATCACAAACGGCGCGGCAAGAAAATAAATGAGCAGGCCGCCTGATGCGAAAAGGCTGATGATAATCGTGTTGCGAACTCGAGGCGCATAACTCAACACCGTGCGCGGAACATACTCCATATCTTCAACCGCTTCTTGATCGACCGATGGAATCTTATTCAGAATAAAGAGATAGGCACTGTAGAGGATGAATAGTACCGCCGAATCGACGAGAGTCAATGTCCCCTTGCAGAGAATCCACAGAAAATAGATCAAAGGCAGAAACAGAGCCATCACATTGATCGAGTGCTCTTTATCAAGAACTATTTCGCGCAGTGGTGTGCCATGCTTGCGGCGGTGAAAGAAGGCGGCTGTCACATAGATCAATGGCCAGCCAAGGCCGACGAGCAGCCGCAATGATCCTGTGAAATTGGCTGTCAGATTCGGCACATCGCGATTCCAGGCAATGACCGCTTCAACGGCGAACTCAGGCAGAGTCTGCAGCCATGCCAGAATGGCGAGAGCCATCCCTTGTGAGACGACAAATTGAGCGCATTCAGCGCCCCACGCAATCAGCATGGATGCCCCAACCATGGAAGGGAATGTCCAAAGGGCGGACAATCCGTGAGCGCTTGATGAGGCGGCGATGACGGCTATTTTTTTTGCGGCAAGTGCCAATTTCATCTTCTTTGAACCCCCGATTTAAATGCCCTCCGGATCGCACATGTCCGGACAGGAGAGATCCTTCTCGACTGCAGTCTCTTCACGCCGGCTCATCGAAATCCGCGAGCATAATGAGACTATGCTTTTTCCCTGTTCGATTATCCTTCTTCGGGAAGTCTTTGCGAAAATGCGCGCCGCGGCTTTCCTGGCGACGGAGTGCGGAAGAAGCGATGAGCCCGGCGACTTGCAGCATGTTCTTCAGTTCCAGCTCACTTCTGATGCGTCGTGGCGAAAGACTCTGATTCATCATCCTAATGGCCGCTGCCGCGGCGGCCAAATCGCATCCGTTTCGGACAATGCCGACTTTTTCGGTCATGAGTTTCTTCAGACGCGCCAATCCTGGCGCCCCCTTCCTCTGGACAGGGTTCCCGATCCGAAGTGGTTCAATCCGTGCTTCTGGAAGCCGATCAGCAAGTATCGCTTCCGCTGCGCGTGCTCCGAAAACAAGCCCTTCAAGCAACGAGTTGCTCGCCAGACGATTCGCGCCATGTACCCCTGTACAAGCAACTTCGCCTGCTGCATAAAGCCCGCGCAGGGAAGTCCTTCCCTGCAAATCCGTTCGAACACCTCCCATCATGTAATGAGCTGCAGGTCGAACCGGAAGAAGCACTCGAGTAATATCGAGCCCGTATTTTCGGCAGGTCTGATAAATGCGCGGAAAACGTTTGCGGATGAAACTAGGCCGAAGCCGCGTCAGATCGAGGTAGACGCAATTGGAGTGGGTCGCTGCCATTTCTGAAAAAATGGAACGGCTGACGATGTCGCGAGGGGCGAGTTCAGCTGCGTTGTGGTAGGTCCTCATGAAAGCCTCACCCTTGCGGTTCACAAGGACCGCTCCCTCGCCTCTCACCGCTTCCGAGATCAGAAAATTCGGAGCGCCCTCAAGAGAGAGCGCCGTTGGGTGAAACTGGACGAACTCCATGTCCTCGAGGACAGCGCCGGCGCGAGCGGCAATGCCCATTCCATCGCCCGTAGCGCCATCCGGGTTGCTCGTCTCACGGTAAATCTGCCCAATGCCGCCGCTGGCCAGCATCACGGCCCGACCGATGAGCGCTCCAGCTCGATTCCCTTTGAAATTGAAATAAGAAATGCCAACGACACGCTCATCGACATCTTTCAGCAAATCCGCCGTGAATGTGTGTGGTAAAAAATGAATATTCTTTTCTTCGAGCGCGCGGGCGAGCAGCGCGCGAACAATTTCCTTGCCTGTCGAGTCGCCCTGAGCATGCAGAATCCGATGGACTCGATGCGCTCCCTCCCGCCCAAAGCTGAATCGATCTCCACTCATGTCGAAATGCGCCCCCCACTGAATCAATTCCAGAAAGTATTGCGGGCCTTCTTCCACGAGCACTTCAACGGCGCGGCGCAGGCATAACCCATCTCCGGCTGCCAGTGTATCCTGGATGTGAAATCTGATCTCATCCTCATCAGAGAGTGCCACGGCAATGCCACCCTGAGCCAAACCGGAGGAACTCTCCGAGAGCCCACCCTTGCAGACAATCGCGACCGACCCACCCGTTGCCAGCGTCAGTGAGGCACGCAGGCCGGCAATGCCAGTCCCAATCACGATGTAATCAACCTGTTCGATCATCATAGTCAGAAACTCGATTCTAACATAAGGTTTGGCGGGAATCTTCAGCCGGTTGCCCGTTCTCAGTTATGAGTCCCTCTGAAAGCAACCAGCAATGTGGCTCGGCAGGTATTTTGCTCTTCCCGTTTTCCGATATCGCGTGGTTGTTTAGACGGCAAGCCCGCGGCACGCCGTGATGAACATATCAGAGGGGTTTAAGGCACAGGGCGCCATGAGAGGCATGATAGCGACTCAGAAATCCGGCCGATTCCGAGACGCGACGGAGTCTTGCCATTTCATGCAAAGCCTTCGCCACCTTGACATCGAGGGCATTGTCTCTTCTCTCGGGTTTGATATGCCTCGTGTGCTCAGCGATGCGCCTTCGCGTTCTTGCGACCTTGCGTCAAGCCGGAGTCTCCCAATCGATCCATTCGTCAAGGAGATTGAGCCGGCGGCAGTGGCTCGGTGATTTCCGCTTCGATCGGCTGTTGCAGGATGAAAGTGAAGCCGGCGTTGGCCGGGATCATGACCTGATCCCCTTTGGTTAACAAAACAACTCCAGTGCCGGTTCCGGCGCCGGCGACAGCACCAATGGCCGCGCCTTTTCCACCCCCAGCGATCGCTCCAATCACGGCTCCAAGGCCGGTTGTGATTCCAATTGTTGTGGCATCACGCTTGGTGGTACTTTTGGCTTGAGATGAAAAATCATCGGTGACAAGCTGAAAGAATTGCTCGCTGCCCGGCCGCCTGAGCTCTATCAATGTGAACCCGATCTCGGCTCGGCCTTTCACTCGCCCAGGTTCCTTTGCCAGGATGACGCGCCCTGTGACGGAGCTCCCCGGAGGGGCGAAAATGCGATTATTCGATAGAATTGGGGTTTCCAGTATCAATCGAAATGTATCACCCACGAGGTTTTTATCGCTGCTGATGCGCTCGTCCGTGCGCACGTGCAACCGAGTCCCAGCCGGAATCTTCACTTTTTCAATGACTTTCAAACTGAGCGGAGGGCTTGATTGGCCCGATTTCACATTTGTGACGATGACATCATAATCACCGGCCGGCAACTTTTTCGGCAATTCCACCCGAATCGATTCAGGCGTGACCGCTGCCACCGACGCATCGTACGTGCCGACCTTGACTGCCAGCTCAGATGAATCTTTTCCAAAATTTGAGCCGTCCAGCTTGATCGTCGATCCCGGTTGGATCTTCTTTGAGTCAACGTTGTCAATGTGAGGAGAAGGCTGCCGGCAGGCCGGGAGACCGCCGAGAGCGGTGAAGAGTGCCACAATCCATAATATTCGTATGGATACGGGAGTATGTGTCAACATGGTTTTTAGGCCTCCCATTCGATATTTTCAGGAAATGATAATCGATTTTCTTCGACGATCCAGTGATCCCCATCACTCTTCAAGGAAAAATTGGGTTGTGGCGCAGATCACATTGTGGAGAGGATGAGATCAACCGGCTGCGATAAGGCCTGATTGGCCGGATTCTCCTCGCTGGGTCATGACATGCATATTGCACATCCGGAAGGAAAAGGGGCGGGCCCAAGGGACTCAACCCCTCCAGCTACAATCAGGCACGACGCCGGTTCAGGAAAGGCCGGTGTCTCTTGGCTCCGACCCTTTCTGAAGCCCTGACCCATGGCCGGTTCGATGCGAAAAATTATTCTACATTTGTAGATTTTTGATAACTCGCAGAAAATGATCAGCCGAATTTGTGGAAGTCGCTCATCCGTGTCTCCCACCGCGCATGCATCCCGGAGAAGAGCTTGCGCCCTTTCATCAAGCCGGCAACGTGCGTCGGCAACCAGTTTGTGGCATCGAGCCGGATCATTTCAAGCTGCATACGAAATTCCGTCAGTTTCCCCAACAAACCCCAGCCCAGTTTGACCTCGGCCTGGAGTCTCGCATCCAGCTTGACAATCTCGTATTCCTGCTCATCGATCCAGATTGTCCCGGCGAGATTGCTGATGACCTTATCGGCGATCCCTCTGTAGGAATCCGAACCCCCCTTGGGCGCGTATGCAATGACATAGGCCTGCCGGCCGTTCAGCGACTCCTCGCCTTTCAATATTAACCGGAATCGGCCAATCAGTCTCTCATCGAGGGTGACCGAGTTATCAACGTTTGATTCAGATCGTTTTTGGGATGACTTCGAGCGGAAATCATTCTCCCGCTTTTCTTCCTTCCGCTGGTCGGCGGCGGAAAGCGGCTTCCCGTCCTTCGATGTTTGTTTGGCGAATAGTTGGCCATCGATCGGGAAGAGATCCAAGGTTTGTTCATGGTGCTCCTTCACCGACCCATTTTCATTGAGCTCTTCTTCCATATCGACCTGCCGAAACGCGTAGACCATTTGAAGCTTATCCTTCCTGGCCTGCTTCTCATGCGCCACAACACGCTTCATGATCTCTTCGGGAGACGGAGTGGCCTGATTTGGTTCAGTTGAGTGGACTGAGACAGGGCGCAGGCATGCAAATGTGAAAAAGATAACCATTGGAGCCAGGAATTTCTTCATTACGCTTCTCTCTCTTTCTTGATATTCTCGCTGAACGGTCCATTTCTCATAAAGTTCCGCTGCCAATCCTGATGACATGTAGAGGTTAGCAAAAAGAATGCCAATAGAAGTGGCTGTGTCAAAGTCCTGACAGGTATAAGAGTCACATTGAAAAAAGGCGCCTGGATTGAGTGTGAGTGTTCAAAAAAGTGAACACAACTGTCCACCCGTTGTCATAACGCAGAGCTGAGGCAGAATCGGCGCATTCCTTAATGCTTGGACTCGATCATGATCCATTTCAATCATCTTCTGATGCGTTTTGTTTTCGCAGACGCAGGAGGAACCCCAGCACGGATGCATAGAAAATTCCATTGAGGATGAAGACGAACCGGATGCCGAGGCTCATCAGTAGGCCACTCACGAGCGGGCTGATGGAAATTGCGTAAAGCGAAGCAGATGACAGGAGGGTGAAAGCTGTTGTCCTGATGCGGCCAGGGAAGATATATCCACCCCAGCTGTAGGCAAGCGTCATGCTGCCGCCGGCAACAAGTCCGAGAATGACACGCAAAAAACCAAAAGCCAAAACTGAAGCAGGGAGGGCCATCGCGAGGGAAACAAGAGTGCCGGCAATCGTCGAAGTGATCATGAGAGAACGAGCGCCGATCCTCAGGCTTTGCCGCCCCCACCAGATGGCGGAAACAGCAGCGGCCAACGATCCGCCGGTCAAGAGGACTCCCGAAATAAGCGCCGCGGCTTTCCCGTATCCAAGAAGGGTTGCAACATAGAGCGGGATGACCGGGGCGAAACTTCGATCGATATATTGGACAAGGAAAATGACAATGAAAATCTGCAGTATTGCTGGAACCTTCAGGATATCCCAGGTATGTGCCGCTTCCTCTTTCTGCTGTCGTGGAGGTGCATCCCTCCCACGCACTTCCTGATAGCCGAAATACACATAGATCAGGTTGAATGCAAAGATCGCCGATGTCACATAAAAGGTATTGCGCAATCCAATCACACTGGAGATGAGGCTTCCGATGAGCGGCCCAACGGCCATCGAAAAAGTTTGCACCGACTGGAGCAAACCGATATGCTTTCCTATCTCTTCGACCGGCGATGAAGAAGCCACCATTGAGAAAATCAGAGCAGCATAGCCGCCAAAAATGCCTTGCAGAGTACGAAGAAGAAAGAGAAGCCGGACATCATGAATATGTGCCGTGATGGCCATAATGATGACGAAACTGCCCAGCGCGCGTTCAAGCATCATCTTGTTCCCAAACCGAACCATCATGCGCCCCCAGAATGGAGAGATAATCGCCGCGACGAGAGGAGTGATGCCGAAACAGAAGCCTGTCCAGATAGCGATGGCGCGATTATCGACGACCCCCAATTCTTTGATGTACATCGGAAGGAAGGCCATGCTGAGGGTGAATCCAAGGTACCCCATGCCGGCCGATACCGTCAGAGCGAGACGGTTGCGAGCAAGGATTCGTTGTGCTTCTTCAGTCGCCGTGAGCACCCAGTAACTCCGCGATCCGGCGTTTTGTCAGGGAATGCTCCTGCGAGAGGCGCTTGACGGCCTGCGATCGTGTGCACCCCTGTGCCAGCAGATCCTGATATCGCTGCTGCAAAGTCCTTTCGCCGGCGTTATCCGGCACGGAGCCGGGTGCGATGACGATCACAAATTCGCCGCGCGGGGATTCTGGCAGACCATCGAGAAGAGCCGCAAGTGTCGTCCGTTTGACCTCTTCGAATTTCTTCGTCAGCTCACGCGCGAGCAGCACAGGTCGATCTCCAAAAAACTGCAGGGCTTCCTGGATAAGAAACCTGACATCATGAGGCGCTGCAAAAATAAGGACCGGAACAGGCATCACAGCGAGACGCAAGAGAGCCTCTTTCCGCTTTCCACGCGAATCCGGCAGGAATCCTGCAAAATAATAGCCGTCATCATCGAATCCTGCAGCAGAAAGAGCGGCTGTCGCGGAACAGGGCCCCGGTATCGGCTCCACCCGGATGCCCTTCGAATGGGCCTCGGCCACAAGCAGCCCGCCGGGATCGGAAATGCCCGGCGTGCCCGAGTCAGTGATCAACGCAACGCTTTGCCCATCCAGCAGCCGATCCAGAATCGCTTTCATCTTGTCCCGTTCTCGCGGGAAGTAATAGCTGATCAACGGCTTCTGAATACCGAAATGTTCCAGCAACTGGCGGCTGATCCGAGTATCCTCGCAGGCAACGCAGTTGACTTCACGCAGAGTGCGAATAGCCCGCAGAGTGATGTCTTCCAGATTGCCAATGGGAGTCGCAACGACATACAGAGTACCCGTCACAAAACCTCCGAGATCCACCCGCCGCCTTCGATGACATCATCCCGATAGAAAACCGCCGCCTGTCCTGGAGTTATCGCCGATTGCTTCGCGTGGAATTCAACGCGGGCAACGCCCGCGATGTCACTGTGCACAGCGGCCGGAGCAGGCGTATGGCGGGATCGGATCTGAACGAGATAGTCGCCGTCCTGAGGGCTCTTTCCAGTCCACATCATGTCTTTCGCGAGAAAAGCCCGCTTGTAAGTGTCTTCCTTATGACCAATCCGTACCTCGCGCTTTTTCCGATCGATTGACGTCACATAGTACGGCCTCGGTCCGCTCACTCCAAGGCCCCGTCGTTGGCCGATTGTGAAATATTGGGTTCCACGATGCTCTCCGATGACACCGCCATCAGGTCCAATAATTGCGCCGGCTTCATGGCCGAGTCCATAGTGCCTTTCCAGGAAGGATACATAATCACCGCTTCCAACAAAACAGATTTCCTGGCTTTCCTGCTTATCATGAATCGTCAGCCCGGCGTCTCGGAGAATCTGTCGAGCGTGTTCCTTTGTCAGTTCGCCAAGCGGGAAGAGTATCTTCGCGAGCTGCTCTCGTTCCAGTTCAAACAGAAAATATGACTGATCTTTCCGGCGATCGATTGCGCGCGCCAAGCGGATATCTTCTGATCGACCCACGATCCGAGCATAGTGGCCGGTGGCCAGCCGATCAGCTCCGATAGCACAGACCTCTTTGAGAAGCCTCCCGAACTTGATGTGAGTATTGCAGGGAATACAAGGACTCGGTGTGCGCCCTGACGCATAATCGGCTGCGAACCGGTCGACGACGAATTCTTTGAAAACGGCGGTGTAGTCCAAAACATAGTGAGGAATTCCGATGTGACTGGCGACGCGTCGAGCGTCCTCGACATCTTCAGGACGGCAGCAGGAGTGTGGTTTGCCATCAAGGCCGTTGTTGATCCAGAGATTGAGTGTAGCTCCGAAGACCGTGTGTCCTTCGCGCAGCAAAAGGCAGGCAGCGGCGGAACTGTCAACCCCACCGCTCATTGCAACTGCGACGGTCATGCCCATCCGTTGAATTATACGCGATGGGCGGCGGCTCGCTGAACGAAAAAGGGGAGGCCCCCCGCGTGGCTCCTCCCCTGTCTCGACAAAAGGGCCGGGTGGCCCTCCCGGCTACTGTTTTCTCGTGTACACAATCTCCATCGTCTTGAATTCTTTTCCTTTTGGATCGGGCATGTACATCTCTGCGATATGCTTATTGTTATCGACGATCTTCACAACAGATCGGAATGTGGACGGCTTCCCCGTCATGATGTCATCCACGATGCTATTCATCGTAAAAACCTTGCCGGATGCATCAATTGAACCGGTGAGTGTCATTATCATCGTGCTCATGTTATCGATCCAGGTTCCGACATATTTTTTCTTGAAGTTGTCATAGCCGGTGAGGCCGACTCCTTCGAATTTCATCCCCATAAAGTCGCCCTGGAAATTCTGCTGGAGATAACGACCACCCAGAATCCATGTATTCTCAGATGTGCCGGTCGATACTTGCGGAGGTGCATCTGGAGTTTCCCACGTGGTGGTCTTGGCATCCCAGCTCCCTGCCATAGGTTCCAGTATCTTGTGAGCCTGACCCGGTGTGGCGTACTTCATATACAGTTCCATCATCTTATCTTTTTCGCTCGCCGCCGTTTGTTTGGTAGTTTCGTTTTGCTGGGCGTTGGCGATACACAGCGCTGCACAGGCAAAGGCAATCACAAGTAAATTAACTTTCATGTTCGAATTTTCCTTTCGATTTTATTGTCTCGGGTTGAGAGCCGTTGGATCATGTCCATCGGCATCTTTATTGAACGTGATGACGCAGCATATGCGCGGAGCAAATATCTGGCATCGCTTTACGAGATCTTGCTGACGACATACCATATCAGTAGCATAGCAGGTTGGAGAGGAATTGAGTGAACGAAACGATGTTGTGGCTTTCATGTTCAATACAGACGAATAACGATTGAGGAGCTCCTCATGAATGACTCCGAAAAGCTCCAACCCACACAAGAATGGATTATCACCTTCAAACCCAATCCTCAAGCCCGGATTCGACTTTTTTGTTTTCCTTATGCCGGAGGCTCAGCCTCAGTCTTCCGATCATGGGCTGATGAGGCCCCGGCAGAGATCGAGCTCTGTGCCGTGCAACTGCCTGGCAGAGAGAGGCGGTGGCGGGAGCCACGCTTCACATCTCTATCGGATTTAATCGAGCCGCTCGCCTTAGGCGTGCATCCCTTTCTGAATATACCTTTTGCATTCTTCGGCCACAGCATGGGCGCGTTGATCTCGTTCGAGCTCGCGCGGAGGCTCCGTCTGAAGAACGCGGCTCAACCGTTGCATCTTTTTGTCTCGGGCCGCCGAGCACCCCAGTTATCCGATCCCAAACCTCCTATTCATGCGCTGCCGGATGCCGAGTTTATCGATTCTCTCAGGTCCTTGAATGGGACACCCGAAGAGATACTCCAGAACCAGGATGCTCTTCCCGTATTCCTGCCAATTCTACGTGCGGACTTCGCGATCAACGAGACGTACACCTATCATATCGAGGAACCGCTTGACTGCCCCATTTGGGCATTCGGCGGCACAGAAGACAAGGAAGCGGGACAGGATGCTCTTGAACCCTGGGATGCGCAAACCGACGTCCAGTTTGCAATTCGCATGTTCCCCGGTGATCACTTTTTTCTGCACCGTCATCGTGCCGTTCTGACACGGTTGATCTATCATCAGCTCATGAGCTCGCTCAAGCGCTGAACGACAATCTATCCCAGGTGCATTCTCGATCAAGGCGTCATGGAAGTCTAGGATGCTTCTCCATGGATCTCGGTATTCGGCGCGAGTTTTGGTTGAACCACTTCATATGCAACGAAGCCTCGGAACTCGCGACTCATCGCTATGAACACCGTCAAAATGACCTGTATGGCGCCACACGTGCCGTAGATGAGCGGAATGTTTTTGTGAGTCAGGTCGGCAATAATACCCGACAATCCCATGGTGATTGGCATGAGACCTGCTCCAAGCGTATTCAGAACTCCAAAAACCCGCCCCCTGATTTCAGAAGGCGTGCTGAGTTGCAGAATTGTGATGATGCTGTTGTAGATGAAACCGTTGACAAGACCGCCCACGAACAGGAGTATCATTGCCGTTTGCGGAGTGGTGAGGGCTCCGAGTGCTCCAGAACCTGCTGAATAGGCGAACATGCAGACGATCAGGGCACTACTACGGGTTCTGCCGGAGAGCTTGAGCTGCCCGGTCAGAAGGCTGCCGATGACCATGCCGACACTGAACGTCGCCATCAGGTAGCCATACCAATCCGTCGTGGCCTTCAGATGATCTTCCACATAGAAGGGAAACAGAATGATGATCGGCATGAGGAAAAAATTGAGGAAGGCGAAAGCAAAAAAAAGCGCTCTCATGCCCGCATTGGACCAGACGTAGCGGAATCCCTCGACCGTATCTCTTTTGACATCGAGAAGCTTACCCCTCCAGGCGGCACTCTTCTCGGGGAGTTTTTGTGGAATTGTGATAAAAATTTCACTGATCGCCGCGAAGATATAACTCAGGCCGTTGACGAGAAAAAGCAACATTGTGCCGAGCAGCTTCAGGAGGAGGCCTCCCATCCCAAATCCTAAAAACACAGCCAGATGGAAAGAGAATTGAACCAGTGCATTGCCTGTCGCCAATCTCTCTTTTGGAATGATATCGGGGATTGCAGCCGAGATGGCCGGCCGAAAGAATGCGCCGACGATTCCGATGAAGAGGGTTACCAGGAAAAGCAGAAGAAGAATCCAATTTTTTGCGTCAGGCGCCAGAAAGATTAGCGCCGCGAACGCCAGGACGGCGATGCCGGCCAGAAAATCGCAGATGATGACGATGGCTCGTCTGGAGTGACGGTCGGCAAAGGTTCCACCGAGAGGCCCCAAAATGGCGCCGGGAAGAGCCGATATCATCATGAGGAGCCCGAGGAGCGAAGCCGAGCTGGTCTGGTGCTTGATCCAGAAGATTGTCGCGATCGAAAACACCTGGTTTCCGATCTGGCTGATCAGCTGGCCTTGCCAAAGAACGAGGAAATTGAAATTCCATAATCGTGTTGCGTGATTCATGACCGATGTTTCGGAAGACGGCTGTTGCACGAGTTTGTTCCTCAGCATTTCACCAAGAGCTGTCGACATGCGGCATGACGCAGAGAATTCAAAACACCGAATGCCAAGAGTTGATGGCTCATTTATCTTTATTCGCCCTCGATCTATTCAACGTGAACGCAGACGTAGGTGGTTGCTATCGCAACGACACCTACGCCCACGTCACTCCATCGTGCCGGCGGCAATCTCGCCTTCTGGCAAAGGCTCGGACTGCGCTTAACCCTTCGCTTTCGCGGATGCTTCCTCCATTTGCTTGCGGAGGCTTAACGGGCGCATGTCGGTCCAGACTTCTTTGATATGGGCCAAGCACTCCGCCTTAGTTCCGGTTTTCCCGCCATCCCGCCAGCCGGCGGGATTCACACGATCGGCTGCCCATATCGAGTATTGCTCCTCGTGGTTGACGACAACTTTGTAGGTTTTCGTATCTTCCTGTTCATCTCGACTCATGTTTTGTTCTCCTCGTATCTGGGGTTTATTAATGACGTCAATGCTTCTGTCTGCTGACATCGGCAGCGCTCACACTTAGCGCGGCGTGAGGGTCAAAACGGATTCAGCTTGAGCTTCAACCTTCTCCTTGCTGAAAGCCAAAGGATGATATTTCACCGCACTCCACAGCGGGATCTGATCCTCCCGATGGCAGTGGAAAACCAGCCCGGATTGGCCTGTGCTATTGATCGACTCGCTGTTTTCGATGTCGCTCAGGTCGACGAGGAGACGCTGAGAAACACCGAAGTTGACGACGAAGGGCCTTGTCTTACTCGCGTTGGTCGAATTGACCGAGTAGGCTTCGCCCGGCAGGGGCACTCTCTTGCTGTTAAAGATGCGATCCACGATTCCAATCCCCGTCCGGCCGAGTGGCTGGTGCGCGAACATAACTGTGTGCAGCCGCCCCCAGGTCCATTGCGTCATATCCGGCCCGCGATGTTGGGCGAGCCAATCGAGAGCATCCACAAAACTCTTTCGAACAATATCATCGCGAGTCTCAACCTTCGCGGTTTTGTGATCATCAAACCACGGACTATTGGGTTGTGACATCAATGGGATGAGCATTGTCGGGGCGGCCCTGAAATCCTTGAGATCTTCCCCAAGCTCATCGGAAATAATGTTCGGGACGAGGCACCAATACCATGTGTAATATATGCACGCGCCAACGCTGTCTACAGTAAATCGAAGGTCCCACGACTTCACCTGCTCCATGGCCTTTTTCTGAAGATCGTTTTCAGGAGTGATAGCGAGGAGGTACGGCCTAAGAGACTGGGCGGGAAGCGAATATGTTTCGGCCTGGATTTTCTCAGCCGCCATCATGTTCACTTTGCCGCCGGCGGTGATGAGTTGAGTCAGGCGTGTGGCTCGATATGGATCGCCGTAGTCATAGGCCAGTCGATAGGGATATGAATCAGGGACGACTTTGTTGTTGGCCGCCACGATGAACCCTGTCGTCGGATTGAACACACTCGGCACATCTTCAAAGGGGATGAATCCAAGCCACTCGTACTGATCTGTATCTCCCGGCACCGGAACCAGTCCCTTGTGATTTGCCGAACGGATCGGAATTTTTCCAGTCGCTTGATAACCGATGTTTCCATCCACGTCCGCATAAACGAAATTCATGCTTGGCGAATCCCATTTCGAAAGAGCCTGACGAAATTCAGCCCAACTGCCGGCTCGATCTAGAGCATCGACTGCCTCGAAGAGATGCCCGCCTTCCAGGGCAGTCCATCGAAGCGCCATCGGTGGTGAATCCGCAAGATCGTAAATACCGTTGATGATCGGACCATGACGCGTGAGCATAATTTTTTCATCGATATCCGGGTTTCCTTTAACGCGGATTTTCTCTTCCACGACCTGCAGGTTCTGCCACTGATCCTTGACCTGATACTGAGTGGGATTTGCCTTGTCATTCAGCTTCTCGATGTAGAGGTCCTGAACGTCGGAACACATATTGCTGATGCCCCATGCAATTCGCCGGTTATGGCCGATAATGATCAGAGGGGCTCCCGGCAGAGAGTATCCGATGCAATCATAGCTACCGCCGTGCAAGCCGTTTTCGTACCAGATGGAGGGCATCTGAAGACCGAGATGAGTGTCGTTTCCAAGAATTGGTTTGCCGGACTCGGTCTTGCTGCCGGCGATCACCCAGCTGTTGCTGCCCCACGGTTGATCCAGGTCTCCCAGCAACCTGGTCACCGTTGCTGGGCGTTCTGACACGGCTTTCTGAAACTCCTCATATGATCGTGACTCAGTGGGTATGATCACAGCGGCGTCACCAGGATAGGGAGGTAGAAGTTGCTGAGCGGCTTCGGTCCCCACCTTGGCGACCAACTTGGCGCGCTGAATTTCAACTCCATGATTTTGACTCATGCTGAGCGCCATCATCTTACCCCAGAGGATCGAGTCCACAGGTGTCCAGCGAGCCGGCGAGACGCGCAGAATCAGAAACTCGATTGGGAACCGTCCATGGTGGCTGTCAATGAAAGCATTGACCCCTGCCGAATAGGCTTCGATACAGGATCGAGTTTCCGGGTTCGCCAACCCCCAGTCTCTTTCAGATGCCCGGAGAAGTCCCAGCGTTCGCATGTAGCGATCGGAATCCAGCACAGCCTTTCCAAAAATCGTGCTCAGCTCGCCCCGCATCACGATTCGATTAAATTCCATCTGCCAGAGCCGGTCCTGAGCATGCACGTAGCCTTGAGCGAAAAGCAGATCATAATCGTTTTGGGCATAAATGCTGGGAATCCCAAAATTGTCACGAATAATCCGAACAGGTTGTTTCAGACCTTCGACTGAAAGCGTCCCACTCACGTCAGGCCATGCCCGCCGTACGAGCCAGACTCCGACAACAGCCAGAACAGCGACCACAATGAGTACCGTGATCAGTAAAAGTTTGAAAATTTTGTAGAGTCGCTTCACCACTCCTCCATTTGTTATTTTGCTACAGCCACTATTTTGTCAAGACATGTCGTCAATCGGTTTGCCAGAACCTGGACGTTGGGTTCAGCAAGCATCGTCAGATGGGTTCCTGGAACGGTCACTATCTCAACTGGTTCCATTGAGAACGCTCCCCAACCAAGAGCCGTATCATTTTGGAAAGATCCCATGTCACGGCTGGTCTGAGCCTGTTCCACCATGCTAACCGCCTCTCCAAAATCTTCCTTCGATCGAATCAGGGTGATGGGCCCGGCATATGGCTTGGGCACATATGAGCACCACGCGCGGCTGTTGGATTTGAACACATTGAGGAGCCGGCGGAGTTGATGAAGGGTTACATTTGATGACATGAGATTGATACTCTTCAGACGCTCGACAAAGTACTCCAGCTGTTCTTCCTGTGTTCGCCGTTGAAGCTCGCTTTCCGAGATCGACAATTTTCGGCCCCAGAGACCTTCGACATAATGGGCGATGGCAAGAAGCCATTTGCGGTTGTCTTCATAGAATCCAACGCTTCTGGTCTCATGCAACTGTTCAGGCGCCATCCCAGGCGTGGTATCGAGGATAACGAGGAGGCCGATCTGAGAACCGAGCTGTTGAAGCTGCTGGGCCATTTCAAAGGCGACTAGGCCACCGAAAGACCATCCACCGATGTCGATGGGGCCATCGGGTTGAATTCTTCGAATTTCACGCGCATAGAGTGAGGCCATATCCTCGATGCATGTCAGCGGCTCCAGATCATCCTGGAGTCCCTGCGATTGAAATCCGAAAAAGGGATGGTCAGGCCCCATAAATCGAGCCAGCGGAAAGAAGCAAAGAACATCGCCTCCGAGAGGATGCACACAGAAAAAGGGGCTCCTCGTGCCCGTCCTTTGAATCTCGACGAGGCATGATGGCAGTGGAGAAGTTGGTTTCAAGGGAGCCGCTATTTCGCACCTCAACCGCTTCTGCAGAAGATCTTGTTTGGCGGCTGAGAGCCGGGATCGCCGCGCTTCCAGGGTTGCCTGTCGAGCCGAGTAGTTTTCGTGATTCACTTCTACCTCAAAATGGAATTGCATGGGGTGAGCTGCCTCAGCAAGGCGATCCTCCCAAACTGAATCATCGCCACAAAGAAGGTGCGCGTCGTCATTTCTCACCTCGGAGACGCTTTTCAAGCAGCACGCCCTTGGCCGCCGACAGCCGGGCCCGCCTGGCCGCCAACTCGCTTTTTCGGCTTTCGGCTGAGTCCGGTGATTGACTCTGCCCTTTTTGAATGCTGTTGCCGGCCTGCATGTGAGATGTGCGGAGGAACCTGGATGCGCGTATTCGATGGAGTTCTGAGAGATTGAGCTGTCCGTCATCCATGAGCGGCAGCGCGTCCAGCTGAATGTATGTGATCGATCCGGAGGCACCATTCAAACCGGCTTTTAGATAATGATCGAATTCCGCATCGGTCGGGACTGAAGCTCCACGACTGATAAGATAAGCGACGAGTGATTGGTCCAGCGGAGCTATTTCATTGCGCAAAACCACACATCTCTCGACGGCAGAATGCTGGGCCAGTCGATTTTCAATTGCCTGTGTCCGTGTCATCAGCTCTTCATGCTCTGCCGGTTGCAGCAAGGGCAGATCGAGGAGTCGTTTCTGCGGTTTCTCAACGGCGGCGCCGAGCAATCGTTCGAAGTGTCCGAGCACACGCATCATCGTCTCATCGGAGAAGAGGTCGGTGTTGTATTCAAGGACGACGCTGTAGCCGCTCTCCAGTTTCGACATGACGATACTCAGATCGAAGTGCGCGATCGACGAATCGAATTCGAAAGGTTCCAATGAAATGTCCTTCATGAGAGGCAGGTTCATCGGAGCGTTTTGTAACGCGAACATGACCTGGAAGATTGGATTGCGCCCCGGATCCCTTTCAGGCTGCAGCGTTTCAACCAGTTTTTCGAACGGCACATCCTGGTGGGCATAGGTGCTTAGCGTCACATCTCGAACACGCCGAAGGAGTTCTTCAAAAGTGGGATGACCTGAGAGAGAGGTTCTGAGAACCAGTGTATTGACGAAAAATCCGATAAGTCCCTCGATTTCCACGCGATTGCGATTGGTGAAGGGAGAGCCGACGAGGATGTCCTCCAACCCCGTGTAACGAAACATCAGTGTTTCAAACACGGCGAGCAGCACCATATAGGGTGTTGTCGCAGTCCGGTGGCAGAGAGTTTCCAGTTGTTCGGAGAATTCAGGAATGAGCATCGTCGATTGAGCCCGCCCCCGGAAGGTCATCATTTTCGGCCGGGGATAATCAGTAGGGAGATCCAGGATCGGGAGGGTACCGCCCAGTCGCTCTTTCCAAAAAGCCAACTCGGCCTCCAGCGTCTCTCCTCGTAGCCATTCCCGCTGCCAGACGGCATAATCCCCAAATTGAATCGGCAGCTCCGGCAGTGGAGATGGGCTGCGGGAAGAAAAGGCGCCATAAAGCACGACCAGTTCTCGAAGGAAAATTCCGAGTGACCAACCATCGGCCACGATATGATGGATGGTCAGAAGAAGAACATGATCATCAGCCTTCAGTCGCAACAGCTTCGTTCGAATAAGAGGCCCATCAGCCAGACTGAAGGGTTGTTGAGCCTCTTCGTGCGCAAGGCTGACTGCGGCAGCTTCGCGCTTCCCCTCGTCGATCTCGGTGAGGTCTATCGCCGGGAGAGGCACGGGCGAGGCAGCATCGATGAGCTGCACCGGTTCTCCTCCGCTCTTTCCAAACCTTGTCCTCAGCGATTCATGCCGGCGAACGATCTCACTGATCGCATTTTCCAGTGACTCGACATCCAGTGTCCCGCGGAGACGAACCGGATTTGGAATATTGTAGCTCGCCGTATTCGGCTCCAATTGATCCATGAACCAGAGCCTCTGTTGTGAAAAAGAGACGGGAAATTTTATTCGATCGATGCGCGGCAATCTTCGAATCGGAGGAATTTCCGGACTCCCTCCCGAACGCTTTGCGCTGTTGATGGCGTCGGAAAGCCCCGCAACAGTGGGCGATTCGAAGATCCTTCTCAACGGTAGCTCCACCCCAAAGGCTGTTCGAACTCGAGAAATAATCTGCGTTGCAAGAAGCGAA
Organism: uncultured Acidobacteriota bacterium; assembly: GCA_903916735.1. Taxonomy (GTDB): domain Bacteria; phylum Acidobacteriota; class CAIWXX01; order CAIWXX01; family CAIWXX01; genus CAIWXX01. Next base: position 29,167 of record CAIWXX010000155.1, read on the forward strand.
TGCCCGCCCAAATCGAAAAAGTTGTCATGAACACTCACGGTATCGACACGCAACACCTCAGACCACACGCCGGCCAGCACTTCTTCGACCGGCGTCCGTGGCGCAACGTATGTATGGCCATCTTCCCCGGAGCTCCAGTCCGGCGCCGGTAGCGCTCGCCGATCCACTTTCCCGCTTGGCGTCATGGGCAATGAATCGAGGATCATAACCGCCGATGGCACCATGTAATCCGGCAGTTTCTCCTTCAGATACCCGCGGATCCCTTCAACAGATAATGTCGTACCCTCCTCGGGTACGACATACCCCACCAGCCGCTTGGTTGTGTCTTCCCGCACAAACACAACGGCTTCTCGTACTCCGTCATACCCCTTGATAACAACCTCGATCTCGCCCGGCTCGATGCGGAATCCCCTCACCTTGACCTGCTGGTCTTTCCTCCCGAGAAACTCGATATCACCATTCGACAGGTACCGGGAAAGATCGCCGGTCCTATAAAGCCTCATCCCAGGCTCCTTGCTGAAAGGATCGGGAACAAATCGCTCCGCCGTCGCATCCGGCCGATTCAAGTATCCACGCGCCAACGCATCGCCGCCGATAAAGAGCTCGCCTGTCACACCCGCAGGAACAGGCTGAAGGTGTTCATCCAAAAGATGAATTTGCGTATTCGCGATTGGACGGCCGATGGGTGGCAGAGTCGGCCAGCTCGATGGGCAATCACTGAGCGTGTGCACCGTGACAACGTGCGCCTCAGAAGGTCCATAGTGATTCGCGAGTGTGCAGCCTTTCAGCTTATCGAACATGTCCACGAGGCTGCGCGTCGTCAGGAGTTGCTCTCCGGCCGTGATGATCTCGAGCAAGCTCGTCGGAATCTGGCCGCCCGCATCGATCATTTCCGCCAGCTGTTGAAGGGCGACATATGGGACAAAGATCCGAGTAATCCGCGCTGAATTCAGGAATCGCAGCAGAGCCCAGCCATCTCGACGAATCTCATCCGAGATCAGCACCAGACTGCCGCCGGCGCACCATGTCGAGAAAATTTCCTGGATGGATACATCAAAGCTGAGTGGTGCAAACTGCAGAGTTCTGGAACAAGCAGCCGACGACGAACAACCCAGCTGCCAAGTTACCAGATTCGTGACGGTTCGGTGGCTCAGCACCACTCCTTTTGGCCGCCCCGTTGATCCGGATGTATAGATGACGTAGGCCAGGTTTTGAGCCGTCGCATTCATCGAAGGATTTGTCATCGGGTTCAGTGCAATAGTCTGCCAGCCGGTATCGAGACAAAGGACATGAGAGTCGTGCTCGGGAAGCCCGTGAAGGAGGCGCTCCTGAGTGAGGAGCACAGGCACGCGCGAATCCACCAACATGAAAGCCAGACGGTCCTTGGGATAGGCGGGATCGAGCGGAACATATGCAGCGCCCGCCTTTAAAATCCCAAGGAGTCCAACGGCCATTTCGACTGATCGCTCGACGCATATCCCGACAAGCGCGTCGGACCCGACTCCAAGCCCCAGCAGGTGGTGTGCCAATTGATTCGCCCGCGCGTTCAATTCTCCGAAAGTCAGGACCCGCTCTTCAAACACAACGGCAATGGCATCGGGAGTTCGCGTCGCCTGATTCTGGAAAAGCTCGTGAATGCATCGATCTCTTGGATATTCCGTCAGGCTGTCATTCCACGTCGTCACGAGCCGATAGCGTTCTTCATCAGTCAGAAGCGGCAGCTGCGAAACAGGCCGATCACACTCTCTGACAGCTCCTTCCAGAAGCATACAGAGATGCGCCGCCATGCGCTCTATCGTTGATGCCTCAAACAAATCCGTGTTGTATTCGAATGTCGCGCTAAGATCCTCCTCGTTCTCTTCAATCGCCAAAAGCAGGTCAAATTTGGATGTTTCACTATCGATACCAAGAACCTCGACGGTGAGATCCGAAAAGATGAGTGGATGCTGTGAAGCAGTCTGCAGAGTGAACATGACCTGAAAGAGCGGTGTACGGCTCAAGTTGCGATCCGGGTGCAGATCCTCTACCAGTTTCTCGAAAGGGACGTCCTGATGAGCATAGGCTCCCAATGCCACATCTCGCACTCGTTTCATCAGCTCTCGATAACTCGGATCTCCGGACAGGTGAGTCCTGAGGACAAGCGTGTTGACAAAGAACCCAATCAGATTCTCAATTTCGACACGCGTGCGGTTTGATATTGGCGACCCAATCACGATGTCGTCCTGCCCTGTATAGCGATAGAGCAAAATCTTAAATGCCGCCAGAAGGGCCATGAATAAGGTCACGCCTTCTTGCAGGCACAGGGCTCTCAGTTTCTGATTTACTTCGCGCGGGAAACTGAAATCGCAGTGCGCGCCGCGATAGGTTTGAACGGGAGGCCGTGGCCTGTCGGTCGGGAGCTCCAGCGTCGGAAGGTCCCCTCCTAATTTCTCCCGCCAATATGACATTTGCCGTTCAATGACATCGTCACTCAACCACCTTCTCTGCCAGAGAGCAAAATCCGCATATTGAACGCTCAGATCCGGCAGCGGCGATCCCCTTCCAGCCGTGAAAGCCTCATAGAGTGATTTCAATTCATTGAAGAACACATTCATCGACCATCCATCGGATATGATGTGGTGCATCGTCAGCAGGAGGACATGATCTTCGTCATACAGATGGAGGAGGTGCATCCGGAACAAGGGTGCACTCCTGAGGTCAAAGGGGCGTTGAGCTTCTTCCTGTGCCCGCTGTCGCAAAGCCGTTTCCCGCTCAGCCTCGGTCAACGCTTCTATTTCCGTCACCGGCAAAGAAAAAGAGACGACAGGCGAGATCACCTGAACTGGCTCATCATCAATGACAGTGAATGCTGTGCGCAACGACTCATGGCGCCTGACAATCTCTCTTAAACACTTTTCCAGAAGAGGAACTTTCAGCCGCCCATGGAGGCGTATCGCCAGAGGAATATTGTAGAAGGGACTACCGGATTCCCATTGATCCAGGAACCATAAGCGCTGTTGCGAGAAGGAGAGCGGAATTTTGCCCTCTCTCTCTATTGCCATCAAAGGCGGTGCATTCAATTCGGCTCCGACCTTCACTAGATGTTCGATTTCATCAGCCAATTGAGCGACCGTCGGCGCCGTGAAAAGCTTTCTTAACGGCAGTTCGACTCCGAGCGCCTGCCGCAGCCGCGATGCCACCTTCGTCGCATTAAGCGAATGACCTCCAAGCTCGAAAAAGTTGTCGTGAATTCCGACTCGATCTTGCTTGAGCACATCAGCCCAAATAGCCGCCACCATTTCTTCCACAGGAGTTCGCGGACGGACGTCATCATCTCTGTGTCCAGCCATTCCCGGCTCTGGTTTTGGAAGTGCCTGGCGGTTCACTTTGCCATTCGGTGTCAAAGGGATCTTCTCCAAAACAACGAAAGCCGACGGCATCATGTAATCAGGCAAGCATTCTTTCAGAGGTTCTCGCAAATGATTCGCGGAAACCACCGTGCCAGGCTGTGGAACAACATAGGCCACAAGTCTTCTATCCCCAGGAGTATCCTCTCGAAGCACGACGACAGCACTTGCGACATCCGGCTGCCGATTGATGATCGACTCGATCTCCCCCATCTCGATCCGAAACCCACGAATTTTCACCTGATGGTCGATTCTCCCGAGAAATTCAATATTGCCATCAGGGAGGTATCGTGCCAGATCACCCGTCCTATACAGTCGCTCGCCCGGCGTCTGTCCCAAAGGATTGGGGATGAATTTTTCTGCGGTTAGATCCGGCCTATCCAAATATCCTCGTGCCAGGCAGACACCTCCGATATGGATCTCCCCCGGAACGCCGATCGGAAGAGGATTCAAATTCGGATCCAAGATGTATGTTCGTACGTTCGAAATCGGAGTTCCAATCGGTGGGATACTCCCCGGAACGACGACTTCAAAAAATGTCGTCATGATTGTGGCCTCTGTGGGGCCATAGAGGTTGAAGAAGCGCCGGCCTTCGGCCCATCGAATCGCCACATCGGCCGGACATGCTTCGCCGGCCACGGTCACGATCTTCAAAGAGGGTAAGTCCTCGTCTTCAGTCATGACAGCCAGGGCTGAAGGCGGCAACGTCACAATCGTGATGTCGTTGTCTCGAACAAACTGCGCCAGGCCGGATCCCGGCATCAGTGATTCACGTTGCGCCAGGTGGAGTGTGGCTCCGACTCCAAGGGCACGTGTAATCTCAGCCGTGGCGGCATCGAAGCTGAGCGATGCAAACTGAAGGACCTGATCCCCGGGGCCCAGTGTAAACAGCTTTGTTTCCGTCTCAACGAAATTGGCAAGGCCTCGATGTGCCAGCTGCACACCCTTGGGCCTGCCTGTTGTACCGGATGTGTAGATAACATACGCGAGATAATCCACATCCGCTCGATGATCCGGATTCGCTTCCGAAAACCGCGATATTGATTCCCATTCGGAATTCATGCAAATGAGTCTCGCTCGTTCTGCCGGCAAATCATGTGCCAGATCTGTCGTTGTCAAAACTAAGGGAGTTCGGGAATCTTCCAGCATGAAGGCGAGGCGGTCTCGTGGGTACAGTGGATCCAGAGGCAGATAGGCGCCCCCAGCTTTCAGAATTCCAAGTATGGCGACGATCATACTGGGAGTTCGGTCAAGGCAAATTCCCACTAAAACTTCGGGGCCGACTCCAGCATCGATCAGATAGTGGGCCAGTTGGTTGGCTCGTGCATTAAGCTCGCCATACGTCACATCATGGCCGTGGTACTTCACGGCGACAGCGTTTGGAAATCGTGCCGCTTGAGTTTCAAATAATTCGTGAAAACAGGTGCCACTCAAGACTGCCGTCTGAGTGCTATTCCACTCGACGATGAGCCGGTGCTGTTCCGCCGTGTTCATGAGTGGAATATCGACAAGACGGGTATCCGGACGCGCGGTCACTGACTCGAAAATGGTTTGAAGGTGTCCGAGCCAGCGAACGGCCGTGGTCCGATCAAACAGATCGGTGTTGAATTCAATGTTGGCTGTCAGCTCTTGGTCTGAATCCGCCATAACGAGTGTCATATCGAACTTTGCTGTTCTGTTTTCGGTTTCTGCGAGTGTGAATTGCAGGCCTGACAATGAGCTGGTTATCAGGGGATCGGCCTGATATGCAAACCCCACCTGGAAGAGCGGAGAATAGCTGGGATCGCGTGGAGGCTGTAATTCGCTGATGAGCATTTCAAGCGGCACATCCTGATGGGCATGCGCTCCGAGGACGACGTCACGCACTCGACGCAGAATCTCACGAAAATCGGGATTGCCCGACAGGTCGGTGCGAAGGACCAGCATATTGACAAAAAAGCCGATCAGCCCTTCGAATTCCTCCTGCCGACGACCTGCGATCGGACCTCCGACAATGACGTCTTCATGATTGGTATAGTGATGGAGGAAGACATAAAACCCCGCCAGCAGGAGCATATAGATAGAGACGCCCTCAGTGAGGCTCAGAGCTCGCAGAGCCTCACGCAGAGAGCGTGAAAGAGTGAGTGTCTGAAGCGCCCCATTCTGAGTCCGCACTGCCGGGCGGGGGCGATCTGCCGGAAGAAGGAGAACGGGAAAGGGATCAGCCAATTGCCGCTTCCAATATTCAAGCTGCTCGTGCAATACCTCGCCCTGCAGCCATTGACGCTGCCAGAACACATAGTCAACATACTGAAGAGTCAATTCTGGAAGCGGCGAGGGGCGTTGTTCGGAGAAGGCGTTGTAGAGCGCTGTCAGCTCGCGCAGAAGCACTCCGATTGACCATCCATCAGAGATGATGTGGTGCATGTTGAGTAAAAAGAAGTGATCCGTCGAATTGAGTCGATACAGAAAAGGGCGCAGCAACGGACCTCGACCAAGGTCGAATGGGCGTAGAGCCTCTAGAGTGCAACGGCGTTCCGCTTCCGCCTCTTTCTCACTCTCAGGGACGCTTCCGAGATCGATGAGCTGGAGAGTCATCGGAGCAAAGGGAGTGATGCGTTGATAGGGCATCCCATCCACCGCATGGAAGACGGTGCGCAATGCTTCGTGACGGCGGACGATCTCGTTCAAAGCCCTCTCCATGGCGATCACATCGAGTGGCCCTTGCACACGAGCAAAGTAGGGTATGTTGTAAGCCGCTGTGTCGGGCGTCAGTTGCTCGACGAGCCACAACTGGCGCTGGGCGAATGAGAGCGGGATACTCTCATGATGAGAGACGCATTCGATCCGAGGGGTTGGGCGTGCTTCGGCTCGGCTCGCTTCCTTGATGTAAGACACGATGTCGGCCTTGCGAGCAGCCAGTTCCGAACGGAATTCCGGCGTGAGTGCTCCTTTCGGAGCGCTAAACCGCAACTGCTCGCCTTCAATCCACAGTCTGATGTCGCGCGCGCGTAATTCCGATATCAGTTGAGTGATCGTCATAGCGAACCTTCTTCGCAATCAGCGGTACTCGCGCTGGCGAGCGGATCGCTTGCCGAATGAATGAGCCACCGAGTCGATTCGATGTACTCGGCAAGAGCTGCGATGGTCGGCGTCATGAAAATTTGGCGCAATGGCATTTCCATCTGCAGAGAGGTTCGTATGCGCGAGATCATCTGGGTCGCCATAAGGGAATGTCCGCCGAGTTCGAAAAAATTGTCGTGAATACTCACCTGGTCGAATCCGAGGACGCGCTGCCAGATTTCCGACAGCGCTTCTTCGGTCGGGGTTGTCGGGGCTTCAAATGCGCTGGTCGATCCTGACCGGGACCAGTCCGGCGCCGGCAACGCTCGGCGATCAATCTTCCCATTCGGCGTCAATGGCAGCACCGGGAGGAAAATAAAAGCCGAGGGCATCATCGAAAGAGGCAATTTCTGTTCAAGGAAGAGACGGAGTTCCCGAGAAGCGGGCGATGGGGCCTGCTTGGATGTGACGTAGGCCACAAGGCGCTTGGCATCAGACCCGTCATCATGCGCGATGACAATGGCCTCCCTGACAGCAGGGTGATCGACCAGCGCAGCCTCAATCTCACCAAGCTCTATACGGAACCCACGGATCTTGACCTGATGGTCGATGCGACCAAGGAATTCGATGTTGCCATCGGAGAGGTAGCGAGCCAGATCGCCGGTTCTATACATTCGAGAGCCGGCAAAAAACCTGAAAGGATCCGGGACAAATTTCTCGGCAGTCAGATCGGCCCGTCCCAGGTACCCGCGCGCTAACCCATCTCCTCCAATAAAAAGCTCGCCCGGAACTCCTTGTGGCACAGGCCGTCCTCCCGGGTCGAGAAGGTAAACCCGAGTGTTGGCGATGGGCCGGCCGATCGGTGGATTCCGTGTGGCGCCTCTTTTCATAACGGCCCACGTCGTGTAGGTTGTATCCTCAGATGGGCCATACAGATTGAGGACGCGATCGATGGATTGGCGGGAATAGATCTGCTGGACGAGAGCATTTTTCAAGGCTTCGCCGGCGAGGTTCACTGTTCGAATGGTTGCCGGCACAGCATCCATGCGAATCAATTCGGTCATCGCGGATGGAACCGTATTGATCAAGGTCACTTCGTGCGCCGCACTCAGATTTGGAAGATGCAGGACGTTCTCAGCGAGGATCACTTTTCCGCCCCGGCAAAGAGTCGCAAATAGCTCGAAGACCGATAGATCAAAGCAAATGGACGTGGATGCAAGCACCCCCGCCATCTCATCTCTGGAGAAAGCATCCTGAACCCAGTGAACAAAAGTCACGACGCTGCTGTGTTCGATGGCCACTGCTTTGGGAACGCCTGTCGATCCTGATGTATAAATGAGATATGCCAGATTCTGCGGACACAATGGCACGGCAGGATTGTCGGGGCGGCATCGAGTCAAAATTTCCTTATCATGATCGAGGCACAGAACATGTGCCCGATGCTCCGGCATCGATTTCAGAAGATACTGCTTCGTGATCAGCACCGACGACCGGCTGTCTCTCAGGATGAAATCAATGCGCTCCCTCGGATAATCCGGATCGATGGGGACATAGGCCGCGCCTGCTTTAAGGATTCCCAATAATCCGACAACCATATCGGGAGAACGCTCCATGCAGAGTCCAACCAGGTTCTCCGGCACGACACCAAGCACGAGAAGGCGATGAGCAATCCGGTTGGCTCGGTCGTTGAGTTCCTGATACGTCAGGCGTTGGTTTTCAAAAACGACCGCCACTGCATCAGGGGTTCTTTCCACTTGGGTCTCGATGAGGTGATGGAGGCATTGATCTCGAGGATAGGCCCTCTGAGTGTCGTTCCATTCCAGCAAGAGGCGTTGTTGTTCAGCGTTCGTCAAAAGAAGAAGCTCGGATATCCGCCGTTCGGGGCTTATCACAATCTCCTCTAATATCATCTGGAGATGGCCGAGCATTCGATCGACTGTTTCTTTGTCGAAGAGGTCCGCATTGTATTCGGCCATTGCGATGAGACCTTGCTGCGTCTCCCCCATGAAGAGAGTCAGATCAAGCTTCGATGTCCCGTTGTGAAACTCCTTTGGGCTCACCATCAGTTCGCCGGTCTTGATGTGGCTGGGAGGTGGATTTTGAAGGGCGAACATGATCTGAACCATCGGGTTACGACTCAGCTCCCGTCGCAGCTGGAATTCCTCGACAACCTGCTTAATCGGGACATCCTGATGACTGTACGCGCCCAGAGCGGCTTCGCGGACTCGTCCCAGCAACTCGCGAAAACCCGGATCACCCGAAAGATCCGTCCGCAGGCATATCGAATTCACAAAAAAGCCGATCAGCCCTTCGATTTCAGTCTGATTGCGTGAGGCGATCGGAGATCCCACAACGATGTCCGTCTGGCCGGTGTATCGGTGGAGAAGTATCTTGAACGCCGCCAGGAGCAACATGAAAAGCGTCACTCCTTCTTGCCGGCAGAGAGATTTAATCGAGTCGCTGAGGAGAGGAGTCAGAGTGGAGGTTCGGACTTCTCCCGCGAATGTCTGAACGGACGGTCGTGGGCGATCCATCGGCAGTTCCAATACTTGTGGCGCGCCCGCCAATTGCCGTCTCCAGTATGATAATTGTTCTTCCAAGACCTCGCCCCGTAACCACAACCGCTGCCAGGCAGCATAGTCGGAATATCGAATCGCGAGTTCGGGGAGGGGGGATTCTCGGCCGGCTTTAAACGCCTCATACAGAACCACGAGCTCTCGAAACAAGACTCCCATCGTCCAATCATCGCCGGCGATATGATGCATGATCAGGAGGAGAACATGTTTTTCCGATTCGAGGCGCAAGAGAACCGCTCGCACCATCAGATCCTTTTCCAGGTTGAATGGCTTTTGTGCCTCTTCCCTGGACATTCGTTCCATTTCAATATCGCGATCGGCCGGCGGTATTTCCTGCAGATCCACAAGGGGCATGCTCAGCTGAGCAGTAGGGGCGATCATCTGTGCGGGAATTCCTCCATCAAGAAGATAAGTTGTTCGCAGGGGCTCATGACGCCGTACGATTTCATTCAGAGCCCGGCCGAGTGCGTCGACATGCAGTGGTCCGATCAACTCAGCTTTGTAAGGAATGTTATATGCAGCGGAGTTGGGCGCGAGTTGATCAAGAAACCAGAGACTTTCTTGGGCGAACGAGAGTGGGAGCTTTTGCCGGCTGGATCGTGCGATTTGCCGGAGAGGAGGAGTTCTTCGATGGTGGCCATCATGTCGAGCGCTCTCAACCGAGCAGGCCAGTTTTTCCACCGTCGGCGATTCGAAGAAAATTCTCTGAGGCAACTCCACTCCGAAAATCGTCCGAATTTTGGAAATGATGCGTGTCGCGAACAATGAGTGGCCGCCAAGGTCGAAGAAATTATCGAGAACACCGATTCTCTCCGCATGCAGCACATCCGACCACATTCCCACGAGGACATCTTCAACCGGCGTCCGGGGGGCCACATATTCGCGACCATCATCCCACCCACTCCTATCAGGCGCCGGCAGAGCACGCCGATTCACTTTGCCGTTCGGTGTCAACGGCAGCGATTCCATGATCACAATCGCCGATGGCACCATGTATTCTGGTAGCTTCTCTTTGACTGACCCTCGAAGTTCGCGGGGAACCAGCTCCGCACCTTCCTCCGGCACAACATATGCGACGAGCCGCTTATCATCAGGGATGTCCTCTCGGACAACAACGACCGCTTCCCGCACTCCTTGGTGCGACTCAAGCGTCACCTCGATCTCACCCAATTCGACCCGGAACCCCCTCAACTTCACCTGATGATCGATCCGGCCGAGGAAATCGATCTCCCCATTTGCCAAGTACCGTGCGAGATCCCCGGTCATGTAGAGCCGTGCTCCAGGTCTCCCACTGAATGGATCCGGGATGAACCGCTCCGCCGTTGCATCCGGCCGGTTCAGATAACCTCGCGCCAATCCAGCCCCGCCCATAAAAAGCTGACCCGCTTCTCCAAAGGGCACCGGGCGGAGCATTTCATCCAGGATATAGGCTTCGGAATTCACAATTGGCCGTCCAATGGTCGGCGCTTGCGTGCTTCCTTTGGGCACGAGCGCAAAGGTCGAATAGGTCGTATCCTCCGATGGCCCGTAAAGATTGTAAACCTTCTCTACTGTTTCATGGCGATACACCCGCTGTACGAGCGCATTCTTCAATGGCTCCCCAGCCAGATTCACTGTCCGCACGAATTTTGGAATCGCGTCCATCCTGACAAGTTCGGCCATTGCTGATGGCACTGTATTGATCAGACTCACTTCGTCAGCTGCGTGGAGTGACGGCAACTGCAACGCATTTTCCACCATGATGACTGTGCCGCCATAGCTCAGCGGCACGAACAGCTCAAAAATTGAAATGTCGAAGCAGATCGATGTCGATGCCAGCACCCCCCTCAATTCCTCGCGGGAGAACACCTTCGCGGCCCACGTGATAAACGTCACCGTATTCGCATGCTCAATCGCCACACCCTTCGGCCTGCCCGTTGATCCGGATGTATAGATCACATACGCCAGGTTCCCGGCATCCGCGCGTCTCCTCAGTCTTCTGTCGCTCTCACGTGCGATCTCATCTTTTGCTCGATCGATGCAAACAACCTGCATGCCATGCAAATGCGGCAGATTTTCGAGCTCCTTCTCCTGCGTCAGCATGACCCGCACTCGTGCATCTTCGACGATAATCCCGAGTCGCTCTTTCGGATAGGCTGGATCGAGCGGCACGTAGGCCCCTCCCGACTTCAGAATCCCCAATAGCCCGATCACCAGCTCGGCCGATCGCTCCATACAGATGCCGACAAGAACCTCAGGCCCAACGCCCAACCTCTTCAAGTGACGTGCAAGCTGGTTAGCGCGCCTCTCCAACTCGCCATAGCTCACTCGACGGGTCCCGTCGATGATCGCGTCCTTCTCAGGCGTCCGATCCACCTGCTTCTCGAACAGCTCCGTCAAACACCGTATCTGTGGGTTCTGCTTTTTCGACATAGGCCTCTCAGGTATATGCTCTTCTTCTATTGGACGTGAACTAAACCACTCCATCCTCGGTCATTTTCTCAACCTCTTCCAAAATCAATTCCTCAATGACGAGGCCGAGAGTGGCGATCGTCGGCTCTTCAAAAAGGTTCCGCAGAGGAACATCGACCTGAAAAACCTGCTGCACGCGGTAGATAACCTGTGGGAGAAGCAGGGAATGTCCTCCGAGATCGAAGAAATTGTCATTGATCCCAACGCGCTCCAAACCAAGAACATCGGACCAGATCTCGGTGAGCTTCTGCTCAATTTCGTTTGTCGGTCGGGTGAAAGAGTTTTCCAGATCAGGTCGATAACGATCCGGAGCCGGCAGCGCTCGCCGATCCACCTTGCCGCTCGATGTGAGAGGCAGTGCATCAAGCAGAACGATGACAGCCGGCACCATGTGGTTGGGGAGTCGCTCCTGCAAAAACACTCGCAGCTCGTTCGTGGTCGGCGCCGGATCACCGACTGCAACGGCGTAGGCCACCAGCCGGAGATTTCCAGAGGAATCTTCTTGAGCCGTCACAGCGCATCCCATCAGGGAAGGATGTTGAGCCAGTACGGATTCCACTTCGCCGAGCTCGACACGGAAACCTCGGATTTTTACCTGGTAGTCAATTCGGCCAAGGAACTCCATGGATCCATCCGATCGCCATCGCACCAGGTCTCCGGTCCTATAGAGCCTCTCACCGAGTCGTTGACTGAATGGATTCGGCACAAATCTTTCGGCGGTCAGATCGGGATGGTCCAGATATCCGCGAGCCAGGCAGTCGCCGCCTATGAGCAATTCGCCCGGAATACCGACCGGCACGAGATCCAGGTGTGCATCCATCACGAATGCCCGCGCATTTGGGACCGCGCTTCCAATGGGAATCTCGGAGAGAAGGCCCTTCTCCATCGACTCCCGTGGCACCTCATAATAAGTCGCCACAATGGTGGACTCGGTCGGGCCATATGTGTTGAAGAGCCTCACATGCGTCCCGGCATTTCTTCCCCATGCAACCAGCCTCTCCGAAAGCGCCTTTTCGCCTCCGAGAATTACGACGCGCACCGATGGTGGCAAAATCAATTTTTCTGTTTCAATGCCTTTCGTCAGTTCATGCCAGAAAGCAGTCGGCAGGTCGAGGATGGTAATTTTCCATTCTTCGCATCGCTCAAGAAAATGCGAGAATGATGCGATCATCGTCTCCGTGCGCAGCACGAGAGTCGCGCCATGAGCCAATGACGGGTAAATTTCTTCGGCACTCGCATCAAAACTCAGTGATGCAAATTGGAGGACATGGTCGCTGGTTCTCACATCATAGACATGCCGAGCAACCTTCGTGTAATTGCCGAGAGAACCATGCTGGACCATGACGCCTTTCGGTTTGCCCGTCGATCCCGATGTGTAGATGACGTAAGCCATATTCGCGGGAGTCACCGATGAGATCGGATTCGAAACGCTCAAGCCGCCAAGGGCGCCCCAACATTGATCCAGGATTATCCGCTGTAATCCTGATTCAGGAAGCGAATCTGCAACCTGGCTGGTCGTCAGAAGCAACAGTGCGCCTGCTTCATCCAGGATGAATGCCTTCCGATTGATTGGATATGCGGGATCCATGGGAACATAGGCTCCTCCAGCTTTCAGGACGCCCAGAATCGCAATGATCATGTCCAGACATCGAGGCATGCAGAGCGCGACGCGAACTTCGGGGCCAACGCCTAGGGATCGCAGATAGTGTGCCAATTGATTGGCGCGGGAATTGAGCTCTCGATACGTCAGCCGGCTGTCTTCCATGCGGACAGCCTCCTGATCCGGCATTCGCTCAACTTGAGCCTCGAACATCCGATGCACGAGCAGCTCATCGCCGAGGTTCATGGTTGCCCCCGCCTGAGCCAGTAGCCGGTTGCATTCTTCATCAGCCATCAGAGAAAGACGCGATATTTTCTGATGAGGATTAGCAATGGCATTTTCAAGAAGAGACTGGAAGCGTTGAAGCAAGCGCAAAACCGTCGGCCGGTCGAAGAGCTTTCCGTTATAAAGTATGGCAGCCGTGAGACCGTTTTGATTCTCGATCACCGTCAGCGCCAGATCAAAAATCGCTGTTCCAAGATCAATCCCCCGCTCGATGCCGATTGGAGTCAAAGTCAGCTGAGGGAGTTGAACATCAGGAGGTGGAACATTTTGGAGAAGATACATGACCTGGAACGGTGACGTGCGTGCCGGCTGGCGTTCAGGTTGTAACGTTCGGAGTACCTGTTCGAGTGGAAGATCCTGGTGTGCGAAAGCTTCAAGCGTGACATTCCGTGTTCGATCCACCAAGTCCTGGAAGGTCGGATCTCCAGCCAGATCGGCTCGCAGGATCAGCGTATTCAGGAAGAACCCGATCAAGTCCTCTGTATCGGATCTGTTGCGATTGGCAATCGGCGCACCGATGAGAAAATCATCTTGCCCGGTATACCGATAGAGGATCGCCTGGAAACCAGCGAGGAGTGTCATGTAGAGAGAAGCCCCGTGCCGGCGACTCATTTTCTTAAGGTCATCGACGAGAGTCGGGGATAGAGTCAGTGCTTCTTCTGCTGCCTGGAAACCGTGCGTCAGCGTTCGCGAACGATCTGTGAGCAATTCCAGGACCGGCAAGCTTCCTCCAAGCTTCTGCTCCCAGAAAGCGATTTGATTCTCCAGCGCTTCACCCTGCAGCCACCCTCGCTGCCAGAGCGCGAAATCGGCATATTGAATCGGCAATTCCGGCAAAGGAGATTGCTTTTCCTCCGAAAAGGCTCGATACAGGAGGATCAACTCGCGGATAAAAACACGCGACGACCAGCCATCTGTAATGATGTGATGGAGGGCCATGATCATGACATGGTCATGATCGCCCAGGCGGAGTATCGAGACACGAATGAGTGGACCAATTGCCAGGTCAAATGGCTTGCTGTCTTCCTCGTCCACGAGGCGCTTGATTTCGCTCTCTTGGTCATTTTCAGGAACACTCTGGAGATCATGCAGATGAATAGTCAGGTTCATCTGAGGCTTGATGACCTGAAATGGGTTGCCATCCACGGGCTCGAACACTGTTCGAAGGTTTTCATGCCGGCGCAGAATCTCGTTGAAGCAGCGCTCAAGGATATCCAGATCGAGACTTCCATCGAGTCGAACGGCTCGACTTATTGTATAGGCTGAAGTCCCCGGATCGAGTTGATTGAGGAACCACATTCGCTCCTGAGCAAACGAAAGAGGTATGTTGTCGGGCCGAGGCTGTGGGATGAGAGGCGGAACGCTGTCGGATGATTCAAGATTTTTGGCAACAACAATCTCAGCCAGGCAGGCGATCGTCGGGTTTTCGAAGAGGCTTCGCAGCGGGAGCTCCTTCTGAAACACCGCGCGGACTCGCGATATGACCTGCGTTGCCAGAAGCGAGTGCCCGCCGAGATCGAAGAAATTATCGTGGACACCAACACGTTCCCGATGGAGAACCTCGGCCCAG
>CAIWXX010000156.1 GCA_903916735.1 uncultured Acidobacteriota bacterium
CATCACATGGACGATCGCCCGTCGTGTTAATCGGCGGTCTCCCTCAACATCTAAAAAGGATGGCATCATGACAAAAGCTCGGTACTTCCTTTTCCTCGTCATTACAACCATGGCGGGGCTGACGCCGCTTGCGGCTGAACATGAATTCAAGATCGACCCTCAGACAAGCCTCAACCTAAACCTCGCCTTTCGCGGCTACTTCATGGACGACCAACGCATCCAGTGGAGCGGGCTGGAAGTAACTTTCGGTTCTGAGGCCGCGGTGGGAACCGGGCTCGAAAGAGACTTGGGCTGGGGGAAAGTGGGTGCCGAGGGCCTGTTCTTCCTGAACCAGCCATGGGGGAAAAATGTTCTGCGAGATGCCTTCCGGCAGCGATATGCGGCCAACTTCGATGTTGATACATTCGAGATTTCAGAGCTCAATGTGCACTTTCAGAAAGGCCCCTTCACCTTGGCCATGGGCAAAAAGGAAACCCCCTTCGGGCGTATGTATTTCCCGCATTCCCTCAATAATCTTGGATTCGATGCGCCGTTTATTCGCAGCGAAGCCATCCTGTGGCGCGAAACCGGCTTGTTTGTCACATTCCAGAAGGAGTTTCTGACGATCGACATTGCAATGACCACCGGCGAGGAGGACAAGGACACTAATTCCAGTGTCGCTCCAGTGGGGCGGATCGGAGTCGGCGGGAAGAACTGGGCGGCCGGATTCTCAGCCAAGAAACACGATGGTTTCGGTTCCGAAAATCAAAAAACGTTCAAGAATCATTATGGAGTCGATTTCATGGTTCGTGTCGGCAAGCTGCAACTCTCCGGAGAAGCCATCCATGATGAATATGGTCTGAAGCACGATTACAATCCCGATGATATCTTCTGGCCTCGCAGCCTCTATCATCGGGATATTTTCTTCAAAGTAGAAGAGCCGATCACAGGCGTTGGTGGATACCTGAACCTGAATTACGCCGCTTCCCATTGGTCCGTCAATGCCAATTACGGTGAGTACAAACCCGAGAAAATCGGCAATCCGCTGCATGACACGCGGATCCGCCGCGGCATCTTTTCGCTCACCAGCGAGCCTATCCCCGACGTGCGCGTGACCGTGCTCGGCCTCTTTGAAAATGACCGGCCACAGGAATCATGGATGGAGGGCTCAAAAGGAAAGGCCGTGTTGCTGGTCGTCCAGTATTCTCTCTAGTGCCGACTCATTGAGCGGTTAAGCTCGCACCGTGCAGCCCATCATCCGGATCTCCACAATGGCACGATATTTCTCTGAATGTGACACAGCAGATGCGAATCGAACAGCCACGATAGGTCGTTGCTTTTGCATCCACTCTGCCGGATCACTATTATCTCGGACGATCGCGAGATGAACTCTGATGTTTCTTTATGACCGAAGCAAACGCACTCTGTAGATATGTTCAGCATATGAGGGAATAATCGTGAAAGAGCCCGATGACAAAGCGATGCTCAATGTGTTCGGCGCATGGACCGGGCAGGAAGAACTCGATGAGATATCACCAAGCGTCCACTCCAGCTGGCTCGGCCTTGGCCCGAAAGTCGCTCAATTTGAAGCTGCTTTCTCGGCGCGACTCGATCTGCCCGGGCTCTGCCTTCTGGACAGCGGTTCCAACGCCTTGTTCCTGGCGATCAAGCTGCTGGATCTTCCACCACATTCGGAAGTCATCGTCCCATCATTGACCTGGGTCGCATGCGCTCACGCCGTACTCCTCGCCGGGCACCGACCGGTTTTCGCCGATGTCGATCTGGCGACTCAAAATATTACGGCGGAGATCGCGGCGAGAGCCTTCAACAGGAACACGAAGGCCATCATGGTCGTACACTACGCAGGCAAACCCGTCGATATGAAATCATTTCCCGATTTTCATGTTCCTCTGATTGAAGACGCCGCTCACGCCGTCGATTCCAAAATCGACGGGTCATTCTGCGGCTCTTTCGGAGACGTCGCTATCTATAGCTTCGATGCGATCAAGAATATCGCAATGCCCGAAGGCGGAGGCTTGACGGCGAAGGACCCGGCTTTGATCGAAAGAGCCCGATCTTTACGCTATTGCGGGATTTCCAAATCCGGCCATCGAGCCGATGCCGGTCAACGCTGGTGGGAACACAGCATTCAGGCGGTGATGCCGAAAATGCTGCCGAATGATATTAACGCAGGCATCGGGTTGGCTCAACTCCGGAAACTCGATGCTCACCAGACCCGGCGCCGAGTAATCTGGCGGATTTACCAGGAAGAATTCTCCCGGCTCGCATGGCTGACAACCCCACAGGAAGCCGGCCCGAACGAGCAACACTCCTACTTCACATATTTAATCCGTCTGGAACGCCGTGATGCACTCGCCGGATTTCTACGGGACAAAGGTATCTACACGACTTTTCGCTACTACCCGCTTCATATGAATCCAATCTACCAATCGCAACATCTCACTCTCCCCAATTGCGAGCAACTCAACCGCGAAGGACTGAACCTGCCTCTGCATCCTCGTCTGTCGGACAGCGATATTGATCGGGTCATCCAGGGCATTCGGGATTTCCAATGAACGTCATTCTGATCGCAGGCGGTCCATGGCAGGCGTTCTTGTTGAGGTATCTCAAAACGCGAGGCTATTGTGTTCATGTTGTCAACCCGGTCCGATCTGATACGACGGCCGCCGCCGACGGCTTCATTCAGGAAGACGTGCGGGACATTGAAAAAATTCAGCCCCTGATTGAGAAGCTCCATCCGCTGTTCGTGACATCCGATCAGTCCGATACGGCTATTTTTTCGGTTGCGCTTCTTTCCCAAAAATTGGGCTTGCCGGGAAACCCCCCTGATGCCATCCGTCGATTCGTGGACAAAGGTTGTATGTACGACTACGCCGCTTCAATCGGCCTGCCTCTTCCGCCGTATGCAATAGGGACGGGGCTGGAAGATGTGCGAGCCTTTGCCGGCAAGGTCGGACTGCCGATTATTGTCAAGCCGGTGGATGCGACCGGAACACGGGGCTTTGCCATCATTGATGACATCGATGCAGCAGAACCAGCTCTTCGGACATCCCTCGCCTATACAAGATCCGGCCGCTTCATCACGCAGAAATATGTACGCGCCAATGTGGAAATCACGCTGGAAGGGTTCTGTTCGGGCAGCGAGCACCGAACACTGACGGGTTCCAGCAAGACTCACTTCAGCCCGGGCATTGCATCGTCTCTGCTCTACCCCTTTTCACGGGAAGAGATGTTGGATCAGATCATTTCCTGGAATGACACCTTCGTGAATAACTCGGGGATGAAATTTGGACTGACCCACGCCGAATATATGATTGATACAAAATCCGGCACGTTCTGGCTCACCGAGATTGCCGCTCGTGGAGCCGGTTGCGCCATCTCATCCGAAATCGTGCCGTGGGTGTCAGGCGTCGATGTCTACGATCTTCTCTGCAGGAGCTTGACCGGAGATTCCATCGACCTCAACTCCTTGTGTGTCAGAAATGATCGCTGTGCAATAGCACAGTTCTATGACCGCACAACAATGGCTGGCATCACTAAAGGAAAAATCGAAATGATCAGGGCTGTCGATGGCGTTCACGACTTTTTTCTCGATTTCCGTCGACACGATTACCTCCCCTCTGAGCCGGGCAACAGAAACAGCCGCCATTCGCTCGCCATCGTGCGGACAAAGACACTTCAAGAACTGGAAGAGGCTTTGCGGAATATCAAAAGCATCTTGAGTCGTTGACGGTGACGCAAGCAATTTCCCCGGATGAGGGCGGACTTCCGAAAGTTTGTATTGTGATGCTTGCGTACAACCAGGAGCGATATATCCCGGAGGCGGTCGACAGCATCCTCATGCAGCAGACGAACTTTCAGTTTGACATTGTCATCAGCGATGATCACTCAACCGACAAGACCTATGAAATAGCGGCGAATTATGCCGAGAGACATCCGGAAAAAATTCGACTTGTGAGAACCGACCACAACATCGGTATGATGAAAAATTTGCGGCAGGCTGTTCGAGTGTGTACGAGCGAGTACATTGCGTTCCTCGAAGCCGACGATTTCTGGACGAATCCTCAAAAATTGCAAAAGCTGGCAGATGCTCTGGATTTTCACATCACATGGAGTGCGTGCTTTCATTCAGTCACACGGCGGCATGAGGATGGAGAGAGCGAGGAGGACGTGATACCACACATCAACCCCGCTGAACCTCTTTCCGTATGCGACATGATCAGATCCAATTCGATAGCTACTTGCGGCCTGATGTACCGACGCGCTCTGCTGCCTGACCTGCCTGAGTGGTTTGAACATATCGCCATTGCTGATTGGCCCATGCTGATTCTTTTGGCCGAGCGAGGTGCAATCGGCTTTGTGAATGAGCTCATGGCCGTCATGCGAGTTCACAAGGGTAGCTCGTGGTCGCTCAAGAGTCTGTGGTATCGCAGCCTTCACACCGTCATGATGCTCCAGGCAGTGGATCAACATCTGGATTACAGGCGCCATTCGCTCATCGTCGGCAGCATCGCCCGGTTGATCCAATCTGCTGCTGTGAATGGTGAGCGCCATGGAAAATCGTATCGTGAGGCCAGGAAATTCTTCATGCAAATTCTTCGGCTTTCACCCTCAAAAGGCGGCATGCCTTTTTTACGGCGAACGTTATTGGTTGGCCTTATGTATGTCCCGAGATTTTTTTCTGTTCTGTGCTCCAAGGTTTTTCGCGCACTCTGTGAATTGCATCCGCCTGCTCACGACCGCTTTATTGCGGCGCTGACAAATCTATGCACAAAATGGCAAAAGTTGGGATAGGGCAGAATCGTGAATTTCTCTCAAGAAGCCAGGAATAAAGGAATTCAGGAATGACTTATGAACCCACCGCCGGTTGAAATAAAAATCCTTTCCTGCTTTCTTCTCTTCCTGTATTCCTGAGAGGTTCGGGAGAGATGGTTGTCGAAGCCGGCTTGTTTGGATGCACCGATGCCGCTTTAGGAGCTAAAGTAGTAAATTCTATTTCGCCCGAGCCTTTGCGCCACAAACTTGGCACGTCGGATTCTTTTCGAAACAAAGGACATCAAAACTCATAGTGTCCGACTGGAAAATCAGGAGCTGCCCGGCGAGGGGTGTCTCGCCAGTCATGAGATACCTGATGGTCATCGCCGCTTCCAGCGATCCGATGACACCCGGCACAGCACCGAAAACCGGGATCTTGCGCGTCGTGGGGGTTGTTTCCCGCACAAGGCAAGCAAGGCACGGTGTTGCAGGCGGGTAAAAAAAACTCGCTTGGCCATGCCATTCATCGACGGCCCCATATATGTAAGGAATATGCATTCTTGAAGCGATGCTGTTCAGAAGGAATCGCCCCGGCTGATTATCGAATCCATCGACAATCACATCGCAACCAGCGGCGATCCGTGATGCTGAACCCTCAGTCAGCCGCTCCACCAACGCCTCGATTTTTATTTCTGGATTCAATGCCGCCAGTCGTTCACATGCAAGTATCGACTTTGGCTTCCCGATGTCATCAGTGCGAAAAAGGATCTGGCGATTCAGGTTCGATAGATCGACAGAGTCATCATCGAGGAGGCGCAGCGTTCCGACGCCGGCTGCGGCAAGATACTGCGCAATCACTCCACCTAATCCGCCTGTGCCGGCAACCAAAACTGTCGAACATTTCAGCTTTTCCTGATCCCAATCCGTCACGATGAGCTGGCGCTGGTATCTGAATCGCTCGGATTCTGAAAGCATGATCGTGCCTCAACCACCAATGGCCGGCGGTTGGAGAGTCAACATCTGTCCAGCCGTCGGCTTGTACGACAAGTTCTTAATTTGATCATCCACGAAGATAAAAGCCACTTCAGAGGGATCGATGTCGAGTGTCCTGAGTATCTCTTTGACGGTCTCCCCTTCTGCAACCTCAACGCGCCGGGTGTCATAATCGACATCCGGCTGGAGCAGACGACGGAGCTTCCATCCCGCTTTTATATAAATTTCCATTGTCCCGCCTCTCGGCGCCATTCAAAATATGCCCTGAATCCACCGGATGTCAAACATCAAGGTTCTTGCAAAGCTGAAGGTGGTCGTGGACGAATCAAGCCGAGTTTGTCGACGTCCACATTGACGTCTGCGATCGCACCGCAATTTAATCGCTTCCGGAAATTGTCGGCTATGAGTTTTTCACATTGTGCTTCGTAAAATCAGCGCATTATTGTCGGCTTTGACGCGGCCTTGGATGCGCGGCATGAAGCTCCTGAGAATTCTTCGACCTCGTTATGCTATAAAAGAGCTGCGAGGGTAAGACCATGAACGCGCGCATGAAGGAGCATCTCATATGATTCCCATTGTTTCCATTGTCGGAAAGTCAGACAGCGGCAAAACCACGCTCATCGAGAAACTGGTTCCGGAGCTAGCAGGCCGCGGATACAAAATAGCCACGGTGAAGCACGATGTCCATGGATTCGACGTGGATCATAAAGGGAAAGACAGCTGGCGGCACAAGCAGTCGGGTGCACATACGGTGATCATCTCATCGCCGAAGAAACTGGCTTTGATACGCGATGTGGATAAAGATCATAATTTGGAACAGGTACGCGACAAATTCATCCAAGATGTGGACATCATCATTTCGGAAGGTTACAAGAGTGATATTCAGCCAAAGATCGAAATTTTTCGCAAGGAGAAGCACACGGATCTCCTCTGCACCAAAGAAGACAACCTTGTCGCCATCATCTCCAATCAGGCGTTTGACATCGGCGTTCCCTGCATCGACCTGGAAGATATCAAAAGCTTGGCCGATTTTATCGAGACCAGGTTTCTAAAATCCAGGCAGGAACGACTCGTGACCCTCAAAGTCGACGGGCAGAATATCTCGCTGACTCCGTTCATCACGGGGCTCATCTACAATACCATCAAAGGCATGATCAATTCTCTCCGGGGTACTCAATCGGCGACTCGTATCGACATCCGCCTCGAAAAAGGAAATGATCCTGTCCGCTGAAACAAGATCTGGTTTGCCAATTTACTACAGTAGTAGTAAAAAATGTATTCTAAAAAACTCGGCTCCGCATGTCATGCATTAGGCCAGAGGAACTCGATGGGAACCTCCACCTGTTCGCTGAGACTCTTGACCACCGGGCAGCTGGCCGCCGTGAGCTCCAGTTTATGCTGTTGTTCCTTCGTCAGACCGGCCGGCATCATCAATCGGATGGTGACCCGGCCGAGACGCCGCAAAGGTTGCGCGGCCATCTCCTTTTCCACATGAATGCACATTCCCGTCAAGTCGATTCCGTCTCGCTCCGCCACAATTCCCATGACTGTGGCCACGCACGAACCCAGTGCTGCGGCGACTAGATCGGTCGGCGAAAAGAATTCACCCTTTCCGTGATTATCAGTGGGCGCGTCGGTGATGATGCTCTGACCGCTTGGTCCATGGACGGCTTTGCACCGCAATCCACCCAGGTACGAGATGTCGATTGGTACCATATTCCTCTCCATCCGTATGAATCGCCGGCCTCTCTTTCGCCGCCGGCACACTTGTATTGTATCGATGAATTCCACAACCGGCAACTTCCTCACCCTTATCCGCGAGTAAGCAAACGCCTATTGCGACAAAATGGCTTCGGAGCTTCTACGGCACGGCTCGCGAGGATGCCGAGCCCCACCCTCCGCATATCAAGCATTCCCCTGATCGATGGTTTGGGAGGGCGATGCTCCTGCCGAGCCGTCATGCCGGGTCTATCGAGACTATCTGATGGCTTGCCGCCATTCCTTATTCGCGGATTTCGGTCCTCACATCTCGCCGGCTCTCTCTCATATCCAGCAGTCCAGAGAAACTCATTTATCGGCCGGAATCCGACGGCGGTGTGCGAGGGGCGCCGACCTGTTATTCGACCGCTGATTTTTCCTCGGAAACCGGAGGCTGATCCCGTTTGGCCGATGCGATCCATCGCTTCATGATTCTGTATCGCCGTTGCCCGATGAGAATGATGAGTGATGCCCCCACAATAAAAGCCCACCCGATAACGATGAAGACGCCAGTATTGAACAATTTAATCAACGCGACGCCGCTAATAAAGAGAGTCAAACCAGTGCGAATATAGGACAACAATGTTCTCTCGTTCGCGAGGACGGTGCGTTCAATTGCCAGGTGATCCCGACGGATGAGACTCTGTACATCGAAATTCTCGGCTGCCGGCATAATGCTTCTCCTCTTCGTGGTTTATCAGTATAAATGAAACATCTCCTGAAAAGGATCCCCGAATTGGCATGTGTCAAGCCCACGTCCAAGTCGATCATCATGCGTGGATTTTGCGAAGTAAAAAATTCCAGTAACATTTTAATAGAGGGTTTCCTTTTAGGTCTGGAATCTGCCGACATGGATTATCGGCCGGCCATTGGGGATCTCTTCCATGGAGGCGCCATCTGATATTTTGAAGATTTGGCCGGAGCGAGGATCTATGCAGCGGCAATCACCATCGCAATTCAATCCGCTTCTCGATCAGCTGCGCACAGAACATTGCTGCGAGTCTGCCAATGGCCAGTCAGCAATCAACGCAGGGTGCGAGTCCGAACATCCATCTTTCTGACCGCAGAACAGTTGCAGATCGCCGCCAAGATCGATGCCAAGATGCAAGGACTCATTCGGGATGGCCTCGACGACATGAGCATTCTCGGCGAGATGGCCGATTTCATGCCGGACTTCAAGAGGCTTATAGACACATCGAAGTATGGCGAGCTCGATGTCCTTTGTTGTCGTTTTGCCGGGCTTTACCATTATGCGAAGATCCTCGAAACGCGGGCAAAGGGGCTTCACTCCGGCGAAATCAAAGTCCCGAACTTGAGATGATTACCGCGCTGATCGCAGGCAGGAATCAACCCGCGGCAATATTTTTAAATAATGTGAGCAGAAACAGAAGTCGGTTTTAAGGCCTATTCCCCGTGAATTTTGACAAACAAGCTTCACAGCGCTATCTTCCGGTCATGCAATGGGGCCAACTGATCGAGCGCGACATCTCCGACACCGACGGAAAAATCACGCCGAGCTTTCTTGAGACGCCCATCAGGAAAGAGGCCCTCAAGTTCACCTTCACGGGCTTAGATCACGGAGGTGATTTTCATCGTGCCACCGCAATTGCAGAGCAAGGGGTCCGATTCGTATACATGCTTAAGAAGGCGAGCCCACGTCTTCCTTCTACTTATAATCCATTCCTCTTCGGGCTCGGTTGGGGCCTTTCCTGGTAAGGCATCGGCGTGCGAAGTGGATCCACTCTTGGCTTCCTTGCCTCGATGAGCATTGGCGTAGGCTCCAAAATAGTGAGTGAGCTGCATCCCCTTATCCGGCACGTGCGAGGTGAGACGGGCAATCCAATCGAGATAGTCAAAAGACCGTGAAAAAGGTTCGAAGAGGCCGCCGATGTCGAGGTCAGGTTGGGTGCCTTTCGCGAAGTATTTCAACTGAGCTCCGTAGCCCATGACGAGCCGGCCCGAGGCTGCCGGCGCACGGATCGTCTACATGCCGATCTCGACAATCTCCTTCGCCTCCATCACGGGAGGGCCGATCCACGCATCGAAGCCCGTGTGCTTCCACGAATATCCCTTCTTACTGTTGAATCAAGTTACTAAGGATAAAGTTACTTGGGGTGATATTGACATAACGGTCCATCCTCGACGAGTTTTTTTCTGTTCAAGCCATCTGCGGCGCCGACGGGTACTAATTCATGGCCGTCCTCAGGCATTCCTGCGGAAATCGAGGCATCCTTCTCTGTGAACTGCCACTCTGATCTTCCAAACTCAACACCCACGCCGAACGTGCACAACGAAACCGTCCCGAGGAGTTGTCACCGACGTAGTGAACCAGTACAATCGATCGGTTCATCAAGAACCAGAAATGAATTTCCAAAAAGCAATCTATGGCTGGATTCCGGCGATGGTTGATCATGACCTGCCTATGCCTCTCGGGAGGCATCATCTTCATGCTGCCCTTCTTGCGGGAGATTTATTATATCCCCCTGCAGAAAGCCCTCGGCTTGTCGAACACACGGCTCGGAGTTCTGATGAGCGTCTTCGGAGCTGTTGCGCTGTTGACCTATTTTCCGGGAGGCTGGCTGGCTGACCGCGTCTCCTCCAGAAAATTAATCACATTCTCCATGCTGGCAACGGGGTTGGCCGGCTTCTATTTTGCCACGTTTCCCTCCTACGCGATCTCCGTCGCCATCCACGCCTTCTGGGGAGTCACCTGCTCGTTGACGTTCTGGGGGGCCATGATCAAGGCGACTCGTGATTGGGCACCCGGCTCGGAACAGGGTCGAGCTTTCGGCATCCTGGAAAGCGGAAGAGGCATCGCGGAACTCGCCAGCTCCACCGCCTTGCTGGCTGTCTTTGCCAGACTGGGCAGCGCCAGGATCGGGCTCGCGCGGGTGATCATCCTTTATTCGATCATGGACGTCCTTCTCGGCCTGATCGCCTGGTTCACCATTGTCGATACGGCAAAAGAAGCGCAGTCGGCGGAGGGCAGATTCAGATTCGGGCAGATCTTTGTCGTCTTAAAAATGCCTGTGGTCTGGCTGATGTCGGTCGTCATCCTGGCCGCCTATAGCGCCTACTGGGGATCCTACTACTTCACCCCGTACGCCACGGACGTGTTTCTCATGAGTGTCGTGTTCGGAGGCGCGATTGGAGTGGGCAAGATGTGGGTAAAGCCTTTGGGCGCTCTGGGCGCCGGTTTTCTGGCGGATAAGGTCGGAGTGTCGAGGACCGTGGCCTGGTCCTTTGGGATCCTGATTCCGAGTTTTGGTGTTTTTGTGGTCACACCTGGAAATCCGAAATTGGTCATGATTCTGATTGTCAATACTGCCATCGCCTCTCTGGCAATATTCGCTCTGAGAGGCATCTATTTTGCACTGCTTGAAGAAGGCAGAATACCCCTTGCGATCACCGGCACAGCGGTCGGCTTCATGTCAGCGGTCGGTTTCACTCCCGACGTTTTCATGCCGGTGCTGGGAGGCGTTCTGTTGGACCGCTATCCACACGGCCTGGGATACAAGTTCTATTTCGCAATCATTGTGGGGCTCTGCCTCGTGGGTCTCCTGTCAAGCCTTGTGATTTACAAGGAATGTCGGCGACAACTGGGCGGCCCATCCATCTGAAATGCCGGTTCAAGGATAAGGAGGCTAAGGATGTTGGATTCCGAGAACAGATCAAAGCACACGGGAGGTTTCCCCAAACTGTCAGAGGAACAGAGCCGCAGGATGCACGAGGCGAGCCTGGAAATATTGGAACGTATCGGCATCCGACTGTATCTTGATGAGGCCGTCGAACTGCTCAAGAAAGCCGGGGCCAGGGTGACTGACGGCAATCTCGTCCACGTTCCTTCGAATCTCGTGGAGAAGGCACTCAAGACCGTCCCCAAAGAAGTCACCCTCTATGATCGTCACGGGAAGCCCGTCATGCCCATGGCGGGATACCGTTGTTTCTACGGGCCGGGCTCCGATTGCCTGAATATCATCGACCATCGGACGGGTCAGCGCCGCAAACCTGTTGTCAAGGACATCGAGCAAGGAGCGACTCTTTGCGATTTTCTTCCCAATATCGACTACGTCATGTCGATGGTTTTGCCTTCGGATGTCGACGGAACTATTGCTGACCGCTACCAGATGGAAGCAATGCTGTCGTCCACAACAAAACCTGTGGTCTATGTCACCTACAATGCGGAAGGCTGCCGAGACGCTGTCCAAATGGCCGAGGCTGTCATGGGTGGGGCTGATGCTCTGCAGAAAACTCCGCTCATCGCCTGCTATATCAATGCCATCTCAGGGCTTCGCCATAACGAGGAGGCACTGGAGAAGCTCCTCTTCCTCGCCTCCAAGAATCTCCCGTCGCTATACATCCCGTCATCCACGGCAGGCGCCACGAGCCCCGTGACGCCGGCCGGCTCCGTTGCGCTGGATTTTGCCGGGGTCCTGGCGGGCATCGTGATCTCTCAGTTGAAACGCGAAGGAGCTCCCGTCCTCATCCCAGGGATGCCATCGGGCGGAACCCTTGACATGCGCACATTGGTGCTCTCCTACGCTGAGCCCGAGCGCACGCTGATGACCGCTCTGGCCCATTACTATGGCATCCCAATGTTCGCTCTCGGGGGAGCTTCAGAATCCAAATCCGTCGATCAGCAAGCCGCCGCTGAGGCCGCACTCAGCCTGACTGTCGAAACACTGGCCGGAGGCAATATCATTCACGACCTTGGCTACCTGGAGTCCGGTCTCACATTCTCTTTCGTCCAGCTCGTCTTGTGCGATGAGATGGTGAGCTGGCTCAAAACATACACATCGGGATTCGATGTGAGCGACGAAGCCCTGGCCCTGGACGTGATCGACGAGGTCGGCCCCGATGGAGATTTCCTGAAAACCAAACACACGTTGCGGAATTATCGGAAACGCTGGTATCCGACCTATTTCGAGCGGGGGACTCATGAGACATGGCTGAGCAAAGGCGGGCAAAACTTCACAGCGCGGGCAACGGAAGCCATCGACCGAATCCTCGCCGAACAGCACCCGGAGCCTTTGCCCGCAGCAGTCTCCGAAAAGCTCCGCGAAATTGTACTGAGAGCCAAGACCTGATGGATAGGACACTTCCTGCTCGTATATACGCGAGATAGAAAGAATATCACCACGAACTATCGTCCATCGGCCCTCTCAAGAGGCTTCGCGGCGCCAGAGTCATGCATAGACGCGGCGGACGAGAGCATGAGCAATAGCTATCACAATGCGTTCATGATGCCAGCCGGCTCGGGCTTCCGGAGACCTTTGAAGAGAATGCTATTTGCCGCGATAAGAATATACGTGATGTTAAAGACATATAAGAAAAGGATAGGAGTTTTAGTTGTGTAAGAGATGATTGAATTCGCAAAAGCCGTCAGCCAGACCAGATAATAGCCAAGAACCAGGCCCCGCAGCCAGAACAGCGTGATTGCGTGGACAGAAGAAAAGATGTTCTTGAGCTCTGCCCGATATGTTCTCAAGAGCTGCAAGGAGGCCAAGACTATCAGTCTATCGGGCTGCGTCTGACGGATTCAGGGTCGCTACGGGAGCTGACAAGCGCGCTCGAATCCAATCCACGGTGGCAAGTCGAGGTGAAGCAGGAGCGGCGATACTATGAGGATCAGGCCGGTTCAGTGGCGGCCTCCCTCATGGGCCTCACGCTTTTCGTTTCTATCATCATGAGTGTGGGGGCTGTCTTCGCTGCGATGAATACGATGTATGCCATCGTCTCAGCTCTCACACGCGAAATTGGGACGTTGCAAGCCATGGGCTTTCCCAGAAGTGCGGCCCTCATCTCGTTCGTCACGGAGTCAATCCTGCTCTCCGGCGTCGGCGGGCTCTTGGGATGTCTGCTCGCCTTGCCAATCAACACCATCACAAGCGCCACGAATAGCGTGAATTTCGCGGAACTGGCCTTCGCCTTTCATACAACACCACTCGCATTGAGCATTGGTCTCATGTTCGCGATGATCATGGGCGTCTTCGGAGGTTTTTTGCCGGCGGTGCACGCAGCGCGCCTCCCGATCACATCCGCGCTCAGGGAGATATAAAGAGACAGGGTTCGTAGGATACAATTACATGAGATCACGATCATCACAAGGTTCTGCATTTTTTATGTGCCATTCAAGATATCAACTGCAGGGCCCGACGACTTTCAATCCTGTTGCGAGAACGAGAAGAGATCTGCTTGATAAGATGATAGTGGGGTATTCAATTTCAGCAGAATTAGCAACGGAATTTCCTGATAACGATGTCCGCCGACGTTTCCTTGAATCGAGGCGCACCATGCTTCAAACGATGGAGAACTGCACAACCGCTCCGGCTACGGCTCGACAGATATCGTGAGCGTTTCAGTCCGAATCACAGCGCCCGCTTCGAGATATTCAAATGTGAGAATGGCGGTGCCATATTTCGGGATTGTGCCGCCGCGCAGCGAGATCGTTTTTATGGTTCTCGCCATCACAGCCAGTGGTGTGATCGTGATATTCCCGCCCCCGGTGATTGTGATTCGGCTATCCGAGCTGGAGACCCGCACGGCCAGGGCGTGTGTCTTCTGCCCAACGCCGAGATTGGCGAAGATGACACGAAGCGTTCCATCCTCCTTGGGGCTCAGCGATCCGTTGCCTGACGAATCGGTTAAGGTATTCGACTCGATGGTCGCATAGGCACCTGCGGCCCATGCGGTCGCCAGGTTCATTGGGAGGACCAGTTGAGCGAGCGGCTCAATGTGCGAATGCGGTGGCCAGAAACCATCGATATGGGTTCCAATCTCCGGCGACATCGCATAGGTGTGACGAGCGCCGTACATCCAATCATCCGAATCACCGTTCGATGGGTATCCGATGGTCAACATGGAATTGCCGGCGACAAAGTAATTCGTCGCGGTCAGTTTCGTCGTCAGGCGGGTCCAGTGCGAGCGCTCCGGGACGGCATCGATGTATCCCCATGGGTTGATGAGGTCGTTGCCGTAGGCATGATAGTTCATGGCCACAGTGAGCTTCTGCTTCCGGCAGAATGCCTGCACGGTCGCAGTCTCCGGCTCGGAAGCCGGTCCCATCCCGCGATAGGTTTCGTCGGAAGGAATGGGTGATGAGCCTTCATCGTCATAGCCCCACCGAAAGGAAAAATTCCGATTCAAGTCGACCCCGCTGCTTGAGTTGGTGTTTTCGCGGCGATTCTTCCTCCACATCCCGCCGCCGGCTGGTCTCTGGGTCTCGTTGTACACATATCCATCGGGATTCACGACAGGAATGAACCACAGTTCACGGTTGTTAACGAGCCAGGTAACTTCGGGATCTTCCCCGTAACGATCCATTATGTATCGTACGAAGTACATCAATGCCATCATTCCTTCCGGCTCCCGTGAGTGGGTCAGTGCTGTATACAGGATCTTCGGTTCATTTTCCGCTTTGGAAGGGTTATCGCTGATCTTCAAGGCCCAGATGCTTCGCCCCTCGATCGATGTTCCGATGCTCATGCGTTCGCTCATGATCGACGGCCTCTTTTTGCGATACTCATCGATCCTCGATGCAACTTCGGCGTACGTGAAGTACCCGTTCATCGATCCCGTCGCGAACCCGCCGCCAAGAGGCACCTCTTCCGCTGAAAGCCGGGCCTGATTGGACGCCTCGACATCTCTATCTTCAATGGTAAGTTCAATGCCTGCCCTTCCCCACCGCTCAACCTGGTCGGCCTCGGCGAAGAACACATATCGACCTCCCAGACAGAGGAGGCCTTCGAGGTCGGCACCGTGTTGCGCGAGTGCCCAAAGAGCCGTTTGGCTGGCCGGCACACTCACGCGTTGCCAGAGTTCCCCGGCCACCGCTGCGCTGCTGAACAAGGTCGTGACACACCAGACTGCAAGAAAAGCACTTCTCACGTTTCCTCCCTCTCCTCGATGCCCACTATCGTTGCCATGATATCAGTCGGCACTCCTGTTTTCAGGTTTCGCTGGATTTAAATTGCCGGTGCCGAAGCATGTGAATTCACCTTTCCTGCTAATCTCGCCCAGGCACACTAATTCCTGCCGCTCGCTTTTCCTTCCGCTCCAGCTACTACTGTCTATCGCCTTAGAACCCCACAGTCCCGAACACGCGTTTGCCGTGGAAGAGCGTCAGCAGAACTTTTGACTGGCCGATCAGTTTGGGGTTGCAGGTTGTGATGTCCCTGTTGAGGACGATCATGTCGGCGAATTTGCCGACCTCGATCGAACCAATCTTGCCGGCCAGGTAGTAGGCTGTGGCGCCGTTGATCGTGAAGCTGCGGATCATTTGGTCGACTGTCACGCGTTCTTCGGGCCAGAGCACTCCCTTGAGGCTGGGCGGCGGCGGATACTCATGGACGAGACCGGGGAACCAACGCATGACCCCTGTCTGGATGGCATCGAGCGGATCAGGCGGATACGTCACGGGGAAATCACTCGCCGAAGCCACCAGCACGTCGATATCGAAGAAGCTCTTCATCGGATACTCGAGATCGGCCCGTGGCAGACCAAGGTAGGGTACCTGCAGGTACGTGTAGTAATCATCTTTCTCGAACCAATAGGGCTGCGGAACCGCGGTGACGCCAAAACCGGCGAAGCGCGCATAGTCGGCAGGATCGACAAGCTGCAGATGTGTGATCCCCGGTCGCCAGTCGTGTTTTCCGTTCGTGCGGCGAGCATACTCCAACGCGTCCAGTGTGGCATGTGTTGCCGCATCGCCGATGGAATGAACGTGGATCTGGAATCCCGCCTTGTCGACGGCCGCGAAGGCCTTGTTCAGGGCCTCTTGCTTCCACAACGGGAAGCCGCGATAGTTCGGATCATGGTAATACGCTTTGGCGTCGGCATACGGTTCTTCGAGATAAGCGGTATGGCCCTCGACAACACCATCCTCAAAAAATTTCACGGCGATGATTCTGTAAAGCGGCGTTTGATGCTTCGTTCGTTCCGCCACGAATGACGCGAGCGTCTTTACGAGCGGGCTGCGTGGATCGAGTGTCAGCGCCTGGCGTGCGGTGAAGGTGAGCCGGCCGCTGGAGGCCATGTTTTCGAACGCCTTGACCTTATTGCTGTTGGGCGCGCCCGATGGGTCAAAGACCGTCGTCATACCATATTGGCCGGCATACTCGGTCTGGTACGTCAGCAGGCCGTCCTCATACTGCTGGACTGTATAATCGGGAACGTACTTCCACACCAGGTCTGTGGCATTTTCGCGCAGTGTTCCCGCTGGCACGCCGTACGGCGCAGAAGGGCTCACGCTGTTCGGCAGGCGCTCGATCACCCCGCCATCGGGATCAGGAGTCTTGCCCGTGATGCCCGCCACTTTGAGTGCTTTGCTGTTCGCCCACACCGAATGCCCATCTTCCGAGCTGATCACCGCAGGGCGGTCTGACACGGCCTTATCGAGTTTGGTCGCCAACGGGCCGATGCCGGGAGCGACGGTGTTGCTCCATCCAGCGCCTTGAATCCACTCAATGTCCGGATGGCCGTCGGCGAATTCGACCACTGCCTTGAGATAGGCATCCATCGATCCAAGACCATAAAGCTGAACCGAATAGAGCTCATCAACAGTCGCACTCGCATGCGCGTGAGAGTCAATGAAACCGGGTAGCAGCAGCTTGCCATGCAGATCGATGACTTCTGTGCCTATCCCGATCAGCTTTCGTGCCTTCTCGGTGGTTCCGACAAAACTGATCAACCTGCCCTTCACGGCCACAGCCTGCGCGACCGTGCCATAGGAGTCGACAGTGTAGATCTTGCCGTTGAGGAAGACTGCATCGGCAGTCTCGCCGGCCAAAACGGCGATCGGCATCGAGAGCGCGAGTGCAATGATGAGAATCCATCCAACCCATAGCGGATCATGATGCCTTTTTTGAAGAAGCATGGAAGTACCTCCTGGATAATGAAAGAATGGCCTTCGATCGCCGCTTTCTGTTCTCATGACAGAGAAGTGATATTTTCGATGACAAGCATGTGATGATCTTTGGTAGATCATAGTCAAAATGTAGGACTGTCATGGGCATGTGTCAACAACAAATTCACAAACAGGGAGCCCAATCCTGAGAATATGTGCGACATCGACAGCGGCAGCAACTTTTGCCGGGAGTTGTGTTTGAATCGGCGCCCGCGACCCCAAGGAGTATCCCTGCTCTGATGAGCAACAAGCAGGATGCAAAAAGGCGACGATCGTCATGATTAAATATCCCAAACACAATTCCATGGTTTTCGACGAATCTCAATTCAAGATATCCTTGAATGAGTGGTAACAGATGCTTCTTTAATGGCGTCTGCGACCATCAGTGGCGGTCCACCCCGCGATCGAAGCTTCAGAGTGAATCGTTGCGAAAATCTCAACCAGCATGCTTTCTGCTGACAGCGAGCATGGATGAGCCGGGATCTCCATTAGCGATCCGCCAGTTGATACGCTGTGGCAAAGCAGAGTCGAGCCATCTTCTGCACCTGGGCGGGATCGAGCTTGTCCAGGGTGTCGGTCGGTTCGTGATATCCGGGAAAGAAGTTGCCGAAGAAACGAATCCAAGGGATGCCGGCGCGGGCGAATTCGCGATAATCGCTGCCCCCATGTTTGCCGTCGATTCGATCGAAGTGCATGGTGAGCCCGATTCCGAGACCGGCGCGGCGCAGGACATCAGCCAGCTCCGGTGCCCAATTGGCCACTCCGGGCTCGACGAAGTCGGCCGGTTGAACGTGCGCCAGGAAGTCCTCGCCGTTAGCAAGGCCCGAGTCGACAACGAGCTTGCGGATTTCGTCCATAGACCAGGCATGCCCGATCATGTCCAGATTGAGATAGACGGATGTGCGTGCGAGCGGCCAGAGAGGATGCCGCACATAATAGCCGGAACCCAGATGACCCTCCTCTTCGCCCGTCCAGAAGGCTAAGATCAGAGTGCGTTTTGGTTTGTGCGTACCTGTGGCAAATGCTTTGGCGATTTCCAGGAGCGCAGCGACACCGGACGCGTTATCATCGGCGCCGGGATAAAAGACACCGCCGGTTTGCCCGAGGTGGTCGATGTGAGCGCCGATGATCACGGCCTCATCGCGCAGATGCGGATCGCTCCCGCTGATGCACCCCAGCACATTTCGGCTCGCCGCCAATCTCTCCTGCCCTCCAACCTGGATCTCCACCGTCACGCCTGGCAGAGAGTGTGGTTTGTCGCCTGAGGCGGCGCTATCAGCAGAATCGGTGGCAAGAAAAAAACTGGATACTGCCGGGGACACTCGCACTAGCGGCGGCTCGTGGTCAAGATCCGCTTCATCAAACGGCAGAAAAAAATGCTGCTCGGCCGGCTCGACCGCAGCGACGAGTTTTGCCCAATCTTCACCATCGATGGCCAGCACCGCGACCGCGCCTTGCGCTTTGGCGACCTCGAGCTTAGTTTCATACCGATCGTCAACATCTTCGGCCGCGTACCGTGCCTGCATTTCGGGCGTCTGCCAGGAATCACCAGGCGGCGTGCCACCTCGTATGATGACGGTTTTGCCGTGCACATCAAGCCCCGCGTAGTCATCTCGCCCCAACGCCGGCTCGCGGATGCCATAGCCGGCGAAGACGACAGGAGCAGAGATGCTTTGGTTTGAAGTCTCTGAGAATAGACAATCAACGCAAGAGGAGAAAGTGCGTCGAATAATTTCTCCACCCCTGCGACGCTCGATCGTGATCTGGCCTGTGAAATCGCCGATTTCGCGAAGCGGCACTTCCTGAAAGTAGGCAATGCCCGGCGCGCTCGCTTGACCAGATTGATCGAGCGGAGCGATTCCAGCCAGGGCCAACCCAGCGGCTGCATATTCGATAGCGGCACCGAGCCCGCGGCCCCCAAGTCCTCGCCCCTCCATGCTGGGCGCTGCCAGGAACGCGATATGAGCAGCCAGCGCGGGCGCTCGAATGGCCTCGATGCCTGCAGGAATCGGATCAGGCAGCGGTTCAACCGGGGCGGCGCCGAC
Organism: uncultured Acidobacteriota bacterium; assembly: GCA_903916735.1. Taxonomy (GTDB): domain Bacteria; phylum Acidobacteriota; class CAIWXX01; order CAIWXX01; family CAIWXX01; genus CAIWXX01. Next base: position 19,456 of record CAIWXX010000156.1, read on the forward strand.
AAAGTCAGCAGCAACCTTGGCAGCCTGCATCGCATCCTGAGCCGCAATGCCGCCCGGCAATCCCAAAGCCAGAATAATGAGGAAGGGGGCGATTAGTCTTGGCATGTTTCAATCTCCCATTCGACGAGGTAGAGAATCATAAGGATTCTCGATGAAGCTGTGCAACCAACCACCACTAAAATGTAGGCGCAACACTCCCTGATGTCAATGAACGGCGGGTGCTCCAACAAGACTGCAGCAAAGTTGATCACGACACATGACGGGGAAAAGAGCTTCCAGCATTAAGCAAATTGTATGATGTACGATACTTGCTTCAGAGGAAACCCTGGCAGATGACGAACACATCCCATTCCTCATGCAGCTGTTTGAGCATCGGCGAGATTTCGGCTGCATAGCACGAGGTCCTTGCCGTGCCGCACTTCGCTGATATCAGCGGCAGCTTTTCAGTTGACAAATGAGACCAATTTTGTAATATTACCAGAATTGTAATAATAAGGGAGTTTCGATGCTGGGAATAGGACGTCACACGGATTATGCATCGCGCGTCCTCCTGCACCTGGCGACACGTGGCAACAACACCCTGACGACGGTCAAAGAGATCGCCGATCAGCGGGTCCTGCCGGCGCCGTTCGTCCGTCGCGTCGTCGGGCGCCTGGCTCGCACAGGGTTGCTTGAAACCGTGCGCGGCGCTGGAGGCGGCGTGCGCCTGGCCCGGCCGTCCCGGGAAATCTTCTTACTCGATGTCGTCAATGCCATGGAAAATCATATCGTCCTCAACCGCTGTGTCTGCACCCCGGCCGCCTGTCCCTTGTCCGATGATTGCCCGGTGCGACACGCCTGGACCAGGGCAACACGCACGCTGGAAAGCCACATGGCTGAGGTGAGTTTTGCCGATCTGGCCCGCCGCTTGAAGAAGACCGCAGGACAGGGCCGGAATCGAGCAAAAACGAAGAATCGCCTGGGCGGCCGCCAGGCCTCCCGTTCATCATCAAAGTAAAGGAGGGCCCGCACGTGGATGTGCTGCACTTATCCCGGCTGCAGTTTGCGGTTTCAACGTACTTTCACTTTCTTTTCGTTCCACTGACCCTGGGGCTGTCAATCCTGGTCGCCGTCATGGAGACAATTTATGTTCGCCGCGGCGACGAAGAATACAAGCGTATGACAAAGTTCTGGGGCAAGCTGTTCCTCATTAACTTCGCCATCGGTGTCGTCACGGGCATCACTCTGGAATTTCAATTCGGCACAAATTGGTCGCGCTACTCGGCTTTCGTCGGCGACATCTTCGGATCGCTGCTAGCCATCGAGGCCACAGCCACCTTCTTTCTCGAGTCGACATTTATCGCCGTCTGGGTCTTCGGTTGGGAGCGCCTCTCCAAGCGAGCACACCTGACGGCCATCTGGCTGGTGGCGATCGCATCCAACATGTCGGCCTTCTGGATCATTGTCGCCAACGCCTGGATGCAAAGCCCGGTCGGCTACGTGATCCGCAACGGCCGCGCCGAGTTGACCGACTTCATGGCCGTGATCACGCAGCGCTTTGCCATTCTGGAATTCCTCCATACGGTGGGCGGCGCTTACATCCTGGCCGGATTCTTCGTTCTCGGAATCTCGTCCTGGCATCTGCTCCGCCGACAGAATGTCAGCTTCTTCTCAAAGTCGTTCCGGGTGGCGGCCGCTTTTACCCTCATTTTTTCCATTTTTGAACTGCTCCAGGGTCACATGAATGCCGAGATCCTCGGGACCAAGCAACCGGCCAAGCTGGCTGCCATGGAGTCTCAGTGGGAGACTCAAAATGGCGCATCGATCAATCTCATTCAATGGCCGGATGCGGCCAACGAGCGCAATTCCATACAGACTCTTTCGATTCCAAAGATGCTGAGTTTACTGGCGCACTACAATCCTGACGCTGAAGTGAAGGGGCTCAAGGCCTATCCACGCGACCAGCGGCCGCCGGTGCTTGTTTCCTTTCTTTCATTTCGCATCATGGTCGGGCTTGTTTTCGTTTTCATCGCTCTTTCGGGCTGGGCTTGGCTCAAGCATTCTGCGCCGGAGAAGCAATCGTTCCTCCTGCGCTTACTCGTCTGGACCATTCCGTTGCCGTACCTGGCATGCGAGCTGGGGTGGACGTTGGCCGAGGTTGGTCGCCAGCCATGGATTGTGTATCGCATCATGCGCACATCCGATGCGGTCTCGCCGATTGCCACCAGCCAGGTGGCTATCTCAGTAGCGGCATTCATCGTCGTTTACACACTCCTGGGCGTGGTCGACTTCTATCTGCTCTTCAAGTACGCTCGCCGCGGACCGGCCGACATGCCGGCACCGGCGGGGGGGAGGTGAGCCATGTTGGAAACAATCTGGTTTGTGCTCTGGGGTGTACTCTGGACTGTTTACTTTGTCCTTGATGGGTTTGACCTTGGCCTCGGCACGCTGATGCCCTTTCTGGCAAAGACCGATGACGAGAGGCGGATCATCTTCAACGCTCAGGGGCCTTTCTGGGATGGGAACGAAGTGTGGTTGTTGACCGCCGGTGGAGCGACATTCGCCGCCTTCCCGCGAACCTATGCGACGATGTTCTCGGCTCTCTACACGCCGCTCATGTTACTCCTCTTTGCTCTCATCCTGCGGGGAATCGCCATCGAGTTCCGCTCCAAGGAGGATGCGACGTGGTGGAGGACAACATGGGACACATGCATGATCGTCGGCAGCTTCCTGCCGGCGCTGTTGCTCGGTGTCGCCTTCGCCAATATCTTTCAGGGCCTGCCTCTCGATGCCGACGGCATCATGCACGGCAATCTCCTCACGCTGCTCAATCCATACGGTTTGTTGGGCGGCCTCCTTTTCGTTCTGCTCTTCCTTGTCCATGGAGGTCTCTGGTTGGCCATCAAGGGCGACGAAGTCATGCGCCCACGCGGAGCCCGCGCCGCCCGGATCTTGTGGCTGCCGCTCCTTCTGGTCGCCGTGGTCTTCCTGATTGCCACAGCATTCGCAACCGACCTTTATTCAAACCTATTGCGCTGGCCGCTGCTGTGGGTCTTCCCGATCCTTGCCGTGCTGGGCTTACTCGGAAGTCGTTTCTTCATGGCCAAGCAATCCTACTGGAAAGCCTGGGGCGCATCAGCGGCAACCATTGCGGGCGCCACGGCCTTTGGTGTCGCCGGCCTTTATCCTCGACTGCTTCCATCGCGTCTGGATCCGGCCTTCAGCCTGACGGCTTTCAACAGCGCCTCCAGCACGCTCACTTTGAAGATCATGTTGGGGGTGGCTCTGTTCTTTGTCCCGGTTGTGCTCATCTATCAGTTCTGGGTCTACCGCACATTTGCGCAGCCATTGAGACTTGAAGATCTTGAACGGCCGGAAGCATACTAAGAAAGGTATTCAATAAAGAAGCCATCATTGAGTATTTCCTCAGTCTGCTCCGTATCGCCCTGGCAGGGCTGATGGTGTTTGGTGGAATCATCATCTCCAAACTGATCGCTCCTCAAAAGCCCGGCCGGGTCAAAAACCAGCCTACGAATGCGGCGAGGAGACCATTGGCAAGACATGTATCCAGTTTAGTGTCGGCTACTATCTGTTCGGGCTCCTCTTTTTGGTCTTCGACGTCGAAGCAGCATTTCCCTTTCCATGGGCCACAGTCCTCCGTGAAGTCGGCGTCAAGGGATTGATCAAAGCAGGCATTTTAACTCTGATTCTCGTCGTCATCCATCTCACCATATTCATTCCTCCGACAAGCGGATTATTAAAAAAAGGTCCATCGATAGCCGTTGCATCTGATGCTCTTAAGTCGATTCCGAAGCGGCGTTGTCATTGATGGCATCGTGGCATAAATTCCTCTTTCTTGGATTCGTGCAATCAAGGGATCGTCGCCGATAGGATCCTGGTGTCTCAGCTCTCGAATGAATGGCTGCTTGTCCGAATTGTCGTGACATTATCGGATCGCTTGCTCGAAGGGATTGGATGTGTATAATGAGTGCATTCGATATCGAATTGGTCCACGTATTTTGCATTTTATGACAATAAGTTCTCTTTCATCTTTTCCGTTCATGAAAGCACTCAGTGGTTTTCAACCACACTCCTGTAAAGTCATCAGGGTCTCGCCATCAGGGTGCCTGTGCGCCGGGCCGACCGATTTCCAGGTACATGATAAGGGCGGCCGGAATTTTTCCAAAAGTATGTGGCGTGGATATTTTTTATGATGTTTCAAAAGAGGCAGGAGGTGACTTACTGACGAGGAGGACACGAGTCATGGTAATTAATATGGCCGAAGCCTGATTTGAAATTGAGGAGGTTAACCAGATGAAATCACGTCGTCTTGTCGCGCTCCTGATTATTTCCATGTTGGTGCCGGTTCTGGCTTATGCACAACTGAGCACAGGTGATATTTATGGATTGATTGCCGATCAGACAGGCGCTGTGCTACCGGGCGTTTTGGTCACGCTGAGCAGCAACCTGATAAGCACAACGACGCAGACTACTGGCACTGGCGGCGATTTCCACTTCATCCGCCTCTCGCCTGGCGAATACAATCTTCTGTGTGAATTGGAGGGATTTTCCACATTTGTGCAGAAACAGATCACGGTTGAAGTCGGTGGAGCCGTCAACTTGAAGATCACACTGAAACCAACGTCCGTCGCCGAAACTGTGACGGTCACCGCCGAACAGCCGATTCTCGATGTGAAGAAAACTGGCGTCGGGCAGAACGTGACCAACGAAATGCTGGCCAACATACCGACAGCTCGTGATCCATGGGTGATCATGTCGATGATTTCGGGCGTCATCGTCGACCGTGTCAACATCGGCGGTGCTGAAGGCGGCCAACAGTCCACTTTCACGAGCCGTGGTGATGTCGCCGGCAACAACTCCATGTGGAACATGGACGGCATCACGATCACCGACATGGGTGCGGCCGGCAGTTCGCCAACCTATTATGACTTCGATGCATTCGAGGAAATCCAAGTGACCACAGGCGGCAACGACCCGTCGCAAGCAACCGGCGGCATGGGGATCAACTTCGTGACCAAAAGAGGTGGAGATGTGCCGAAAGGATCCGCCCGATTCATCACGACGAGCGAAGGGCTGCAGAGTGACAACACGAAAGATCTGCACACCCCGGATCATGACGGGGCCGAATCGCTTGATGGTTATATCTGGAACTCCGAGTTCAAAAGGGTATCGCTCATCAAACTGCGCGACTACGGAATTGAAATCGGCGGTCCGATCGTGAAAGGGAAAGCCTGGTACTGGGGCGCCGTCGGCCTCCAGGATATACAGACCATTGCCGTGAACGGTTCCCCGGATAACACGCAACTGGAAAACATCAGCTTCAAGCTGAATAGTCAACTGAGTGAGAAGAACAGCATCACGTACATGTACTATCGCGGCAACAAGGTGAAGAAAGGCCGAGACGCCGGTGCCACTCGACCGGTTGAAACTACTTACAATCAAAGCGGCCCGACCAATATTCATAAAATTGAGATCAGTGACATTGTCAATCAGAATTTCTATGTCAACGGCAAGTTCAGCTACATGACCAGCAATTTCCACCTCGCCCCACAAGGCGGGATGACAGCGGAGGCGACGAGAGATCAGGACGGCATATGGCACCACTCCTATCAAGACTACTTTACAGATCGTCCTGCGTGGTTCGGCAGCGCCGATGTCAACTACTTCCTGAATGCTCTCGGCGGCACGCATGAATTCAAATTCGGGTTCTCTTACCGCAAGACCCCCGTCGAATCCATTTCCAAGTGGTCGGGTGACCGTGTCGTCGCCGATGCCTACTACGGAATTGCTTGGATCACACGCGATTCGCACCTCGATACTGAAACCAAGTACCTTGGCCTCTACGCAGGAGACACCTTCACCAAGGGCCGCCTGACTCTCAACCTTGGAGTTCGCTTCGACCGACAAACCGGCAGCCTGATCGGTGTGAGCACTCCGGCGAGCCCGGCTTATCCGGATCTCCTGCCCGCCATTACCATCCCCGCAACAGATGCGCCGTTCAAATGGAACGATGTCTCACCTCGATTCGGCATGACCTACGATCTCACCGGCGATGGGAAGACAATTCTAAGAGCCAGCTTCGCTCGCTATGCCGATCAGCTCAACGCCGGCGACATCGGCTACACGTCCCCACTCTACGCATGCGGCGAGCTTGACTATCTCTGGACCGACCTCAACAATGACGGTTATGCTCAACCCAACGAAATCGATTTTGGCTACGGCCCGGTTGGCATTTATTACGTCGATCCGCTTGATCCGAGTTCAAATCGCAGCACTATCGCGATGGATGCCAATCTCAAATCCCCAAAGAGACTCGAATTCATCGCCGGCGGCGAACGCGAGATCATGAAGGACTTTTCCGTCGGTGCGAACTTCGTATGGCGCAGAGCGTCCGATCTCACGTGGCGAGTCTATACCGACTACAAGAACCCCAATTCGCCCTACACCTATAACGACTACGAATTGGCTGGTTACATCACAGGGACTCTTCCGAATGGAACGGCCTATGATATGCCGTACTACAGACTGAAATCAGGCCGTGCCGATATGACCGGCGCGGGGATCGATCGTCTCTATACGAACCGGAAAGACTACACCCAGAAATACCAGGGGCTCGAAATTTTCGCCACCAAGCGTTTGAGCAACCGGTGGATGCTCAACACATCCTTCAACTGGCAGCGAGATCGCGAGTACTTCAATGGCACGGGCGGTATTTCCGATCCGACGAACATCTACGACGGCGAAGATAGCGCCTTCCAATCCTCAAGCAGCGGAAAATCCGACTATTGGATCGGAACACCCAAGTGGCAATTCCTCCTGAACGGCATGTACCAACTTCCCTATCAGGTCAGCCTTTCAGCGAACCTCATCACGCGGCAGGGATTCCCGATCGTTTATTATGAATCCGAATCCGCCGTGGATCCTGGTATCAGCGAGAAGAAGGTTCATGCGGTCAAAATCGGCGATGTCAAATTGCCCAACATGATCAATCTGGATTTCCGCATTTCCAAAGCACTGAGTCTTGGCGATAAGGGCAATGTCAGCCTGGATTTGGATGTGTTCAATATCTTCAATAAGAACACGCCGCTACATATCAGCGAGCGCCTTCAAACCGATGTGACGAACCAGGTCCAGGATCTACTGTATCCTCGGGTTGTCAGATTGGGCCTTCGATACTCGTTCTAATCGAGTCGAAATCGATCTTAAGAGCCTCGGGCCGAGTGCCCGGGGCTTTTTTTATGGCCTCCTGCACTCGCCGATAAAAATCGCCTGTTCAATGCATTCAGTTGTGTCGTACACCAGAGGCTCTTTTACTCTTTGGGACTCTGGATATATAATGGCCGCATCGAGCTCCTGTGCTGTTCAAGCGTGGTGATCATCCGGCCTCTCATGACGAGCGATGTATGCAACGTTCTTATAATTAGGAGGCAAGCTCAATGAAATCACGATGGCTCATCGGACTCCCGGCACTCATCCTGCTCGTGCCGGTTCTCGCTCATGCCCAGCTGAATACGGGTGATATTTATGGCACGATCCAGGACCAGACGAGCGGTGTCCTGCCTGGTGTCACTGTCACTCTGACGGGCAACCTGATCGGCAAAATGAATCAAACCACAGGAACCGGCGGCGACTTCCACTTCATCCGCCTTTCGCCCGGCGAATACGATCTTCTCTGCGAATTGCCGGGATTCACGACCTATGTGCAGAAGAGAATCAGCGTCGAGGTCGGCGGGGCCGTCAACCTGAAGATCACATTGAAGCCGACGACGGTCGCTGAGACGGTCACGGTCACCGCCGAGCAGCCGATTCTGGATGTGAAGAAGACCGGCGTCGGACAAAACGTGACCAATGAAATGCTTGCCAACATCCCCACGGCGCGTGATCCATGGGTTATCATGTCGATGATTTCAGGTGTCATTGTCGACCGTGTGAACATTGGCGGAGCCGAAGGTGGACAGCAGTCCAATTTCACGAGCCGCGGCGATGTCGCCGGCAACAACTCCATGTGGAACATGGACGGTATCACGGTCACAGACATGGGGGCTGTCGGAGGTTCTCCCTTGTACTACGACTTCGATGCATTTGAAGAAATTCAGATCACGACGGGCGGCAACGATCCATCGCAGGCGACTGGAGGTATGGGCATCAACTTCGTGACAAAGCGAGGTGGAGATGCGCCGAAGGGATCAGCCCGGTTCATCACGACCAGTGAAGGTCTTCAGAGCGACAACACCCGAAATCTGCATACGCCGGACCATGGCGGCGCCGAGACTCTCGACGGCTTTGCCTGGAATCCCGATTTCAAAATGGTTTCTCTCCTGAAGCTGCGCGATTACGGAATCGAGATCGGCGGCCCAATCATCAAGGAGAAAGCCTGGTACTGGGGCGCCGTCGGCCTCCAGGATATCCAGACTCTGACCGTGAATGGCACACCGGATAACACTCAGCTCGAAAACATCAGCTTCAAGCTGAACACTCAGCTCAATCAGAACGACAGCATCACTTATATGTTCTATCGAGGCAACAAGGTCAAGAGAGGCCGTGATGCCGGTGTAACTCGACCAGTGGAAACAACCTATAATCAGACCGGCCCCACCAACATTCACAAGATTGAGCTGAGCCACATCGTCAACTCGAATTTCTACCTTAACGGCAAGTTCAGCTATCTCTATGGCACTTTCTTCCTTGCTCCTCAAGGAGGACTGAACGCCGAGGCGACCAGGGATGCCAATGGTGTCTGGCATCATTCCTACCAGGATTATATGTCCGACCGTCCAAACTGGTTCGCCAGCGCCGATATGAACTATTTTCTAAGCGCACTCGGCGCTTCTCACGAGTTCAAATTCGGTTTCTCTTATCGGAAGTGCCCTGTTGAATCAGTCTCCAAATGGCCCGGCGATCGGGTCGTGGCTGATGCCTATAATGGCATCGCGTGGATCACACGTGATTCACATGTCCATACCGAAACGAAATACCTGGGAGTTTACGCAGGGGACACAATCACAAGAGGCCGCCTGACGCTGAACATCGGTGTTCGCTTCGACAGGCAGACCGGGAGCCTGCTTGATGCAAGCAGTCCTGCCAGCCCGGCGTATCCACAGCTCCTGCCGGCCATCAGCATCGCCGCAACCGATGCGCCGTTCAAATGGAATGACTTCTCACCTCGCCTCGGCATGACCTACGACATCTTAGGTGACGGGAAAACGCTTCTGCGTGCGAGTTTCGCACGCTACGCCGATCAGCTCAGCGCCGGGGACGTGGGCCTTGTGTCGCCAATTTACGGATGCGGCGAGCTCGATTACTACTGGACCGATCTCAATAGCGATGGCTATGCCCAGCCGAATGAAATTGATTTTGCCTACGGCCCGGTAGGCATCTACTATGTTGATCCTTTGTCTCCATCCTCCAGCCGAAGCACCATCGCCATGGATCCCAACCTCAAATCACCAAAACGACTCGAATTCATCGGCGGCGGCGAACGAGAAATCATGAAGGATTTCTCGGTTGGCGCCAACTTCGTATGGCGCAAAGCCACAGGAATTACCTGGAAAGTTTATACCGACTACCAGAATTCAAATCAGCCATATGGTTACAACGATTATGAGCTGGCCGGTTACATAACGGGCGTTCTCCCCGATGGCGCTGCCTACAATATGCCGTATTACAGGCTGAAATCATCGCGTGCCGAAATGATCGGTGCAGGAATCGATCGTTTGTATACGAACCGGAAGGATTACGACCAGAAGTATCGGGGGATCGAAATATTTGCTACAAAGCGCCTGAGCAACAAGTGGATGCTCAATTCATCTCTCAACTGGCAGAGTGATCGAGAATACTTCCACGGCACCGGCGGGATTTCCGATCCGACGAATGTGCATATCGGCGAAGATCTGGCTTTCCTGTCCTCGAGCAGCGGCAAATCCGATTTCTGGGTCGGAACTCCGAAGTGGCAATTCCTGCTAAACGGAATGTATCAACTTCCCTATCTGGTCAGCATCTCAGCAAATTTGATCTCCCGCGAAGGATTCCCGATCGTCTACTACGAACCCCAATACGCCGTGGATCCTGGAGTCAGTGAAAAGCAGGTCCGGGTGGTTACCATCGGGGATCGCAAGCTGCCGAACATGTTTAGCCTTGATTTTCGTATCTCGAAGGCCATCAGCCTCGGCGACAAAGGCAATGTCAGCCTCGATTTGGATGTGTTCAATATCTTCAATAAGAACACGCCGCTCCATGTCAGCGAGCGCCTTCAAACCGATGTGACGAATCAGGTTCAGGATTTGATGTATCCGCGGGTTGTCAGGTTGGGCCTGCGATACTCGTTTTAAGCGCCAGGGCGATTGTCACAAAAACCCCGGGCCGCAAGCCCGGGGTTTCGAGTTTCAAGATGCCCTTGGGAAAACGAGCGCCTGTTTACTTCTGAGCGTTTTCCAGCATCACCTTCAATGCGGTGTAGCCGACTGAGGGGCAGATTTCCAGAACGGCTTTGGTGAGTGCGGTGTCATGGCTGATGACGGCATCCTTGATCATGAACACACTGTAATCATGATCCATGGCGCCGTGATACGTGGCCAGTACACAGCCGACGGCGCTAAGGCCGCAGAGGAAAAGAGTGTTGCAGTCTTTTTCCTTGAGTACCTTCTCGAGATCGGTTTTCTTGAAAGCATTCGGGTAATTCTTGATGATCTTCGGATCATCAGGCTTGATGGTCACTGAACTTGGGAACTGGAAAGCTTCGGAATCGGGCTTGGGACCACCTTCCAAATCCGTGTGGTACACCCGAATCACCGGGTAGCCATTCTCTCGAAAGAGTGCAATGGCGTAGTTGATCATTTCCATGCCCATCTTTTTGTCCTGCTCCGACATGTATGGCAGATACGCATTCTGAATGTCGATCACCAGCAATGCCGGTTTCATTCTGGGGGCCGGCGCTTTTGGGGTATCGGCAGAATGTATCATGGTCGATGAAACCATCAGAAAGACAAGCAACCCACCAAACAGGATTTTCATGTTTCCTCCTCTTTTATTGCGGAAAGTCCATCGCCTTCATTCATGAGCTTCATGAAGACTCCCATGAAGAAGGGGGTTTCAACAAAACCCAAACCGTGGGATCGTATCACCACGATCATGTTCTCATTTAATGCCAAACCATTACAAGGATAAAAGGGATCTCCCAATTTCCGAATGAGCATCTGAACATGCTGAAGCTTACATCAAGAAATCCATGCAAATGTTTTCGGAAACGGTGACGGTTATCCAAAGATGTCTTCGTCGACGAAACGTGCCGTGTATCAATGATGTTGATTTGCGTCTTGAGCATCACACGTATCAACTCCGCTCGCGTCCCGACACCAGGAGGCAATTCTTGTCCGTGGGATAAGGCTGGGGCCTATTGAGTGGGCTTCTTGTCGCAGACGGCTTTGATGACGCGAAGAAAATTGCCACCCAGAATTTTTCGGATGTCTTGTTCGGAATACCCGCGAGCGGCGAGTTCCTGGGTGATCGCTTCGAGTTTCCCGGCATTCTCCAAACCGACCGGACCCGATTCGATGCCATCAAAGTCGGAGCCGAGTCCGACATGATCGGCATTGCCTGTCACCTTGACCACATGGTCAATGTGATCAACCAGTGTTTTGACGGTCGCTGGAGGGTCCGTCTTCCAGAGCTCCTGAACACGCTCCTTGAATTCCTTGTCGAACGCGGCTCTCTTTTCAGGATCGATTTTAGAGAACTCCCGATGACTGGTCGGAAGCCCGAGTTTCTTGACGATTTCAGTTCCAATCTCTTCTTCTTTTGCCCCCTCCTCAGCGTTCAGGAAAAACGGGGCAAAGTTGATGCCAACGACTCCACCGTTTTTCGCCAGGGCCACCAGCATCTCATCCGTCAAATTGCGGTGATGCTTGGAAAGGGCGCGGCAGCATGAGTGCGACGCGACGACAGGAGAATCAGTGATACGAAGAACATCCCAGAAGGTCTCATCATGGGCATGTGATATGTCGACGATCATTCCGATTCGATTCATCTCACGCAGGACCTTTTCGCCGAATTCAGTCAAGCCGCAAAATTCGGCCTTCTCATCCCCTGAAGCATCCGCCCAATCGGTGTGGAGCCAGTGAGTGAGTGTCATGAGTCGCACTCCCTGGTTATAGAACTGGTCCAATTTCCCAAGATCATCTTCGATGGCATACCCACCTTCGATGCTGATCAGAACGGCGATCTTCCCGGCTTTTTGTGCCACAGAATATTCCGAATAGGAATGAACGAGTGCGAGATCGTTCGGATTCTGTTCAACCAGCCGGTGAACGCCATCGATCTGTTCCTGCGCTCGTTTGGCGGCCGTCGCCTTTTCCTGGTCGTTCTCGGGAGCGCCGATGAAACAGGCGAAAACCTGGAGGTCCACGCCTCCTCGCTTCAGTTTCGGTATATCGATATGCCCCTTCTCCAAGTCGAGCCTGAGGTCCTCACCCTTCAAGAATCTATCGATTGTGTCGCAATGAAAATCCACCACCTCCGCGCTCTTATGGAGAGCCACCACCTTGTCCGGGGGGATTGGATTGGCGCTGGTGGCAAGTGTGAGTCCAGGAAGCAGCAAAAGCCCGACCATTAGATTGAATTTGATGAAATCCCATAATCGATTCGATGTCATGGAGTGTCCCCTTTGTCCTTTTTTTCGAAAACCCCCGAGCTTGCTTTTCAACTGAGAAACATGAACAGATCTCTCTGTCCTTCCCTTAATACGATAGAAAGAGAAACAGGTTGCAGCATGTCGGAATTCCGGCGGCCTGGATCACGCTGAATTCAGCCCCGGTATCTGACATCATAAACCCCGGCCCCTATGGTCGCCTGGCGATTGCAAGATGCTTGCTTGCATCAGTTCCATTATCTACCAATCATCATCTCTGTTGGAAGAATCGAAGAAAAGTACAGTTCAATTTACCAAGGAGGCTAATTTGTTCATGAAGGAAATTCTCGTCGACCGTTTGATCCCCCTCCTGGCACTCATTGTCTTACCCCTATCCGCGAGTAAGCAGACGCCTATTGAGACAAAATGGCTTCGGAGCCTCTGCGGCTCGCGAGGATGCTCACCCTCCCCTCCGTATATCAAGCATTCCCCTGATCGATGGTTTGGGAGGGCGAGGCTCCTGCCGAGCCGTCATGCCGGGTCTATCGAGACTATCTGATGGCTTGCCGCCATTCCTTATCCGCGGATTTCGGACTTGGGTATCCCGTTGACAAACTGGACGTGCCCCGGCTCGAAAATGAGGGGCATCCCAAAGGCTCCACCAACCGAGTCGTACGGGGTCACTTCCCACCGAAAACCATACCGCCGGACGCTCCTCATAACCAGCTCAACCAACGTCCCATTGATACTGTGGGAAATCCTGTGGAAAAAATGTGCAAAAATGACGACGAAAAGGATTGAAAATTCGCCTTGAGGATACTTAGGAGATATTCCTATGTCCTACCCACATCAGGCCGGTGTTCAGATCGGACACCGTGCCGTTGCCGTTGTCAATGTAGCGCGGCGTGTTTGCCGGTGTGTGAAGCATCCTGCCCAAAGAAAGCCCCGTCTGAAGACGGGCACGTGATGCTGGTCGAGTTGTTGTAGCACTGCGTTTGCCCGGTGTCGACGACGACTTATGATGCGGCGGACGCTGTCAGACTCCAGCCGAGCACCACTGCCCCGATCACCGAAACGACCAGGAAGCGACCGACTTCCAGCTGTTGCCATACGAACGAACGTAATAGAAGTGCAGTGGCGGAGGGCAGCACGAACAAGAGACCGGTGAGAAGCCCCGGCGTGCAGGTCCGCGTTACAATGGTTGCGACAACATGTGGAAAGAACACGGTCAGGGCCGGTACGAGGGCGTAGCGTGCATGGAGGTAGTGGCCCAGCGAACCGCTGCCACGAATGTGCACCCAGGCTGCGACGAGAAACGCAATCAAAGTCAGAACCGATACAGCGAATCGGAAGGGCCATGATCCTACTGGCCGGTGCCAGCGACCCGCATTTTGTTGTGATCAACCAGGTAGCCAGACCGCTTCCTCCGCGTTGTGAAGCGCAATCGA
>CAIWXX010000157.1 GCA_903916735.1 uncultured Acidobacteriota bacterium
CGCGCTTCCGCTTCCGCCGCCAGTCCGTCAAGCTCCGTCGAGTCTGCTCCAGTAAGTGAGTTACCTGATAGGTCCTCTGTGAACTCCTATTTCTCATGTGCTGTCCTCCTGGCGCTCTCCGCGCCCACAGCAACACGATACTAGGGCCCCTCAGGTCAATTCATACACGCTTGCCGCAAGGACACCATGTTCCGGACTTTGCCGATCTGCCTCAAGAACGTAAATTCCAATACCCAACTCAGGACGTCCAGTAGTCTTCGTGACAATCGGCCAGCCGTGCTCTGTCCTCAGTTCACGAACACGTCTCGCCCATTCAGTCTTGTCTCCCGCAACATACCGCAATTCTTCATTTGTCACATTCTGGCCAATATTGGCACGTAGGTATTTCAAGATTTTATCGCGAACTGACCCGTGCTCTTTCCGTAACGCATTCGCAACATGCCAGCGATGCGAGGCGTCGCGGTCCTGAATATCATTTAGCAGAACGTAGTCACTTGGCCGCATGTCGCTGAATTCTGCCGGAACTTCCTCCTCTTCATCCTCGCGCATTTCCTTGACGGTCACTCCGGTTGCAATGGACCAACCAAATTGGACCCGGAGTTCGCGCACGCGTCGTGCATATTCCTGGATGCCGGATATGACGAGCAATTCATCCCCATTGATGATAATATGTAGATACCTTCGCAAATAGTAGAGAATACGGTCTCTTGCAGCCGAAGCATATTCCGCCGGAATGAATGACTTCCCGAGATTCCTCAATCCGTGAAATATCGGGATAAGGGCCAAAACCTTTGACCGAAGATCGCCTCCAAGGAGTTCAGATTCAAAGTTACGAACTAGGTCTTCAACCTTGCGACGTAACGATTCAGAGTGGCCTTTCTTTTGGCGACTGGTTTTATTCATTGATGAGAAACCTTTCCAGTTTTTTCATAAGCCTCTTTGAGTCCCGCGCCTCACACTCCCAAACTACAAGTACCTTCCAACCCATTCTTCGCAATTCGGACTTGTCACGCTTGTCGCGATTAACATTGCTATCTAGTTTCTTATTCCAGAAATCCATATTGGTTGTTGGGCGTTGCGACCGAGGACATCGTTCATGACCATGCCAGAAGCACCCATGCACGAAAATGACTTTGGCGTGTCTGGGGAGCACGATATCAGGTCTCCCGGGAAGGTCACGTCGATGAAGTCGAAATCGAAATCCCATTCGATGAGCCAGGGAGCGAACCTGTATTTCCGGCTTTGTGTTGCGCCCTTTCACCCGGCTCATTATCCAACTTCGTTTCCTCTGCACGAAGACGTCTGTCATATTATGTGATGTCCAAAGTCAGAAGCATATAAACCACATCAGCAACTCGTGCTGCTAATTCCGGAGGCACTGCGTTGCCGATCTGTTTCGCGATCTCGATCTTTGAGCCCGTGAAAATGAAATCATCCGGGAAGGATTGCAGCCTTGCTGCCTCTCGATGAGTAATCGGCCGATGTTGCTCAGGATGTAAGTATCGCCCCTTTTCAGGCTTGTAGAATTCAGTCCTAATCGTGAATGCCGGGCGATCCCACCAAAGACGACCGAATAGATCGGTACCGCCATTCGTCTTGCGAATCCAGCAGCGCGGTGTAATTTCGGGAGCATGCTTCTGGAGATCAAATCGGTTCATGCCTTCCTTAGGGATTGCCTTGTAGCGTGCGAAACTCGTCGGACTAGGCGATCTGCCGAAGTGTAGGTTCAACGGCGCCGGCACTTTCCTAATTTCGGTTCCTATTGGGGGCGGCAAGTCCACAATAGCATCGCGAACTGTTCGCCATTTTACAGCGCCCTGTAGATAGCCTTTCCCATCAGCCTCAAGCAGAGAATATTGAATGTTGGGTTTGCGTGGATTAAAGTGCGTCCTGCGCGGAGGAAATACTAAGGATGGATCAAAAAATTTGCATCCTATGATGAATGCTCGCTTTCGTGTCTGCGGGACCCCGTAATCGGCTGCACAGAGAACATCTCCCCACACTTTGAATCCCAAGGCCTCCGCTGTACCCATAATCTCGCCGTGCTCAAATGAATTAAGCAATTGTGGAACATTTTCCATGACGAAAACCGTTGCCCCGGATCTTTCGACGACTTCGAAGTAAGGCCTCCACAGTTGTTTTCGCGGGTCACCTTCCCGGTTCTTGTTCAGAAGGCTGAACCCCTGACAAGGAGGACCACCAATGACCACATCCGCTGCGGGGATCTTGTTGGACGGATCATTCAGGATATTAACTATATCGCCGTTAAGACAATGGTCACCGAAATTGGCATTGTAGGTTCTGACGCAATAGGTATTGTAGTCATTTGCCCAGACCGATTCAAATACAGGGTCTTCGCGCATCACAGTGGGCCATTTGAGGCCTTTCTGCCCAATGCGGGTAGGAAGGCAGCGACGATTTTCAGATTGAGGTACTGCTCGTCACGGTAACCGTAAGCGCGGCGTTGCAGGACGCGGATCTTGTTGTTGA
>CAIWXX010000158.1 GCA_903916735.1 uncultured Acidobacteriota bacterium
CTCAAACAGCCATCAAATTGAAGCAAGGCGCAACATCACTTGCAGGTACATTCTCATTTGAGCAATCAGATCGCTTGGTAGTTTTCACTCCAACCGCGGCTCTGCCACAAAACGTCACTCTCACAGTGGAAATCACAACTGATCTGATAGACCTCTCAAACAACCACATCGCTGAAAGTCTGAGCCGTGAATTCACCTTCACAGGAAGCGACCCGCCGATTATCTACGATCGAGTGCCACCAAACATCCAGTCCATAAAACTTGCCGCTGGCAATATCAAGATCGAATTCGACGAAGAAATCGATCCCGCATCGATCACAAACGCAGTCGATCTTCTCGATGGTCAAAACGCAGCAGTTGATAAAGCAATTTCTCTAGCCGACCCACGAACGATCCAAGTCACTCCGACAACTGCACTCACAACCGATACACACTACAAACTCCGAATCAGCACAACAATCGCCGATCTGGCCGCGAAACAATTTGTGTCGCAATTCGAAACCACTTTTGTTCTTTCCGGTAAGGATCGACTCCTGTACGAGCGCGCTGCTGAGAACGAACACGAAACCAGCTCCGTAGGCAACACCATCACCTTCCAAGGCCGCGAATACGATCATGAGACTGGATTGGTGGATTTCCGCAATAGATACTTCTCTCCTGAACTCGGCAGATTCCTCCAACCTGATCCGATGGGTTATGCCGATTCATCGAACCTGTATCAGGGATTCGGCAACAATCCGATGAACTTTGTGGATCCATTGGGGAAGGAGAGCTTTGGGGAGTTTGTCCAGAATTACGCTGCAGATGCATTCACGAACGGTGGTTTCTGGAGTCGGGCTGCAGGTACTGGCTTGATCGTTCTGGATGCCGCCTTCCAGGTTGCGTCGGTTGGCGCGACGAAGAAGATCGATCGAGCGCAGGAACAGCTCGATCGCCATGAGATCACACGAGGTCAATACTGGAAGAAGACATCCGTGGCTGTTGCGCAAACGGCGGCTACGTACGTGGGCGGAGCGGGCGCCGGCCAACTAGGTGCGCGTGCAGGAGTTCGTCTTCTCGGATCGCGCGGCGTCACGGCGCTTGGCGTGAGGATAGCAGGAACGATCGGCGGCGCGAGCGGTGGAGTTGGCGGTACGCTAGCCGGCGACGTTGTTGGTAACGTAGCACATGAACAGAAGGGTCTGTCATCTGGTCAAACGTACCTAACTTCGGCTCTGATCGGTGGCGCGATTGGAGCTGCAGGAGCCATCCCAGAGAGGCTGCCGCAAGATGTCGATGTCAATCCGCAACCGCCATCTGCCCGGCCCCTGAATCGGCCGATCGGTCGGGTAAGCCACAATGCTGCTCTTCGGCAAGAAATCCAGACTGCCCGCGCGGCGGGCGCTCAAGATCTTCGAGTGAATCAGCAACAGATTGTTGTTGCAGATGGAAATGAAGTGCGCGTGGGCACGAACCGTCCTGACTTCCAGTACACGGATGCTTCGGGTCGTCGTATATACCTTGAGTTCGATGCGCCTCCAGCCGAGCGCGCGATTCCACACGCGTTGCGGCTCTTGGCGAACGATCCGGTCGGAAAGGTCTTCTTACAGACAGTTCGGTAGGAAAGGGATATATGGCAATGAACCTCTTATTCAATGACACCTTGGCACCGTTAACATCCGAGATCGGATTCTTGAATGCGAAAATGGAACCCGTAGTCCACGAATTTTCCGAATGGCAGTCGAGCGTTATGGACTCTCTAGGTATCCAGCTCCGAGAGAGATCTGTTAGCGGTTCGTTGCAAGATGTTCTCAATCAGCTGCTTCCTCTCACAGTTCCTCGTAGTAGGCGCTATCTGTTCGTGCCCACTGCATCCCAGTGGGTAGCATTCTTCGACAACGGACTGCATGGAACCGATGCCTTTAGCGTGGGCTCGTTTCTCGCGACGCGCCTTCCATGCCAGGGATTGAGAGTCTCCGCTATACCCAACACCGTCCGGGAATCAGAGCGGCGAGGTCGATATGGTGCTTGTATCTTGGAGCTTTACGGACCTAACGGTGACGCTCTTGGTTACGTGCGCACGGTGGCTGTCGTCAACGACGGTGGTAATTGGACGTTTGACGTGTCAGGGGATCCCCTCCCTTTCGAGCATGTTGAGAACTACAACCGCCGAAAGATCGTGGAGCGTTTCACATTTGAGAACTTGCGCGACTATGCGGCGGCTCTCGGTGTTCGGTGCTTCGAGGAGGACTTCTATCGGCCAGAGGCTGCCCACTTGGTCGAGCTAGTAGGCCCGGCGCCGAATGGCATGAAGGAATACACTTTGGAAGAGGCGCGCTCTGGATTCTGAATCGGGCTTCGCTGGCAAGCTTGAGGCCGGCGGTGCTTTTTGATTTGGGCTTTGATTGAGCGCTGAGAGGTACAGTTGGTGAGATATGGCGTATAATCTGAGTGCAGGAGGGCGAGATGGAGATTCTGGGGAAGGTCAACGGTGGCGTCGTTGTGCTTGACGATCCTAAGGCTGTAGCTCGCCAAAATCGAATCTGATAGAGAAATGGGCATTTTCGTTCAAATTTGATCAGCATTCTGAGAGTGGCATAAGGATTCAGAGGTCCGAATAGGGAATGTTGATGCGGTCTTGTAGGAATAAAATTGGAAATACAAACAGAGCTTCCTTATTTGTGGGGATGGCTAAAGGAAGGATTTTGTTGCGAATTACGCGGCGCTTTTCCAGGCATAGCGATGATGGAGGCCGCCGAGTCTTGGAAGGGCAATCAATTTCGCTGATGAATTTGGCTTTGGCCGAATGTGTCTTCCGCCAGGAGTTTCCTTTTCCAAGTTATAGTGAGTGCGATCATGATGATAATAATCGATGTAATCTTTGAGAAGCATTAAGAGATGGCGCTCGTTGAAAATAATGACATGATCGAGCAGATCGTTCCGGACCGAGCCCACGAATCTTTCCGCCGCTTATTCCGATGTCGGAATAAGCGGGTGCGATCGGCATGACCAACGGACAGGAGGTGAGAGTCCAGACCTGGGGCCCTGACGGAGGGAACCCAACACCGAGAGTGACAAGGGCGCTGACCCGGAGCACCGGGCCCAGAGCGGAGGTGATGCGAATTGGCA
>CAIWXX010000159.1 GCA_903916735.1 uncultured Acidobacteriota bacterium
CCGCCCAAAACGTCTCCTCCTGGCACCCGTCCGTCATCCCCGGAGATGACGGACGGGTGCCAGGAGTGGTTCTATTGTCCCTATATTACTACAGTTGTAGAGTTTTCGGTATCTGGTCGGAAAAGCAAACCCCTATAGCCTATTCTATATCGCCGTGAAAACCACGGGTATTTTCTGCCGGCCCTCCTGCCCGGCTCGCAAGCCGTTGGAGGAAAATGTCGAATACTACACAGCGGTAAAGGAGGCGCTTTTTGCGGGATTTAGGCCTTGCAAGAGATGTCATCCTCTGGAAAGCGTCGGCGGATTGCCCGAATGGGCGGCATCTCTCCTTCGTCACATCGAACAGGACCCATCCGTCAGAATCAAGGACAGAGACCTCAGGACATTCGGGGTTGAACCGGCCACAGCCCGGCGATTTTTTACAAAACATTTTAAAATGACCTTCCAAGCCTACTGCCGATCTCAGAGATTGGGGAGAGCATTCGATGAAATCAAGAGCGGGGATCCGCTTGACGACGTGATTCTCGGGCATGGTTTTGAATCGCACAGCGGGTTCCGGGAGGCTTTTTTCCGACAATTCGGCACCTCACCCGGCAAGGCCACAGGAGAAGATTACATTCGAGTTGCATGGATTGAAACCCCACTCGGGCCCATGATCACTGCCGCTACGGAAAACGGCATCTGCCTGCTGGAATTCACCGATAGGAGAATGCTGGAAGCTCAGGTTAAAACGGTTGCATCTAAATTCAAACTGACGTTTTCGCCGGGAGAGAATGAATTCATCCGACAGGTGCGTGAGGAAATCGGACTCTATTTTTCAGGCTCGCTGATTCGTTTTTCGGTCCCGATCGAGTTTCCCGGCACGGAGTTCCAGGTTAAAGTCTGGAAGTCGCTTCTGGAAATACCCTACGGCGAGACGCGAAGCTATGAAGACATCGCGAAGAGATTGGGAACACCGAAAGCCGTGCGGGCCGTCGGGCACGCCAACGGTCTAAACCGCATCGGTATCATCATTCCCTGTCACAGAGTGGTCAACAAGAACGGCGAACTCGGCGGATACGGTGGAGGGCTCTGGAGAAAGAAGCAACTGCTGGAGATCGAGCGTCTTCACCGGCGAAGCAACTGACGGACAATCTCAGTATGTTACCGGTTCGACGGTATTCGTCATGTCCGGATGCTTGGCACGAAGAGGCAACCGTCCGGATGCATCCAGATGAGCAGATTACGCTGTGTCACACATGTCGAGGGTTTTGGCAAGCACATAGACGATCGCATGACATTGTCCTCCTGAATACTCAATGCCACAGTGTAGATATCGGCAGCGCCCAGAGCCGATCGCCGAACGGTACGCTTGTCTCACCGGAATAGAGCACGATGCCGCATACGAAACGCCGCTTGAGCCTTTCAGTCAATTCACGCAGAACGGAAAAGTCATCCGCCTTCACGGTGGCAGATGACTTCACTTCAACACCAGCCAATCTGCCATCAGGAGATTCCAGTATGAAATCCACCTTCCTGCCCGAGGACGTGCGGTAATGCCATAAGGTGGCTGGATCGTCGGCCCAGGATATTTGTTTCTGGAGTTCGGACATGACGAGGTTCTCAACACAGCCGCCTTTCAGAGAAGATTCTGCAAACTGCGCCGGCAATACAATCCCATTCAGGTGAGTCAACAGGCCGGTGTCGCACAGGTAGAGCTTGGGGGCCTTGACGAGCCTTTGTCCCAGGTTCGCGTGCCACGCATGAATCGGGCGGACAAGGAAGGTGGCCTCTAGAAGCGCGAGGTATCGTTTGAGCGTTGAATGCGGGATGCCGACGCCGCGCGATATGTCTGATAGATTGAGCAGGCCGCCGCACCGCGATGCCAGCATGGCCAGGACGCGAGGCATGTCGGTTAATCCCTCGATATTGGCAAGATCCCGGACATCGCGCTGGAGCACGGTCGTCAGATACGAGCCGAACCACTCCCGGCGCCTACGTTCATCGGCGCGTGCAACAGCCTCTGGAAACCCTCCTCCCAGAATTCGCTCTGCCATGGTCTTACCCTGTGACGCCACCCGGCCTGCGGCGAATGGACCGGGCCTGAACACCCTGCGCAGAAAGGATTCGCGCCTCCCCTCCATTTCCCCTTGCGAGAGAGGCCACAGTGAAATGACGTCCATTCGCCCGGCCAGGGATTCCGAAAGACGCGGCAGCAAGAGAACATTAGCTGAGCCGGTCAGCAGAAATCTCCCCGGACGACGGTCGCGATCCACCGCGAGCTTGATTGCCGGAAAGAGCCCCGGTGCCTTTTGCACTTCATCGATGACGACTATTCGCCTCTGTTACAACTGGTTCCTGCGGCATCTCCGGCGTCTGACCACGATCGCTGAAAGTTCCTCTATTCCGTTCTTTCTCCAAGGCAGACGGCTTAGTTCAACCCAGGATTGTATGGCGGCTTCGCGCCATACGAATCCTTTAACTGTTGGGCGTTCCCTTCGACTAGGACATCTCCACTCTGTTCTGTTGACAGTCCTGACAATAGGAGAACAAATCATCGTTCACTCGGCCACATTCACAACGCCACTTCCCTTCGGGCACCTGAAGGCCCGAACCTTGACCAGGTTGAACACTTCTCTGGCGATTCTTTGCATTCTGAGCCCTTTGTTGAGAATTCCATTTCACAGACTGCATTGTATAACCGAACTTGCCACCTATTACTGAAAGCAATAGTGCGCTCGCGACTGAGGTGAGAATGAATGCCATTGAGCTAACTCTGGGAACGTCGTGCGCTTTCACAGCCTTGTTGTAGTTATCACTGAAATGCGTGAATGGCAAACCAGTCTTCTGGTTAAGTTCACCTCCGACACCTGAGGCCGCCCCACTCATCATAGCTGGCAAGGTCAGGCCTATGAGTAGCACAAGAGGTCCAGCTACAGCCCCAATTACAAGACCAACAAGAGCTCCTTTGGCAATGCCGGTAACCCGTACATTCCTTGGTACACTAGGTCGGACCAGTTCTTGATGTACGACGCTGCCAGGTGGGTTACCGCACGAAGGACACTTGGTGTCTGTCTCCGGATAAAGAGCGGAACAGTGAGAACAGCGTACGTGGGTCATCATCTTCCTCCGTTGCTCATGCCCTTCCAGTGTTGCTTGTCTCGCCCAACGTAGCGTTTGGATATAGGCATTTGCTTTTTCGCTCTGGATGCTCAATTGCCACAAACGTAGTAAATCGAGCACCCCCGTGTCGATATTGGCACCCATCCTCCGTCCCCGGGGACGGAGGATGGCGCGGCCGACTGTCATTTTGCGATGATTGAGTGTGAAACACTATCTAAATGTAAACTTACGACTGGCTTGTGTCAAGTCGAATCGAAAATTGGACAGACTCGGCCCAAGAATCCGGATACCTAAAGATAATAGGAATCCGGAAAATCCGGTTGGGGATCGGGAGAATCGAATGGGTCCGGTGGCGGGGATCGCGATGGAAGCTGCAGAACGTCGAAATGAAATTTGATGTGCTTCAATATTTTGGCCACCAGATTCGGCTGAGCGCGCGCCTCGATAACTGAAATCACTTTCAAAATTGAGCCGCATTCGCAAAGTAAGGGATCCGCCTCGAATACTCTTTTTATCAGACGCGCCCATGTATTGCGTCTTTTCTTAATCCAGTCTTCTTCGGATTCGGCAGGCACGGATTCAACCATTACGCCGGAACCCGGCATTGAATGAGCCTTCGCGGCTTTCCCGCGATAAACATTCGAGTACACGCCAAAATAGTGAGTCAACTGCATTCCCTTTTCCGGGACATGGGATGTGAGGCGGGCGATCCAATCGAGGTAATCAAAAGACCGTGAAAACGGTTCGAAGAGGCCGCCGGTGTCGCGATCCGGCTGGGTGCCCTTGGCGAAATATTTCACCTGTGATTCCTCACCCACCACGAGCCGCCCCGCTGCGGCCGGCGCTCGAATCGTGTAGAGCCCGATTTCAACGATCTCTTTCATGTCCCTGATAGCGGGGCCGATCCACGCATCGAATCCTGTATGTTTCCACGACAATATTTTGTCTACAAGATCTCGGCTGATCAGTTCCCTTTTCAACAGCATCGAGAAAACCTTGGCTTCAAAAATTTTGCGCACCGTGCCGGCATCGATCCTCGGGACCGATTCGAACTCACCGTCCGGCAAAAAACCGCCACACGGCACGATTCCATGGACATGGGGTTGCCATCCCAAAAATTCTCCGGCGGTGTTTATCGTGAGAATCGCCCCGGGCAGGGCGTTCTTCGAAAGTGAGGCGACGAAATATGGGGATTTGGTTTATAATAAGGGTGGAGGTGTGAAATGGACGGTTTAAAAATAACATTCAATTTAAGTAGGGTATGGCAACATTTCCTAACCAAAGATTTTGCGGTTATCTCTGCACATAAACCTAACTATTCCGAAGATGAGAATGAAAAAAGGTCTAATCTTCTCAAGGAGATGTTAATTGGAATGTCTGCTGGATATGGGTTTAAGGAAATTAAAGGTGTATAGACAAGCAATTGCCTTTAAGAAAAGTTGCTGCTGCTCTTGATATTGACACTTCAGTTTTAAGTAAGATTGAGCGAAACGAAAGAAAACCAACTTCTGAAATGATTCCTGTGCTTGCTGAAACTCTTGATAAAACTGAGAAAGAAATCCAAATTACTTACATAAAATTTTTGATTCTTAATGATTTGGGAGATTTGAAGTATTTAAAAGAAGGATTAAAGCTCTTTATAGGCTTTTAAAACATGTTCGACATTTTGTCCGCTGGCGAGAGCCATCCCCATCGGGTCGGTCATGTTCACCGGATTGTTGCCGAACGCCTGATACAGGTTCGACGAATC
>CAIWXX010000160.1 GCA_903916735.1 uncultured Acidobacteriota bacterium
ACACTCCCAGATTTTCTCGCGGTTGACGAATATGACCCTATCTTTGCGAAATTCCTCCGCGATAGAATTGATATCGAAAGAACGGAGGGTTCCAGACTCATCGCCTAACTGACGATTCTCCGGAAATCGGTACTCTCAAGTAAAAAGGAAAACGGAAAATTTCCGGAACGACAATTGTGCGAAATATTTTACTTTGTCTTTTTACTTCACATTTTCAACCACTAACGCTGACCTTGCCTCAGTCTTGCCTCCAGAGCGAAGGGCATGCTGTCAACTGATGAGAAATATGAGATGATCTCTGTGCCTTAATTAACGCGCTCCGCCATCATGGCACCGGTCACTCGGATTGATGCCGAGGAGGATGTGATCCCAATGAAGAAAACCTTTAAAAATCCCGAGTTTCAATTCGGGTTTCTGCTGACGCTGGGTGCGAGCTACCATCAGGGGTCCGATGTGGGGGAGTGCCTGGAGACGGCTCGAAGGATCAAAAACGGCGACGCCGAAAGCTGGTTTGTCGAATGGTCTGCGACGGCGGATCGAATCCGGCAGATCGCAGAATCCTGTCACGTCAAAGGACACCTCATCAGCGCGCGTGAGGCCTTCCTGCGAGCATCTACTTACTACAGTGCGGCACTCGGCCTTATCGACAGTTCGAAAGATCCTTCGCGAATGATGCCCACATGGGAACAGCACCGCTCCTGTTGGGATCATTTCGTCGATCTCACCGACCCTGCGGGTGAACGAATCGCAATTCCATACAAGGGCACAACGCTACCCGGATATTTTTTTTCGGTCGATCGCTCCGGCAAGCCCAGGCCGCTCCTCATCATGAACAACGGCAGCGATGGGCCGACCAGTTCCATGTGGACCATGGGCGGAGCTGAAGCGCTTGAGCGCGGCTACAATTTCATGACGTTCGACGGGCCCGGTCAACAGGCGGCTCTCTTCAAGCAGAACATCGGCTTCCGCCATGATTGGGAGAAGGTGATCACACCGGTGGTCGACTGCCTTCTTGGCCGCACGGATGTCGATGCCAGGCGGATTACACTACTGGGCGTGAGTCAGGCCGGATATTGGGTGCCGCGCGCCGTCGCCTTCGAACACAGGATCGCAGCGGCGATTGCGGATCCGGGAGTATGGGATGTTGGCGCGCAGACATGGTTCAAGTCTCTGCCGAGGAGCATGGCGCAACTGCTGGATTCGGACGATCCGGTGGCGAAGGCGAAATTCAATCGGAATCTGGAATGGTTCGGGCGCTTTTCGAAAGCAACCCGCCGCAAGCTTGATTTCCGCATGCGCCCATATCTGCTGGAAACACCCTATGATACCTTCAAGGCCATTCGTCAATATACGATGCGTGGGGTCGCGAGGCTGATTTCCTGTCCGATGCTCATCACTGATCCTGAGAATGAGCAGTTTTGGCCCGGTGAATCTCAAACACTTTACAACGCACTCACATGCCCAAAGACGCTCATCACCTTCGCGACGTCGGAAGGCGCGGACGGACACTGCGAACCGACGGCAGGCGGCCTGCGCGAACAACGCATTTTCGACTGGCTGGACGAGACCCTGATGCATGTGTGAAAGCCGGCGCAGAACCATGAATTGACATTGTGGAATATTGAATCGTGGAAAAAGCTAAAGTCATCCGAATGATCGGAGAATTTGTACGCAGGACTCTCGATGGCGAAACTACGGGTCATGATTGGTGGCACATCGAGTGGGTGCGAAAACCGGCGATGCGGATCGGTGCCATCCGAATTGCGCGGGCCGTCGCAACACGGGGGACCCAGGGGGTCGCGAAATCAATAATCCTGATGTTGCCCCTGAAATGCATCTGACATTTGAGCAGTAATAGAAGAGCAGAGGGCCAGTCATCAATCACTTTTTTGAGAAGCTGCTGCTCCTCCGGGACCGCATGAATACTGAGACCGCCAGGAGAATTGCAAAGGATCGCCATGCATACATGGAAAATTTTCGGAAACGGTTTCTTGCAGAGTGGAATGCCGAGGAATGAGGCCCGTGCCCGGCGTCGACGACAACCCTCACTCCCCATCCCGCGGCAGTCGGCGCTCGGCCCGCTTCACGTGGGCTGAGCGTCGCCCGCCGACCGTGGGGCCTTATTCCTTCCGGTGCTTACCGCGATGCTTCTTTGGTTCTTTTCCCGGCGCCTTTACCGGTGGCTGCGAATTTTCCTGCTTGACGGGCCCCTGGATATAGCCGAGGGTCTGCAGATCTTCCAGGACTTTTTGATCCGTTTCCGATTTGCTTTCTCCTGCGACACCGACCTTACGCTTCGTTGTTTCATAAGTGTCTATGTATTGCGGCGGGAACCGCTTCAGGACGGAGTCTTCGATGGCGCCCTTGAGTAACCCCCCATCCATGTCGCGCGCGAGAGGCTGGCCGATCAGGTACAGAATGGTCGGAGTGATATCAAAGAGCTCCGTGTGAGGGATCTCGTATCCTTTCTTGATGCCGGGGCCAATAGCGAAAATGACACCTTCCGGCATTTTCGTTGTCCATTCGGCATGAGCGTAGTGCCCTTCGGAGTAAACGAATCCGTGATCGGAATTGATGATGAGCACCGTGTGATCGTCGACACGGCGCATATACTTGTCGATAAGGCGGTCCATGAATTCATAAACGGGTGCAACGACTCTTGCGAAGTCCGCATCGATGCGCTGGCGGGCGGGCACCGGGAGTTCACCGGCCTTTTCCAGTTCCACCGTTTCAGCATAGATCTGCGGATTGATGTAATGCCATGCAAAATGGCTCGTCACGTCAACCAGCCGAAAATATGTCGCGAAAACAGGGACGGGTTCATGTTCCCAAAGATAGTCGCTCACGCGGTCAGTGGTCATGTCTTGCGCAAAGTAGAACGGATACGCCTGCAGGGTTTTCAGCGAACCTTTGAGTTCCATGGCGGCATCATCAGGTTTCAAGAGCGGAATTCCATGCTTCTGCATCTCTTGCGTAACATCTTTGCGACGCTTGAGTGGCAGGTTCTTCACCTTTTCAAAGAGAGAAACGGGATAGACGGTATCCGGAATATCATGCCGCATCATCGTATGGAGGCGGAATCGGTCGGTGATGATGTAACCGTTTTGAATCGGTGCCGGCGGGTATGTCCACCACCAGTTGATGACGCCCGCCTTGATGCTGCGCTCGGACAATATCTCCCAAAAAGTCTTGACCTTCCGTTCAGGATCCGAGTACGGGACTTGCAGCCCGGCCTTTTGAACATAGGTCCAGTCGATGACGCCGTGCTTCAACATCGTTTTGCCGGTGGCGACGGATGTCCAGAGGATTCCCGATTCGGTCGGACGAAATGTCGTCATGTGGCCGTATGATCCCTGCTCCATGAGGCGCTTGAAGGCGGGGAGTTTTCCTTGAGCCATGAGCGGCTCGATCATATTCCATCCGACGCCGTCGATGCCGAGGAGGATCACACGATCGACGGGGCGGCGAGGGCGCATGTGCGAGTAGAGTTCCCATCCGCCGGCAACAATACCGATGATGACAATCAGTATAATAATTTTCCAATACTTCTTCATAGCAGGCGGATGTTGAACTAACTACCATCGTAAGTCAACAGAGGACCGCCGACCCCGATCCGCGAGTAAGCACACGCAAATGGCTTCGGAGCCTCTGCTGCACGGCTCGCGAGGGTGCCGAGCCGTCATGCCGGGTCTATCGAGACTATCTGATGGCTTGCCGCCATTCCATATCCGCGGATTTCGGTCCCACCTTCAATCGATCCAGATTTTACGTTTTAAGATGCGCCATATTTCATTCGGACGTCGATGTCATCGTCGATGAAAGCGTGTACGAATCTGGCTGAATTCGCCAACGTTTGCATTTTCTTCTAACCAAAGATCGAGGCGAGAGGCTCTTGGATGCTGAAAGGGGTTTCATGCCCATTTTTCATTGACGACCATATCAATCATCTTCCGGTATTTCTCGACGACTTTCTCCCACGTGTAGTTTTGTTCAACAAACATCATCCCGGCTTCTCCGAGGCGCTGCCTCAGAGAATCATCGGAAATAAGAAGGTGCAGGATTTCGGCGAGTTCATCCGAGTCCCGATAGAAGAGCCCCCCGCCACTTCTTTCACACATCCCCTTGACCACGGTGCAGAATTCGGTTGTGACGACCGGCTTCTCAAGCGCCCATGCTTCGAGGGCAATCATTGACAAACTTTCGAAGCGTGAAGGGACGAGAACGGCCGTGCATCCCGCAATTGCATCGAATTTATCCTGCTCATCCACAAAGCCCCCATAGAAGACCCCGGGATTTTTGGGAATTTCCATTTCCGTCTTGCCGAGAAGAACCAGCGACGACTTGTCGTCGTGGATGGATTGATAATGCTGGAAACCTTCGATGAGCTCCTGGCAACCCTTCGAGACAACGATTCGGCCCATGTAGAGGAAGTAGGGTCCATTAATTCCAAATTTTTTTCTGAAGCGGTCGGGAGATGGATTTTCCGGGACATCCACTCCGACCCCGACGATTTCATTGGGTATGTAGTCATTTCCAAACAGTCGATAGATGAAGGCGCGTTCTTCTTCGGTGTTGAAAATAAAGCCGCGAGGGGCATGGAAGAATGATTTGTAGATGTTCAGGTAAATCGGTTTTTCATCATGGGCCGTGGGGATCAGCAGGGCTTTGTCGGGAACGAGGCGCAGGCCCAGTGCTGTCGTGTAATAAAGGTAGGTGAAGAAGATGAACGCATCGGTCTCATGTCTGACGCGAATGATGGCGTCCAGCAACGATGGTGAAACAGGCCCCTGCGCGTGAAGCCAGTCGATTTCCTGTCGCCGGGAATGAGGATTTGCGAATAGGGCATCCGACAATTGATTGAAATCAGGATGCCGGTGCCCGATCACAGGGAACCTGTGAATACTCACTCCATTCAACTCCTCGACACCTTCCGGATAGAAATTGTCCCAGGTCGTATAGTCCTTGGCGCAGGTCGTCAGGATCTGAACGTCGGCGAACGGCAACAGCCTCTCGGCGACCTGCCTGGCATGTGCTTCGGAGCCTCCGACAATCCCGTCGCCATATCGCTGGACCACAACGGTGACTCGATATTTCTTCACGCTTCAGTCCTCTCTGATGAATGCGAGAAATTTTCAATTGGCATTTTCCCGGCACGAGAGAAATCATGATACGGCGGGGATGCGGCATGAATCAAATGATGAGGAGCGCGAGAACAATTGGATATCAAAAATGGATTGGGCTGCTCATTTCTTCATCGCATTGAAAGTCTCCATGCCGGCGATTCGAGCGGCGTATGCATCAGCATCGAATTTGCGGCGGAGCACAGCGGCTGAATAGGCTTCGTGATCCATGGCGGTTTCCACCGGCACAATCGCTCCGTCTCCTGCAGTCCCTCCAACATGAATTGATAATGACGTTGATTGGCCTCGGGATAATCAGGAGAGAGACCGAAAAAAACGATGACAGGCAGGTTCCTTTGATTCGCTTCCAGGATGGAATACTCGAGCGCGTGGTTGTCATAAGCAGGCTGTGAGGCTTGCATCCAGTAAAGCACGTGGTGGCCGGCACGCCCTACCCGAGCGCTCAACACCTTGATACGAAAATCTTCAATCATCTTAATTGATGCGCCATCCAATTTCTCAGGTCAGTGACACGATGCGGTGAGGGTTTGATCGGAGTCTGTATTCTGCGAATCCTAAGGCCGTCCTGATAAGCTCTGGAGTGACCGAGGATTGTAGAACTGCGGAAAAAGCCGCCGCATATCTTAGTGCCTGCGAAAGGGCCGTGCCGAGATAATCGAGATTCATGGTCATGGATCTTCCAGCATCCAACCCTATGGAGGCCAGTTTGACGAGAAGATATCTCTCAAAGAACGGTGCATACGCCTGTTCATCTGAGAGGACATTGTTGAGGAGGTTATTCTGCCAGTTTTCAAACAGGGTTCTGGGGACATTTTTTCCAAAAAGCCTTTCCACTGTGCGCTCTGCAAAGACTCGAAAGGAATTCCAATCATTAAAAATGCTTTCGGTTGAACCAGCTGTCGCCGCCCTCATGAAATATCCGGCATAACACGACTGTTTTTGGAAAGGCGATAAGGTCTCTCCCGGCAACGGTGCCAGAGATTCGAGAAGCTCGGGGGTTCTCGTCAGCGCGTTGAGGAATGCGCCGATCCCTTCACGCCGTGCGCGAAATTCCTCGACTGTGCGGATCTCCGATAGCATCGAATGGATCACCCCCATGCGAAACATGAAAGGCCTTTGCGTGTTCATAACCATCGCAATCATCGCATCACGCAGATGAGTGTATTCATCCCATTCGATGAAGGTTGCCGTGCGGAGAGGGATTCGCCTGATGCAATTGAGAGCGCTTCCGACTCGAAGATTGAATCTTCGACCTGCAGGCGGGCGCAGTTCCTTCACGACCTGAAACGGGGTCGTCGCCTGCATCAGGCATTCTCGAGCAGCCGGACAAACCACATCGACCAAAACCTCAATGCCATCCGGGGTTCCGGCGCCGTACATAGGGAAATTGTTGCAGATCTCCGGCAAGCAAGAGTCTCCGAACTCGGTGTGGATTCGACAGCTCTTCCCTTCCGTTAAAAATGCACATTGGCCGCTTCCGCTTCTCGCCACAACGGCGAAATCGCCCTCCGGTTCCAGGATGGGAGGATCGTTCGATGAGTTTTCACAGGTCAATATGACTCCACTCGCGAAGAGACCCTCGAGCTCCGAGTCACAAGCTCGATCTCTCAATCGGGAGTAATCTTCGAAACTTAACCGGATTTTCTGAAAATGCCGACAACAGCACCCTGTCTGAAGACATCGGAAATTCCTGAACCATTGAGGAAAAAGAAACTGCGAATCCATTTTTGCAGGGCGCTCCTGCTGCGGCTCATTTAATCGACGATGCTCGATTACCGACAATCAATCTCGGGAGTTCCGGGTTGATCCTACTTAGGATCTCGTAGTTGATCGTCCCCGCAATGCCCGCCAGTTGTTCGGCGGTGATCACTTCGCCGCCCTGCCGGCCGATGAGAACGACTTCATCCTCCAGATGGGCCTCGGGAATGTCGGTGACATCCGCCATCATCACGTTCATACAAATTCGTCCTCGCACCGGCGCTCGTTTTCCGTGTATGAGCACATGAGCGGCATTCGAGAGGCGCCGGTCATAGCCGTCGAAATAACCGAGCGGGAGTATCGCGATCTTGGATGGGCGTGTTGTTTTATATGTGCCGCCATACCCAATCGCACCGCCGGCCGGCACTTCCTTGATTTGGGCGATGATCGTTTTCCAGTTCAGGATCGGCAGTAAATTAATGCGCGATTTTCTTTCTCTCGCCGACACAAATGTTTCTCGGGACGGCCAGTAGCCGTAGGCACCGATGCCGACTCGCACCATGTCGAAATAGGTGCGTGAGAAAAGGATCGCCGCCGCCGTGCACGCCGTATGCCTGATTCGCGGATGAATACCTGCTCTCTCGAGGCATTTAACGAGATGAATGAACCGGGCCAGCTGATTCATTGCATAGGTGTGATCGGTCGTGTCCTCGATGTTGGCAAAATGCATGGATGCGCCTTCGACGATCAGCTCGGAATGCTCCTTGAGGATCTCTATGAAGGAAGGCAAATCTTCTTCCCTGATCCCATGACGATATGTGCCGGTTTCGAGTTTGAGATGGATGCAAGCTTTCTTTCGCGTTTTCCTGCAGATGGAAATAAGCCGATTGAGAGTCTCGATATTGAAGACAGTCAGATGGTAGCCATGCCTGACAGCGACCGGCAACTGCCGCACGGTCACATAGCCAAGAATCAAAATGGGCTTCTTTGACCCATTCCGTCGCAACGCCTCCGCTTCGTCCAGTGTCGCAACGCTGAACCAGTCAACGCCGCTCTCTTCAGCAATTTCCATGGCCGGTGAGATGCCATGGCCATAGGCGTTTGCTTTGACCACGAGGCAGAGCTTCACGCCGCCGACACGTCTTTTGAATTCACTGATATTCGATGAGAACGCTTCTTTATCGATCTCCACCCAGCTCAGTCGCTCTTTTCTCATTTTTCGGTTCTACCTCTCTCCTCCCCCAGCGACACCTCTATCATGATGGCGCCTAAATGCGCACCCCTGACGCATGAAAGCCACCGGTTCTCGGCAGAATGTTCGCCTCATGAGGCTAAAGGAGGAGCTTTTCCAGAAGCACAGGGGCCTCCCCGTAAAGTCGCATCGAAACTTCTTCACGTCCAGAAATTCGGCGATTTGGAAGGCAGAGACCGTCAGCCGTGTTCTGGAGGAATGCGTTTTTTCCGGCACACTGTCATTGTACTGTCCCCAATGGCCGGAGTAAAACCGGGATCTTTGTGGCCGATTTATGAGGGCGACGGCCTAACGCACATCGCGCTATTCCAAATCAGGCGATGGAATCGACTTAACGTCGATGCCAATGATCGGTTGGAGATGCGGTCGCTTCTTCATGTGCCTGCTGCGAAAGAACACTTCCCAGAATGACCGGCGGTTCTCCCAAAAAAGCCTGATCCAGGCTCTCGTATTCATCTGTGGGAAATAGACACCCCGGAAACAAAGATTGGCCACAAAAATAATGAGTTTCTCAAAGAGAGGCCTGTTTCGCATGCGACGGATGCGATCGTAGATGGCCTTCGGCCCGTAGGCCATCCCCCACGCCGCACGGACCTCTCCCTGAAGTTCTTCGGCCGACATGGCGCTCGGCTGAAATGCAGCGGCATATGGTTTGTACTGAATCCAGTGAGCTTCTACGAGGCGCTTCTCGGAGCGGAGTTTTGCAAACTGAGCAGTGCCGGGCAGCGGAGTCAGTTGTGAAAAAACAGGAATCGCTGATGGCGGGTAGTGACGGATGATATCCCATGTCTGCTGGGCCACTCCGACCCGGTCAGAATCCAATCCGTAGATGAACCCCGTCACTGAATAAATGCCGGATCCGTCCAAGTAGTTCAGGATTCGTTCGTAGTGTTCCGGTTTGTTGAACGATTTGGAAACTTCCTTAAGCGATGCCGGGATGACGGATTCGAGTCCCACGTAAAGACCGATGCAGCCCGAGCCGCGCATCAAGTCGACGAGTTCCCGGCCGTCGTGTGTTTCGGGATCGATGAGATTCGATGAAACCTGGGCCGCCCAGGGGATGTCGGCTTTGGCATCAATCATCGCTTGCATGAGCCGGCGGGACCGATTGGTGTAGCTGTCGTCCGTGCGGCCGAACTTGTCATAGATCGCAAAATTGTCATCAACGAAAAAGATGAAGCGACGTTTGAGTTGCTTGAGGAGCAGCAATTCCTGAACCACGCTGTCGATGTCGCGAATGCGGACCTTTTCGCCAAAGAAATTGGTCACTGTGCAGAAGTCGCATCCATACGGACAGCCTCGCCCGGATTCAATCGGCGTCAGGTTAAAATCAAATTCGTCATAGCCGCTGGCTCGTATCACCTGTTTCAGAATTCGGGGAATGACGGAAAACTGTTTCAGGTTGGCCTCTTCCCACGGGATTCGCGGGTAATTCTTCAAATCCGGCTTGATCGTCGAGCGATAGCTGGGCTGGAGTCGCCCTGATTCGACGTCGTGGAGGACTTCAGGCCAGAGATTGTCCGCTTCACCGATAACGGCACTATCGCAATGCTGCAGGGCCTCTTTGAGGATTTCATCCGGATCAGGATTGAGGAAGCTGCGGTCGCTGCTGACATGAGGACCCCCCATGATCACGGGCACACCGAGCTTTCGAACCTCGTCGGCCGCTCTATAGGCGGATTGGATAGTCCGTGTCATTCCTCCGATGCCGACAAGATCAATCCGCTGCCGCCGTACCAGACCGGCAATCTCATTGGGTGAGAATCCATCCGAATTGCCGTCGATGATGGTGATTTCGTGGCCTTTGGGAGTCAGCGCCTTCAGGAGCCATGGCCAGAGTACCGGCATATAGTTTTTCGTAATGCGGTTGTCAGGAATGTAAAAAACGATTCGCATATCTAAATCCTTGGTTGCCGAAAGGGCAGTGTCCCGATGGCTCCGGTTAACGGAGTCGTTCCCTGTGAATGGCGCGCAAGTCCGTCATCGGCCGTTTACGGCAACAAACCGGAGTGGCTGCCGAGGCATTAGCAACAACCGACGGATGCCTGTGCTGAATTTCCGTTCGAGGCCCCAACTCAATGTGCATTCTACTCCCAGTCTATTGTTCCGACACGGATTGGTCAAGGATAAACCTTGAAACCGGGGCGCTTCCATGCCGAGTGGAGCGGCTCATGGGCAACTCATCTCGGACATCAGATGCTTTGTATCGACCTTTCCAGAGGGCGCGAATGGCAGCCTCCCAATGCAAAATGCAGATGACAAAATGCCCTGATTCCTGTTTTGACTTTTGCATTGAATCTGATCATCTGAATGGCCCTCTGAATATGCGCCATGAGTGCGACTTACGGCCGGGCTTCCTGCAGGATTTTTGTCGGTTTTCGCCCCTGATCCCCAGCCCATTATCGGTTCGGCACTGCATACAGGCGAAGCACGATCTCTTTGTTGATGGAATTTCCGCAACATTGAATTAACCATCGTTTTGGAAAGAATGATAAAATTCCACATCACGGTGAAGTGCTCGGGGCGGAGTATATGGTTGCGATGAGTGAATCAGATGTAACGGCAAAGGTGCGTGAGGCTCTGGCCGAGTTGCGCCAG
This sequence comes from uncultured Acidobacteriota bacterium, assembly GCA_903916735.1. GTDB lineage: Bacteria > Acidobacteriota > CAIWXX01 > CAIWXX01 > CAIWXX01 > CAIWXX01. The sequence continues at coordinate 10,690 of CAIWXX010000160.1, forward strand.
TATCTGTCGGATGCCATCGCGCCGTTGGTCGCCGCCGATTCGATCGCACTCCTGTTGCAGTGCCCTCCGGATTTGATCGTCGCCGAGATCCAGGCGTGGATGGCGACACAATACCGGAAGACGGGCGCCGATGCCCCTGTGTCCGATTACCTTTTCCATGCTCTTCGGAAGATTTATCTGATTGGAGAATTCGAGCTCATCCCCAAGGAGAGCATGGAGGGATTCTTACGAGAGTTGAAGAGAAGGCTTCTGGAGATCTGCCCGGAAAATGATCGTCAACTGTTGCGCGTCAATTTCGAGAATCTCGGTTACTCGGAGATGACGAGCGCTTCTCCGGTGACTCTGCTCCATCGTCCCGCCACATCGCAGCCTCTGCGCGCCGAGTCCATCGTGGGAGGGGTGGGAGCAGAAGATCTTGCGCGCCTTGATCGCCGCCTCGCACTACTGCTGCAGCGGCTGGAGCGACCGGCGGCTTCGATTGGACAGAACACCGCCGGAGGGCCTTCCGAGGAGCGCTCGGCGATCCTCGCGCAGGCTCTCGCAGAGGCCGCCAATACAGCGCGAACCGGCGCCGAGTTCAATCACTATAAAGAAGGGCTTCGCCGGATCGGTGTCGATACATCGATGCAGGAGATCTTTCGAGCCCTTGGCCGCAGCCTCCCCGAATGGGCGTCACCTCAAATCGTCGGCGCTGCATTGCCGGCAAGCCCTGAGCGGAAAGACACGCCGCTCGAAGCGATGCACCGGATCGTGGCGATGGAACAGGATCCACACGAAAGTGAGAAGCGCGTCCATGAGATCGTGCAGGCGGCGGTCGAGCAGCTCAACGCCGGCTCACTCCCACGGGGCGCGACCATTCTTGGATTGGCGGCGCTTCTCGTCTCAGAAAAGAAAATCAATCCGACGATCCTCGATGGCATTCAGACACGGGCACGCGAATCGATTGACGCAACACTGTTGCGGAAATGGGCTGAAGATCGGAGCCGGCACGTGCTCCTCCGTAAAGTATTTGATTTCTTTCCGGGATTTTCGCCGCAATCGCTATTGGATGCGTTGCAATCTGAGCAGGTCCGTGATCGTCGTCGCTCGATTCTGGCTCTCCTAGCGGCTCACGGCGAACGTGTGCGTGAGAAAGTGAGGGAGCGACTCGAGAGGTCCGTCAACAGCTTCGGCGATTCCGATTGGCAATTCCAGCGAAACCTCCTCTATTTGCTCCGAACCACCGAAGGGAGCGAAACGCCGGCGGAAGCTGAGTTGAATATCATCATCAAGCTTTCCGAGCTGGGGCGGCCAATCGGGATCATGAAAGAATCCATCACGAGCATGGGACAGATGAAAAATGATCGGGCTGAAAAGGCTCTGACCATGCGGCTCGGAGAAATCGAACGTGTCCTCCGAAAGCCGGGCGAATCCCCCTATGAAGCCACTGAATTGCTGGCTGTGGTGGATCGAATCGTCTCGGCGCTCGCACGGATTGGAACTCCACGAGCCTGCCGCACGGTCGCCACGCATGGACTCAGGCGCCAGCCGCATCTCGGCAATACAGTCGGTCGCCTCGCCGAGCTGGCCGGCCACGATCTCTCGCCACTTGACGACGTCGTTGACGAGATCATCAAGGCGATGACGGCTGAGCTCCCGCGGAAAGTACTCGGTCTCCGTGTTCAAGGCGATCGGTCAAAAGTGATGAGCTATATCGCGGCGCTCTCGGCAACAGGCACAAATGCTGTGCGTGAGGCCTTCGAAGAGATCGCAGGACGATTTCCCGACGAGGAATTTGGAAAAGAAGCTGCGCGTGCGCTCAACCGGGCAGACTCGACAACGCTGCCTGGTAGCGCAGCGAGCCTTACCGGGGACCTGCAAGTCTTTGGCCTTCCACCCCTCCTGCAGAACCTAGCCCAGACCCAGGCGACCGGCATACTCACAATCTCCGGTCCCGATGGCTCTTGTACAAGCACACTGGCATATCAAGAAGGACGGATTATCGCCTGCCAGGCAGGCCATCGTGGCGGCATTTCCGCTGTCTATCAGCTCTTCGAACGACCGGTGCCCGGAACGTTCGCTTTCGTCAGCGAGTCCGCCGATGAAGATGCTCTCGGGCCACTGAGCTCACTGACCCATACCGATCCTCTTCCACTGGTTCTGGAAGGCATGCGGAGGTATGACGAGCTTCGGAGAGCCGACGCACTTGTCTCGGATGCAATGATCATGAAGCCGACCGGCACGAAGCCGACACGATTTACGGAGGAACAGGATAGCCGGTTGCAAAAGACCGTATGGAGCCGGGCCGCGTCTGGAGCAACCTCATTTGCCTGCGAAGAAGGATTGCAGCCGGATTCCTACCGCGTGCGCCGGCTGTTGGTTCATTGGGTCGAAGAGGGGTCTCTTCAGCCGCAATAGCGCAGTGCTCAGATTGTTTTTTCCAACGACAGCCCCACGCCATTAATATCTGACCAGTCAACTCTGTGCACAAAAATGGCAAGACCGGTGCCAGGGCATAATCACGAATTCCTCTCAGGAAGCCAGGAAGAAAGGAATGCAGGAATGGCTTATGAAATCACCGCTGCTGGTCGATATGAAAATCCGTTCCTGCTTTCTTCTCTTCCTGCATTCCTGAGAGGTTCGGGAGCGATGGTTGTCGACCCCATCTTGTTTGGTTGCGGCCATGCCGCGTTAGGATTCAGGCTTTTTTGCTGATCTGCGGTGTACCTTTTCAGCTGGGAATCCCCAGCATTGATTCTCATGCCGGCTGCCATTTCCGTTTCGATATGACGGTTTTGCGGGAGTCTTTTGGAAGGGGGGGACGCAATTGCGAGAGTGTGAACCGGCGACTCTTGATCATAGTGAGTGAGTTGATGCAACGCTCTGCGCGGCTCAGGAATTGATGCCGCTCGCTTGACGATGGAAAGTCTCTTGTCCTCTAATTTAAGTTTCGAATACTGAATTGACAAACCAGGCGGTCATCCATATATTTGTGCCAATGACTCAAAATGTATTGATAATGGATAGTCTTATTCGCTCGCCGATTTCCAATTCCATGCATCGCAAAAGGGCACTAACAGCTTGGTTCGCAACGTCCAGTGGAAGCAACTCTGACCATCGAATAGACGCAATTTCTTTTTAAGAGGGAGGAGCAATGAGTGATTGCAGGCATGAGTGGGCCATGTGCAATCTCCGATCCGGCTACCTCGTCGTTGAGGGATGTTGGGAGTGCGGTGGTCGTTCTTCGTTCTTCTCCGCTGAACCGGTTCCTCCGATCGATGAGTATCGCGAAGGCAGGCATTTCTGGATGTACAGGGGGAGCTTTCAGACTGTGAAGTTCGACTTGAAATGCCATGCCTGTGGTACGATCGTCAATCTCGATGATGTGAACGGGCTCATGCTCTCCGACTGCACCGATCACGACTGCCAGGTCGGAGCGCTGGTGAACCAGCAAGGCGCAGACACGCTGGTCTATGTCGCCTTGTGTGCGGACAGCACTCATGCTCAAGGGAAATGCGTGAGCAGCGCAGGGATCGAGGCACTGAGCCAGTACTTCAATAAAAACATCGAAGCACTGGGCAGGAAAGTTCTCGTCGTCCCCTGCAAGTTGTGCAACAGCATCGATAAATGCAGAGGCACAGTCATTGCCGATGTCGGCTTGACGGATATTCAATAACACATCGAATAGGCCCACCCCAGGCTTGGCACTCAGCAGGAGGAAGCAAATGAAAATCTCAGAACTCGTCGAGAAAACCGGGCTCAAGACGATCAACGACTACAAGGATCGGGAGGTTGAAAGCGTTTACATCTCGGACATGGTTTCGGACATCATCACATCGGCGAAACGAAACAGCATTCTGATCACACTGCAGACTCACAAGAGCCTGATCGCCGCCGCCAACCTTGTAGCCGCTGCCATGATCGTCATCGTCAAAGGCAGGAGGCCGAATGATGATGTGGTGGAGCTCGCTACGAAAACAGGAATCGGGCTTTTCACATCGGATCTCGACACCTGGACATTTGCCAAGAAACTCACCAAACTCGGGCTCGAATAAATCGAGGTGCCCGTAAACACACGCATGATCCTTTCCAAGGTTGAGGGCGTCCTCTATGGATGAAAGGGTCTTCAACAGATGACGAACCAAGTGTTTTCCGATGTTGTCCGGGAGTTTAAAGGAGATCCGTCTGAGCTGATCCCCGTTCTCCAAAGGGTTCAGGCCGCCGACGGCTATCTCTCGTCGGATTCTCTCACCCGAATTTCCCGCTGGCTGAGAATTTCCGAGAATGAGATCTATGGAGTTGCCACGTTTTTCGCTCAGTTTCGGTTCACGCAGCCGGGGGAGCATATCATCAAGGTATGCCTCGGCACGGCCTGTCACGTCAAAGGCGGCGAACAGATCCTTGAGGTATTGAAGCGCCGGCTGGATGTCCAGCCGGGCCGGGCCACTGCGGATGGGAAGTATCAACTCGAACGAGTTGCATGTCTCGGCTGTTGCGCCTTGGCGCCGGTCCTGTCGATCGACGAGAAGGTTTATGGCGAGACATCGGTCTTGAGAGTTCATCAGATGATTGAGGAGCGAGAAAATCGTGAGAACGCTTGAAGCGCAAAGGAACCGTGCGATCCAGGCGTGGAACGAGCTTCAGAATAACGCTCGTCCATTGATCTACATCGGCGCCGCATCATGCGGCCTCGCCGCCGGGGCTGCGGAGGTTATCGACGCCATCAGGCGCTATTTGGCGGAAAGGCGGAAAGAAGCCGACATTCTCAAGGTCGGATGCATCGGCCCTTGCTACCTCGAACCGCTCGTCGACATCCAGATGCCCGGCAATCCCCGAGTCAGCTATTCAAACATCACACCGGATCTGGTCAAGCAGCTCTTCAACTCTTTCTTCGAGAATGGAGAGGTGTTCAAACCTCATCTGGTCGGACATTTCGGGCTGAATGGTTTCGCGGATGCGCCCAAGTTCTTCGAACATCCGATGCTCGCTCGCCAGGTTCGCATCGTCCTTCGTAATTGTGGAATCATCGATCCGGAGAAGATTGATCACTATCTGGCGCGAGATGGATACAAGGCTTTGGAAAAATGCCTCTCGATGCCCTGGTCGGACGTCCTTGAAATGGTTAAGGCCTCCGGGATCCGGGGCCGCGGGGGAGCCGGCTTTCCAACGTGGCGCAAGTGGCTCGTCTGCCGTGAGACGGCGAGCGACATGCGATATCTGATATGCAACGCCGATGAAGGAGATCCCGGCGCTTTCATGAATCGATCGCTCATCGAAGGCGATCCACACTCGGTTCTTGAAGGGATGCTCATCGCCGGCTATACGATCGGCGCCTGCAAGGGCATCATTTACATCCGCGCTGAATATCCGCTGGCGATCGAGCGTCTTAAATCGGCCATCTCCCAGATGCGCGAACTGGGGCTTCTGGGGCGGCAAATTCTCGGAAGCGATTTCGACTTCGACATCCACATCAAGGAAGGCGCCGGCGCCTTCGTGTGCGGCGAAGAGACGGCTCTCATTGCCAGCATCGAAGGCCGGAGAGGCATGCCTCGCACGCGACCTCCGTTTCCGGCAGTCTCCGGCCTTGCGGGGAAGCCCACTATCATCAACAACGTCGAGACACTCGGCACTCTTCCCAACATCATCCGAAACGGAGCTGACTGGTATTCCTCTTACGGCACTGAGACCTCCAAGGGGACGAAGACATTCAGTCTTGTCGGGAAGGTCCGCCGCACCGGTCTCATCGAAGTTCCGCTCGGGACAACCCTTCGCAACGTCATAGACGATGTCGGCGGCGGCTCGGCCAAAGGCTTCAAGGCCGTCCAGACCGGTGGGCCATCAGGGGGATGTCTGGGTGAGGAGTTTCTCGATTCACCGATTGATTATGAATCCTTGGCGGCGGCCGGCTCCATCATGGGATCCGGCGGCCTCATCGTCCTCGATAAAAATACGTGCATCGTGGATACTGCCAAATACTTTCTGAACTTCACTCAAGCAGAATCCTGCGGCAAATGCGTACCATGCCGGGTTGGAACCAGGCACCTCGTCGATATTCTCGAGAAGATTTCCCATGGCCATGGCGAAATTTCGGACATCGCCAAGCTCGAGCGGCTGGCTGTCACGATCAAGGGAGGTGCTCTCTGTGGCCTCGGACAGACCGCTCCAAACCCGGTCCTCACCGCGCTCAAATATTTCCGCGGCGAATTCCTTGCGCACATCATCGATAAACGCTGCCCTGCCGCCGTGTGCCGCGATCTCGTCATTTATCGGATCATCAAAGATAAGTGCACGGGCTGCCAGAGATGTGTGAAGGTATGCCCAACCGGGGCCATCACGGGTCCGAGATCCGAGGCCCATAATCTTGATCTGAGCAAATGCATCAAATGCCGGTCGTGCTACGAGATCTGCCGATTCGATGCAATAGCCGGCGACGCCATCGTCATTGAATCGGGAGTTTGACATGACCTCAAATCCTGTTCGCGCCAAAGATGCCCGGACGATCTCAATCGAGATCGACCATCGCGCCGTCGGTTGCCCGGAAGGCCTCACGGTGCTGAGGGCCGCTGAGTTGAACGGGGTCTATGTTCCATCACTCTGTTCTCACAAAGATCTATCTCCCTTCGGTGGATGCCGCCTCTGTGTCGTGGAGATTGGTGGAATGCGCGGTTATCCACTGGCCTGCAGCACGATTGTTCAGGAAGGTATGAAGATACTGACTGAAACGACGGCGCTGCGAGAAATGAGGCGGGAGATACTGGAGCTGATTCTGAGTGAGCACCCGTCGAGCTGCCTCGTGTGCGGCGAGAAAGCCGCATGCCAGGGGAACGTGCATACGGTGCGAAAGTCCGGCGTCAGCACGGGATGCCGTTACTGCCCCAACGACGCGCAGTGCGAACTCCAGACACTCGTCGAAAAGTTGGGCGTGACCGAAATTCATTACCCTGTGTACTACCGTGAATATGAGCCTGAACACGAGGACGCATTTTTTGATAGAGATTACAACATCTGCATCCTGTGCGGCCGCTGCGTTCGAATGTGCCAGGAAGTGCGCGGAACATCGGTGCTCGCCTTCAAGCACCGAGGCCCCAAGACACAGATCGGCCCGGCTTTCGGAAGGAACCATGTGGAGGCCGGATGCGAGTTTTGTGGCGCCTGTGTCTCTGTCTGCCCGACGGGCACACTCGCGGACAAGGCTTCGAAGTGGGATGGCCAGCCTGACGGATTCGAAGTCTCCACATGCCCCTTCTGCGCGCTGGGCTGTCAGATCGAGCTTCTTCATAAGGACGGACGTCTGTCGAAGGTTCATCCGCACTTGGACCCCGAGATCAATGACGGGCAACTCTGCGTGCGCGGGCGATTCTGCCTCCCCGAAACCACTCATAATCACCAACGAGCTCGAAAGCCGGTGCTTAAGCGTGGTCAATATTTCCGTGATGTGAGTTGGCCGGAAGCGTTGGACGATGTTGCATCGCATCTCAAGGGTGTCAAGCCTGATGAGATCCTGATGGTCGTCTCGCCGGACCTCACCAACGAGAGCCTCTACAAGGCTCAGAAGTTCATCCGATCCGTTTTGAATTCAAACAGCATCGATTCCACTGCGCGCTGGGCTCTGCCCGGCGGGCCCGGCCTGTGGGCTGAGCTTTTTTCGCGGCCCATCTCGATCAAGAGCATCGCTCACGCCGATGCCATCATTGCGGTCGGTCTTGATTCGAGGTTCTCCTTCTCCGTGGCGGGGGTGGAAATCCGACGCGCCTTGAAAGAAGGCGCGACACTGGTGACCATTGATCCACGCGATTCCAATCTGGCTCGATACACCAAACATTGGTTGCGGCCTCGCCCGGGCGCTGAAGGGAATTTGCTCCGCGTCCTGGCTGAGAGCCTCCTCACTGGAAAACCAGTCTCACAGGGAGCCGTCGACAAGAGTGGCGTTGATAAGAGTACAGTGGAAAGGGCCATCGAGGTTCTTGCTGCCGGCAAGGAGCTTGCCGTCATCGTGGGGCCCACTGCCTTTGCAGTCGATGCAAACCATGAGCTCGGCGACGCTCTTCTCAAGCTTGCAGAGCGGGAGAGGACGACGATCCTTCCCCTCTATCAGGGTACCAATACCAGAGGCGCACTCGAGCTCGGCGTTTTTGGGGAATTGCTCCCGGGGCTTGAAAGAGCCAAGGATCGCGGTGTATCGCTTGCTGATTTATTGGAGGGTCGGGCAAAGCCGAAAGTTCTTTTTCTTGTCGGGGAGTCTCCCTTCTTCGTACGTCCGGACTGCGACTACATCATCGCTCAGGACACCTACAAGCCGCCTTTCGAAGTGGATGCATTTCTGCCGGCTGCCAGTTTCGCGGAGAGCGATGGGACGCTCACCAACATCGAAGGCAGGATTCAGCGGGTCGTCAGAATCGAGAATTTGCCGGATGGCGCGAGCATGGGATTTGCGCGTCCCGATTGGTTCATTTTCGACGCGCTCGCTGAGAAACTTGGTCACGCCGAGCCTCCCTCCGAGAACGCGAGCCAGATCCTCAAAGAGATCAGCGAAAAAGTTGCAGGGTTCCCGGCAACCCCCGACCGTCAACCTCGAAAGCTCCAGCCCGCCTCACGCATCCCCTGGGACACGCCCCGCATGGCTTCTCATGAAACCAATGGATTCCGCCTTATTCTCGAGCCTGGTGGATTTCGCCATCGCGGAATCGACATGAGATTCGTGGTCGAGGGGCTTTCGGAATTGGCGCTCGAAGAGGGCTTCCGCCTCCATCCCGCCGATCTGGAAGAGCTCGGCATCAAGAACGGCGAGATCGCCGTCCTGCGCGCTGACGGCGTGGAGGTTTTCGGCCCGGTCAAAGCCGATCCCGATTGCCCCGGCGGTTCAGTTTATGTTTATCGCCCTTTCGCTTATGGTGGCCTGCCCCACAGAAGCAACCTCGAACCGCTCTATCGCCTTGGTGAAAGCCTGCTCACGGCGACAATCGCTCCAGCGGGCTCGTCACAACCTCAGGGAATCACGCGGCCGGCATCCATGGGCGCCGGTGGAGAATCAGCGCCGCCTGACAGTTACAAAATTATTGAACGTCGCATGATCGTTCCGAATCTGCATGAGTTCATCGTGGAAGCGCCGCTGGTTACGATGGCAGTTCAACCGGGGAATTTTATTATTCTGCGACCCGATGTGACTGGGGAACGCGTGCCTTTGACGGTGGCCGATTGGAATCCTGATGCTGGAACAGTGACGTCAATTTTCCTTCAGGTCGGCGCATCGACAGCCAAGCTCGCACGCCTCAAGCCAGGCGACACAATTCCCACTTACGCCGGCCCGCTCGGCAGGGAAACTGAGATCGCCAACTACGGGACTGTGCTCTGCATCGGAGGCTGCTATGGCATTGGAAGTATCTACCCGGTTGCTCGCGCTCTTCACAACGCCGGCAATACAGTCTATTCATTTCTCGAAGGGCGAAGCCGATATCTCCTCTACTGGCAGGATAAATTCAGGCTCGTTTCCACGAAGGTCTTCGAAATCACCCGGGACGGTTCGGCCGGTTACAAAGGTCACATCTCTCGCCTCCCGGAAATTCTCACATTGGAGAAAATCAAGCCCGACCGCATCTTCGTCAACGGTTGCACATTCTTGATGATGAGGACATCTGAAATAACACGCGAGCTCGGGATCAAGACGATCGTCAATATGAATCCGATCATGATCGATGGAACAGGAATGTGCGGGGTCTGCCGTTTGACGGTGGCCGGCAAAACAAAATTCGCCTGTGTCGACGGCCCTGACTTCGACGGCCACGAAGTCGACTGGGAAGAGTTCCTCAACCGGAGAAAGACATATAACCTCGAAGAGGTTCAGCCTTTACGCAGGAGCGGCTGTGCTTCGCATTACTGAGGCTGGGAGGAGAGGCCATGCCGGCCAAGACCATCGATCCTAAGAAGCGGCCAATGCCGAAACAGGAGCCCTTCGAGCGGGTCAGGAATTTTGATGAGGTGGCTCTTGGGTACACCCCCGAGCTGGCTCGCGAAGAAGCCTCTCGCTGTCTTGTTTGCAAGAATCCGCATTGCGTCGAGGGATGTCCTGTCGGCATCGACATCCCGGGTTTCATCAAACACATTGTCGATGGCGATTTCAGCGGGGGCATTAGAAAGATCAAAGAGAGAAACGCTCTGCCGGCGGTCTGCGGCCGGGTGTGCCCGCAAGAGGAACAGTGCGAGAAGGTATGCGTGCTCGGGAAGAAGCACGAGCCTGTTGCCATCGGGCGGCTCGAACGTTTCCTCGCCGATCGGGAAGCAGCCGGCGGATTGATCGAGAAGCCGGATATTGTATCGACAAACGGGCGGCGAATAGCCATCGTGGGCTCGGGACCCGCGGGAATAACCGTGGCGAGTGATCTGGTGTTGCTGGGGTACAGGGTGACAATGTTCGAAGCGCTCCATGAAGCAGGAGGCGTTCTCACATATGGCATCCCTGAATTCCGTCTGCCCAAGGCCATCGTGCGGCGCGAAGTGGAATACGTGAAGAGCCTTGGAGTGAAGCTCTATCTCGATTACATCGTCGGCAAGACCAGGACGGTGAACGCTCTTCAAAATGAGTTCGACGGAATCTTCATCGGCGCCGGCGCGGGGTTGCCGTGGTTCATGGAAATTCCAGGCGAAAATCTGAACGGCGTTTACTCGGCTAACGAATATCTGACGCGCTGCAATCTGATGAAGGGATTTCTCTTCCCGGCCTACAACACGCCGCTCAAGCGAGCATCCCGTGTCGCCGTCTTCGGCGGCGGGAACGTGGCGATGGACGCGGCACGCACGGCACTGCGACTTGGCGCCGACGAAGTGCATATAGTCTATCGACGCAGCCGGAGCGAGCTGCCGGCGCGATTGGAAGAGGTCGAGAATGCCGAAGAGGAAGGTGTAATCTTCGACTATCTCACCCTCCCCACCAGACTCATCGGCAACGAGAGGGGATGGCTCACGGACATCGAGTGTTTGAGGATGGAGCTCGGCGAACCGGATGAGTCCGGGCGCCGCCGACCCATCGCGGTCAAGGGGTCCGAATTTCTCATGAAAGTGGACGCTGCTGTTTGTGCGATCGGAAACAGTCCGAACCCGCTCATTCCGATGACGACGCCGGGACTGACCATCGGCAAGAAGGGAAACATTGTCGCCGATGAAGCGACGGGCTTGACCTCCCGCGAGAAAATCTGGGCGGGAGGCGATGTGGTCACCGGCGCCGCCACCGTCATCAGCGCAATGGGAGCAGGCAGAAAAGCTGCCAGGTCCATTCATGAAACATTATCGAAATAAACAAGTGGGGCCGAATCTGCTGATGACTGGAGAGCCAATGATGGAGCTGTGGGTATGAAATTGTCCGAAATCAAAGATCTTCTCAAATGTGAAGTGCTGGCTGGTGCCGACGCCCTCGAAACCGATATCGACACGGCCGTTGCTTCGGATGCGATGAGCGTTGTGCTCGCTTCGCCTTATCCCCGAGCCTTGTTGATCACCGGACTCACAAACATCCAGTCGGTACGGACGGCGCAGATATCCTTCATCTCATCCATCCTCTATGTGCGGGGCACGCGTCCTAACGATACCACTGTTCAGCTGGCGCGCGACAATAAAATGGTTCTGCTCGCGACAGATACCGGTATGTTCAACAGCTGCGGCCTTCTACATAATCGCGGTATCAAGGGCGTCATCTAAAGTGACCGAGGAACTTCTCAGAAGAACTTTCGAATTGCGTGGACGCGACTTCGAAAATGCGGGAGAGAAATCGACCGAGGTCACCTCGATTCTGAAGGAGCTCGATATCGATCCCGACGTCATCCTGCGCGTCGGCGTCGTCACATTCGAAGCGGAAATGAATGTTGTGATGTATGCGGATAAGGCGATATTGTCCTTCATCCTGACGGACGATGAAATCGCCATCGAGGTCGCCGACCAGGGACCAGGGATTCCGAACATTGAATTGGCGATGCAGCCCGGCTACTCAACTGCCTCCGACGAAATGCGCGAAATGGGATTCGGATATGGCATGGGGCTCCCGAACATCAAGAAGAACTCCGACGAGTTTTTCCTGGAATCTCAGGTAGGGAAAGGGACGAAAGTGTATTGCATGATCCGGCTGAACTCCAATGGCTGAGCTCACTCACGGATTTAAAATCGACCGGGAAAAGTGCAAGGGGTGCCTTGCCTGCATGCGGGTCTGCCCGACTCACGCGATCCGGGTCAAAGACGGCAAGGCGCGTTATAAGCCCGATCATTGCATTGACTGTGGAGTTTGTCTCACGGCGTGCCCGTGGAACTCAATCGGCGCGACGACGTGGTCCGTCGAGGACCTCAGCCGGTTCAAGTTCAAAGTGGCTGTGCCGTGCCCCGTTCTGTTCGGGCAGTTTCCGACAGGGATCACGCCGGCCAACATCGTCGACGGGTTGCTCACGCTTGGGTTCGATGCTGTTTGGGATTATTCGGTTGAGATCGATCTGGTGGCGCGGGCGATTCAGGAGTATGTGGAGAAGTGGAAGGGAGCGACGCCGTTGATCTCCATTTCGTGCCCTGTCGTAGTGCGACTGGTGCAGGTTTCCTATCCGCGGATGGCCGATCAGCTCATCCCCATCCAGCTTCCACGCGAAATCGCCGGCCGCGAAGTCAAGCGACGGTACTCCGCGGATCTCGGCTTGAATCGAGACGATATCGCGGCCATCTATATCACGCCTTGCCAGGCCAAGACGATTTCCATATTGCAGCCCGCGGAGGGAGCGGTGAGCCATCTGGACGGCACGCTGGGGATCACCGACGTTTACAACGCTGTCCTCGCTTATGCGAGTCTGCAGAAGGACGAAACAAGCAAGAGCGGTCATCGTCCGATCATCCGCAACTCGACATTTCTCCGGTTACATGCAAGTGAAGGGTTAGGGCACCTTCTGCCCGTGCATCGATATCTGCGCGTGACGGGACTAGCGAACACGATTCATGTCTTCAACGACATCGAGAAAGGGAAGCTACGGAATGTGGACTTCCTCGAGGCCTACAGCTGCTGGAGCGGATGTTCGGGAGGCAATCTGACGGTCGCGAATGTGTATGTCACGCGGAGTAAATTCCACTCACTGGCTCGAAATCTGCCGGAAATGGATGCTGAAACTCAGACGGAAGTCGAGAGGCGTTACTCGATCGAGGACTTTACACTCGATGCGCCCATTCGACCTCGCCCCATCAAAGGCCGGACGGCAGGGACCCTCAAGGAAAAAGTGCAAATGGTCCAGCTGGCAGAATCCACGCTGGCCGGCTTACCCGGGCTCAATTGCGGTCTCTGCGGAGCGCCGACGTGCAAGGAACTGGCACGGGATGTCAGCATCGGCGAAGCTGCCAAGCAGGACTGCATCCTCCTTTCCAAGAACCGCCTGCAGGAGCTTCAACGAACCTATCTGCGCGAAACGGAATAGGCGGCACTGAAGCGGATCCATCTTGGTACGTCGATGAAAAATTCCAACAGCTATGCCGGCGCAATTATGAAAATTTGTTGGAAGGCGGGATTGCAGTCCTTCCAATAGGCGAAAATTTGCGACCCGCAATTCCGGCCGCACGTCGAGGAGGCCAAGCAGGAAATCGCCCGGTTGAAGAATGAAATTGGGCAGTAAGGCCTCTGCGGCCTTCCTGGTCGTTCGGACGGCTCCTGAAAGGCCGGATACCACGAATGGAGCCGTCAGGCTGCAACAAAGCCCGATGGCTACAAGAAAGCCGGACAAACGACGTCATTATCATTACCTTGAAATTTCTGTTGATGCCGCTGAATTTTCAAGATAGCATACGGTCATGATCGAACGACTCAAGGAACACGAAACCCTGCGACGGCTCATTGCCAGGCACCCGGTTGTGGGTATCATCGGTGCGCGCCAGGTCGGCAAGACAACCTTGGCCCGCTCATTCGTCCGGACAACTCACGAGCCATATTCTTTTTTTGATTTGGAGAATTCCGAGGACTTGGCGCGTCTCAGCGACCCTCTCTTTACGCTCAAGAAACTCAAGGGCCTTATTGTCATCGACGAAGTCCAACGGCTTCCGGGGATTTTTTCAGCGCTCCGCGTACTTGTTGATCGGCCCCGACCGTCTGCCCGTTTCCTGGTATTGGGAAGCGCCTCTCCAAAACTGCTTCGCCAAAGTTCGGAAACACTCGCCGGACGCATCTTCTATCATGAGGTCACCGGATTTGGGGTCGATGAAGTGGGAATAGGCAATCATGAGCGACTCTGGGTTCGCGGAGGGTTCCCCCGGTCCTATCTGGATCGGACTGCCGATGGAAGCCTGGAATGGCGGCAGGAATTCATCACCACGTTTCTGGAACGAGACCTCCCTCAACTGGGCATCGCCTTCCCGGCCATCACCATGCGCCGGTTCTGGAATATGCTCGCCCATTGCCACGGTCAAATCTGGAACTCATCCGAATTCGGCCGCGCTTTCGGTGTGGCCGACACCACTGTACGGAGATATCTCGATGCTCTGGTGGCCGCCATGGTCATTCGAACGCTTCAACCCTGGCACGAAAATATAACCAAGCGTCAGGTCAAATCGCCGAAGATCTACCTGAGCGACAGTGGGCTTCTCCACGCACTGCTCAACATGACGACACTTCATGACCTGGAAGGGCACCCGAAAATCGGCGCTTCCTGGGAGGGATTTGTCATCAATCAGATCATTCGCCATCTTCGCATCCGTGCTGAAGAATGCTATTTCTGGGCTACTCATGCCGGTAGTGAGCTGGATCTCCTGGTGATCAGAGGAAATAGGAGGCTGGGGTTCGAGATCAAACGCAGCAGTTCGCCACAGCCGACTCCATCCATTCGTCATGCAATGGCAGACTTGAAACTCAACCGACTGAACATCATTCATGCAGGGGACGAAACCTTCGAAATGACAAAAGGCGTGAGGGCCGTCGCATTTTGCAGATTGCTTGAAGATCTCGGCCCCATCCGCTGAAGGCCATTCTTTTGGATTTCGTTGACAAAAGGATGCCCCAGCCCTAGATTTTGAGTCATGCTCCTTCACAACCGAACCATAGGAAATATGCTCAGAAGACCGTTGTCCGAGCCACTCACGCACATATTCCTCAATCCGGATTTTTTCCATAATCACTTATACAGATCCGACAAAGGTTAGAGTTCATGCAGGTCACAAAACAGCTCCGTGTAACGGTCGAGCCCCTTGTCTTCTAGCACCCTTTCATCCTGGCTTCGGCGCCACCCACAGCCACGGGGGCCATGATCCGGACGGCCTTCGCCTACGGGTGGGCCGGGGCGGTCACAAAAACCATCAAGCCCGACCACATGACCATCCGGGATGTCTCACCTCGCTTTGCTGTCCTCCGCGACTTGCAGAATGCCATCATGGGATTGGAAAACATAGAGCTCATCAGCCGGCGCCGATGCGATTGCCGCCATCAACACGGTTCAGTGCCTCGTGGGCGTGGATCTGGAAACGCTCGATCCTTTGCCCGCGATCCACGGCCATTCCACCTATGGCGGCTACTCGGGGAGAGCCGTGCAGCCCATCGGCCTGCGCGCTGACTGCGATGAACCTGAGGCTTTTCTTGGCGAGTATCTCTTTCACTCGCTTGATCCGCGATCGCCAGTTTCATGTTTCGACAGATCGGGGAAGTGTTTTGCGAGGCATTCGGGACAGATGCCATGGCTGAAATCGGCGTCGGTGTGTTCCTGAATGTAATGCTCGAGCTCGCCCCAATAGCCCTCATCATCCCGCACCTTGCGGCACCATGCGCAAATCGGGAGGAGCCCTCTCAGCACGCCCATATTGGCCACCGTTTCATCGACTCGCTGCTGCAGTTCCTCGGCGCGTCGCGCCAGTCGGCGATTGCGAAAGCGCACAATACCGAAAACGGCGCCGATGAGGATCATCAAGACAAAAAGCTGGACCCACCTTCTTTCCCAAAAATGAGGCGCCATGTAAATGCGAATATGCAATGGGGCTGTCCAGGAGCTTGTACCGGTGTTTTCGACATGGGCGGAGACATCGATATCCCAGTAACCCGGACCGAGATCGGGTAGTGTGAGCTCGTTCGACAGACTCGCCGATGACCAATCCATGCCTAGCTGTTTAACACGCGTCCGGTATTCGATATGGGTCGGCAGAAGCCATGGGGCCGACCATGAGAAGTGGAGCCATGATTGAGAAGCGGGCAGATGAATGATGCCGTCGGCTCCGGCGAACCCCGGCAATTCTCGCCAGTAACAACGAAGAGATGGCTGAGGCAGCGGAGGGACGCGCGGATCGAAGTGTGCCAGTGAACGCATTGTCCCAACGAAAACACTTCCATCGGGAGCTATCCAGAGCCCGCCGAGATTGCATTCGCCTTCCATCAATCCGCGACGCGAATCATAGACTCTCCAGCTGCCTTTGGAATAATGCCCGATCCCATCGGAACCACCGGCCCAGATCGTGCCGTCTTGAGCTCGAGCCAATGAGTAGATCGTGTTCCCGGGGATGCCATCCCTCTGCGTGAGCATCCGCCATTTCCCGGCATCATAGATGCCGATGCCGCCCATGCCTCCAACCCACACCTCGCCATCGCTCACCTCCAATACGCAATTGGCTGCTGGAGGCATTCCGCGGATGTTGAGTGAGCTGAGCCAGTCCGCGCGTCCATGATCGCCAAAAATTGCCACTCCACGCATCGTCGCCACCCAGAGCTCGCCGTTGCGACGCCAGGTCATCCCTCGGACATTCTGAGTGCCTAAGAGGGCGTTTAATTTTTCGGCAGGTTTCCATTTCCCATTTTCTAGCAGGAAAGCACCGGCCGATGATGAGGCGGCATACCAATCGCCGTCCGGCGACCGAAAAATACCCTGAATAAACCCCTCGGGCAGATCGAGACTCTTATGGAATTTCTCTCCGTGTTCGGATTCAAAGATGCCGAATCGGGCTCCAACCCAGATCCTGCCGGGCTCGGGTTGGACGGCGCACCGGGTGTTCTCAGTCAATCCATCTTCTTCTCCATACAGAGTCATTGCGTGACCATCCCAGCGATATATCCCATGAACGAAATCGGCCGCAAGAAAACCGTCATCGGATGTTCCGTTGATACCGAAGACGGTCGAGTTCATTCCATACAGATCCCCCGGCCAGCGATTTCGGTGCGACCATTCTTCTCCAATCCATTGCAGCAACCCGTAGGCGTTGAGCCCAATCCAGATGCTGCCTTCATGGTCGGCGAGAATTGCATTCACGAGTGCAGGCTTGATCCCGTTGGCCGGCCCCCACTCGGTCCACTCACGAGCCTCCTCGCTCCCGAAACATACCGTTCCGACATTGCACCCTGCCCAGATCCGGCCTCGGCGATCAAGAGCCATACAGCGGATAAGCCCCTTCTTCATGGCGACTGTTGCGGCAATTGTCCAGTGTGTGTCTCCCGGCTTTGTCGAGCAGATCTGCCCTTTTTGTGTACCGATCCAGCAGTGCTCATCAGGCGTCACCAACAGAGCCGTGATGGAATCGGGCGGCAGTGATCCTCCAGCAACCTTGATCACTTTGTTATCTTCAATGCGCATAACTCCATCGCGCCATGCGACCCAGGCTGCACTACCTCCGCATGAAGCGACCAGGACCGCGGGCCAGGGGAATTGGGCCTGCGACATCGGCTTCTCCCATGCAGCCTTTTCCGGATTCGTGCAACGATAGAATCCTCCCTTTCGATCGGTCATCCACAAAGAGCCGTCAGATGTCTCGGCCAGGGAATTGACGACGGATTCAGTCGGAAGGAACGTGAATATTTTTCCGTCGAAGATATGCACTCCCGCTGATCCGCCAATGAAAACTCCTCCCTTTCTGCGGGCTATGATGGCGCTATTGGCGCCGAAAGGGATCATCCCGGGCGGGAGTCGGACTGTTTGAATCGTCGTCCCATCAAATCTGCCCACGCCATCCAGTGTTCCGATCCAGAGAACCCCTTCTTCATCCTGTGCCAGAGCGGCGACGCTGCTTTGAGGGAGTCCTCGCTCAGTGGCTCGTTCAAACGAGCGAAATGCACGCAGCGGGGTGGGATCAGGAGATGGATCGATGGTCATCGATTGAGATGATGTGACCCTGAGGATCAAGCAGAGAAGCAGGGAAGCGGTTCGCCTTATCATATGGCTATCGTGTGATACTCTGGCGGGAAATAGCGGCTTTGTATCCTGGATGGAAGGCTGACCGGGCCGGAAACGGAATCCCAATTTGCCCAAGGTGTGCACAGAGAAAATCCTCCGACAGATGTTCTGCAGACTCAGATGCGCTCTCTTGAAAATGGATCATGCAGTACTTAATGTGACATATTTTCACTGTAAGTGGCAAGAACGAAAGTGAGATTGCCCAATGAATCGGAAAGGAAACCGTTCCTTGCGATTTCTCACCGGGGGATGAAGGCCGGCACGATATACGCCTGTATGACAACGAGCACTCCGACGAGACACGCGAGAACCGGGCTATGCCAGAAGACATACCTCAGGATATGGCCCTCGTGGCCGTGTTGACCAGTGGCCGTCGATGCGACGACGAGGCACGCGGGCCATGTTTCGATCGTCTTTCTGAACCCCGACATGGCACACACGAGCCGGAATGGCACGAGGATTGAGAAAAACGGCAGCTGGCGCCCCACCATCGCCGAAAGAAGGCTTTCTGAGAGACCTGTGACCTTGGCGAGCGTGAGATGATGGGAGTGCCGAGCGATCCGAAAGCCACCGGTGCCGTGTTGCCGATGAGCATGGCTGCGGCGGAGATGGCGACGGGAGTACCGACCCCGGCCGCACCTTCAATAAAAGGCGCCGAAGCTGAAACCGATCAGCAGTAATTGGATCCGTCGATCGCCGGCAAGCCCGGCGATTGTGTTTCTCACAATCTCGGACGTACCCGTCTTGACTGTGATGTCATACACGAAGATGGCGTTCAGAACGATCCAGCCGATGGGGAGTAATCCAAAGGCGACTCCGTAAAGCGCACTGGCGCCGGCCATCTTCATCGGCATCCCAAAAATGAGCACGGCGTTAAGCAGGGCAATGCCCACTGCCAGGAGGGCGGCGAGATGTGCCTTCACATGGAAAAAGGCAAGCGCTCCCAGCAGTGCCACAATCGGCAGTGCCGCGACCAAGGCCGATATATAGAGACCACGCAGTTGAGTGTACACCTGAGTCCATGTCATGTGACAACCCTCTGGTAATGTGATCGAGTGATGAGCCATGTCATATGCAAGAGCATTTTCGTCACCTCATTATTTGCTCCTGGCAAGAATTCGATAGACCCCCCAATCGCGGACGGCACTCGCGGATTGATGCTGATGGTGACAACTTGTAACTCCAACCCGTTTGGCTTTACTATAGTCTCGATTATGAATACGCGGATTTGTTCATCGCAGACAGAAACCGAAATCCGTTTCCCATCCTGCGGCCTGTACACGATGCATCCGCGTATCATCCTCTACGTCAATCGCTTCAGCGGCCTGTAAATCTCCTCCGCACTCTCTCTTAGATAACATTTCAAAAAATTGAATAATGGAGAACTTTCATGAAAATTATTGTATTGGGATGCGGATTGGTCGGAGGCCCGATGGCCGCCGATCTGGCGAAGGACAATTCATATTCCGTGACGGTGGCTGATATTAACGGGCCGGCGCTTGAGAAGATCAAGCAGGAATTGCGAGTCGACACGATTCGCACCGATCTGCGGGAAAAGTCACAACTGCAGAAATTGGTTGCGGGCTATGACATGGTCGTGAGCGCCGTTCCGGGGTTTATGGGATTTGAAACTCTGAAGACGATCATTGAAGCCGGAAAGAACGTCGTTGACATCGCATTTTTCCCCGAGGATCCTTTCCAACTCGATCCGCCGGCCAAAGCGAAAGGTGTCGCCGCTCTCGTTGATTGCGGCGTCAGTCCGGGCATGACCAGTATGCTGGTCGGCTATGCCTACCATATGCTCGACGAAGTCGATGATGCTCTGGTCTATGTCGGCGGATTGCCGCAAGTTCGAGAATGGCCTTTTGAGTACAGAGCCGTTTTTTCGCCGGTGGATGTGATTGAAGAGTACACGCGGCCGGCGCGATACATTGAAAATGGCCAGCTGATCGTTCGCCCGGCACTATCGGATCCGGAGCTTATTTTTTTCCCCGGAGTCGGGACTCTCGAAGCCTTCAACAGCGACGGCCTGCGCACCATGTTGCAAACGATCAAGGCGGCCAACATGAAGGAGAAGACCTTGCGTTATCCCGGGCACATCGAAAAGATGACGCTTCTGCGTGAAACAGGCTTCTTCAGCAAGGATGAGATCGTCGTGAACGGCGTGCGGGTAAGGCCGCTCGATGTGACCGCCGCGTTGATGTTCCCTCAATGGAAGTTGCAGGAAGGCGAAGGCGATCTCACTATTTTGCAGGTGAAAGTTGTTGGAAAAAGAGATGGCCGGACGTGCGGTTTTCAGTATGACATGCTCGACCGCTATGATGCTGCAACCCGAACCATCTCCATGGCCAGGACCACAGGCTACACGGCAACGGCGGCTGTGAGAATGCTGAATGCGGGGTTGTATAAGAGCGCCGGGATCACCGCCCCGGAGATGTTGGGGAAGCACCCGGAATGCGTGCAGTTCCTGCTCGAAGATCTCTCCAAGCGTGGCGTGGTCTACCGCGAAACACGGCTGTAAATAAACCCGCTGCTACATGCCTGTTCGTTCGTGGTGAGGCAGAGGCCTGCCAACCTGCGGGCCTCTGCCTGTGCGTCTCGTGATTGTAGGCAGTGGATTTTCCAAAAAGTTCTTCGGGTATATGTCATACCCCATTGGGTATCCGATTGAACCGAACCAGGTAGACTTTTTTCGGGATTACTTAACTGGACTGCCTTTGCGGTCACATCCGAACCCTGGCATAAAAGTTGCTGCTAAATTTACGAAGCATTCTAAAAGGAGGATGGCATGCAACAATGTCAGTTATGTAAGGAAGAAATTCGGGATGGGGCTGGAAGAAGCAGGCTCGATAATTCATCCGCGGCGGAGGCAGACCATGGCCAGATTTAAGAGAGACATCCGTACCGACAAAAGCCCGGAAGAGCTGACATGCATTATCGCCAACTATCTTACTGCCAAGGGCTATACGCAGAAACGCGATAGCCAGCAGCACGAGTGGCGCAAGGGCGTCTATTGGATCAAGTATCTGACATTCGCCTTCACGCCGGGAAAGGTCGCCGTGGAGGCGTGGATAAACGTCCCCCTGGCCGGCTTCGGAAGCTATATTAAGTACTTTCTTGGCAAGAAGGAGTTGCAAGATATCCTGAAGGAACTGGAGACCTACCTGGCAAGTTCCAGCCCGGGGCAGACACCGGATTGGCTGACAAATCAAGCCTTGGCAGTTGAAGCGGCGAGCGCCCAAGCAGCGCCGGGAGAATTAAAGAGGTGGAATTGGGCGGCATTTCTCTGGGGACCTGTTTGGGCGATTGGACACAATGTCTGGATCGGATTATTGACGTTGATTCCCTACGTCGGGTTGGTCATGTTTTTTGTCCTTGGTGCCAAGGGGAATCAGTGGGCCTGGGAAAAAAATAGTTATGGCAGCCTGGAACAGTTCCAGGCGAGGCAGAATAAATGGATAAAGGCGTGGTTTTTAACCCTTGGGCTGCTGATTGTTCTGGCTGTCTTTATCCCATTTTTGGTTAGGAACCGGTAGTTCGTTCTTTAATTGCAGTGGAGGTTCTTCCAGAAATGCGATTGTTTCAATAGTTTCGTCCGGTTCCATAGGTGGTCAGCAGTGCTCGTCGACAATTGTTTCGTGATGTTATCGACGGCATCCACCGTGAGCCGGAATTATTTCTAATGCCCCGTGACCTTGTCCCAAATGCTCTTCTTTTTTGTTTGAAGTCCTGCGATATCTGAGATCTCCTTCAGAGCCTCCTTGTGATGGTCGTCCAGAATGAGAGCCCGCTGGAACAGAGCCTTTGCTTTGTCGTACTCTTTCCGCTCTTTGAAGTACTTTCCCATCTGAATGCACGGCTCGGGGTTGAATTTCTCAAGATTGATGGCGCGGGCAAATATTTTTTCCGCTTCTGAGGCCGATGCGCGGTTTTTCGAATGCGCCCATGCGAGCGCGATCATGTATTGAACGCTTCGAGGATTGGCTTTCACAGCTTGCGAGAGGCGCTGGACGGCTTCGGAGTACATTCGAGCGGCAAAGAATTCGGTGCCCTTCTCGAAGTTACCATGAGCCCATTTCTCCACGGCCTCGGTTTCGACCTTCGTCACCCGCTTTCTTACTGTGTGTCCATCAAAATGCTTTCTCTCGTCAGGGGCGGCGAGATCATAGGCACACCGTGCATCTTCATCGACCAGAACCTGATAGGCTTCGGTGATCCTTGCGAACACGCGTTCGGCTTTCTTCTGCGCCTCCGCCCCCTCAGTCGCTCCGATGCGATCCGGGTGATACTGCTTCGATAGCTGATTATAAGCTCGTTTGATCTCACCGCTCGATGCATTGTCGGTAACGCCGATGACATCGTAATAGTCAAGGTCGTTGATGCGGGAGAAGAGATGATCGAGATCGGAAATCTCCCGGCTCGGCCGGGCCTCTGTATCGTTCTTTGAATCATTGATCTGAGGTCGCGTCGCCGTGTCGCTCGACTTTGCAGTCGAGGAACTCTGTGGAGTGATACCTTCAAGCAGGCCGAGCACATGCAATCCGTAAAGAAGCTTGCATGTCTCCGTTTCAAGCCCCGGCGCGCTCCGCATGATTTCATGCGTCGTCGTCGCGCCATCAATCCGCGAGAGCGTTCGGGCTTCAGTCGGGCGCAGCGCCAGGCTTCTGGCAATTTGTGAAGAAGGGGTCGTGAGTTTTGGAGATTGGGTTGATGAACCGAGCGCCGACGTCATTTCATCTCGAATCGGCATGCGGCGAATGCCTTCCATAACGATGTTGGGTGTGGATAGCTCGAGCCGATGAAGATCACGAGGAATCTTGGCGCCATCGTTAAAGCGGTATTGACCCGCTTGCATGCAGAAAGCGGATGTACATATCGTGAAAACCTGCTTTGCGATGGCCATTGCGAGGTCTTCCGATTGTATTTTTCCAAGCCGGATGAGGATTTCTCCAAATCGCTTCCCCGGCATGATCAGACTCATGGCCAGCGCATTGTCATTCTGTGAAATAAGCCCTTCTCTGACTAGCATCGGCCCGAGTCGCTGCTGGTCCTCGGCATTTGTGGCATAGACCACGATGCCGTCGACAAAATAAATGCATGTTTGTGCAGGACCTGTGGCCATCCGAAGTTTGCCTGTCCGGCGCTCGGCGATGATACGGCCAAAAATGTCGGGCAGGAGTATCTTATCGAGTTCGCCATGCATCGGAATCATGGAATCACCCTGCAACGAAGATGGAAAAATCGGGCGAGAACCGCGCGACGAGATGGCCGCATGCTGCTTGTCGATACGACAGTCACAACATTGAAACTCCGGCTGCAGAAGCCGGCGGATCCTGCTGGCTTACCTCTGATCCACATGCAGATCTCCTTTGACGCGAAGGGCATGCTCAAAATAAATCGTTCACCGACTCCATTATACCGCCAAAAGCATCAATCATATGAGAAGAAATCGGACAATCCAAACGGGTCGATTGGTCAACGCGTACGTCAAAATAATATTGCCCGATAATAATTTAGCTCAATGAATGGAAACAAGGATTCCCGGCATCCAATCTATGTTCATGCTTGTTCATCTGTGGTTCCAAAGTATCTTTCCTTGCCGGCAACGGTTTTATCGTATGCTCGCTGGATGACGGCGTCAGACATCGCCGGGCAGTAGGCGCCGTCATGCTCACGAGAGAGACGGCAAGGAGGCTGATCCGGCGAGCAGCCAGCGCCCATGGCACGCAGCGTTATCGCAGCGAGGCTCTTTCAGCCACGGGTTTGCATTCTTGGCGACAACGCTCATTCTGCTGTGACATGTCGTGCAATTGAGCCCGAAATTCAGGGACATCGATCGGGCCTTGATCTCACCCTGTCACCCTGTCGCTCGGCCCCGAAATCCGCGGATAAGGAATGGCGGCAAGCCATCAGATAGTCTCGATAGGCTCGGCATGACGGCTCGGCAGGAGCCTCGCCCTCCCAAACCATCGATCAGGGAAATGCTTGATATACGGAGGGGAGGGCTCGGCATCCTCGCGAGCCGTGCCGCAGAGGCTCCGAAGCCATTTGGTCGCAATAGGTGTGTGCTTGCTCGCGGATAGGGGTCGGCCCATCTGAACTTGAAAAATTCTGAAATATTTGATATCACATATCAGTTGTCAGGCCATGAGTTATTGAAAAAGGAAGCTCATCATGAGAAATTTCCTACGACTCCTTCATTTTGGATTCATTTTTGCTCTTCACATCGATCTTCGCGCAAAATAAAAAGCCCAAAATTCTGGCTATCACCCATGCCAGGCTTTATTGATGGAACCGGCAGCCAGCCACTCGATGGTATCAAGGACCTGCGTTCGGCGTGCGTCATCATATAGGGTGTAAAAATCATCAAGCAATAAAAAAGGAATTTTAGAAAGCCGGCGTTGATATGAAAAAATCTCTTCTTCAAAAAAGCAATCGATTCGACTTTCTGCTTCTTTTTCTCTTCACGGCCGCCATCACAGACCCGATGAGATCATTCGGCGCATCGACTGAATCAACTGGAAGCCTGGACACGGCATCGATTCCAATCGATCCACAAAAATGTCAGGACCAGCAGGATATGACGTGGGCCGACGACCATCCCATTCCCGGAAAGAACTGGGCCGACCCGTCGCTCGTGCCCAATCGTCAGCTGCGCATCGCGCTCGTGGCGGTCGATTTCCCGAATCAGCCATTCGTGATCACGCTGCCCAGGAAATCGGATTTCTTCGGCAATCCGCAAATCGATTCGATAGCGCGAGCCGATGTCCCTCGCTTCTACGCCGATTTCTACAACACCCCCAGCCCGCTCAATCACGGGCATACGATCAATGGGTATTGGATGGAACAGTCGCGCGGCCAGATCGGCATTCCCACGATGGACACTTACGGGCCATATCGAATGCCGAAGATGCTTTTCCAATATGGTCTCAATGAATATCATCAGCAGGGCGGGTGCCCAACGGGGTTCACGTGCGATGGCGAGCTCGAGCATGATGCTGATGCGCTCTGGAAGGCGGCCGCAGGAAAGACCATCATGTCCAGGTACGACATTGTTCTGCGGATCTACGCCGGCTACGATGAAACGAGTGTCTGGCAGGAATTTGGTGAGATGAAATTCCAGACACCGGATGACATCCCGATGGAATGGGGCAATATCGATGTGAAGAAGCCGAGGTGGATTGTCACGCGATACGTGCCATGGACATCCTGGAAGGCCGGCCAGATGCAGTGGGGCCTCTCATCAATGCGTCAGGGCGAAAACTCGGGCACAATCACACACGAGATTGCCCACTACGCATTCGACATTGGCGACAATAACAATAATCCCTATCGCGCGCCGTACCGGCGAGTAGGCTCGGGCCCCTGGGACATCATGGATCGCGGTTCCTTCAATGGCCCCGGCGGCCCGCATCAACGTTGGGTCGTGCCGGCTGCTGAAGGGGCATCAATGCCGGCCGGGTTCATGCTCCGCAGCAGAATTCTTTTCAAATTGGTCCGAGAATCGAACGTCTTGAGGCTTGGTCGAGACGGCCTTGCAGGATCAGGATTAGTGGTCGCGACGGTCACCGCTCGTGCCGTCGACCCAGGGCCTGCCGGGTTGTCAGGCATCACTGTCGCTCTGGACGGCAAAGCGCCGCAAGACAAAACTCCGCCGTGTGATATGAACAAGGATCCACTTTGCCCTGGGGCATCCGTCTTCAATTATTATTCAATCGAAGTCGTGCAGCGGATCGGCTACGACTCTTTCACACCGGATAACGGCGTCCTCATCGCCAGGAACAAAAATGACGAAAGCGATTCGTGTGGTTATGGATGTTTCACATGGGTCATTGATGCGCATCCGGAAGACATCACAATGGTCGACTACAAGCGGCCTGATGGCACGCCTGTGCCGCGAACAATTGCGGACTACAGGCAGCTGAACGACGCCCTCTTTCATGCAGGCACTAACTCAGGCAGCCAGTATGAGTGGGAAGACACGGCAAATCGGCTGCGCTTCTATGTCATCGATATGCAGCACGATAGCGAGGGGATTCTGTCCTACACAGTTGGTGTGCGGTCACTGGACGGGTCGGGCCCTCAGCTGCGAGGCGTGGCGATCTCTCCGCCGGCCAATCAGGCGATGACATTGCCTTCCGCCGAATACACATTCACTTTGACCAACACGGGTGCGCCGGCAACAACAGATCGGTCATTTCATCCACAAGATGTGTCGTCCTACCTGGCGGGTGACATCTATCGCCTCTCGATTTCCATTGACGGGCAGGGATGGACAGCTCAGGTGCGGAATGAACTGGCGGCGGTCAAATTCGGTGAATCAGTGATGATACCGGTGCGTGTGGATCACGCGCCTGGAAGTACTCCGTCAGCGACGGTCATTCTTAAAGCGCAGTCGGAGGGTGATCCGACGAAGATGGCGACATCGATTCTGGTGATTCAGGCTCAGTGAGTGATGAAAATTTTCCATTGCCAATCCCGATTCGGGCAATGATCCCTCCAAAGGCGTTGCCTACAACGCTGAAGCCGATCGATGTTCCTGGGCGGCGATGAAAGAGTTTTACGAGGAGGTCTTTCAATAGAAGGAGCCAATGGCCATGACAGCGGGCAGAGGGAGATCAAAGATACTCTGGTGAACTGAGCCGATCTCGATATTGCGATCTCTTGGCGGAGCGCTGTAGTTCCACTGGGGGCTTTGCGCTCCAGGCCGAAAGATTTCCGTTCAAACCCTCACGATCAAGCTCAGTGCCAAGAGGGCTGTCACGAGTAGATGACACTGAATCGTGAGCGCCTGCGCCGGGACAATGCGAAGGGGATCATTCCAAACGCGGAGAAATACGATCAGAGCACGCGCAACCAACGGCGACGCCAGAATCACAGCCAATGTGCTGAAGGGTAGCAAACGCAATGAGACGAGAGCGATGATGGTCGGGAAGGGCAGGCACATCAGAACCACATACGGCCAGCGTGCCCAAGCCTTGCCAAGGCGGACAACGAGGTTCTTCTTGTCAGTAGTGGCGTCTGCTTCGTAATCAGGAAACTGGTTGATCCAGAGGACCGCTGTAATCAAATAGCCGGGGATGGCACCGACCAGAATCTGCATTGGATGAATGCATCCCGTCAGGGCATAGCCGGCGCCCAGTGTCAGGAGAGGTCCGAAGGCTATGAAGATGCAGAACTCCCCCCACCCTTTCGACATCAGGTTGGATATGCGCGAGGAATAGAAATATCCAATGAGCGCTCCTGCCAAGCCAAAGACAACCACCAGTGGGCGGCCCTGGTATACAAAATGAATGGCGATGACGCCGGCCAGAGCCATCAGCGAAAGGGCCAGGAAAAAAACTCCACGAGCGCTCATGGCACCATCCAGTATGATCCGGCTGCCTCCCGAAAACGGAGTGCGAAAACGATTGATGCGATCAGTGCCTTCAGTGTCGAAGTAATCATTGACCAGGTTGCTGCTCAGGTGAAGCAAAGCCGCCGCCAGGGTGACCAGCGAGAGATCAAGCCACACGCTCACAATCGCCTGATGCTCATAAGCGGCTGCAGCCCACACAGGCAGAATTGAACCGGTCAGAAACGGGAGTCTCATTCCTTGGAGAATCGATTTGAGTCGCACGGATGATCTTTCCTATTCAAGCGCCTTGAGCGCTTTGCCTACTTTATCGCCCATCTTCACCAGCCTCATCACCACTCCGCGGGGAATTCGCTGGATCTGTTGATACCACGTCGTCATCGTCTCGAGGAAGGAGTGAAGCTCAGTCAGTCGCGCCCTTGTATAGGGGTCGCATTCAACGGTGTCGTCCATGCATTCGCGAAGCGTGGCAAGTGCCGGGTCGAACTCTCGCCGTTTCCGTCCCTCAACGATCATCCGAAACATCTCCCAGACGTCGCTTTCCGCATGAAAGTGATCGCATCGATCACCGAAATTGTGGACCACCTTGATGAGTCCCCAGGCGCTGAGCTCCTTGATGCTGGTGCTGACATTTGAGCGCGCCACAGCCAGTCTCTCGGCGATCTCATCGGCTGTCAGCGGCCTTTTGGATATATAAAGAAGCGCATGAATCTGCGCGACGGTTCTGTTGATCCCCCAGCGCGCCCCCATCTTTCCCCAATGGAGGATGAATTTCTGCGCCGCTGGATCAAGCCCGTTTTTGTTCATTTCTGTAATTTCTGTCAATACAGAAATTACAGCAAAGACATAAAGACGTCAAGAGAAAATGGGGCCAGGTCTTCACTTTTCATTTTTGTTGTTGTTGGAGGAGCAGTGAGATAGAATGGTAGATGTATGGCTCGGCCCACAAGAATTGAGTTTGATGGTGCGCGCTGT
>CAIWXX010000161.1 GCA_903916735.1 uncultured Acidobacteriota bacterium
AAAGAGGCGCACAGTGGATAGAAGGAATGTTGAGGGAGGAATTAAATGAGCAAAAAGGCAAGCGTAACCGGAAATCAGGAATTAAAAACATTTCTCGACGATACTTTTTCGACTATGGATAAGGTTTTAGATGAGCAGAAGCCAGAGCTACGGCAATACGAAATCGGTACCGTCCAGTCTGTGGGCCGGGATATTGCCAGGGTAAGCGGACTGCCTAATATCCGTGCCGAGGAGTTGGTGCGCTTTTCCGGTAATTACATGGGGCTCGTGTTCAACATTGATCCGGAGGAGATCGGTGTGATTCTTCTTGATCCCAGTGAGCACCTTCAGGTTGGCACCGAAGTACACCGCACTAAGCGCGTACTCGACGTTCCTGTCGGGGAAGGGCTTCTTGGCCGCGTAGTTGATCCCATGGGACGTCCTCTAGATGGTTTGGGAGAGATTAATGCCGTCAAGCGGCTCCCCGTAGAGAGACCGGCACCGGCAGTTATGGATCGCGCTCCGGTGACTGTACCGCTGCAAACAGGAATCAAAGTCATTGACGCCCTCATCCCCATCGGCCGTGGCCAACGGGAGCTTATCCTTGGCGACCGCCAGACAGGAAAGACGGCCATTGCCGTCGATACAATCATTAATCAGAAGGAAACGGGAATCATTTCGATTTATTGCGCGGTCGGCAAAAAGAGCTCCGATGTAGCCAAGGTGATCGCCGAGCTGCGCGATCACGGCGTCATGGGGTCGTGCATTGTCGTCGTGGCCACGGGTGAAGATACCCCCGGCCTTCAGTTTGTCGCGCCCTACGCGGCAACAACGATGGGCGAATATTTCGTGGAGCAGGGCCGCGACGTCCTGATTATCTATGATGATCTTACTTCTCACGCCCGTGCTTACCGCGAAGTCTCGCTGCTTTTGCGGCGTCCTCCGGGGCGTGAAGCTTTTCCCGGCGACATTTTCTATATCCATTCCCGGCTGCTGGAGCGGTCCACTCACATGCGTCCCGAGTTGGGCGGCGGATCATTGACCTCATTGCCGATTACGGAGACAGAGGCGCAGGATATGTCGTCTTACATTCCCACAAACCTTATTTCCATCACGGACGGACAAATTTATCTTTCACCGGTTCTCTTCAACAAGGGAATATTGCCGGCTGTTGATGTTGGCAAGTCCGTCTCCCGCGTCGGTGGTAAAACACAATTACCGGCGTATCGTTCCGTGGCCGGTGATCTGCGTCTTTCCTACTCGCAATTTGAAGAACTGGAATCATTCTCGCGTTTCGGGACGCGTCTCGACGAGAGTACCCGCAGGGTTCTGGAGCGTGGGTGGCGCGTCCGGGAAATACTGAAACAGAATCAAAGTATGCCCTTGCGCGCATCCGAACAGATTGCCTCTCTCATTTCCGTAACAGGAGGAAGCCTGGACAATGTCCCGACCCAAAAGGTGCGGGAGGTGGAGGCCCATGTCCTGCGTGTGGTAAACGAGCAACTGCCGGAATTGTGCGGAAGGATTGAAGCGGGAGTTAAACTGGAAATTACGGACAGGGACATTGTTTTGGCGAAGGTCAAGGTTGCCGTTGCCCCGTTTGAAGTCATAGAGGAAACAAATGCAGACTACTGAGGCACTGAAAAGAAAGATGAAGAGTGCCGGTGATCTCCTTTCCGTCGTCAAGACGATGAAGGCTTTGGCGGCGGTCAGTATCCGGCAGTACCAGAAGGCAGTTGAATCTTTAACTGACTACAACAGGACTGTGGAGATGGGTCTGCAGATAGTCCTGAAGGAAAGGATGGGAGCAGCGACACAAAAAAAAGGTTCAGCGGTGAAGCGTCTCGGCGCCATTGTCTTTGGTTCCGATCAGGGATTATGCGGCCAGCTCAATGATCAGATCTCGGTTTTTACTCTGGATCATATGAAAGAAAAGGGTATCAAGAAGGATAACAGGATGATCTTGTCGGTAGGTGCCCGGGTGGCCGATTATCTGGAGGATGCGGGACAAACGATTAATGAGGTCTTAACAACACCCAGTTCCACGGCCGGAATCACACCACTTGTTCAGGAAATCATTATGATCATTGATGAATGGCACTTCCAGCATCAGATCGACCATTTCATGCTCTATTACAATAAATATTTATCGGGGGCGACATATCGCGCTCACATGGTTCAATTACTTCCAGTCAACAGGGAATGGCTTAAAGAAATAGCCAAAAAGAAATGGGATTCCAAATCATTGCCTATTTTTAGAATGGATGGTGATTTGATTTTTTCTTCGTTGATTCGGGAATATCTCTTCGTTTC
>CAIWXX010000162.1 GCA_903916735.1 uncultured Acidobacteriota bacterium
GCCACTCCTCTTTGAGCAACCCATCCACCCATTTAATAGCCGAACAGAACCGGCTTCTGCCCCCCTCACTATAGATCGCCTCGGCCATGCTTCCGCTGCAATCAATCATCACATGAAGTTTCATAGTGAAATCCTCCTCTTCTTATTAAGCAGGCAATCGCCGCACCGATCGTGCAATTAAATGATCGCCCACAAGGCGGCAAGAATCATGCCGCCGAAGGAAGATCTTATGACCGATCGAAAGCACCTCGCTTACTATCATGTCCTCTGATCACAGAGCAGAAGTTCGTTATCTTGAATATTTAATTAAGTCCTCGTGCAGGTGAGAAAGTTCGGTTTTACTAAAATTGAATAGGGATTCAACTGAATCCCGCAAGTGATGATGAGAGCCGTACTTAGCGGAACATCACCATCCCACCGAAATATTTGGGTAACCCCTCAACAGAAAAATCGACAAGCTGACAGAAGGAATCAAAAACGGTTGCGCGCCATTCTGCAGTCTTGAAGTCCCTCTGGAAGGAGGTCTGCGCTTTCAGTGGTCAAATCTTGGAGTGAGTTAGAATATTTTGACCATAATAGGATGTTTGAAAGGGTTGATTCTCAGCGATCGAGTAGACTCGGATTGCCGAGAGACATGCTGCTAATCGCGACTCTTCAAAATGCGCTTCTCATGTATTCACCTAAGCAAGTATTGGTCTCCGACGCTATGACCTGGTCTCACCCGTAGTCAAGTTCACTTCCTGCATCTTCGTTACGCCATTAATCGGCATGATGGCACCTGCTCTGACCATCCAGTGATTGAGGCTTATGTCATCCGGTTTCAACTCGTACATCAACCCATAAGGCGTATATCGGTAGCCAAGGACGATGGCCTCTTGAGGAGCGCCGGCACCAATGTAAACGGCTTTCTCGCAGGGCGCGATGATATGGGTCCATTCGCTTTCAAGGATAGGTTCAGGCTTGCTGCGAGGAATTTTCGCCTTTCGTAGCCCCCGCACTAGGTCGCATATATGCAAAAGCGCGGATTCAAGAAGAGAGTCCTTCATTTCACGCGCAGCTGCGAGCGTAACCGCTAATGAGGTGACCTCCGGAAATTTCTCCAGCAAACGCTGCGACAGGCGGAGACTCCCATGCGTAGCATCGTAAATACAAATTCCTTGGCAAGGCTCAGTGCCGAGAGGAGACCTTTTGCTGTGAAATGTGCCAATGCCAAGATCCCGGGCCTCGACCCCGCATGTGAGGCAGAATGCCTCCAAGAGAGCCGATGCTGCGGCTTCAGAATGACATTTGGGATCAGCAAAATATATGCATATTCCAGTTGTCTCGAAAAAGCGCTGGAGTGGTCGCTGCGAGTACGGAGATCCTGTCCCATATTCGAGCGATGTACTACTCGATCCGCGTTTCTCAATCAAGCCAAGAACGCGTTCGCTGACCTGCAATTCAGCCTCAGCCACGAAGGAATCAGCTCCGCAGAGCAGGCCAAGCAGACCGCCGCGGAATTTAGGAAACACCATGTTCTGTAACATCGGTTTGGTTGTCCAGCGTTTTTCCGGTTTGACGATGATTTCGCCGGTTTGGTATTTGAATTGAAATACTCTATATGGTCGCGCCATGTAGTAGTAAATCGCCCCTGGATAGGCTTCTCGAAGCGCCTGGCTGAAGGTGAGCGATCCCAGCCTATGATCGCCTGAACCTCTTGTTGAACGAACTTGAAAGTTTTTCTCTATTCCACTTCGTAATGGGAACTCCAGGTGGGGGCCGCTCTGTGCACGCTGCTTGAGAGGATAGAGATCGTCAGAGATGCTCTCGGTCGGATTGAGCTCGTTTTCGAGAAATCGAAGAAACGAAGGCGGAACGGATTCAAATGGCTTCGGTGAAAATGAAGACTCGCCCACCTCGGCACTTTCAGCCGCAGCACATAGGGCATGTGAGTATTGAATGAAACGATTATCGAGGTAAAGCCACCCTTTTTCAGATGGTTTTTCCAGAAATGCGGTCAACTTTCCGGGAACGCTACAGATGGAACCACGATCATCAATAAGAAGACAAATGCCTGGAGATCGACGCCCACAACGACCCATCCTTTGTCGAAATGCTTTCACAGATGGTGGAGTGCCAAGAAGCAGGACGAGATCGATGTCGCCGATGTCGAGCCCGAGTTCCAGGGCGCTGGTTGAGACAACTCCAGCAAGGTTTCCTTGCTCGAGCGCCTTCTGTATCAATTGACGATCTTCCACTTCGTACCCGGCTCGGTAGGGAAGAATGGCTGTGAGCGAAGCGGGCGAAGGAATCAGTCTTGTGTCTGATTCACTTTCTAAAAAATCATCCTCATTATCCTTCCAGCCGGCACTGAGTGCATTTTTGCCTCGATGCGTAGCTGCCACAAGTTGCTCAACCATTTTCCTGGAATCGGCGAATGCAAGGAAACGACCGCATCCTGCTTGAGGAAGAGCTGCAAGGAGCCGCACAACGCATTCGAATCGATTGTTACCTGAAGGGTGGAGAAGGATGGCAGTCTTTGGCGGCATGGCTGATCCATCCGTATCCGCGTCAAAGACACGAGACTGTCTACCGGATAAACTTTTTAGAAAACCGGCCGGATCACCGATGGTGGCCGTGCTGGAAATAATACGGTGTGGAGATGACACAGCAAGAAGTCTCCGAAGGAAATAAGCCATATTCGTGCCGAAAACACCATCGTAGACATGAGCCTCGTCGAGAATAATAAGATGCAAGCCGTCCAGGAACCGTGAAACTTCAGGTAGTTTTAGATTGCTCATAAGCCACGCGTGTGCCACATCCGGTGTCATGAGAAGGACCCGGTGTGATTGCATGATGCCGGGCCTCAAACCCATGGGAACACCTCCATCAATGTATCCCGGCTCCATGCCGAATTCACCAAGAACCGACTTCCACTTGTTGAGCTGATCCTGAATGAGAGCCTTTGCGGGATAGAATGCCAGGATCGTTACCGATGGATCTTCACTGAGCATCTGAAGCGCCGCCGTCATAAAAACCAGACTCTTCCCGGATGCCGTTGGAGTGGCGAGACATATGTCTTCATCGCCCAGAGCTGCTTCAATCGCATTCGCCTGATGCGAGTACAAGCCATCTGGATACAGGCGACGCAGATAATTGCGGATCCGAGGGTTGAGAGCATCGGGAATGGACTCATAGGATGCCGGCTTCCCTGGTAATATGACCCGGTCTATAGCCTCGAACCCTGCGCTCATCGAGATCTCCAGGAGGCGGTCGATCTTCGATTTATTGATCGTGTCTAAATCCATAATTACCTCCATAAGTGTGCGCCGCGAGAATCATTTTTATGAAAGCAGCAGCAGAATAGGTGTACCCTGGTCGGTTTCAGGCCCATGGTGAAGCCGTTGCGTTCATTCTACCGACCCGTTTCTGTTGCACATCGGGCTGCCTCAGCCTTACGCGCTGATTCCTCTGCACGGCATGTGAATTCCGGAATCAATTTGACGGTCTTGGACTTGGTCACAGTCAGGGTGTGCCATGCACTTTGGAAGTCATAGTAATAAGAAAAAACTCCCATGTGTTTGCTGAACTTGCGCGTCGAGTAATCGAAATAGTATGAGTCCATGTAGTAGTCCTCGTTTACATCTGCCAGAAATACCGTTGGCCCCGACACGTAGCCTTGTACAGCAGAGCCATACTGATCAACGGCGACAACACGTCCCAGAGAGTCGACCGATTTCACCGTGATGTAATCGGTGAACCATTTGCTGCCGATCTTCTCCTTCATGGTCCACGTGCCGACAAGTGGATGCGTTCCGGCAGTCAGTGTTGTTGCGAATAAAAGCAAGGACACAAGTAGTTGATGCATGGGATGACCTCCTATTGATTGTTAATGCCCAGTGTTTGGAACCGAAATCATTTCAGTTCCAATTCCGCGATTGCTTTTCGAATTGCCGTTATCGCTTACCGCACTCTGTATAGTTGCAATCATGATGCCAAAGGGTGCTTGTACTAAATCCCTTTGGATAAGCCGGAGATTGAATGGAATTCTTCAGCTTCGGTTGTAATGACTCATACCCTGGTTGAAGAGAAAAATTGGATGATGAGCGGGTATTATTTCAGTGAGACGTTTTGAATTGAGCTTGATCCTTAATCACCAAGGGAGTACCATCCCGCCAATGAAACATGAGGTGAAGAGACCAAAAAAAAGGCATGATGCCGCGCACTTTGAGAAGGATGAGTCCGGCTGTGTTCTCTTGACCTTCACCGGATTTCATGATCCATATTCACCCGGGTTGATTGCCGGCCAAGAACACCCTGGTCCAATACTTTCTCTTCTCGGCGTGCGACCGTTCACTCGCGTTGTCCTTTTCTCAACCCCTGGAACCATCCAGAATACTTATTCGACGACCGATGCCATTCGAGGGCGTTATCCGGCAATCGAGGTTGAGAATGTCGAGCTCAATACAACCGACCCGACGAATCATGAAGAGATATTGAGGCTGATGCGTGAACAGCTTTCGGGAATTGTGGAGCGTGAGCAAGGAGCATCGCTTTTCGTTTCCGTCGCATCAGGAACTCCACAGATGCACGCATGCTGGGTCCTGCTCGTCGCTTCGGGAGAGTTGCCGGCATGCCTGCTGCAGATACGGCCTCATCGATTCGTCACGGATGCGCTGCCGTTGTTGACTGAAATCAACCTGAGCTCACCTGCATTTCCAGTTGTTCGAATGCCGCCGGTTTTCACATGCACGGAAGACCTGAAAAACATGGACCTCGATGCCATCGTGAAGGATTTGCAAATTGTCGCGGATCATCCACGGATGCAGAAGGCTCTACAGATAACGGCAGCAGTGGCCGCCTCGAACAGGCCTGTGCTGATCCTCGGAGAGACCGGAACTGGGAAGGAGCTTTTTGCGAGACTTCTGCATCGGCTCAGTGGGAAGCCGCACGAACGGTTCATAGCGCTCAATTGTGGAGCGATCCCGAAAGATTTGGTAGAAAGCACATTGTTTGGGCATCGACGGGGAGCTTTCACCGGAGCCGTGGCCGATCAGGAAGGAAAGTTCGATCGGGCCGACACAGGCACTCTGTTTCTGGACGAAATCGGGGAGCTCCCTCTTGACGCGCAGGCCAAGCTTTTACGTGTTATCGAGGACGGAGAGGTCGAGCGAATCGGGGATCGATCAACCCATAAAGTGGATGTACGAATCATCGCCGCGACCCACCGGAAGCTGCGCGAAATGGTGCAAGCCGGCACTTTTCGCGAAGATCTCTATTTTCGGTTGGCCGTTGTGAAGCTCCCGTTGCCGCCACTCAGAGAGCGTCGTACCGACATTCCCAAGATTGCGCTACAGGTTCTCGATCGAGTGAATGCCTCGCTCAGCCGGTCGAAGCGTTTGACGCCGGCAGCTCTTCGCCGCCTCCAACTCCAATTATGGAGCGGCAATGTGCGTGCTCTGCGAAATGTGATCGAGGCGTCGATCTGCCTCACAAGCAAAGATATACTCGATGCAGATGATTTGGTGATCGAGGAAGGCGAAGACGGTAACGACTTAATGGCGTTCTTGCCGGAACCCCACGAAGGCTTCTCCATGGATGATTTCATCGAAAATATCCGTCATCGGCTCTATATGAAGGCGTTGGATCTTGCCGATAACAACCAAACTGCGGCTGGCCGACTCCTCGATGTCTCGGCACAGTCTGTGAGCAAATTCATCCGTGATCACAAGATTCGGATAAGTTGACAATAAAAGAATCCTTGAGCGTAGGTCGTATTCATTTCATTATCTGTTGCCTTGAAGTGGTGAACAAGGACGGTCAATTCCTGGCGATCTTTCATGAGCAGTTCCGTCAACAGTAATAGGAGATTCTTTATGAGGCTTATACCAAGGCGTGGTCACATATTCCTCCCAATGACTTTTTAGTTGTTCTTCTCTGAGAATGTCCACAGATTGAGAGGTTGGATTAAGATCAAGGCCATGATCGAATCTAAAACCAGCCAGCTCAGTGAAAATGAGCCTAGTATGCATAAATTCGCGAGACTTCCTCGAATAGTCTGGTAGCCAGCATTTCAGCTCAAGCCTTTGGCCTTGTGGAATCAATGGAGCAAACTTCTTTTCACACAATTCCTTCCAAGCAGTAACATCGATGACCTTGTCCTTCCATCCATTGTCCTTATATTCTGATCCCGAGAAATGGTATTCAAGCCGCTTCACTTTTTTAAATCCTCGATCACCACAGAAAATCGCATTAAGAAAAGCAGATAGAGGCTCTATATACTTCTCCTTAGGTTTCTTGTTGTAGAATAGATCGAAATGGGGATCAACGAATATTATCTCAGTTGAATAACGAAACAAGTATCTGGCGACTGCGACCATGGCCTCAGACGTGCACTCGCAACGGGGTGGCCACCTCCATAGGGGATGGTCATTGTCCATGGATTTATATCGCACAATCTTTTTTTCCGGTTCTTCTGTCGATGCAGTCAAAATCGCATCAAATGCATCGGATTGCTGTCCAAGAACATTCCTTGCATTTAAGACCCAGTCATCATCGTTCTCCATATTCCATGGCAGTTCTGGTCTTGGGATCAATATGTTTTTATGTTCCATCTTGGCAAGTAATTCTGTTACCAGTTGGCGTTCTCTCCATGTACGATCGCTGGAATTCAAGACCCTTTTACTCCAACAAAAGCCGGATCGCTGATCAGGATAATCGGATACAAGCCGCCCTTGGTAGATACCAGTTTCTCGGTAAAGGTCCTGCAGGTCCCCCAAATCAGAGACGGCTTTAGGTTCGATTGCGTACTCGAAGAACATTTAGTCAAAAAGCTCCTTTTCGCGTTCGTCGAAGAATCCCTCCGGCCATGGAGTCGTGAAATCTCCATCCCGTGTAACCTCAAGCCTGTCTACTCGCGCACCCGATAGTGTCTGCCAAACGTAGAGAACCGAAACATCCTCTGGAGCAATGTGGAGTTTCTTCTGTTGATCAAGCTTGCCGGAAGTTGTCTCACGTATACGGCGGAGTACTCGAAGAAGGAGATGCTCACTGTGCGTCTCAATGATGAATGTGTTATTACGCCCACCAAGTGCAGATTCAATGAAAACATCTGCGAGTTCGGCTTGAAGTGCTGGATGTAAGTGAATCTCAGGCTGCTCGATTGCAATAGTTGCATCGTTTCCCGCATAAGATTTCACTAGAACTGGGAGGACTTGACTGATCCCAATGCCCACATCCATAAGAGACACAAGCGTCTTCGTGTTTTTATCGAAAAGCATCATCCGGCGGAGATGGGAAGTATCCATTTCCAATTCAGGTTCGAGAAAACCTTCGCCGATATCGAATACACCTTCCAGGACCCCTTGGATCTGAGGTAGTCTTTTTTTAAGTTCCAGCATTAGTTTGGTGCTGTTCAGTTTCTTTGGGGCTCGACTCTTGGATCCATGTAAGCAATTGAGAATTTCATCAGTGACTCTGTCCGTCATTACTTCAAAAAATTGACATTCCTGTAATTCTCGGTATGTCCATAGATGTTCTGCAATGAATTCGTAATGTGTGCTTAGAAAATCCTTGCCCAACCATTTGTTTACTGCCTGCCGTAATTCGTCATTTTTTCGAAGGAGATCGTACGCACTACTGCCCCCAGCCGACCAATTGGAACCGTGGCTGAATCCGAATACGAGCGAACGCGGAGGAAGAGAACGTATTGGCCCTAAATACTCCAGCTGCTCCAAGATATTTACCAGAGAGTTGCTCAAATCCTCAATCAGGTCGCTAACCTCCTTTAAAGCCGAGGTTGTAAGGCGTAGTTCCTGAATACAAATTTTTTTCACGGCTTTGCTTGGCGTTTTCCTGATGTTACATAAGAGGCCGATTGGTAGAAGTCTTCCTGGTTTACGGTTCAGAACATACTCAATTACTTCTTTTTTTTGGCTTGAAGATTGTTTCTTATTCGACGAATGACTGAAATGAGATTTTTGAAATAGAGGATGTTCGAAATTGAGCTCAACCGTCAGAGAACCGTCATCACGGATTGGTGTTAAACTCTGAAGGAATATGCGTTTGTCCACCTCAAGCTTAAATCCGGTTACGAGGGGGGATCGAGCAATGTTAATGACACTTGATAGTCTGGGAGCAAGCCCTATGCATAGCTCAATTTTCGCATTGTGACATTTTCGAGTTAATTCGGACCCACCTATTTCAGGGCTCGTCACTTCAAATTCGGCCGACCACAAGATTTGCCGGTTTATCTCATGTCGATGAACAAACTGAAGGAACCCTCCAAGATCGACCGAATCCTCACCTTTGGAGGTGCGAGTTACATTTAATCCACCACCCTGACTTGCCTCATGTGCATATAATAGACTGTGAATGATCGATGATTTCCCTGAGCTGTTTGCGCCAAAGATCAATGTTAATGGTCGAATGGGGATAGACTGAGGTTCGGCGAATGCTTTGAAGTTCCCAAGCCGAAGTGATGTCAGCATGAATTCTTACCTCTCGCTTTCAGCGTCACCCGACTCACCACTGAACTTTTTAACCTCATTTTCTTCTCCAGCGAACCGTTGCATGTTGGCCAATACAGAAACTCTAATCATATTGATCATTTTACCGGTTCGAATGAATAATGTGGTTGATAGACCTTGATCGCTAAGTCAGGGATGTTTTTCGCCGCCAGCCTAAAATTTTCAGCGAAGCCGGCAGCGATAACGATTCCTCTAATGGGCTTGCCTATATGACTCCGCAGTCGTGTCATTTCGCATCCGATATCTTCAGAAAACCCGTATGGTGGCTTCCCGGTTTTAATCCAAATCAATACAATCGTTCCATTCCTGTCTTTTGCAATGAGATCTGCATTAGTGTTCATGGAGAAATCTTCAGGATTTTGATCCACAAGAACGAGACCTTGCTCCAACTGTTCAAGATTGTCTTGTATAAAACTCCTTAGGTGATCCATCCCTTCATGAATGTTTTCTTGCCTTTTCGACCAATCTAATCGATGACTCGACCATTGTCCAGGTATGTCCTCGTGTGCAAAGACCTTGGAATGGCTAATTTTTGTGTTATCTATCCCTGTGTTTTCTATTTCGTTTTCAACAAAAAGGTTGCCGGAGGGTCGATATTGCCACTTTCCATCACGGCCTCTACTCCGTTCGAAATGACTAGAGTAGCCGGCGCTCTCAAACCTTGCACTGAACCAGTCAATCATGTTGCCAATTGGGTCAGATAGCCTTGAATTTTTCTTCGCCTCTAAAACAATTTTCCGAGCTTCAGGATCATTCTCAAGTGCAATTCTAATCCTATCTCGTGAAGTCCAGGCCAGGCCAGGCCCCGATAACTGAGTGATTAAATGTGCAATGATACCAAACAAGATTTTTTGTTCGCCCTTGGCCATGACTTCCCCTTTTCAGGCCTGACCTGATAACATTGAAAATAAGCTCTGTTTCATAATCGATGATAATGCCATGCTTTGTCAATTCCATTCTACGATCAAGCACAATTCATGCCAAGTGGAGCCCATGCCTTTGCGGAGGACCATTAGCGTGTAAAATGGCTCAAAAGTTATACGCGGCTTCTCTTCCGATACAAATCAAGTTGAGACATATGAAACTGAAGTTGAAAAGCCAGTTCCTTTATCACAGGCAACTCAAAGCCTTGGATGAGGTCGTTGTTGGCATGCGATGTGCAACCTCTATTAAATGATGCAAAGTCGGAAAAAGCTGGACTGTGAAAGGACCAAAAATGAAAAAAGATAATGTCTGTAAAAAAGGGAATGCTGAGATGCTGGCGGCACCAGGGCATCAGTTTGGTCCTTGTCTTAACGAGAATTGTAAACACAATCAATGTGTCTTGTACAGGATCGACGCCGAATCTCTTTGTCCTCTCTGTGGGAATCGGATTGGTTACGAAACCCGCTATTATCGGGAAGATGAACAGCCGCTTATTCACGCCGGTTGCATTGACGAGAAGCAGGAATCTGCGCTTGAACTACCAACTGCTTATCGAATACATGTTGATACATTCGGAATGAACACCTATCAAAGCATAAGTGAATGGCTGAGGAACAAGCCGTATTACGAAATGGACTGCTTTTTTGCTCGCTGGCTGACGACACTTGATCCTGATGAGCTATTTCAACTTGCAGGCCGGTTTGATAAATACTGTTCTATGATAAAAGACAATGGTGAGTTCTACGAGCATGAGCTTACTGCTGTTGTCTCGACCGCGGTCAGCGTTGAATTCCATGTAAAACACGCGCTTGATATTGGACGGTGGGAGGAAATCGATACTCGACTTGGCCAGGACGAACTAATCATTCCATCGGAAATAGCAAAGAACGCAGTAAACAGTGAGATCGAACGCAGACAAGATGGCAAACCATTTGAGCCACATTGGCTTTTCGAGCACGAGTTTATTAAAACACCCGTCAAAGGGAGAGACAACTAAGTGATGCCAAATCTCTTTACTTCCCCAACTCTACCTCCGCGTATGGGATGCACTGAGGAAATTTTTCGCCGCCCCACTCCTGAGAGATGTTTTGCCCGGGGCAATCCTTAAGATCAGTACATCCAAAGGAATTTCTCGAATGGATGTTATATGGGCATAGAATCGCACTGTGCATAAGTGTACTACTGAATTGGGAATTCAAATCAGCTCCCTCGATCGATCCAGCGCCTTGCATAATAACTTTGCTGCAAAGCAATCTTAATACTGTGTATCCCTTAACCGACAAAGATCTACTGGTACGTAGTAATTCGAATCAGCACACTTGCACCTTGCTTCCTTCCATCTCGTCGTTGACCACGCGCACGCTGTTCTCGATCTCCTGCTGGAGTTCCTCGACGTGGGAGATGACTCCGATGATGCGGTTCTCTTTTCTGAGGGATTTCAGGGTTTCGAATACAGTCGCCAGTGACTCCTTGTCGAGTGTGCCGAACCCCTCGTCGAGGAAGAAAAAATTCTGCTCCGCTTCATTGAAGGACTGGATGCTGTCGGTGAGGGCGAGGGCCAGGGAAAGCGCGGCCTGGAAAATCTGCCC
>CAIWXX010000163.1 GCA_903916735.1 uncultured Acidobacteriota bacterium
AGTGGCTAACGACGTTTCAACCACAGAGACACAAAGTTCACAGAGTACGCACGGAGACGAACTACCAACGGAAAAACCAAAATAGCCTGAGGTTAGCCACTGGAAATGGCGAAGAGCCTTTTTTTATCATTTGAGTGGCGGACCACCGCGGCTGTATGCCGTTGAATCCAGGACTGCCAGCCAGTCGAAATCTTTGAAGCTTTGAGGTGTTAGTGCGAAGTAGGTCGGGTTCTTCATACTGCCTGAGCGAATCGGAAGAGCTGCGATTGCCGATGTTGGAAGCCCCTGGCCTTTGCGAGTTGGAATGAAACGCGCCGGCCCCGGAACCGCCGTCAGCCTCGCCTCAAGAGTGCTGGCTTCGGGCTGAATGATGCCATTGGCATCTGAGACGCCTAACGCCGAACCGACGACTGCATAGCGTGGGCCGAGCGTTTCATTGAGGTGAGATCCTGCCGGCCACCATGCGTACACAACAGTTCCCAATTTCCATTGTGTCTTTCCGCGCTGCAGATGGCTGTTGTGGGCAAACGCCAGCACTTTTCCCCGGCCACGCTCACGGGAGACCATGTACGCGAGATTATCCGCCATCATAAGGTCACGAATGCCAAGAAGTTCGACAATCCGGTCCTCAGGTTTGCCCGACGTTCCTGCGAGCAGAGCGTGATAGTTCAGTAACTGACGTGCCACCGTTGCATACTGCACAGCTTCTAAATAGCGGCTCATGTCGCTCTTCGCCACCAATTCTGGACGGCGCAGGCATAGTTTTGTTATGAGATTCTCTGTCTCAATCCGCAGCTTTGTTGCCGCTGGTGACAGGCCTATCGACTTCGTCGGGTCGAACGAGGCCTCTGGGTTCTCCCAATAGGAGTCCTGGCCCAGAAGCTGGTCGATGCGATCTCGATGCTCTTGAATGCCTTCACTATCTAGCGAGGCGAGGTAATCGAGAACAAAATGCAGGACATGGGCAGGACTATCGCTGCCGATCATTTCGGTCGGACTATCAAAGCCGTAGAAGCTGAGTTTGACGCGATTCTTTGCATCGTCATTGAATGCCCTCATCCACTCCACGAGTTCTCGATTCGCGTCAAGAAGGCCGAAGCCGTGGCTAAATCCGAATTCCTGCACATCCTCAAACGATGCCGGGCCGCGACCGGCAATGTACTCATTTACTAA
Organism: uncultured Acidobacteriota bacterium; assembly: GCA_903916735.1. Classification (GTDB taxonomy): domain Bacteria; phylum Acidobacteriota; class CAIWXX01; order CAIWXX01; family CAIWXX01; genus CAIWXX01. Next base: position 1,174 of record CAIWXX010000163.1, read on the forward strand.
GCGCGCCCGGGGGAAACTGCTCTCGATGGCAATGGCGCGGTATTCATGCCTCTCCACCAGGTGCTGGAAGAGCCGGTTGCGGAGCATGAGAATCTCCTCGCCTCCGTGCAGTGCTTCTCCAAAGCCGAGCAACTCCACAGAGCCATCGAGTGAGGCGACGACCTTATCGATGGATGCGTTGAAGGTTTCGGATGAATCGATGGAGAACGGAATGGCTTCATGTAGAATCCAATCTTCGAGGGTGGTATACACCGGGTCGGATTTTCTCCGGGGTTCGCGTACCCTCATTCCCTGCAGCTGGAAGTATCCGCTCATGAAACATTTGTCTTCGACCGGCCCCAGCTGCTCGAACTGCTCGCAGGGCGTTCCCCGGTAGCAAGGCAGGTGGTGGATGGTGCATGTGGTCATGTTCGTGGCCCTGTCGTCCTCGATGGCAAGATGGGGGCACATCTGTTGAGCTGGTTTGAATATCATGGCCTCCG